>DATGZH010000042.1:0-204338 GCA_035297265.1 Acidimicrobiales bacterium | reverse complement strand
TCGCCTCCCCGATGGAGCCGCCGGGGGGAGGGGTCCGGCGAGAGGCTACTCCGAGCGGCTGGGGCGGCCCCAAAGGGCCCTGCGGACCAGGGTCAGTAGGGCTCGGAGCGGGCGAAGATCCGACGGGGGTTCTCGACGAGCATCTCGTCGATCTGCTCCTCGGTGACCCCCGCCTCGCGGAGAGCCGGGAGGACCGTGTCGGGGATGTGGCGGAAGTGCCAGCGGGGCGTGTTCTTGGCCAGGATCTCCTCGGGCAGGTGGTGGTTGTAGCAGCAGGCGTCGTGGGAGAGGACGAGTCGCCCCGCATGGCCCCGCCGGCAGAGCTCGGCCACCGTGGCCACCCGGTCCTCGAGCGGCAGGAGGACGTCCAGGCCGAAGCGGTCCATTCCGAGAGAGGAGCCCGCGGCAAGCAGCTCTTCGAGGTAGTCGAGGTCGGTCGTGTCCCCGCTGTGGCCGATCACCACCCGGGAGAGGTCGACCCCCTCCTCGGCGAAGATCCGCTGCTGCTCGAGGCCCCGACGGGTCGGCGCGTGCGTGTGGGTCGAGATCGGTACCCCGGTCGTCCGGTGGGTCCGGGCCACCGCCCGGAGCACACGTTCGGTGCCCTCGTTCAGTCCCTGCTGGTCGACGGCGCACTTGAGGATGCCGGCCCGCACCCCGGTGCCGGCGATCCCCTCTTCGATGTCCCGGGAGAACAGCTCGACCATCGGGTCCTCGCCGCCGGCCCAGGCCGCCGTGCGGTGGTGGAAGTAGGGCGGGAGGGCCTCGAAGGTCCACATGCCGGTGGCCACCACGATGTGCATGTCCGTACGGGCCGCCACCTCGGCGAGGCGCGGGATGTCCCGGCCGAGGCCGAGCACGGTGAGGTCGACGACGCTGTCGATGCCGAGCGTCTGCAGCTGGTTGAGCTTGTCCGCCGCCGCGGCCACCCGGGCCTCGTCGTGGCCCCAGGTCTCGGGGTAGTTCCGGGCCACCTCGGTGTCGACGATGAACACGTGCTCGTGCATGAGGGTGCGGCCGAGCTCGCCGACCGGCAACCACCCCCGGGCCGTGGCGACCTCGCCTTCCCGCCCCACCACGCGGTCCCTTGCCTCAGCGGGAGCGGAGCGGGGCCACGAGGGCCTCGAGCCGCGGCCCGTAGAAGGCGAGGGCGTTCTGGCCGAGCACCTTGTCCTCGAGGGTGGCGTCCTGCAGACGGTCGCGCACGTACTTCACCGCCCCGGGGTAGTAGGCGTCGAAGTGCGGGTAGTCCGAGGCGAACATGAGGTTGTCCTCGAAGCCCTGCTGGAGCGTGCTGAGGAGGCCGGGCTCCTCGAGCTCGAACGTGAGCCAGCTCCGGGTGTCGATCTTGCCCTTCGGGTCACCGCCGAGGAAGTCGTCGGGGGCGAAGTGGTAGTGCTCCTCGATGCGGTCGACCCAGGTGGGCGCCCACCCGCAGTTGCACTCGAGGAAGCCGAGGCGCAGGCCCGGGAAGCGCTCGGTCAGGCCGGCGAGCGTCGTCACCAGCATGGCCATCATGTTCTCGAAGAGGTGGCTCGAGACGTGGCTGCCGGCGTAGGCGTTGAGCCGCTCGCTGCCGATCGTGTCGAGCCCCGAGAGCGTCGACTCGTGGAAACCGATGGGCACGTCGAGGCGGGCCGCCGTCGCCCACACCACGTCGAAGTCGGGGTGGTCGACCGTCCGGCCGGCGATGCGGTTGGGTCGCAGCATCCCGCCCACGAACTTGTGCTCGGTCACGGCCCGCTCGAGCTCGCGGGCGGCGAGGGTCGGGCTCTGCTGTGGGAGGAGGGCCACCCCGGCGAGACGGGTCGGGTCGGCGCTGCAGTACTTGGCCAGCCAGTCGTTGTAGGCCCGGCACAGGTGGTCCACGACGTCGGCCGTCTCGTAGAGGTGGAAGAGGAGGCCGCTGCTCGGGAAGAGGACCGCCGCGTCGATCCCCTCGCTGTCGAGCACGGCCAGCCGCTCGACCGGGTCGGTCCCGGCGTTGTGGTCCTTGCCGCCGGCCGAGTTGTGGTTGCGCAGGCCCCCGGGGAAGCGCCACTTCGAGCGCCAGATGCGACCCTCGATCTTGTACGAGACGTGACCGTCGTTCTCACCCAGAAGCTTGGGCGCGAACTCCCGCAGGGCCTCGGGCACCCGCTCGACGATCCACGGCAGGTCCTCGACCACGTGGCCGTCGGCGTCGATGACGAGCTCGCTCATGGGGCCTCCTCTCTCATGCTCCCCACCCGGGAGCGCGTGCGTTCCTCGCGGCGAACGGCGGTCGGCGGCTTCACGCCACCGCCACGGTCTCGGTGTCCCGGCCCGAGCAGAGGACCCGGCCCGGCCGCTCCCCCGTGAGCGCGCCGTCGGCCACGACCCGCCGGCCGCCCACGAGCACGTGGGCCACGCCGAGCGAGGTGGTGGTCAGCCGGGAGGCCCCGGTCGGCAGGTCGTGGCGGGTCTCGAGGGGCCCCGCCCCGACCAGCGCCTCGTCGAAGACGACGACGTCGGCCACCGCACCCGGCTCGAGTCGGCCCCGGCCGGTCAGACCGTAGAGGCGGGCCGGCACCTCGGTGAAGTGGTGGACCAGCTCCTCGGTGCTGAAGACGCCCTCGTCCCGGACGAGCTGGGCCAACGAGCGGGTCGGGAAGTCTGCGCCCACCATCATGTCGAGGTGGGCCCCGCCGTCGGAGGCCCCGAGCACGACGCGGGGGTCGTGGAGCACGTCGCGGCGGGCGGCCTGGGTCCACTCGTCCGACGGGTACTGGTACCGGACGAACCCGACGTCGAGCTTGGCGTCCACGACGATGTCGAGCATGGCGTCGAAGTCGCTCACCCCCCGCTCGGCGGCGATCTCGCTCACCTTGCGCCCCGAGAGGGCCGGGTCACGGGTGCCGCCCACCTCGTTCACCTCGTAGGCGCCCCAGTTGCGGACGAGCAGCGTGAGTCCCGACGTCGCGGCCTCGGCCGACTCGTAGAGGTGGCGCCGGACGTCGGGGTCGGCCAGGGCGGCCAGGCGGGCCGCCGGCTCCTGGTCGAGCACCTCGCCCCACCCGGGGAGGCCCCGGAAGACGTAGGCCCGCAGGAAGTCGTGCTGGAGGGGGCCGTTCTGGGGCATGAAGAGGGCCACCACCCGGCCGCCCCGGGCCGCCGCCTGGTCGGTGGCCGCCAGCTGGCGCCAGTGCAGGTCGGGGTCGTCCCGGTTGATGAGGGGCGTGTTCCAGTTGAGGTGGCGGTCGGCGGCCGCCGACATGTCGGCGAGCAGGGCGACGTCGTCGGGGGTGAAGCCCCGGGCGAAGGAGTCGGGTATGAACTCGAGGCTGGTGCCGGCGTGGTCCCGGCAGGCGCCGGCGAGGGAGAGGAGCTCCTCCCGGCTGGCGAAGCTCGGCGGGGTGGGCCGTCCTTCGCCGTCCACCTGGGCCGCGGCACTCGACGTGGAGAGCCCGAGGCCTCCGGCCCCGAGCCCCTCGTGGAGGAGCGCCACCATGGCCGCCACCTCGTCGGCGGTGGCCGCTCGCTCGGAGGCCGCCTCGCCCATGGCCGCCCGGCGGAGCGCGCAGTGGCCCACCATGAACCCGACGTTGACCGCCGGCGCCAGGTCCTCCACCGCCGAGAGGAACTCGGGGTAGGAGCGCCAGCGGTAGTCGACGCCGGCGAGGAGGGCCTCGGTCGGGATGGACTCGACCCGGGCGAGCAGCCGACAGAGGAATTCTCGGTCGGCGGGGGCGGCGGGGGCGAGGGTCAGCCCGCAGTTGCCGGCGACCACGGTCGTCACCCCGTGGAGCGGCGACGGCGAGAGGTAGGGGTCCCAGAACAGCTGGGCGTCGTAGTGCGTGTGGAGGTCGATGAACCCGGGCGCCACGACGAGGCCGTCGACGTCGACGGTCGTGGCCGCCTCGTCGTCGACCGTGCCGATCGCCACCACCCGGCCGCCGTCGACGGCCACGTCGGCGCGTCGACGAGGCGCACCCGTGCCGTCCACCACCGTGCCGCCCCGCAGCACCAACTCCACCATGTCTGCTCCCGTGTGCCCTCGGCCGGCCTCGTCACCGCCGGTTGTCTAGTAGCCCTCCTCCGGGTCGACGATCCCCTCGAGCTCCTCACCGCGCAGGTGACGCTCGAGGTTGTCGATGAAGAGGTCGACCATCCGGTCCACCGCATACGGTGAGCTCCACGAGACGTGCGCGCTGATCTTGGCGCCTGGCTGCGCGAAGAGGGGGTGGCCGGCCGGCAGCGGCTCGGGCTCGGTGACGTCGAGCGTGGCCCGGGACACCACGCCCGAGGACAGGGCCTCGGCAAGGGCGTCGTGATCGATCAGGGAGCCCCGGGCGATGTTCACCACGTGCACCCCGGGCTTGCACTGCGCGAAGGCCTTGGCGTCGAGCATGTGGTAGGTGCGTTCGGTGCCGGGCGCGGCGAGGACGATGTGGTCGGCCCGCGGCAACATGGCCTCGAGCGTCGGGACGACCTCGACCCCGTCGGGCCCGGGGCGCTCGGTGCGGCGCAGCGCCACGACCTCCATGCCCATGGCCTTGGCCCGGCTCACGAGCTCGAGGCCGATGCCGCCGAGCCCGACGAGGCCGAGCGTCTGGCCGCGCAGCTCGCCGAGGGCCGCCATGCCGTGCTGCTCGGCGGGGCCGTCCAGCCAGACCTCGGGCATCTGCTTCACCGCGGCGAGCATGGCGGCCAGGCAGAACTCGGCGATCGGGATGGCCGCCGCCCCGCGGGCGCACGTGACCACGCGCCCTTGGTAGGCCTCCTTCGGTAGCTGGTCGACGCCCGTGCCGGCGAGGTGGAACCAGGTCACACCGCGCGAGAGGAGCTCTTCGATCGTCGGGCTCCAGAGCGGGATGCCGAAGAGGACGGGGGCGGCGGCGTCCTCGGGCACCTCCCCGCCCATCGGGACCTCGACCACCTCGACGGAGGGCACCTTCTCCCTGACCCGGTCCGCCCCGACCTGGACCATGACCTTGGCTACCGGCACGGCGACCACGTGCTCGTCATCAAGAGGTTGGACCAGAACCGGTCGCGGTTCTGCAGCCCCGCCGCCTTGGCCTGCTCGATCGGGTGGTCGGGCGGCAGCTTGACCACGATGTTGCCGAGGAAGCCGATCGGGTCGGCCAGCCGCTGGAGCACCGTCATCTGGGGCCGCGAGCCGGGTGTCGCCGTGCGGAACGCCCCGACGAGCTGGACCGGGGGCGGAGCGCCCGAGGGGTTGCTCCAGAGCTTCTCGTAGGAGGCCCCGAGGTTGTCGATGAAGTCGTTGATCGGGCGGTCGGGCCAGGCGATGTTCTCCAGGAACACCGAGACCTCGCCCGCGCCCGCGCCCGCCGGCACCTCGGCCAGGTCCACGGCCGGGCTCCAGGGCACCGGCGAGAGCAGCTTGCCGCTCACCGAGTAACGCAGGAGGGTGAGCTCCTCGGCCACCTCGTTCAGCTTGCCGGACTGCGTCTCGGCGGTGAAGGCCTCGAAGGAGGCCCCGTCGGCCACGGCCGAGATCGTGACCACGTGGTGGGCCTCACCGAGCAGGCGGTCGAAGTAGTAGACGAGCTTGCCGGCGCCCGAGGCGCTGAGCGCGGGCAGCCAGCGCTCCCGGTAGGCCTCCTCGAACTCGGGCAGCCGGCGCCCGATGACCGCGTGGTCCTCGTAGACGTAGAGGGCGCTCACGCGACGCTGAAGCTGGGGTCGGCCCGCAGCTCCCGGCGCACCATGGCGTCGAAGAGGCCCGGGAAGTTCCGCTCCTCCAAGATGTCGCCGATGGACTTGGCCTGGACCGGGTCCATGGCCACCCCGGTCGAGCCGAGGTGCCAGGCCTGGCGGCAGCGCCACTCGAGCACCATGGCCCGCAGGTAGGCCTGCTCGCAGTCGTGGGCGATGACGAGCACGCCGTGGTTGGCGAGCAACGCCACGTCGGCGTCGCCCACCGCTTGGACGATGCGCTGGGCGGACGACGTCTCGCTGGCCGACCCCGGGTACTCGTCGTAGACGACGACCTCGCCCGAGAAGAGCGCGCTCGTCTGGTCGTAGATCTGCGGCGCTAGGCGCCGATCGGCCCACAGCGTCCCGTAGGTGGGGTGGTTGTGGATGATGACCCGGGCGTCGGCCCGGGCCCGGTGGAGCTCGACGTGGAGCGGGAGCGCCGTCGGCACCTCCTCGTCACCCTCGAGCACCTCGCCGTCCGCCGTCACGTGCAGGATGTGGGAGGGGAGCATCTCGTCCCAGGTGAAGCCCCACGGCGTGCAGAGGAAGCTGCCGTCCTCCAGGCCGTAGGAGATGTGGCCCATGATGTGGTCGTCGTAGCCCTCCCGGTAGAGCATCCGGCAGAGGAGGGCGATCTGGGTGGGGAGCGAGAGCGAGAGCTTGCTCGTCGGAGCGAGCCGTTCGGTCGTGCTCATCAGGGGACCTCCGTCAGGTTGAAGACCCGCCGGGCGTTGCCCTGCATGATCTTGTAGCGCGTCTCGTCGTCGAACTCCTTCAAGAGGCGCTCGGCGTTGGCCACGGACTCGGGGTAGGTCCCGTCGCCGTGGGGGTAGTCGGTCTCGATCATCACGTTGTCGGCCCCCATGACGTCGAGGTTCCGCAGGCCGAAGCGGTCGTCGATGAAGCAGCCGAAGATGTGCCGCTTGAAGAGCTCCCTCGGCGGGAGCTCGGGGCCGAGGTTCTCGTGCTCGCGCTGCTCGTAGTCGTAGGCGTCGTACTTCCGGGCCCACGGCATGTGGTCGATGATGAAGTCGGCCCGCTCCAAGATGTAGGGGATCCAGCCGATCCCACCCTCGGACAGGCAGATCTTCAGGTTGGGGAACCGGGCCAGCAGGCCGGAGAACAACCAGTCGGCCGTGGCATAGGCCAGGTTGAGCGGCGAGAGCAGCGCCGAGACGTACACCGGGGCGTCGTCGGACGTGTTGGGCACCATCGACGAGGAGCCGAAGTGGATGCAGAGCGGGAGCCCCGTCTCGTTCACCGCGGCGAGGAACGGGTCCCAGTAGCGGTCCTTGTCGTGGAGCGAGGGCAGGCCCAGCTTGGCCGGGTTCTCCGAGAACGAGACGGCCTTGGCCCCGGCGGCGGCGCAGCGCCGCACCTCCTCGGCCGCCAGTTGGGCGTCCCAGAGCGGGAAGATGACGAGCGGGATGAAGCGCCCCGGGGCCCCGCCGGCCCAGTCCTCGATCATCCAGTCGTTGTAGGCCCGCACACAGGTGAGGGCCATCTCCCGGTCGGCCGCCTCGAGGAAGGTCTGGCCGCAGTACCGCGGGATCGTCGGGAAGCACAAGGAGGCGATGACCCCGTCCTCGTCCATGTCCTTCGCCCGCTCCTTCGGGTCGTAGTAGGCGGGCCGCATCCGCTCGTAGGACATGAGCTCGGGCTTGATGTCGGCCTCGGGCCGGCCGGCCTGGACGAAGAGGCCGGGGATCGGGATGCGCACGTCCTCGTAGACCCAGATGGACGCCCCGTCCTCCTCGATGACGTGGGGCACCCGCTCACGGTCGGCGCGAGCCACCCGGTCCACCCACAGGCCCGGTGGTTCGATGACGTGGTCGTCGACCGAGATGAGGCAGGGCGCTCCGTTGCTCGTCATGTGACCGCTTCCTCTCCCTCTGCTGCGTGCCTGCTGGGCCTGCCCGGCGGGTCGCTCAGTCGAGGATCTCGGGCGCGGTGGCCAGCGCCATGCGGCTCATGGCGTCGAACAGGCCCGGGAAGTTGTGGTCGTTGAAGTACCCGCCGAGCGAGGCCACGACCTCGGGCCGCACGGGCTTGCCCCCGCCGATGGCCTCGACGTGCCAGGCCTGGCGGCAGCGCCACTCGAAGACCATGGCCCGGAGGTAGGCCTGCTCGATGTCCCGACCGATGACGACCACGCCGTGGTTGGCGAGGAGGGCGATGTTGGCCGAGCCGATGGCCGCCACCGCCGCCTTGGCGTTGGCCTCGTCGTCGACCGCCCCCCAGTACTGGTCGTAGACAGCGACCTCGCCGTCGTACATGGCCGCCGTCTGGTCGTAGATCTCGGGCGGCCGGCCCACGTCGGCCCAGATCGTGCTCCAGCGGGCGTGGTTGTGGAGGGCCACGCCCACGTCCTCCCGGGCCTTGTGGAGCTGCACGTGGAGCTGGATGGCCGGCGTGATCGTCCACTTGCCCTCGAGCTCGTTGCCGTCGGCGTCCATCCGCATGATGTCGCCGGCCTTGACCTCCCCCCAGGTGAGGCCGAGGGGGTTCACGAGGAAGGTGCCGTCGGGCTGCTTGTAGGTGATGTGCCCGGCCAGGTGGTCGTTGTAGCCCTCCTGGTACAGGATCCGGGCGAGCAGGGCTACCTCCTGCTGCGGTGTGAGGTCGGGGAGCGCCGGGGCGATCGGCTTGGTGAACGGCTTGACGACGATCTGGGTGACCTTGCTCTCGGTCTCTTCGGTGATGGCCATCTCTTTCTCCTGTCCGTCCTCTTCCCTGGGTCCTCGGCCCGACGCCGCGCCCGGCCGGTCGACCTAGTCCAGCACGCCCGGGTCGTTGCGGATGACCCGGCGGGCCATGGCCTCGAAGAAGCCGTCGAAGGCGTCCTCCACGGAGTCGACGAGGGCCCCGAAGGCCGTGGCCGCCTCGTCACGCATGGGCACGCCCCCGCCGAGGGCCTCGACGTGCCAGGCCTGGCGGCAGCGCCACTCGAGGACCATCGAGCGGATGTAGGCCTCCCGGACGTCCTTGCCGATCACGAGCACGCCGTGGTTGGCGAGGAGGGCGGCGTCGGCCGACCCGATGCCGAGTACGGCCCCCGTGGCGTTGCTGACCTCGTTGACCGGCCCGTCGTACTCGTCGTAGACGGCGATCTCGCCCGAGTACATGGCCCCCGTCTGGTCGTAGATGGGCGGCACGCGCTGGGCGTCGGCGAAGATCGTTCCCCACCGCGGGTGGTTGTGCACGACGACGCCGGCGTCGTGGCGGTGCTGGTGGAGCACGACGTGGAGGGTGATGGCCGGGGTGATCAGCCAGCGACCGCCGACTTGGTTCCCGTCGCGGTCCATGCGGGCCACGTCGCTCGCGCAGATCTCGTCCCAGGTGAGCCCCCACGGGTTCACGAGGAACGTGCCGTCGGGCTGCTTGGAGGTGATGTGCCCGCTCAGGTGGTCGTCGTAGCCCTCGTTGAAGAGCATGCGGGCCAGGAGCGCGAGCTCCTGCTCGGGCGACACGTCGAGGTTGGGGAACCGCAGGGGCATCGTCTCTACCGGTCGAACGGCCACGCGGCCTCCCCTCTCGCCGGTCGGACCGTTGCCCGAATGGGACCACGCGGGTGCCGTCGCGGCGTCTCTGTCTCCGTCGCCCCGCCGCGCCCCGACCCGCTCGGTGGCGCGCCGGGCTCGTCGTTGCGTCATTCTCTAAAAGATGACATAGTTGAACCTAGGTCACGGGCTCGCGCGCGTCAAGGGTGTGGCAGCCTGTGACACCGGGCGCGCGCCGACGCGCCGGGTACGGGCCGACACAGGTGTGAGCTCCCGCCTCCCGTCGTCGAGGGGTGAGGACGCTCCCGCTCGAAGGGACACGCGATGACCGACACCGAGATCCGCACCGGCCAGCCGACGCAGATGAAGCCGATGGTGGTGACCAAGCCCATCGCCCCCGCGCTCGACCTGACGCCGCACCAGGAGCTCGCGCTCCTCGCCCGGGTGCTCTGGCAGGAGGGGCACAACGACCACCTGGCCGGCCACATCACCTACAAGCAGCCCGACGGGACGTTCCTCGTCAACCCCTTCGGCCTGACCTGGGGGGAGCTCAAGGCCAGCGACGTGATGCGCATGGACGACGACGGCAACGAGCTCGAGGGCAAGTGGACGATCACCCCGGCCATCACCCTCCACGTCGAGCTCCACCGGGCCCGCCCCGAGCTCACCGTGGCCCTCCACAACCACACGCGATGGGGGACGATCTGGGCCGACATCGGCGAGGCCCCGGAGATCTACGACCAGACCGGGGCCATGTACCACGGCGACGTGGCCATCTACGACGAGTACTGGGGGGCGGTCGACGACGAGGCCAACGCCAAGGCGGCCGTGGCGGCCATCGGCGAGGCCAACATCGCCCTCCTAGCCAACCACGGCGTGGTGATCGTCGGCAACGACATCGAGCAGGCCTACCTGCGGGCCGCGGCGTTCGAGTGGCGGTGCCGCCAGGCCTGGCACCTGCGGGCGGTCGGCGGCGGCAAGCCGATGAACGCCGACGCCGCCGCGGCCTACGGCGGGTTCTTCAACACCCGCAACTTCGTCGGCCTCTTCCCCGCCATGTGCCGGGCCGAGGTGGCCCGGGACCCCTCGGTCCTGGACTGATTCACCGCCCCGGGGCCGGCCCCGGGTCTTCGAATTGCGCGAGGAGCGCTTCGGCGCCGCCCGGCCGCGAGCTCGCGCACGTCGTCGGTCGGGAGGACGAAGAACCGGTCGTCGCGCACCGCCTCGAGGACCGTCGCCGCCAGGTCAGCCGGCTCGAGCGCGGCCGCCTCGACCGCCTCCCGGTAGCGGACGAGGAGCTCCGCGTCGGGATGCGACGGGCCGGCGAGGTCGGCCGGCCGGTTGCGCTCGCTCTCGTAGACCTTGGTCCGCACGGTGCCGGGGCAGACGACGCTCACCCCGACGCCGGTGCCGGTGAGCTCCTCCCGCAGCACCTCGGCCAGCGCCACGAGGGCGTGCTTGGTCACGCTGTAGGCCCCGAGTCCGGGTGTCGGGACGAGGCCGGTGGCCGAGCTCGTGACGACGACGTGCCCCTCCCCCCGGGCCACGAGGCCCGGGCCGAAGGCCGAGAGCCCGTGCACCACGCCGAGCACGTTCACGCCGAGCAGCCAGCGCCACGTCCGCGCGGAGGTCTCGAGGAGGGCGCCCGAGGGGGAGACCCCGGCGTTCAGGAACACGAGCCCAGGTTCGGAGAAACGCTCCCGGGTCACCTCGGCGAGCGCCTCGACGTCCTCGAGGCGGGCCACGTCGCAGGGGACGGCGAGCACCCGGGCACCGGCGGCGGCGAGTTCGCCGGCCGTCGCCTCGAGGGCGGGGCGTTCCACGTCGGCCAGCACCACGGCACAGTCCTCGGCGGCCAACGCCTCGGCCAGCGCCCGGCCGATGCCGCTCGCTCCCCCTGTGACGACGGCCACCTGGCCGCGGACGGTGGTCACGACGGCGGCCGGGGCTCCCTCGGGAGCCCGAGGACCCGCTCGCCGAGAATATTGCGCTGGATCTCGTCGGTGCCGCTGGCGATGCGCACGCTCGGCGCGGTCACGAGATGGAACTGCCACCGCCCGGCCAGGCCCGTCTGCGATTCGGCCACGAGGACCTCGGGCCCGAGGAGCGCCGCCGCCGCGTCACCCGAGCGGCGGAGGTGGTCGGCGAAAAAGAGGTTCACGATCGAAGCGAGGGCCCCGAGCGGCTCGCCCCGGGCGAGGTGCTCTTGGATGCGCAGGTCGAGGTAGTGGAGGATCTCCTGGCGCACGAACACCTCGGCGATGCGCTGCCGTACGAGCGGGTCGAGGGTCAGGCCCCGCGCCTCGGCCACCCGACGGAGGTCGTCCACGCCGGGCCACTCCTCCCCCGCGAGGCCCCGCTCGCTCCCGAGCATGGTGTTGGCCACCGTCCATCCGCCGTGCACCTCCCCGAGGACCGCGTCGTCGGGCACCGGCACCTCGGAGAGGAACACCTGGTTGAACTCCGCCGCCCCGTTCATCTGGCGGATCGGTCGGATCTCGATGCCCGGGCTCGACATGTCGAGCAGGAAGCAGGTGATGCCCCGGTGCTTCGGGGCGTCGGGGTCCGAACGGGCGAGGAGGATGGCGAAGTCGGCGAAGCGGGCGTAGGAGGTCCAGACCTTCTGGCCATGGACCACCCAGCGACCGTCCTCCCGGCGCGCCGCGGTCGAGAGGCCGGCCAGGTCCGAGCCCGCCCCGGGCTCGCTGAACATCTGGCACCAGACGTGCTCGCCCCGGAGGAGCGGCGGGAGGTGGCGCCGCCGCTGCTCCGGCGTGCCGTGCACCATGATCGTCGGCCCCACCATGCCGATGCCGACGTCGAAGGCCGCGCTGGAGACGCCGAACCGGCCCTGCAGGCGCTTGAAGGCGAGGTCGAAGAGCGCGCTCTCGCCGCGGCCCCCGAACTCGGTGGGCCAGCCGATGCCCGCCCACCCGGCCTCGAAGAGCCGCCGCTGCCAGCGGCGGCAGCCCTCGACGAACGCCGCGTCCCTCCCCGTCGTGAAGTCGCCGGGAGCGCCCTTGGCCGGGGCGTTGGCCTCGAGCCAGGTCCGGGCCCGGTCCACGAAGTCTCCGAGGTCCGCGGTGGTGCCGTCGACCTCGCTCGGCGCGGTCACTCCCCCGACAGCATGGACGACGGCTGGGCCTGCTTGGCCAGGAGGTCCAGGATGACCGGCCCCACCTCCTCGGGCTCCCAACGGCGGTCGATCTCCACCACCTCGCCCGGTCGAAAGCCCTCGACGACGGCCACCCGGCCGCCCCAGGCCTCGATCACCCGCCCGGTGACGCCGGCCGAGGCGGACGAGGCCAGCCAGGCCACCACGGGGGCCACGTTGGCCGGGTCGAAGGCGTCGAACGCCTGTTCCTCGGTGCCCATGACGTCGGCGAAGACGTGCTCGGTCATCCTCGTGCGCCCGCCGGGGGCGACCGCGTTCACTGTCACCCCGTAACGGGCCAGCTCCATCGCCGCGGTGACGGTGAAGCCGACGATGCCGGCCTTGGCCGCCGAGTAGTTGGCCTGTCCGGCGTTGCCGTAGAGACCGGCGCCCGACGACGTGTTGATCACCCGGGCGTCGACGGGCTCACCGGCCTTCGACTGCTCCCGCCAGTGCCTCGCCGCCCAGTGGGTCACCGCGAACGTCGAGCGGAGGTGGACCCGGAGCACGGTGTCCCAGTCCTCAGCGGTCATGTTGACGAGGACCCGGTCACGGAGCACCCCGGCGTTGTTCACCACGACGTCGAGCCGTCCGAACGCCTCGACGGCCCGCTCGACGAGGCGTCTCGCCCCGTCGAAGTCGGCGACGTCGTTACCGTCGGCCACGGCCTCCCCGCCGGCGGCCACGATCTCGGCCACCGCCGCCTCGGCCGCCTGGCTGTCCCGTCCCGAGCCGTCCACCTCGACACCGAGGTCGTTCACCACCACCTTGGCCCCCTGGCGGGCCAGCTCCTTGGCGTGGCCGAGGCCGATGCCGCGGGCCGCGCCGGTGACGACGGCCACCCGGCCGGCGCAACAGCCGCTCACCCGGCCGGCCGCCAGAACGGGAGGGCCAGCCCGTCCTCCACCCGCACGCCGTAGGCCTCGACTGGGAGGCCGATGTGGACGTCCGCCGGGTCGCAGTCGGTGACGTTGCCCATCATCCGCGGCCCCTCCTCGAGCTCGACGATGGCGAGCACGTAGGGGAGAAGGTCGACGAACGGGGGGCTCAGGTTCTGGCGGACGACGGTGAACGTGTGCACCGTGCCCCGGCCGGAGGCGACGGCCCACGCCGGTTCGCCCCCGCAGCCGGTGCAGATGAGGCGGGGGTAGAACTGCCGGTGCCCGCAGTCGGGACACTCCTGGTAGCGCAGCTCCCCGCGGTCGGCCGCCGCGTAGAATTCGGCCGAGAGGAGGTCGGGACCCGGCCGCGGCCGGCCGGCGAAGCGGGGGTCGGTCCAGTCGGCGACGATCTCCATCACAGCCCCCTCCCGAGCAGCACCCCGCCCACGCAGGACAGCCAACCACCGAAGCCACAGGCCAACGCCACGTCGCAGTCGGGGACCTGGTTGATGGCCTGGCCCCGCAGCTGCTTGACCGACTCGATCAGGAGGAACATGCCCCGCATGCCGGGGTGGAGGGCGCTCAGGCCACCGCCGTCGGTGTTGACCGGGAGCGAGCCGCCGAGGGCGATGTTGCCGTCGGCTACGAAGGGGCCGCCCTCGCCCTTCTTGCAGAAGCCGAGGTCCTCGAGCGCGAGGAGCACGGTGATGGTGAAGCTGTCGTAGGTGCACAGCACGTCGACGTCGTCACGGCTCACGTCGGCCCGGGAGAAGACGAGGTCGCCGACCTGCGCGGCGGCCGTCGTCGTGTAGTCCCGCATCTGGGAGATGTTCCAGTGGGTCTCGGCCGAGCCGGTGGCCAGGATCGTGGCCGGCACCTGTGGGAGGTCGCGGGCCCGCTCGGCCGTCGTGAGGACGACCGCCCCGCCCCCGTCGGAGATGACGCACGAGTCCAGCTTGTGCAGCGGATCGGCGATGAGCCGCGAGTTCAAGACGTCCTCGACCGTGATCGGGTCGCGGTACATCGCTTCGGGGTTGGTCGCCGCGTTGGCCCGGGCGGCCACGGCGATCGCCGCCAGCTGCTCGGAGGTGGTGCCGTACTCGTACATGTGCCGCTGGGCGGCGAGGGCGTAGGCCGCCACGATGATGCCGCCGTAGGGGACCTCGTACTGCGGGGGCCCGACGATCCGGGCCTCGGGCCGGAAGTGACCGCCGGTGCCGAGTTTGCGCCCGACCCGGGAGAGGAGGTCCGAGCCGTAGGTGATGAGGACCGTCTCGCAGAGGCCGGTCTGCAGGGCCGCCGCGGCGTGCTCCACGAGGATCTCGAAGCTCGACCCCCCGGTCATCGTTCCGTCGGTGTACGAGGGCGACAGGCCGAGGTACTCGACCATGACCTCCATGTCGTCGGGCTCGGCCTCCGACCGGCTGCCGCCGGCGCAGCAGTAGCCGTCGACGTCGGCCAGCGTGAGGCCGGCGTCGGCGAGCGCCCGACGGGCCGCCAGTATGTGGTGGCCGACCGAGTCGAGGTCGGGGGCCTTCGGCAGCTGGCTCGTGCCGATCCCGGCGATCACCGGGCGGCGGTCGGTCATCGGCTCCTCCTTGACTCGTGGCCGGCGGGGTCCGGCGGAAACTGGGGCGGGGCGGGGCGGTCAGCGGGCGGGGCCGGTGACCATGGTGCGCTCGGCGGCCTCGACCCGTCGGCCACCCGTCGCACCGTCGCCAGCCGCCTCGGCGGCGACCGGCCGGGACGTGAACAGCCCCTCCAGGCCCGGCGCGTCGACGGCCGCGGCGAGCTGGTCCGTCGTGCGCTCGAGGTCCGTCGGCAGCCGCATCGGGCCCTGGACGTTGCGGGTGATGACCGTGAGGTCGTGCTCGTCACAGAAGCCGGTGGCCCCGTGCAGGAGCTCACACGTGGCGATGACGCTCCGCCCGGTCTCCTGGGCGAAGGTGCGGAGGGCGAGGGCGTCGACCCAGGCGGCGTCGGGCCGGGTCAGCCAGCGCGACACGGTGAAGAGGAGGAGCCGCCGCAGGCCCCGAACGGCGACCTCGGAGTCGGCCACGTGGAACTGCACGGCCTGGAGGGCGGCCAGGGGCTTGCCGAACTGCTCTCGGCTCTGCACGTGGTCCACCGTGAGGCCGTGTGCCGTCTCGACCGCGCCGAGGATACGAGCCGAAGCCAGGTTCAAGAGGAGCGCCCGCTCGACCGGGGAGCGCCGCGGGCCCGGCTCACCCAGCTGGACGGGGCGGGCGAACGGCACGAGCGCCTGGTTGCGCCGCACCGAGCGGAGGGTGACGTCGTAGGAGGTGCCCTCGGTGTCGATGGCCATCCAGCGGCCGGGGAGGTCGGCATGCTCGATCCACGGACACTGTCCGTCGATGAGCGCGGCGAAGTCCGCATCGCCGCGCGGGCAGCCGAGCACCGCCTCGACCGGGTACGGCAGGGAGAACGCCCCGACCAGCCGGCACAGCTCGACGCCGGCGAACGCCGACTCCTCGTCGGCCGCCAGCTCGAGCTCGTCCACCCCGAGCTGGGCCAGCAGCGGGGCCACGGTGCTCGTGCGGATGTCCGGGTCGGCCTCCGCCCGCCGGGCCAGCTCGAAACCGCCGGCGTCCACGATGGCCCGGCGGGCGGAGGCCGCGAACTCGAGGGCGCCCTCGGGCATCGCCTGGTTCACGCCGACCTCTGCAGGGTGGCCCGGGCCACGAGGCCCCGCTGGATGTCGACCGAGCCGGCGGCCACGGTGGCCGAGCGCGAATAGCGCCAGTAGTCCTCGACCGCAGCGAAGAGGTGGGTGACACCCTTCGGGTCCGAGGCGAAGAACCCCGGACCGATCGCCTCGAGGAGCACCTCGGCCACCTCCTGGTCACCGAGCACGGTGGCGATGCGGGCCGCCGCCGCACTGGCGTCGTCGACCGTCCCCTCCGCCTGGGCCCCGATCACCTCGTAGGCCATGAGCCGGGCCACCCGGGTGTGGACGAGCGCCCGGGCGTAGCGGGCCCGAAGGCCGGTCGGGAGCCCCGAGATGCCGCCGAGCTCCCGGCGGACGAGCTCGAGGAGCCGGTCGGCCCGGGCGTAGCGGGCGATGCCGATGCGTTCGAAGGCGAGGGCCTCCCGGATGACCCGCCAACCGTCGTTCTCGGTGCCGAGGATCTCGTCGGCGTGCACCGCCACGTCGTCGAAGAACACCTCGTTCAGGTGGTAGGGGCCGAGGACGCTCTCGATCGGCCGCACCTCGATACCCGGACGGTCCATCGGCACGAGGAAGAGCGAGACGCCCTTGTGGCGCGACTCCTGGGTGCCGGTCCTCGCCGCGAGGATGCAGAAGTCGGCGACCTGGGCGTACGACGTCCAGATCTTCTGGCCGTCGACCCGCCAGCCACCCGCGCCGTCCGACCGGGCCGCCGTGCGCAGGGAGGCGAGGTCCGAGCCGGCGTCGGGCTCGCTGAAGCCCTGGCACCACAGCACCTCGCCGGCCGCCATCTTGGGCAGGTGGAAGCGCTGCTGCTCGGGCGTGCCGAAGCGCATGATGGCCGGGCCGATCCAGTTGAGCGACATGTACTGGGGTCCGCGGGGCTCGTGGTTGGCCCACATCTCCTCGCGGACGACGGTCTGCTCCCAGACCGACGCCCCCGCTCCGCCGAATTCGGTCGGCCAGGCCATGGTCAAGAGACCCTCCTCGGCCAGCAGCCGGCAGAACCGACGGGTGGCCTCGAGGTCCTCCGGGTCGTCGGTGAACCCGCCCATGAAGTCCTTGGGGAGATGCTCCTCCATCAGCGTCCGCAGGCGCTGCCGGAGCGAGTCGGCCTCAGGTCCGAGTTCGAAGTCCATGCCGCTCCTGTCCAGGGGCCGCCCGCCCCGGGTGGCCCCCGCCGGCCGGGCGGACGGCTGCCACCCCGGCCCGCATTGGGCCAAAACTATATAAGGATTGATGGGGAACCCGCTGGGGCGCCCGGCGCGGGGGCCACCGAGGTCGTCGGGCCAGCACACGGGCCGTTACGTCATCCCACCCGCTTCGGCGCCACCACGTAATCTGTCGAGTACCCAGCGATGCCGCGTGCCGTCCCCGGCCCCGGCCCACTCCCGCCTGCGTCGAGGAGTCATGCCTCAGCCCAACGCCCGTCGTCGTCTCAGCCAGCCCAGAGTGGCCGAGGTCATCGCCGACGTGCTCCGGGTGCGCATCGTGGACGGCGAGTTGGCCGACGGCGACCTCCTCCCCCGCCAGGAGGACCTCGTCCAGGAGTTCGGGGTCAGCCTCCCGTCCCTCCGGGAGGCCATGCGCATCCTCGAGACCGAGGGACTGATCTCGGTGCGGAGGGGCAACATCGGTGGCTCGGTCGTGCACCGACCCACCCCCCAGGCGGCGGCCTTCATGCTCGGCCTCGTCCTCCAGTCCGAGAAGGTGGTGCTCTCCGACCTGGCCGTTGCCCTCCGGTTGCTCGAGCCGGCCTGCGCCACCATGTGCGCCCAGCATCCGTCCCGGCGCACGATCGCCGGGCGGCTGAAGGACCTCACGAACGAGGCCAAGGCCCACCTCGACAACGGTCCCGAGTTCACCCGGGCCTCCCGTGAGTTCCACGACGAGCTCGCCCGGTCCTGTGGCAACGAGACCCTCCGCCAGCTCGTCGGGACGCTCGAGACGCTGTGGTCCGACTACGAGTCGCGCTGGGCCGACGCCAGCAGCAGGCGCGGCGCCTATCCCGACGTCGAGCTGCGCGAGCTCGTCGTGGCCGCCCACACCAACATCACCAGCGCCATCCGCGCCGGCGACGGCGAGGCGGCCGAGAAGGCCACCCGCCACCACCTCGAGGATGCCCAGCAGTACCTGCTGGAGACGGCGGGGAACCAGCCGCTCACGATCACCCAGCTCCGCGGCGGCTTCGGCTCCCGGCTCTAAGCCCGGCCGTTCCCCGTGGCGCTGTCCATCGGCATCGTCGGGCTGCCCAACGTAGGCAAGTCGACGCTCTTCCACGCTCTCACCCGCAACGAGGTGCTGGCCGCCAACTACCCGTTCGCCACGATCGAGCCCAACGTGGGCGTCGTCGCCGTCCCGGACCCCCGTCTCCCCCGGCTGGCGGCCCTCTACGACAGCGAGCGCATCGTCCCGGCCACGATCACCTTCGTCGACATCGCCGGCCTCGTCCGCGGGGCCTCCCAGGGGGAGGGGCTCGGCAACCGCTTCCTGGCGGCGATCCGGGAGACCGACGCCATCTGTGAGGTGGTACGGGCGTTCCACGACCCCGACGTCGTCCACGTGGCCGGCGACGTCGCCCCCGCCGACGACATCGCCACGGTCGAGACCGAGCTCGTCCTCGCCGACCTCGAGACCACCGACCGGGCCCTCACCCGCCTGACGAAGGAGGCCAGGGGCCAGCCCTCGGCCCGGCCCAAGCTGGCCGCGGTGCAAGCGACCCGCCAGGTGCTCGACGAGGGCCGCACCGTCGCCGCGGCGGCGCTCGCCGGCGAGCTCGACCCCGACCTCCTCGCCGACCTCCATCTGCTCACGGCCAAACCGTTCGTCTACGCCATCAATGTGGACGAGGACGAGGTCGCCGACGAGCAGCGCCGGCACGAGCTCGTCGACCTCGTCCGACCGGCCGAGGCGGTCGTGCTCTGCGCACAACTGGAGTCGGAGCTCGCCGCCCTCCCGCTCGACGAGGCGGCCGAGCTCCTCGCCAGCTACGGCCAGCGCCAGTCGGGCCTCGAGCAGCTCGTCGACGTGTCCTTCCGCCTGCTCGGCCTCCAGACGTTCCTCACCGCCGGGCCCAAGGAGGCCCGGGCCTGGACCATCCGACAGGGCGCCACGGCGCCGGAAGCGGCCGGCGTGATCCACACCGACTTCCAGCGGGGGTTCATCAAGGCCGAGATCGTGACCTACGACGACCTGCTCGAGGCCGGGTCCCTCCCGGCCGCCCGGGCTGCCGGCAAGGCCCGCATCGAGGGCAAGGACTACGTCATGCGCGACGGTGACGTGGTCGAGTTCCGCTTCAACGTGTAGGCGCCTCTATCCGGGTCAGCGCCTTCGAACAGGGCCGGGGTCCGCGCACACCTCGCCGCATCGTTCGTCGTCGCCGTCGTCAGCCCGGCCGCCGGGCGGGTTCGGTCCTCGGCCGTGGGCCAAAGGTGCGATTCCAGGGCCGTGACTCGCGCCCTGGGGGGGGTCACGTTTCTGGGGGAGCAAATCGCCCCGCTCCGACCGAACCCCCGCGGCCGGCCTGGAATGGAGCGGTCCTGGCGAACGAGTCGACGAGACCTCGTCCGATGGAGCCGGGTAGCCTTGTGCGAAGAGGGTGGGGGCTGGTCCTTCGAGTCGTCGAGCTTCCCCGATACCGAGGGCGTCACCGGTGCGAACTGGTGACTCGCACGGGGGGCTCGGGTCGAATCTCGACCAGCCCCTCGGTTCGGACCTCGGTGTCTCGGGCAGTGCCGGGCGCCGGTCCGGTCCCGGACCCGGAGGGGAGGTGAGGCGGTCGTGAGGAGGGCCACGCTGGAGTGGGTCGAGGCCCGGGCTGACCTGGCCGAGTTCGAGCGCCAGCTCCGCATCTGGGAACTCGAACAGCGGCTGTACCTCACGCCCAGTTCTTCGTTCCACCACGACGAGTTGTTCCTCCCGGGGTTGGCCGTACCGGACATGTGGTGGGCGGCGAACCGTCGCCGGAGCGTGCTCGAAGCCCGTTGTCTCTCGGCCTCCCGGCGTCAGGCGGTGCCGTGGTGCGCTCTCGCCAGCCTCGTCCCGATCGCCCTGTGGCTCGCCTTGCTGTTCTTCTTCGCCACGACGACCGTCTGGCCAGCGGGGTATCCCGCCCCCGCCGGGTGGACGGCGGCCATCTGGGTGGCCCTTCCCATGGTCCTCGCCGTCGGCGCCATCTGGGGCTACGGCATGAGCTCGCACCGGGCGATCAAGGCGCTGACTCCTTCGCCTCCGATGAGGCCCCTCGGGCCCGTCCAGCCCGCAGAGCCCTGTGACACCACCAGGAGGGCGCCAAGCCCCTTCATCGTGGTGGTCCTGGTGGGGCTGCTGCTCGTCAGCGCCATCGGGCTCGGCGCTCTCGTGTCGGACGCCATCTCCACTGGCCCTGGGGCCTCAGCGGATCGCGCGGCCCAGTCCGACCTCGTCAACAGCGCCGTCACCTTGAAGTCCCTGTTCGCGACAGACGGTCAGTTCCACTCTGCGGCCAGCGAGGTGAGCGAGCTGCAGCGCTACGAGCCGGAGTTGAACTTCACGGTCAACCCGGTGACATCGGCCAACCCGGCCCACCAGATCGAGGTCATCATGAGCCCGGACCAGCTGGTGGTCCTGCTCGTCGCTGAGTCCCAGACCGGCCGGTGCTGGGACCTCGAGGAGAACGAAGAGGCCACCATCACGGCGGTGCCGGCGAACTGGACGACCGCCCAGGGCATCTCCTACGGCGGCACCCTGGCGAGCGCGGGCCCACAGGGCTCCTGCTCTGCCCTCTTCCCCGACCTCCTGCCGGGGACCTTCACCGGCTGGGACGAGGGCGGCTTCCCGAGCTGATCCGCCCCGGGCCCGGCGGTCTTCGACCGGGACCGTCGGGGTCAGACCGCCTCGATCCGGTGGGAGAGGACCCGTCCGTCGGCCACCGTCAGCCGGCCCATCGCTCGGTGCGGGTGTGTGCGGCGCTGGGTGGGCGATCCCGGGTTGAAGAGGAGCTGACCGTCGAGTCCTCGCTGGTCGACCGGCACATGGCTGTGGCCGAAGATCACCACCTCGGCAGCGGGGAAGCGTCGCTGGAGACGGCCCTCTCGCCCCTGCATCGGGCCGGCGTCGTGCACCATGGCCACCTCCACGCCTTCGAGGTCCAGCACGAGCGTCTCGGGGAGGAGGCCCACCAGCTCGTGATCGTTATTACCGAGCACCGCCCGGACTTCGGCCAGCCGGCGGAGCTCCTCCCAGGCGCTCGCCGAGACGACGTCGCCGGCGTGGAGCACCAGGTCGGCCTCCTGCATGGCGGTGACGACCACCTCGGGGAGCCTCGTCGTGACGCCGTCCCGGAGGTGGGTATCGGCGAGCACCACGACCTCGAGCTTCGCCACCCGGCCAGCCTATGGGCGGCCTCCCGCCGGCCACGGCGGCGGGAGAAAGGTCAGGGATGGGTGCGGCGACGCCGTATCCTCTTGGCGTCGGACGCCGAGCGGGTGTGACCGCGTGTCCCGTCGGATGCGGCGGCGGACGACCAGATCCCCAAGGAGAACAGATGACCACCGCCCACGGTGAGCTTCCCTTCAAGGTCGCCGACCTCGGACAGGCCGCGTTCGGCCGCCGGGAGATCGAGCTGGCCGAGCACGAGATGCCCGGGCTCATGGCCATGCGCCGCGAGTTCAGCGGCCAGCGGCCGCTCGCCGGATCCCGCATCACCGGCTCGCTCCACATGACCGTCCAGACGGCCGTCCTCATCGAGACCCTCGTGGCCCTCGGCGCCGGCGTCCGTTGGGCCAGCTGCAACATCTTCTCGACCCAGGACCACGCGGCC
The DNA here is from genome assembly GCA_035297265.1 of Acidimicrobiales bacterium. GTDB lineage: Bacteria > Actinomycetota > Acidimicrobiia > Acidimicrobiales > RAAP-2 > DATGZH01. The sequence continues at coordinate 182,632 of DATGZH010000042.1, read as the reverse complement.
GCCGCGGTGGCCGTCGGACCGACGGGCACCGTGGACGAGCCCCGCGGCGTCCCGGTCTTCGCCTGGAAGGGCGAGAACCTCGAGGAGTACTGGTGGTGCACCGAGCAGGCGCTGACCTGGCCCGGTCACGACGGGCCCACGATGATCCTCGACGACGGAGGTGACGCGACGCTCCTCGTCCACCGGGGGGCCGCCTCCGAGAAGGCCGGCGCGGTCCCGGACCAGACGACCGCCGAGTCCGAGGAGTTCGCCGTGGTCCTCGGCCTCCTGGCCACGAGCCTCGCCGAGCACCCGGGCAAGTGGACGGCGATGGCCGCCGGGCTGAAGGGCGTGACCGAGGAGACCACGACCGGCGTCCACCGGCTCTACGAGATGCAACGCAGCGGCGAGCTCCTCTTCCCGGCCATCAACGTCAACGACTCGGTGACCAAGTCGAAGTTCGACAACAAGTACGGCTGCCGCCACTCCCTCGTCGACGGGATCAACCGGGCCACCGACGTGCTGATCGGCGGCAAGGTGGCCGTGGTCTGCGGCTACGGCGACGTCGGCAAGGGCTGCGCCGAGTCCCTGCGGGGCCAGCGGGCCCGGGTGGTCGTGACCGAGATCGACCCGATCTGCGCCCTCCAGGCGGCCATGGACGGCTACCAGGTGCTGACGCTCGACGACGTGGTCGAGGTGGCCGACATCTTCGTCACGGCCACCGGCAACCGGGACGTGATCACGGCCGACCACATGGCCCGCATGAAGCACCAGGCCATCGTGGGCAACATCGGGCACTTCGACAACGAGATCGACATGGCCGGCCTGGCCAAGGTCGACGGCGTCGAGAAGGTCGACATCAAGCCCCAGGTGGCGAAGTGGGTGTTCCCGGACGGCCACGCGGTGATCGTCCTGTCCGAGGGCCGCCTCCTCAACCTCGGTAACGCCACCGGCCACCCGAGCTTCGTCATGTCGAACTCGTTCACGAACCAGGTCATGGCCCAGCTCGAGCTGTACCTGAAGGAGGGTCACTACGAGAACCAGGTCTACGTGCTCCCGAAGCACCTCGACGAGAAGGTGGCCTCGCTCCACCTCGAGGCACTCGGGATCAGGCTGACCAAACTCTCGAAGGACCAGGCCGACTACATCGGCGTGCCGGTCGACGGCCCGTTCAAGCCGGACACCTACCGCTACTGACCGCCAGGAACGGCCGGCGCCGACGCCGTCATCGGCGGCCGCAGCGGGCAAGACGACGCGCCGCCACGAGGGCCGCTGACCCGAACGCGCCGGTCGCCTCGCCAGCCGGGGGTGGGGCTTCCCGGCGGCGAGGCGACCGCTACCTGGCACCGGGGTGGGGCCGCCGGCGCCGAGGCGACCGTGAGCGGCCCGCTCAGGCCTTGAGGACGGCGCTCGCCACCACGACCCCGTTCGCCCCCACCACCCGGGCCCCCGTGACGCTCGTCGCCGGCACCGGCAGCGCCGCGGACCAGCGGCCGTAGCCCGACGACAGCCAGAACGTGCCGACCTTCGCTATGCCGCCGGACGACGTGGTGACCTCGCAGGTCACCCGGCCCGACCAGTGGGCGTCGCGGAGGGTCATGAGCACAAAGTCCGGCGACGCCACGAGGACCACCTTGCCGAGGTCCTGGTGGTGCGAGGTGAGGGGGGCGCCGGCCACGACGTGCGCCGACGTCCCGGGGCCCGACGGGAGCACCGACCAGGCGGTGGCGAACCCGAGCCCGATGGCGCCGGCGAGCGCGGCCACGCCGACGAGGACCCGGCGGCGCTGGAGCGACCAGCGGACCCGACGAGGTGCCCTCGTGCCCAGCCGCTCGAAGAGCCGGGTCTCGAAGCCGACGGGGGGTTCGACCGCCGGCGCCACGTGGAGGAGCTCGTCGGCGGCGAGCGACATCTCCTCGACCTCGTGCGCACAACGTGGGCAGCTCTCGATGTGGGCAAGGACCGCGCCACGCTCGCGGCCGGTCAGCGTACCGAGCGCCAGCTCGGCCAGTTGGTCCTGGTGGTCTTCGCACCACGTCAGATCGGTGCCGTCGCTCATGCGCTTTCCCTCTCCCCCAGTGCCGTGCGGAGCTTGGTCAGGCCGGCCCGGATCCTCGTCTTGGCGGTGCCGAGCGGTATCGACTCCTGCACGCTGATCTCGGCGGCCGTGTGGCCGTAGACCGCGGCGAGCACGAGCGCACGCCGCTGCTCGGCCGGGAGCTCGGCCAGGGCCCGCCGGACGCTCGGTGCGGCGTCTGCCGCCAGGCCGGCCTCCTCGGGCGCCCGCTCGCCGCTCACGAGACCGATCGCTGCGAAGTCGTCGGGGTCGGTCGGCACCGCCCGGCGCATGCGCAGGGAGTCGATGGCCAGGTTCCTCGTGATCGTGAGCACCCAGGTGGCGACGGACCCCCGCCGGGCGTCGTAGACGGGGGCGTGGCGCCAGACACGGACGAGGGCCTCCTGGGCCACGTCCTCGGCCCGGCCGGGGTCCCCCAGCATGGCGAGAGCCAGGCCGTAGACGCGCTTTTGGTACCGGCGGACGAAGGCCACGCTCGCCTGGTCGTCCCCCTGGGCCATCCCGGCCAGGAGCGCCTCGTCGGCCGGGCCAGATCCCGCCACGCCTGATTCTCCCATTACCCGTGCACTACGGACACTCGGCGCTGCGGGATTGCTCGCCGCCGACCTTCTCGGCCAATCCCTCTCAGGGAGGCTCGTCGTCGATCCGGACGATCCATCCGCCTCCCAGCCGACCAGGGCCCAGGCTGGTGCTCGGCCGGCGATCCGATGGGATCTCGGGCCAGCAACATCGGTGCGATCTCGGGCGATGCCGGTTCGGCCGCCGTCAGAAGCCAACGCCACCTCCGCCCGGAGCGGTCGTCGTCGTCGTTGGTGGAGCGGTCGGCGTCGTCGTCGGCGGAGGAGGTGTCGTCGGCGGTGTCGTGGTCGGTGGCGGCGATGTCGCCGGCGGTGTCGTGGTCGGCGGCGGCGTGGTCGGCGGAGATGTCGACGATGTCGCCGGGGGCGAGCCGTTGTTGGTCGGCGACGTGGACGGAGAAGTCCCCGCGGTCGTCGGCGGGGTCGGAGCGGTGGAAGCGGGCGACGCGGCCGGCTTCGCCGTCACGACGACGGACCATCTGCCCCACTTGTCGGTCAGATTGCCGTGCACCTGACCAGGACGAGTGTCGCCGATGAACCAGTAGAGGGCCTTGCCGGCATAGGTCACCTGCAGGGCACCGCCCTTGCGCTTCAGCGTGCCGAGCCTCGCCGAGCTCACTCCGGGCCCGGCCTTGACCTTCGTCGTGCCCTTCGGCAGGAGGACCTCGGGCCAGATCTTCAGGCACTGGGCGGTACAGGCCACCTTGCTCGGCTTGAGCGTGTACACCGTCTTGCCGGTCACGAGGATCGTGCCGAACTTGGCGTTCTTCGCCGTTGCCACGACATTGCTCGCATGAGTGGAAGCCGCGCCCGCCGCGCCGGCGAGGACCGAAAAGGCCAGCGCGCCAACGGCAAGACCGGGCGCCGCCAGACGTAGGCGGAGGTGGCTCGTCGAGTTTCGGCTTCTGTTCCCACGCTCCACGCCGGCATCTCCTGTCTCGTCGATGACCGGTTCTACGGATCAGAGGTGCGGAGGGATCGGTTTTCGGTCCATCCTTCGGCGAGGCGCCGGCATCCCAGGAATCAAACGGCCGTTTGGTAGGGTTCCGGACGGGGCGTCCCCCACCCAACTGCTGCTTCGCCATCCCCAGTCCGGGGAGCCCGGGAGGACCAACCAGCGCATCGAGACGGGCGAACCGCTCGCTGGTGGACGACCCCGAAGGATGGTCTCGTCCTGGCGATGGTTTGGGGGTTGAGCCGACTGGACGCCCGAACCACAATTCGCCCTAATCGACGAAGACGAGCGATCTCTTCGCAGAGCTTCCACGTAGTCCATGGCAGTAGACGACAAGTCGAGGAGAACGCGGAAATGGATGAGAAGAACAAGCGCCGAGGAGCGGACCGCAAGATCCCGGTCGTCCGCATGGCCGGCGCGATGCTGGCCCTCGGCGGGCTCTCGGCGTCCTTGGCCACGACTGGCGCGGCCGGCGCTGCCACGAGCAGTGTCATCTCAACGACGAAGAACGCCAAATTCGGGACGATCGTCGTGACCGGCAAAACGGTGTACACGCTCAAGCCGAGCAAGGTGGCCTGCACCGCCCAGTGCCTGAAGACCTGGCCCGAGGTCCTGCTGCCGAAGGGCACGACGAAGCCCAAAGCTGGGCCCGGTGTGAACGCGGCGAAGCTCGGGACGGTGAAGCGAAGTGGCGGCGCCCTACAGGTGACCTATGCGGGTAGTCCCCTCTACTGGTTCATCGGCGACACCGGTCCGGGTCAGGTGCACGGCAATATCACTGATACCTGGGGCAAGTGGTCCGTCGTCGTGACCGCGAAGCCAACAGGGGGGAGCTCGACCACGAGTTCGACAAGTGCTGGCACGGGGGGAGTCTCCTTCTAGTGCCCATCTTTTGGAGAGAGCCGTAGTCATGGCCACGGTGCTGGTGGCGCACACCCGGTCTCCCGCGCGGCCAGCGGAGCGACGTGTTCCAAGGAGCAGTCGGTCGAGGGTCGGGTTGTCGTCGAGGGTCTATCTCCCCGCCTGCTGGATCGCCGCCCTGGCGGCAGTCCTCGTCGGGATCGGCTGGTCGAGTCACTGGGGCGGGGCGACGTTCGTGGGGTCCCTGACGAGCATTCGTGTCGTCGTGATCGGTCCGTTGTCCGTGGCGATCATCGGTCTCTTCCTGGTCGTGGAGCGCATCTGGCCGGCTCAAGAGCGACCGCTGTTCGCGCGCGGTCACCGTCATGACCTCCTCATCGCTCTGGTGCACGCGACAATCATCTTGCCGCTCGTCACAGCGCTGACGCTTTCTTTTCTTGAGGTTGCACGCAAGATGGCTCCGTGGATCGTCTTGCCGAGAATGGAGACGGTGCCTCGCTGGATCCTCATCGCCGTCCTCGTCGTGGCGATGGACGGGTGCAATTGGTTCGTGCATCTTGCCAATCACCATGTCCGCATGATGTGGCGGTTCCACGAGCTTCACCATTCTCAAGAAGACATGAATGTGCTCACCGTTTTTCGCACCCACCCTCTCATACACGTTTCGTATCTCTTTGCGCTGCTCCCGGCTCTCGTCCTCCTCGCCAATGGTGGTTTGTCGACGACGGTGCTGGCTCTTTACGGCGGCGTCGTGGCCTTTGCCCACTCCAACACCCGGTTGGGGTTCGGGCCTCTCGGACGGATCGTGGTCAGCCCGAACTATCATCGCCTCCACCACAGGTTCGATGGACCGCAAGATGTCAATCTTGGCTTCGCACTGACGATCTGGGATCAGATCTTCCACACGGCGGTGTTCCCGACGAAAGAGACGGTCAGGATCAGGACCGGACTCCCCGGCCGACCATTGATCGTCGAACAATCGACAGCACGGCCTCGTCACCTCTCGGTCTTCGCGCTGCAGCTCGTCGCGCCATTCCGCCCTTGGCCCGAACCTTCGAGCGGCGACCACCTGACGAGCATCGAGGCCCCAGAGGCCTATGAAGGGCACAGCCCTCTCGAACAAGGAGCGACGACGTGACGGTGACCGCTGCGCTCGAGACACCACGACGTTCGGGCCGTTCGTGGATCGCACTCGTGGTGAGTACTCGGACCGCGGCGTTCCCGGCCGACTGCGCCCTACTGGCGGCCCGCATCGCGCTCGCTTGGATCTTCATCTATTACGGCGGGGGGAAACTCTTCGGAGCCTTCAATGGTCCGGGCATCCACCGGACCGCCATCTACTTCTCTGAGACGGCACACCTCCATCCCGGTGGGCTGTTCGCCGTGCTGGGCGGGGTCATCGAGTTCTTCGGTGGGATAGCTGTGGCCATCGGCCTTTGCTCACGCCTCGCCGGGGCCGCCCTCTTCGGGGACATGGTGATGGCCATGATCACGGTCACGTGGGCGACCGGGATCAGTTCGTCGAACCCGGCCCCGGGTTACCAGCTGAACTTGGCGCTCGGCGTCCTCGCCCTTGTCGTGGCGATTCTCGGTTCGGGCCGGTTCAGCCTTGACGCCTTGATCGAGCGACGTCTCCAGGTCGCGGCGGTTTCGCCGCCACCTGAGGACTCCTCCGAGGTGATCTCAGCGGAGCCAGGCGAACAGGTCGCTCTCGGGGACCGGTGAGCCGCTGGTGTCCCTGCCCCGCACGAACGCCTCCGTCGAGAACATCTGAGCGAAGAGGTCGGGACCGAGGCTGAGGAAGAAGGCGTTGTCCACCTGGCTGGCGTGGGCGGCGAGCGAGTCGTACTTGCGCCGCACGACGGCCGAGCAGTCGACGTAGGCCGCCACGAGCTCGTCGTCGGTGCCCGGGATAAGGCCGTCCTCGACGAACTCGGGCACCTCGAACCCGGCCGCGCCGAGCAGGTCGGGCAGCCCGACCAGACGGGACTTCGGGAGGACGGCGAAGTAGAGCTTGTCCGGGATGCCGGTGGCCTCGACCGCGGCCACCGTCACCCGGTGGGCCTGGATGTGGTCGGGGTGGCCGTAGAAGCCGTCGGCGTCGTAGGTCACGACGACCTGCGGGCGGTACCGCTCGATGAGCCCGGCGAGGCGGTCCGCGGCCTCCGCCACCGGCACGTTCCAAAAGGCCGCGGGGGCGTCGTTCTCCGACCACCCCATCATCCCCGAGTCGTGGTAGCCGAGCTGTTCGGCGTGGGTCACACCGAGGACCGCGCAGCTCGCCGCGAGCTCGTCGGCCCGCACCGCGGCGACGGCCGCCTCGTCGTGGCCGGGCTGCCCGGGCTCGGCCGCGGCGGCGCCGTAGCCGAGCTCGCCCCGGGTGCAGGTCACGAGCACCGTGGTAAGACCCTCGTCGGCGTAGCGGGCCAGGATCCCGCCGGTGAAGATGGCCTCGTCGTCGGGGTGGGCGTGCACCGCCATCAGCGTCAGCGGTCGGGCGTCGGCCATCCCCGTGAGATTAGGGGTGCGGCCGGTCGCTTCAGCCGATCTGGATGGCCTTCACCAAGAGGAGGATCGCCGCCAGGGCCAGGTACACGTACATCGTGAACATGGTGAGCGTCCGGGCCCTCGACCAGGTCGGACGCTGCAGCAGGTTGAGAGGCGGCATTCGCCAGTTCTCCCTTCGCGCCCTCGACATCGGCTCGGGGCGGGTCCGCTGGTGGCGGGTGGCCAGGAGGTAGATGCCACCGGCCACGTACACCAGGAGGAGGATGGCCCCCAGCCCGACGACCAGGTCCTTCACGTTGATGTGGGTGAACACCGTCGTGATCATGAGGACGAACGACATCGCGAACAGCACCGACACGATCACGAAGGACACGATGTTGAGCCAGAGGCGGTTGGTCCACGGCCCGAGGACCGCCTTGTCGTTGCAGAGCAGCAGGAGGAAGACCGTGGCGCTCGGGAGGAGCACCCCGGCCAGGGCCTGGACGGCCACGGTGATGAGGCCGAGCGGGGCCCCGGGCAGGAGGACGATCGCCGCCGCCAGGACCACGATGCCGGCGAACAGGCCGTAGAAGAGCTTGGCCTCCCGCCAGCCGCGGTGGAGCGAGTGGAAGGTGCCGAAGATGTCGCCGAAGGCGTACGACGTGGACAGCGTCACCGAGGCCGCCCCGATGATGGAGGCGTTGAGGAGAACGATGGCGTACAGGCCGCCGCTCCCCCGCCCGACGAACTCCTGCAGGCCCTTGGCCACCCCGCCAGCGTTCGTGAAGTGGCCAGCGAGCGGCGTCCCGGCGAAGGCGCTGGCCACGATGGCCATCAGGAGGGACGCCACGATGACCGTGACGAACGAGCCGAGCAGGGTGTCGACCCGCTCGTAGTTGATGTAACGGGGCGTGATGCGCTTGTCGACCACGTTGGACTGCTGGAAGAACAGCTGCCAGGGAGCCACCGTGGTCCCCACGATGGCGATGATGAGCAGCACGGCGTTGGAGGAGACGCCACCCTGGACGCCCGGCGTCGTGAGACCGTGGAAGAAGGCCGACGGGGTGGGGTGGCTGAACACGGCCAGGGGGATGACGAAGAGGTTGGCGAAGATGAACACGAACATGAACCGCTCCCAGCGGCGGAAGCTGCCGGTGGCGGTCATGGCGATGAGGGCGACGGCGGCGATGGGCACGGAGACATAGGCGCTCACCCCGAAATAGCCGAGCGCCAGGTTGACGCCGATGAACTCGGTGACGATCGTCAGGAAGTTGAGGATGAAGAGGTCGCCGACGGAGAAGGCCCCCCAGAAGCGGCCGAAGCGCTCCTGGATGAGCCGGGCGTGGCCGACGCCGGTCACCGAGCCGAGCCGCACCACCATCTCCTGGTTGACCATCAGCACGGGGATGAGGAGCGGCAGCGTCCAGAGCAGGGTCAGCCCGTAGTTCTGGCCGGCCTGGGAGTAGGTAGCGACGCCCCCGGCGTCGTTGTCCCCGACCATGACGATGAGGCCGGGGCCGATGATGGCGAGGAGGGTGAGGAGGCGCCGCCGCCAGGTCCGGGAGGTCGTGGCGTCGTGGGCCCGGATGGTCCCGAAGGCCCCCTGGATGTCACCGAGGTGAGCCGGGTCGAGGACGGCGGACGCGTCGGACCCCTCCGAAAACGCCTCCTCCTCGGGTTCTTCCTCGTCGGGGCGTGGTTCGGCCATGGCTCACCTCCCTTCGCGCTGGCGCGTGGTCCGTGCGTCACGACACGCACGCCCACGGCGATCAGCCCGAAGGTGGTGGCGCCACCTCCCGGCGATCACGGCGGAGCATGCGTGTCCTCGGTTTTGGTACCCGGCTCCGAGTACTCAGCGTTGCTCCTTCGTCGGATCGACCCGGCCTGCTGGCCCGGGTCCACGGCGACGCGGAGCGTCGCCGACCCCTCCAGGGTAATGGGGATCGCCCGGCCTGTCCGATCCGGGCGTCACTCCTCGGGCGAGGTCACCCCGAAATCGCGCCGCCAGCCGGCGGGGAGGAGCAGCTCGAGCACGTCGTCGACGGTGACGACGCCCAGGATCTCCCGGTGGTCCTCGTCGAGGACGGGGGCCACCGTGAGGTTGTAGTCGGACATCTTGCGCAACGTGGCGTTGGCGTCCCAGTCGGCGTGCACGTGGGGCGGGTCGGGTCGCACGACGGTGCGCAGCTGCGCCGTGGGGTCGGCCCGGACGAGCGAGACGACCGAGGCCGCGCCGGAGACCGTCCCCTGGGGGTCCTTCGTGAAGACCACGTTCAGGGCCTCGGGTGGGGCTGCGCTGGTCCGGACGGCAGCCAGCGCCTGGGCCACGGTGGTGTCGTCGGGCAGGCTCAGGAAGTCGGGGCTCATGAGGCCCCCGGCCGTCTCGGGGTTGTAGCTGAGGAGCGAGCGCACCTTGCGCTGCTGGGGTTGGGGCAGGGCGGTCAGGATCACCAGCCGCCGCTCCTGGTCCACCTCCATGATGAGGTCAGCGGCGTCGTCGGGCGCCATGCGGCTGAGGAGCCGGGCCGCCTCCTCGTCGCTCCGGCTGCGCAGGAACTCGACCTGGTGCTCGGGGTCCAGCTCCTCGAACACGTCGGCCTCGAGCTCCCGGTCGGCCCCGACCGCGTTGATGATCTCCTCGCCCTCCTCGTGGGACGCCGCCTCCACCAGGTCGGCGATCTGCGCCGGGTGCAGGCGGGCGAGCCGCCGGTAGGGGATGCGCAGCCGGGCCGTCGGCACCTGGCCCACGAAGGGCTCGATGCTGGCCCAGTCGACGAGCCCGCCGGGCCTGATGCCGCGCCCGAGGCGCCCCGGGAGGAGCCGGCGCAGCGCGGCCTTGCCGCTCGGGTCGACGCCTACGACCTCCCAGGTCCCGTCGACGTCCGCCAGCTCGATCTCGTTGGCCCGGATCAGCCGGCCGCCCACCACGTTGATGAGGTGCCTGGCCCAGAGGTCCTTGGCCAGGAGCAGCTCACCTGGTCGCCGCTCGAAGCGCCGCAGGTCCACCCGGGCCCCCCGGAAGCGGACTCGTCGGCCCTCGAACGCCGAGATCTTCTCGATCGGCACGAAGAGGTCCCGTCCGCCGATGTCGACGACCGCGCCGACGATCGGCGGGTGCGGACGCTCCCCGAGCCGGACGATGAGGTCGCGGACCTTGCCGAGCTTGTCGCCGGACTCGTCGACGAGCGGCCGGTTGACGACGTCGGAGAGGTGCAGGAGCCGAACGGCCGGCGGCGACGGATCGGCGACGGCCGTACTGGCAGCGGTATCTGGTGGTGGCACGTCTCTCGATGGGCTCACTCGACTTCCCCCTCAAGCTACTGCGCCGGCGGGAGCCGGCGAGCATCGGCTCTCTTCAGGTCTGGAGATGGAGGACCGCCCCGGCCAGCTCGTCCAGCTCCTCGCCCCAGTCGGCCGGGGGCGCGGTCGGCCGGAGGACGAATTTGGAGAAGCCCACGTCGATGAACTGCTCGAGCAGGGAGCGCAGGGCCGGCCAGCCGACCGGCACGAGCTCGTCGAGCGGGCGCCCCTTGGCCCGCCGGGCCAGGCGCTCGGCCGTCGGCCCCTCGATCCGGTGACGGGCGTAGCCGATGGAGACGCCGAAGTGCTCGGGGCTGATGGTCCGCTCGGCGGCGTCGGCCGCCGCCGTCACGACCTTCTGTCCGACCGCCGCCTCCGCCGGCGTGCAGAGGCTCGGCAGCCAGCCGTCGAGGAGCCGGCCACAGCGTTCGAGGGCCGCCTGAGCCATGCCGCCGCCCCAGACCTCGAGCGGGGTCTGGACCGGCAGCGGCGAGATCGACACGCCGTCGAAGCTGGCGATGGAGCCGTGGTGGCTGACCTCCTCCCCCGCCCACAACCGGCGGAGGAGCGGGACGGCCTCGTCGAGCACGGCGCCCCGGCGCTCCGGCGCCACCCCGATGGCCTGGCGCTCGGGGTCGTGCACCAGGCCGGGCACGAACGTCACGAGCAGGCGGCCCTCCGAGAGGGCGTCGAGGGCGGCCAGGCTGCGGGCCAGGCGGACGACGTTGCGTCCGGGCAGGACCATCGTCGTCCCGAGCTTGAGACGGGGATTGTAGGCCCCGGCCCAGGAGAGGCCGACCACCGGGTCGAGCCCGGCCATCGTGAGCACCTCGGACAGCCACAGGGAGTCGAAGCCGCGCTCGTCCATCGAGTCGACGAGCCGGCAGAGGTCCTCCCTGTTCTCGGCGCCCCCGCCGGGACCGAAGCCGATGCGGACCTTCACCGCCCCCGCCCGGAGCCGGGCACCACCGGGTGGCTCACGGGGCGGCCGAGAGAGCCCGGCAGGCCCGGTCGACGCCCTCGTCGTCGACGTCGTGGTGCGTCACGAGACGAACGGTCCCGGGGCCGACGGTCCCGGCCAGCACGCCGTGGTCACGCAGGTGGCCGAGCAGGACCTCGGGGTCGGGGTGGGGGAACACGACGATGTTCGTGCTGACCTCGGCCGGGTCGAGACAGGCCGACGGCCAGCGGGCGGCGACCGCCTCGGCCAGCCGGCGGGCCCGGACGTGGTCGTCGGCCAGGCGGCCGACCATCTTCTGCAGCGCCACCAACCCGGCCGCCGCGAGCACACCGGCCTGGCGCATCCCTCCGCCCAGCCGCTTGCGCTCGGCCCGGCCGGCCTCGACGACGTCGGTCGGGCCGGCGAGGAGCGAACCGACCGGGGCGCAGAGCCCCTTCGAGAGGCAGCACATGACCGTCGTGGCCTGCGCCGCCAGCTCGGCCGCCGGGACCCCGGTGGCCACCTCGGCGTTGAACAGGCGGGCCCCGTCCATGTGCACGGGCAGCGGTCCGGCGGCCGCGGCGAGCGCCTCGAGCTCGGCCGGCCGCCAGGGGCGGCCGCTCGCCACCATGTGGGTGTTCTCGATGCAGACGACCGAGGCTGTAGGAAAGTGGTGGTCGGAGGCGGCCCGGGCCCACGTGACGTCAGCCGGGTCGACGAGGCCGTCGTCGTCGTCCACCGCGTGGAACTGGACGTTGGCGTTGCGGGCCGCCGCCCCGAGCTCGTAGGCCACGACGTGCTGGTGGCGTCCGGCGACGACGACCGAGCCGGGCGGGGCGAGCACCCGGAGGGCCACCTGGTTGGCCATCGTGCCCGTCGGCACGAACAACGCCGCCGGCTTGCCCACCCGCTCGGCGAACACCGACTCGAGCTCGTTGACGGTGGGGTCCTCGCCGTAGCCGTCGTCGCCGACGAGGGCGTCGGCCATGGCCCGACGCATCTCGTCGGTCGGGCGCGTGACCGTGTCGCTGCGCAGGTCGGCGGGGCGGTCCACCGCCCGCATGCTACCGGTCGCTCTCTCCCGCCCCGCTTCGGCGGCCCGACCCACCGAGCAGCACGTCGAGCGCCTCGAGCACGTCGGCCACGGTGACGTCGGGGTGGTAGCCGACCGACGAGTCCCACGGACGCCCGCGGTGGAGCCAGACGGTGCGCAGGCCGGCGGCGCGCCCGCCGCCGATGTCGGGGTGGGCCGTGTCGCCCACCATCCAGCCGCCGACCTCCTCGGGCGGCGCCCCGCTCCGGCGTCGCGCCTCGGCGAAGATCCTCGGATCGGGCTTGGCCACGCCGAGCTCCTCGGAGATGCACAGTGCGTCGATGAGCGGGTCGAGGCCGGCCCGGGTCACCTTCTCGCGCTGGCTCGGCGGCCCGTTGGTCACCACGACGATCCGCCAGCCGGCCGAACGGAGCCGCCGGAGGCCGTCCAGCACCCCCTGGTCGGGTTCGAAGTAGGTCGGGTAGCGGCGCCGGTACTGCTCGACGAGGTCGCCCACGCTCTCGGGCAGGCCGAACTCCTCCCGGGCCGCCCGGAAGAGGACCTGGCGGTCGGCGAAGCCGTCGTCGTCCGCCCGGACGAGCCAGGCCACCGCGGCCTCGTCGAGGCCGGCGGCCGCCGCGAAGTCCACCGCCCAGCGGCGGTAGGCGGCCTGCCGGTCGACGAGCGTGTTGTCGAGGTCGAACAGGACGATCGGGCGCACCGACCCATGTTCGCAGCCGCGGCGGCCCGCCTTCGGCGCCGCGCCGCCCGACCGGTAGTCTCCGGCGGCAGTGCCCGGCCCCGACACACCCCCCGAGTCGACGTCGCCCTCGCCCATCACCGGCCAACCGATGGCACCGAGCGTCCACGACCTGCTCGGGATCGAGATGGTCGAGGTGACCCCGGAGCGGGTGGTGCTCCGCCTCGAGGTCGGCTGGAAGAGCCACCAGCCGGCCGGGCTCCTGCACGGCGGGGTCTCGGCCCTCCTCGCCGAGTCGGCGGCGAGCATCGGGGCCGCCCTCAACGCCCCGGGTCGCCAGGTCGCCGGGGTCGAGCTCAACGCGAGCCACCTGCGGCCGATGTCGGCCGGCACCCTCACCGCCACGGCCACGCCCGTCCGGATCGGACGGACCATGTCGGTCTGGGAGATCGCCCTCGCCGACGAGGGGGGTCGGGCCATCTGCGCGGCGCGCTGCAGCGTGGCCGTCCTCGATCGCCCGATCGACCCGCCCGGCTCCTGAGCCGGCCAACGCCGGCCCGCCAGCGGGTTGCCTGGCGCTCCGGCGCCCGGTGTGCTTTAAAATCCTGCTGTGCCCGTGGTACGACCAAAGTGCGAACTGGGACCGGTGGGCCTCATGCTCCCGACCGTCCCGCAAGGGATCTTTCCTGCTCACTGCGGTAATACTGATGGTCGTACCGAAGGGAGCACCGGTGGTACGCCTGGGCTGATCGACCTGTGCGCCGAGGCCGAGGCGTCGGGGGCCGGCGGTCTCTGGGCCGTCGACCATCTCTTCTGGCCCGGCCCGGTCCTCGAGTGCCTCACCACGCTTTCGGTGGCCTCGGTGGCCACGGAGCGGGTGCCGATCGGCTCGTGCGTCCTCCAGCTCCCCCTCCGCCGCCCGGCCGCGGTGGCCAAGCAGGCGGCGGCCCTCCAGCTCCTCTCGGGTGGCCGCTTCGTGCTCGGCGTCGGCGTCGGCAGCCACCAGGGCGAGTACGAAGCGGCCGGCGTGGACTACCGGCGGCGGGGCCGGCTCCTCGACGAGGGCCTGGCCGAGGTCCGCCGGGCCTGGGCCAGCGCCGCGGACCCGGGCGCCCCCTACCGCCAGGCCCCCGCGGCGGACCCGGTGCCGGTGTGGATCGGCGGGGCGAGCGACGCGGCCATCGCCCGGGCGGCCCGGACCGGTGACGGCTGGGTCCCGGTGTTCCTGGAGCCCGACGAGTACCGGCTCGGCTTGCGACGCCTGCGGGAGGCCGAGGCGGCCGCCGGGCGGCCGCCCGGGGCGGTGACGGCGGCCGTCGTGGTCATGGCCCGGGTCGGCGGGCCCGAGGCGGCCGAGGACGGCGCCCGCTGGCTCTCCTCGCTCTACGGCGCCCCGCCCAAGGCCTTCGAGCGCCACCTCGTGGCCGGCCCGGCCGACCGCTGCGCCGAGCGGCTGGCGGAGTACCACTCGGCAGGGGCCGAGCACGTGGTCGTGATGACGGCAAGCGACGTGGTCGAGGAGACCTGGGGGGAGCTGCTCGGCCGTCTCGCCCGGCCCGGGCCGGCCGAGACGCCGGACCGGGCCACCCTCATGGAGGTGATGACGTGAGCCAGCAACCGGTGGCCGTGCTCGGCGTGGGGATGACCGACATGAGCCGGCGCGACATGTCGACCGAGACCCTGGCCGATCAGGCCGTGACCGAGGCCCTGAGCGAGGCGCCCGTCGAGGCGTCGGACCTCTCGCTCGTCGTCGTGGGCAACGCCCTCGGCGGCCGGCTCTGCGACCAGGGGTGCATCCGGGGTCAGTCGTGGCTCCGCAAGGCCGGCCTCGGCGATGTGCCGGTGATCAACGTCGACAACTCGTGCGCCGGGGGCTCGTCCGCCCTCCACGTCGGCGTCCTCGCCGCGGTGGCCGCCGAGCGGCCGGTGCTCGTGCTCGGCGTCGAGAAGATGTGGACCGGGGACCGGGCCGCCACGCTCGCCGGCATCGAAGACGGGCTCTCGGCCGACTGGCGGGCCGACGTCCACGACCGCTTCGAGCCGGCCCCCGGGAGCAGCGCCCTCATGTGCCTGAACGCCGGGTGGGCCGACCAGCTCATGGCCGAGCGGGGCGCCACCCTCCGCCAGATCGCCGCGGCGGCAGTCAAGGCCCGGCGGTTCGGCTCGCTCAACCCGCTGGCCCAGTGCCAGGAACCCATCACCATCGACGAGGTCCTCGCCGCGCCGGTGGTGGCCGGCGTCCTCACCCGCCCGATGTGCAGCTCGTTCACGGACGGCGCGGCGGCCGTCGTGCTCGGGCCGGTCAGCAACGCCCCACGGGGCGCGCCCCGTATCATCGGGTCCGTGGCTCGCACGGGCAGCGGCGGTCTCGACTACCACGACCGCCTCGACGAGACCGCCCGGGCGGCGTTCGAGTCCTTCGGCTTCGGTCCCGACGAGGTCGACGTCGTCGAGCTGCACGACGCCACCGCGGCCGAGGAGATCTACGCCCTCGAGTCGCTCGGCTTCTTCGCCCCCGGCGAGGCCGGACCGGCCACGCTCGCCGGTGACACCGACCTCGGGGGCCGACGGGTCACCGTGAACCCGAGCGGCGGGCTCGTCGGCCGGGGCCACCCGCTCGGGGCGACCGGTGTGGCCCAGGTGGTCGAGCTCGTCGTGCAGCTGCGCGGTAAGGCCGGCTCCAGGCAGGTCGACGGGGCCAGGCTGGCCGTGGCCGTGAACACCGGCGGCCTCATCAACGGCGACGCCGCCTTCGTGGGCGTACACGCACTGGCCGCGGGGTCCTGAGCTCCGTGCGGGGCATCCGGGTCATCGGGTGGGGCGCCAACGTCCCGGAAAAGGTCGTCACCAACGACGACCTCTCAGCCCGCCTCGACACGAGCGACCAGTGGATCGTCGAGCGCACCGGCATCCGCGAGCGCCACATCGACGGCATCACCTCGGTGATGGCCACCGAGGCGGGGCGCCAGGCCCTCGAGCGGGCCGGGGTCGACCCGGCCACCGTGGACGTCCTCGTGCTGGCCACGACCACGCCCGACGCCCTCGTGCCGGGCACCTCGGCCACGGTGCAGGACGCCCTCGGGGTTGGCGGCGGGGCCTTCGACATCAACGCGGCGTGCTCGGGCTTCGTCTACGGGCTCGTCGTGGCGAGCGGCCTCGTCGCCACCGGGGCCGAGCGGGTGCTCCTCATCGGGGCCGACGCCCTCTCGCAGATCACCGACTGGGACGACCGATCGATGGCCGTGCTCGTTGGTGACGGCGCCGGAGCGGTCGTGCTCGAGGCGGTCGACGGTCCGGGCAACCTCCTCAGCTGGAACCTCGACGCCGACGGCTCGCTCGTGCACCTTCTCCACTGTGACCACGGGGGCTTCCTCTACATGGACGGCAAGGAGGTCTTCCGCAAGGCCGTGCGGGTCGTCGTGGACTCCGCCCAAAAGGCCCTGGCCGACGCGGGCATGACCGTCGACGACGTCGACCTTCTCGTGCCCCACCAGGCCAACCTCCGGATCATCCAGGCGGCCTGCCACCGCCTCGGCATCACCGAAGAGCGCACCGCCGTCACCATCGACCGCTACGGCAACACCTCGTCGGCCTCGATCCCGCTGGCCCTCGTGGACGCCGTGGAACAGGGCCGGGTGGCCCCCGGTGCCCGCCTCCTCCTGACCGGCTTCGGTGGGGGGATGACGTGGGCGAGCGCCGTGCTCCGCTGGGGCTGATGGGGCCGCCGGCTGGGCCGGTCCTCGTCGTGCTCGCCGCCGGGCGGGCCCGCCGTTACGGAGGACTGAAGCCGCTCGCCCCGGTCGGGCCGGCCGGTGAGGCAGTCCTCGACCTCCTGGCGAGCGACGCCACGAAGGCCGGGTTCGCCAGCCTCGTCCTCGTCGTCTCCCCGTCGTCGGCTCCCGCCCTCCGCTACCACGTGGAGAAGCGGTGGCCCCCGACCCTCGACGTCCGCTTCGCCGTCCAGGGCACCCCGCTCGGCACGGTCGACGCCGTGCTCGCCGCGGGCGAGCACCTCGCCGCGGGCTCGGCCTTCGGGGTGTCGAACGGCGACGACCTCTACGGCAGCGGGCCGCTCGCCCTCGTCGCCGAGCACCTCGCCGGCCCGGGGGCCGGGGCCGAGGACGCGCTCGTCGGCTTCCACCTCGCCAACGCGGTCATCGGCGACGCCCCGGTGACCCGCGGGGTGTGCGCCGTCGACCCCTCCGGGTGGCTGCAGGCCATCGACGAGCGGCGCGAGGTGCGCCCGGTCGGCGACGGCCGGTTCGAGGCCCGGGACGGGCGCCAACCGGTGAAGCTCGACGGCGAGGTGCTCGTGTCGATGAACCTGTGGTCCTTCTCCGACGGGACCCGACGGCTCCTGGAGGAGGCGATGCGCCGGGCCACCGGGGCCTCGGTGGACGCCGAGGTGCTCCTGCCCGAGGTCATGGGCCGGCTCACGGCGGCCCATGACGGCCGCCCGCCCGCCGCCACCTGTCGGGTCCTGCCGACCGAGGGCCGTTGCATCGGCGTCACGCACCCCGAGGACCTCGCGCTCGTCCAGGCCGACCTCGCCCGACAGGTGGCGAGCGGCGAGCGTCCGGCCGAGCTGTGGAGCCACCTGCGCTGACGTTGCCCGTCGGTCCCCGGACGCGACGCGGCCCCGAGTAACCGTCCGGCCGAAACCGTCCAGCTCCTCGGGGCCACGCCCGTCGACAACCCGCTGTCACCTGCAGCCGGAGCCGTGTCGGACAACCCCGGCCCGGGACCCGATCCGGAGAACTCCAGGGAAGCTCTCCGACCCGTTGCACGAGCCATCATCGCCCGGGCACCTTCCTCCGCCCCGACCCGGTGCTCCTTGCGGAGTCCCGAACCGCTCCTCCGGATCCTCTTGCGAGGGCTCCTTCGGAACCTCCTCGGGGGTGCCTTTCGGCGCTCCCCTCGGCGCTCCTCCGGTTCGCCTTGCGGCGTTCCTTGCGGTGCTGCGGCGGGCTCTTGCTACCCGAACTGACGCTAAGAGTGCGCTTCTTGTCACCGTGGGTCAAGAGTCGTTCGCGAAATCCCTACGTTCTCCCCACAAATCCACCGCCCATCCCCAACAGGCCGTCGACTCGTCCACAACTCCTGTCACAACGTCCCCAACTCGTCCCCAGACGCGTCGGGACGACGGTCAGTGCGGAGAGCGCCCCGTCACCGGCAGTGCGCTGTGGTGCGCGGGGTGGTGCGGCTTCGACGGCTGCCGGTCGAGGAGGTCGAACGGGGCCACGAAGAGCAGGTCGATGACGAGGACGACGACCCAGGTCCAGCGGGGAAGACGCGGGAAGCGCAGCAGCACGAGGACGAAGGCCGCCAGGATCAGCAACGCCGCCCCGGTCCAGTAGAGGCCGAAGACGAAGGCCACCACGGCGGCCAGGCCCAACCCGAGGGCCCAGGCCACGTACCAGCTGCGCTCCCGCTGCTTGGGCAACCGGCGGGCCCGCAGTTCGTCGCCCCAGATGGTCGGAACCGTCTGGATCGGGACGAGGCGGGCCATCACGTTCTGGCCCTCTTCGAGCTCCGCCTGCTCGCGCTGGCCCCCCCAGGGCAGGCCCTCGGCCTTCCGCTGGTCACGCCGGAAGCGGCTCACCGCCGTCTCCGTCCGAGCCGAGAAGGTCGGACCACGTCAGGTCGGGGTGACATAGGCGGCGTGGATCCCACCATCGACGAGGAACGTCGACGCAGTGACGAACGAGGCGTCGTCGGAGACGAGGAAGGCGGCGGCGGCGGCGATCTCCTCGGGCTCGGCGAAACGGCCCATCGGGACGTGGACGAGACGGCGAGCCGCCCGCTCCGGGTCCTTGGCGAAGAGCTCCTGGAGGAGCGGCGTGTTGACCGGCCCCGGGCAGAGGGCGTTCACCCGAACCCCCAGGCGGGCGAACTGGACGCCGAGCTCGCGCGACAGGGCGAGCACCCCGCCCTTCGAGGCGGTGTAGGAGATCTGGCTCGTGGCCGAGCCCATGACGGCGACGAACGAGGCGGTGTTGACGACCGACCCGCCGCCTCTGGCGAGAAGGTGGGGGATCCCGTAGTGGCAGCAGAGGTAGACCGAGGTGAGATTGACCTCCTGCACCCGCCGCCAGACATCGAGCCCGGTGTCGAGGATCGAGTCGTCGTCGGGCGGCGAGATCCCGGCGTTGTTGCAGCAGATGTCGATCCCCCCGAAGCGCTCGGCGGCGGCGCGATACATGGCTTCGACGGCCGGCGGATCGGTGACGTCCGCCCGCACGAACAGGCCCCCGAGCGAGTCGGCCAACGCCCTACCCGCCCCCTCGTCGAGGTCGACCGCCACCACCTCGGCCCCCTCGGCGTGGAAGCGGCGGGCCATGGCCGCACCGATGCCGCCCGCCGCCCCGGTGATGACGGCCACCCGGCCCTCGAGGCGACCGGGTAGCGCCGTCGCCCCCCGACGTTCGGCCACGGTCAGCCCTCCTCCGCCCGGGCGAGCTGGCGGAGGGGATCCCGGTCGGTCGGCGAGTCGCTGCTCACGCCCTGATCATCGCCCATCGGCCGGGGCCGGCCGCACCGCGGGCCGCCACCTCAGCGGAACACCACCGTCCGGCCGCCGTTCAGCATCACCCGGTGCTCGAGGTGCCAGGCCACGGCCCGGGCGAGGGTCACGCACTCGATGTCCCGACTCACGGCGGCGAGCTCCTTCGGCGACATGGCGTGGTCGACCCGGGCCACCTCCTGTTCGATGATCGGTCCCTCGTCGAGCTCGGCCGTGACGTAGTGGGCGGTCGCCCCGATGAGCTTCACGCCGCGCTCGTACGCCTGTCGGTAGGGCTCGGCGCCCCGGAAGCTCGGCAGGAAGGAGTGGTGGATGTTGATCGCCCTGCCCGCCAGGTGCTCGACCGTCGGGGCCGAGAGGATCTGCATGTAGCGGGCGAGGACGACCAGGTCGATGCCGAGCTCGTCGACGAGGCTCCGGAGCCTCGCCTCCTGGGCCTCCTTGGTCTCGGGGGTGACCGGGAGGTGGTGGAAGGAGATGCCGTAGGAGCGCACCAGGTCGCCCATGTCCTCGTGGTTCGAGACGACGGCGGCGATGTCGGCCCGGAGGGCTCCGACCCGGCAGCGGTAGAGGAGGTCGTTCAGGCAGTGCCCCTGCCGGCTGACGAGGATGAGCATCGAGGGCCGGGCCGCCGCGTCGGAGATCCCGACGGTCATCGAGAAGGCCTCGGCCAGGGGGACGATCTCGGTCAGCAGCGTCTCCACCGAGGTCCCCGGGGGCGGCGCGGCCTGGACCCGCATGAAGAAGCGGTCGCTCGAGAGGTCCGAGAACTGCTTGCTCTCGACCATGTTGATGCCGCGCTCGGCCATGAAGCCGGCCACGGCGTGGACGATCCCCACCCGGTCGGGACACGACAGCGTGACGATGATCTCCGACGCCTCGCTCGCCACCATCGGTGACCACCTCTTCCCCTCGCCCTGCCGGAGACACGCGCCGCCCTTGCCGACAGGCCCCGAGCCGACCCGCCGGGAACGCGAGTTGTACCACCTGACCCGGTGCGACACCGGTCGGGACCCGACGGCCCGGCCGACCACCACCCGCTCGGTGGGGTGGGCCGGCCGGCCGTGGTCCCAGGTTGGCTACTCTCGACGGCCGTGCCGGCACCGCCCTCGACGACCTCAGACGGCAGCTCGGCCCCGGCCTTCAACCTGGCGCTCGTGGCCGAGACCCTCGGCGTGGCGCTGGGCGACCGTGAATGCCTCGTCTGGCGCGACCGCCGGCTGACCTATGCCGGACTGGCCGAGCGGTCCCGGCGCTTCGCCTCGTTCCTCTTCGACCGGGGGCTCGGGCTCCGCACCGAGCGGAGCTCCCTCGAGGGCTTCGAGTCGGGGCAGGACCACCTGGGCCTGGCCCTCTACAACGGCAACGAGTACCTCGAGGCCCAGACCGGTGCCTACCGGGCCCGGGTGGCGCCGTTCAACGTGAACTACCGCTACGTGGGCGAGGAGCTCCGCTACCTGCTCACCGACGCCGCGCCGAAGGGCCTCGTCTACCACGCCTCCCTCGCCCCGACCCTCGCCGAGGTGCTCCGCGACGTGCCGTCGCTCGAGGTGCTGGTGCAGGTGGCCGACGAGTCGGGCCACGACCTGCTGCCCGGGGCTGTCGACTACGAGGCGGCGCTGGCTTCGGGGTCGCCCGACGGCCCGCCCGTCCAACCGTCGCCCGACGACCTCTACATCCTCTACACCGGCGGCACGACCGGGATGCCCAAGGGCGTGCTCTGGCGCCAGCACGACATCTTCATGGCCGCCATGGGCGGCCGGCGGGTCGGCGTCGGCATCCAGCTCGACGACGACGAAGCCCTCGTCGACCTGGCTCGCAACGGCATGGGCCTCCGGGTGCTGGTGCTGCCGCCGCTCATGCACGGCGCGGCCCAGTGGCTCGTGTCCTACTTCATGTGCGAGGGCGGCACGCTCGTCTTCCCGGACAACCCGCGGCACCTCGACCCGGTCGACGTCTGGCGGACGATCGAGCGGGAGGGGATCAACAGCTTCTCGGTGGTGGGCGACGCCATGCTGCGGCCGCTCCTCGACGAGGTGGCCAAGGGCGGCTACGACACGACCAGCCTGTTGGCCGTGGGCAACGGCGGGGCGCCGCTCACCCCAGCCGTCCGCGAACGGGTGCACGAGGTCCTGCCCCAGGTGGCCATCACCGACACCGCCGGCTCCTCGGAGACCGGGGCCCAGATGCACAACGTGGCCACGGATGACACCGAGGCCGGCCGCTTCGTGCCGGTCGCCGGCGCCGTGGTGGTGAGCGAGGACCTCGGCCAGGTCCTGCCGCCGGGCCACGAGGGTGTGGGCTGGCTGGCCCAACGGGGGTGGGTGCCGCTCGGCTATCTCGGCGACGAGGCCAAGACGGCCCGGACGTTCCCGGTGGTCGACGGGGTGCGCTACTCGGTGCCCGGCGACCGGGCCCGGCACCTCGCCGACGGGCGGATCGAGCTGCTCGGGCGGGACTCGGTCACGGTCAACTCGGGGGGCGAGAAGATCTTCGTCGAGGAGGTGGAGGCGGCGATCGCCCACCACCCGGCGGTGGCCGACGTGGTCGTGGCCGGCCGACCGAGCGAACGGTGGGGGCAGGAGGTGGTGGCCGTCGTGGCCCTGGGCGACGGCCAGCGGGCCAGCGCCGAGGACATCGTCGACGAGGCGGCCAAGCATGTCGCCCGCTTCAAGCTCCCGAAGGCCGTGATCTTCGTGCCCGCCGTCGTCCGCTCGCCTTCGGGCAAGGCGGACTACCGGTGGGCCCGTCAGCAGGCCGAGGCCGGGTGAGCCCGGCCCAGGCGGACAAGACGGTCGGCGACGGCCCCAAGCGCTGCGCCTGGGCCAGCGGCCCCGAGCTCACCCCGTACCACGACACCGAATGGGGCGTGCCCGTCCACGACGACCGGACCCACTTCGAGTTCCTCATCCTCGAGGGGGCGCAGGCCGGGCTCAGCTGGCTGACGATCCTCCGCCGGCGCGAGGGCTACCGCAAGGCCTTCGCCGACTTCGACCCGGTGGCCGTGGCCCGCTACACGGACAAGCGGATCGAGAAGCTGCTGACCGACCCGGGCATCATCCGCAACCGCCAGAAGGTGACCTCGGCCGTCACCAACGCCAAGGCCTTCCTCCAGGTGGTGGAGGAGCACGGCAGCTTCGACGCCTACCTCTGGGACTTCGTCGACGGCACCCCGGTCGTCCACCGGTGCCGCCGCGACAGCGACATCCCGGCGGTGAGCGAGCCGGCCGAGGAGGTAAGCAAGGACCTGCGACGCCGCGGCTTCTCGTTCGTCGGCCCGCTCATCGTCTACGCCCATCTCCAGGCGACGGGGCTCGTCATGGACCACATCACGACGTGCTTCCGCTTCCCGGAGCTCGCCGGGTCGTAAGCTTCGCCGGGGAGGGGCCATGGGCGAGACAGACCTGACAGAGGACCCTCCGGGCCGTGGCTCGGAGCGAGCGGCGCCCCACGCCGTCGAGCATCGGCTCCCGCTCGACATGGCCGAACGGCTGGTGGTCGTGCTGCTCCTCGCCGTGGCCGTGCTGCTGCTCACGAGCCTGGCCGGTGGCCTCGTCTCCTGGGCCACCGAACCGTCGGTCTTGGGCATCTCGCCCTCCAACGACGCGGGCCGCATCCTCGTCCAGATCGGCCAGGCCCCCCTCCTGCTCTCGCTGCCGATCTTGTTCCCGGCGCTCGGCCTGCTGTGGTGGCGGGTCAACGCATGGTCGGTCGAAGAGGCGGCCCTCGAGGACGAACTGGACGAGGCGGACGATGACGACGACGCCGGCGTCGAAACGGACGAGCTGACCGAGTCGTTCGGACATCTCGACCGACTGCGCTTTCTCGCCACCGTCCTGCTGGTGCTGGCGGTGGGGGCGGCCCTCGCCGTCGTGGCCTACGGCGTCGGGACCGTCCTCGAGGCTGACGGCCTCCCGGCGGCCCAGCAGGCCAGCACGTACTTGGCCAGCCTCGGTATCGCCTTCGTCGAGTTGATCGCGCTCGGTGCGGTGTTGGCGGCTGCCCCCCACGTGCGAGGCCTCGCCAGTCGGCCGCTCTCCTCTGACGACGACGATGAGGAGGTCGAGGTTGAGGACGACGCCGTCGACGCTCCGGCGGGGGCGGCCGAGGAGCCGGACCCTCGGTCCTGAGGGACCCCCCTACTGGCGGAACGCCGGGATGACGTGCTTGCCCATGAGCTCGATCGTGGTCATGACGGCCTCGTGGGGCACCTTGTAGGGGTTCACGAGGCACAGGAGCAGGTCGATCCCGGCGGCCTCGTAGAGACGGCAGGTCTCGAGGCACTCCTCGGGCGTCCCGAGCACGCAGGCGTGCGCGTCGACCAGGTACTCGAGCGTGAGGAGGTCGAGGGCCCCGCTGTCATCGGTCGACTTCATCTCGGCCGCGTAGGCGTAGCTGCCGAGGTCCTGGTGGCGCTCGGCCATCCAGTCGGTCATCGAGGCGATCTGGCGAGCCCCCACCTTCGGGTACCACTCGAAGGACTCGCGTGCCGCGGCCACCGCCTCGTCGTGGGTCGGGGCGCAGAGCGCCATCGTGAACGTCGCCGCCTCGTCGTGCACGTAGGCGCCGAGGGGCTCGACGCACCCGGCGATGGCCTCACGGTAGATGTCCACCTTGTGGCGCACCTCGTCGGGCGAGACGCCGACGGCGAACGAGCAGAGGCCGAGGCCGAGCGCCCCGATCTGACGGTGGCCGTCCTCGCTGCTCGTGGCGCCGAAGATCGGCGGGTGCGGCCGCTGGACGGGTTTGGGCTGGACCCGGCGCCGGGGCATCTGCCAGTACTTGCCGTCGAACTCGTACTCCTCGTTCGTCCAGCACCCGACGACGTGCTCGATGGCCTCGCGCCACATGTCGCGGGTCTCGGCCGGGTCGACACCGAAGCCCTCGAGCTCGGCCCGGGTCGACGACCGGCCGGTCCCGAAGTCCACCCGTCCGTTCGAGATGAGGTCGAGCACGGCCACCGACTCGGCCGTGCGCACCGGGTGGTTGTAGGGCTGGGGCATGAGACGCACCCCGTAGCCGATGCGGATGCGCTCGGTGAGGGCCGCCACCGCGCCGTAGAGCACCTCGGGGTTGGAGCAGTGCGAGAACTCCTGTAAGAAGTGGTGCTCGACCGTCCAGAAGGCGTCCCAGCCGTGGCGTTCGCCGGCCACCGCCTGCTCGAGCACGTCGTGGTAGGCCCGGCGCTCGCTCTCGGCGTCCCAGGGCTTGGCCACGGGGATCTCGTAGAAGAGGGCGAATCTCAACGTCGCTTTCCTTCCTTTCGGAGCCCGGCCCCTCAGGGGGCCAGGCCTTGTACCAGGTGTTGGCGGACGAACTCCCGCACGGCCTCGGGGTCGTCCACGTCGAAGGTCGCCGCGGGCATCACCGCGAACGAGAGCAGCATCCGCACGATCCACTCGCCGGCCTGGGCGATGTCGAGGCCCGGTCGGACCTCGCCCCGGGCCACCGCGTCGTCCAGGAACGGCCGCCAGAAGGCCACCCAGGCGGTCACGAGCCGTTCGGCCTGGGCGGCCAGCAGCACGGCCAGCAGGCTCTCGCCCTCGGCCGGCGAGCGCACCGTGAAGATCTCGTCGGTTCGGTGGGCGAGGATGAACACGGCCGCCTCGCCCACCTGCCCGGCCAGCGTGCGCCGGCGCCGGACCGCGGCTTCGCTCGAAGCCACGAAGCGGGTGGCGGCCCGGGCGAGCACCGCGTCGATCAGCGCCGCCCGGTCGGCGAAGTGCAGGTAGACGGTGGAGCGGGAGAGCCCGGCCTGCTGGGCCACGTCGTGCATGGAGAGTCGCCCGAGGCCGAACCGTCCGATGCAATGCTCGGCCGCATCGAGGAGGCGCTCCTCGGTCGGCCGCTCCGCCGACGGTGCCGCCCCGAGAACATCGGCCCGGCTGGACATATGAACAAAAGATATCCTTTTGTCCACTCAGGGACAAGCGGCCGGCCGCCGTGCCACGGTTGGCGGCGAGAGAAGGAGTGCGACATGCGCGGACTCGCCGGCAGGACAGTGATCGTCACCGGGGCGGCCTCGGGCATCGGGCGGGCCACCGCGGCCCGCCTCCTCGAGGAGGGGGCCAACGTCATGGGGGCCGACGTCACCGAGGCGACGGCGCCACCGGCCGACCCGGCGGCCACCCCCGGGGGCGGGTCGTGGGCGGCCAGCCACTGTGACGTGACCGACGAAGCCTCGGTGCGTGATCTGGTGGCCGCGACGGTCGCCGCGTTCGGCCGGGTCGACGGGCTCTTCACCGCGGCCGGGGTCGCCGGGGCCGGGGCCGTGCACCAGCTGCCGACCAAGGAGTGGGACCGGGTCCTGGCGGTCAACCTGACCGGCACGTTCCTCGCCGCCAAGTACGCCATCACCCAGATGCTCGAGCAGGACCCGCTCGGAGCCGGGCGGGGCTCGGTGGTCACGGTGGCCAGCATCGAGGGGCTCGAGGGCACGGCCGGCGGGAGCGTCTACAACGCCTCGAAGGGCGGCGTCGTGCTGCTGACGAAGAACATGGCCATCGACTACGGCCGACGAGGCATCCGGGTGAACACGATCTGCCCGGGCTTCATCGAGACGCCGATGACCGACGTCATCTCCTCGATGCCCGGCATGGAGGAGCCGCTCCACGGCATGGTGCAGGAGCACGCCCTCGGGCGGATGGGCCGGCCGTCGGAGATCGCCGCGGCCGCGGCGTTCCTCCTCTCCGACGAGGCCTCGTTCGTGACCGGCCTCGCGTTCGCCGTCGACGGGGGTTACACGGCGGGCCGGGACCACGGCGTGACCCGCCTGCTCGGTCTGGCTGACTGAGGTCGGTTCAGCTCACGCCGGCGGGCCGCTCGCGCCGGTACTCCATGACGTCGGCGACGGCGTCGGCGACCTCGGCGGAGGAGAAACGCTCGACCAGCCAGAGGGCGAGGTCGATGCCCGACGTCACCCCGCCGGAGGTCACGAGGTCACCGTCGTCCACCACCCGGTCGGTGACGACGGTCGCGCCCGTCGCCGCGAGGTCGTCGAGGGCGCTGTGATGGGTGCCGGCCCGCCGACGGCCGACGACGCCGGCGTGGGCGAGCAGCATCGTGCCCGTGCAGACCGCCGCCATCACGCTCCCCTGTTGCGCCGCCTCGGCCAGGAGCGGCATCCAGTCGCCTCGCTGCACCTCGCCCCAGGCTCCGACGTCGGCCCGGGCCACCCAGCTGCCGCCGGGAACGAGCACGAGGTCGCCACCCGGCTCGAAGACGCCGTCCGGCACGAGGCGGAGGCCATGGCTGCCGGTGACGCGCTCGACCTTGGTCCTGGTCACCAGCCGGGTGGTGAAGCCGGCCCCGAGCCGTTCGGCGTTGCGGAACACCTCGAGCGGCCCGATGGCGTCGAGCTCGTCGAAGCCGTCGTAGCAGATGACGTCGATGCGCACGGGCCAACGCTACGGCAGACCCACCCCGTCACAGCTCGTAGGTCTCACCCCCGGGCACGTGGATCGTGAAGAAGGCGACCACCGCGCCGGCCAGGATGAGCAGCCCCGAGAGGAGGAGGGCGAGCCGCAGGCCCGAGCCGAAGGCGGCCCAGGCGGCCTGCTCGACCTCGGTGGCGATCTTCGACACCGTCGAGTTCGAGCTGTGCGCGGCCTGCGATGCGGCCGAGCTGGTGAGGCCGCCGTGGGTGACCGCCGACAGGGCCAGCTGTTGGATGCTCGTCGGCAGGTGCAGCGCCCGCAACCGGGCCACGAGGTTGCCGGTCAGCTGGGAGTTCACGATCGAGCCGAGCACGGCCACCCCGAAGACCGCCCCGAGCTCCCGGCTGGTGTTGGTGGTCGACGCGGCCATGCCCGACCGGTTGGGCGGCACGACGGTGAGGGCCGAGGTGGTGACGGGCACGAGGGCCATCCCGAAACCCACGCCGGCGATCGGCAGGACCCAGCCGAGGGTCGAGAACCCCGAGTTCGGCTGGAGGACCGAGTGGGTGGCGAGGATGCCCCCGCCGGCGAGAAGACAGCCGAGGGTCATCGGGATCCGGGCGCCGATCCGGGCCACCCAGGGTCCGGTGAGGGCCGAAGCGACGACCATGCCGACGGCCATCGGCACGAAGTCCACCGCCAGCTGGAAGGGTGTCGTGTTGCCCACCACCTCCACGTAGAGGGCCGTGAAGAAGAAGATCGAGAACGTCCCGAAATAGGTCGCGAAGGCGACGAAGTTGGACCCGGCGAACGCCGGCCGGCGGAAGAACTTGAGGTCGAGCATCGGGCTCTTCGACCTCCGCTCCACGATCAGGAAGAGAACGAAACACACGACGGCCAGACCGAAGAGCAGGTCGATCCACCACGTTCGATAGCCCGACTCCTCCCCCTGGATGACGGCGAAGGAGAGGGAGGCGATCGCCGCAGCGGCGAGCACGACGCCCGGCAGGTCGACCCGTCGACCTTCCGGGTCCGCACTCTCCGGGACGAAGAAGCCGGCCATGGCGAAGGCCACCACCCCGAAGACGAGGTTGAACCAGAAGATGGCCCGCCAGTCCCAGATCCCGTCGAGCGTGCCGCCGATCACGGGGCCGAGTGCCAGCGCCAGACCCGAGACCGCGGCCCAGAGACCGAGGGCGTCGGCCCGTGTCCCGCGGTCGGGATAGACGTGGCGGATGATGGACAGCGTGCCCGGCTCCGATGCCGCCGCCCCGACGCCCATCACGACCCGGCCGGCGGTGAGCACGTCGATGTTGGGCGCCACCGCGGCGATGACCGAACCGGCGCAGAAGATGGCCACCCCGGCGAGAGTGACCTTCTTGCGACCGTAGATGTCGCCGAGCATCCCGCCGGCCAACATCAGGCTGGCGAAGGCGAGCGCGTAACCGTTGATGACCCACTGGAGCCCAGTCACTCCGGCATGCAGGCTGCTCTGGATGTCGGCCAAGGCCGCGCTGACGATGGTGTTGTCCAGGAACGTGAGGAAGAGGACGAGGCACAGCGTGGCGAGGGCCACGGCCTGTGCGGGCGACCCGTAGCCGCCTTGTTTCGTCGGGAGACCAGCGATCGTTTGGTCGGTTGTCGATCCGACGGTGTCCCTTGCCGTCACGATCGCGATGCTCTACCCCGGCGAGCCGTACGGCAAGCCACCGACGGTGCCTGTCGCTCCTACGCGGCTGCGAGTCACTTATAGTCGCCTGCGTGCCGGCGGCCGGCGAACAGCACGCCACGACCGGACCGATCCGGCGGGTGCTCCTCGGGCGGCCGCTGCGTTCGAGCGAAGCGGCCAAGGAGCAGATCACCCCGGTCGAGGGGCTGTCCGCCCTCTCGCTCGACGCCCTCACGTCCGTGGCGTACGGGCCCGAGGCCATCCTCGTCGTCCTGGCCACGGCGGGGCTGAGCGCCCTCCACCTGATCCTGCCCATCTCCGGGGCCATCGTGGTCCTGCTCGTGATCCTGGTGATCTCCTACCGCCAGGTCATCGACGCCTACCCCCACGGTGGCGGGGCCTACGCGGTCTCGCGCGACAACTTCGGGCCCCGCACGAGCCAGGTGGCCGGGGCGGCGCTCATCGTCGACTACACGCTCACGGTTGCGGTCTCCATCGCCGCCGGCGTGGCGACCCTCGTCTCGGCCTTCCCCGCGCTCAAACCCGGCATCGTGCCCCTCTGCCTCGCCATCCTCGTCTTCATCACCGCGCTCAACCTGCGCGGCCTGGCCGAGAGCGCCCGGGCCTTCCTCCTCCCGACGCTCGTTTTCATCGTCGGGCTCCTGGCCATCATCGCGGTCGGTCTCATCCACCCACTGGCCGAAGGAGCGCCCCAACCGGGCAAGCCGGTGGTGGCCACCACGGCGCTGGCGCCCATCGGGCTCCTCCTCGTGCTGAAGGCCTTCTCGGCCGGTTGCAGCGCGCTCACCGGGGTCGAGGCCATCGCCAACGGCGTGCCGCTGTTCAAGGAGCCCCGGGCGATCCGGGCGAAGCGCACCGAGGTCCTCCTCGGCTCGATCCTCGGCGTGATGCTGATCGGGCTGGCCATCCTGGCCGACAAGTTCCACGTCACGCCCAACACCACCCAGACCGTGCTCAGCCAGATCATGGGCGAGGCCGTCGGGCGGAACTGGGCCTACTACATCGTGTCGATGGCCATCACCATCTCGCTGGCCCTCGCGGCGAACACCTCCTTCGGGGGGCTGCCCGTGCTCACGAGCCTCCTCGCCCGGGACAACTACGTCCCCCACCTCTTCTCGTTGCGCGACGACCGCCTGGTGTTCGGCAACGGCATCCTCTTCCTCTTCGGCTTCTCGGCCGCCCTGCTCGTCGCGGTCGGGGGGAACACCAACACCTTGATACCGCTCTTCGCCATCGGGGTGTTCACGGGGTTCACGCTGTCGCAGGCCGGTCTCGTCGTGCACTGGCGCAGGGTCCGGTCCCCCGGCTGGCGACGACGGGCCGTCGTGAACGGAGTGGGCGCCGTCGTCACCGGCATCGCCACCCTCGTCTTCCTCGTGTCGAAGTTCACCGAGGGGGCCTGGGTGGTCGTCGTAGCGATCCCGCTCTTCATTCTCCTCTTCCGCCGCATTGAGGCCTACTACAAGGCGGTCGGCGACGAGCTCGGCTTCGGTGCCACACCACCCTTCCCCCGCCGCAAGGCCCACACGGTGGTCGTGGTGCCGGTGAACGGGGTCTCGCGGGTCTCGGAGATGGCGGTGGCCCAGGCCCTGAGCATCAGCGACCAGGTGATCGGGGTCACCGTCTCCTACGACGACGGTCAGATCGGGGGGCTGACCGAGGACCAGGTGCGGGCCCAGTGGGACAAGTGGCACTGCGGTGTGCCGCTCGAGGTGTTGCACACCGAGTACGCCTCGGTCGTGCGTCCGATCGTGGGCTTCATCGACGAGCTACGGGCCCGGCCCGACACCCAGGTGATCGTGCTGATCCCGGTGGTGATCCCCTCCAAGCTGCGCTACCGGGTGCTCCACAACCAGCTGGACCTGGCGCTCTCGGCCTCGCTCCGGCACCGCACGGACCTCGTCGTCGCCCGAGTGCGCTTCCGACTCAAACGTCCCTGAGCCGCCCGACCCTCAGAGGATCCACCCGGGGGTGCCCGTCTCGGGCACCGAGTCGGCGTGCCAGAACTCGAAGCCGGCGAGGGTGGCGTAGTACTCGTCCACGTGGGTGTCGCCGATGTGGACGAGGCGGGTGCAGGTGAACCGCTGCTTCGTGTCCCCGAGGTGGTGCTTGTGGCCGACGAAGTCCACCTCGATGCCGGCCGCCTCCCACAGCCGTCGCTGCTCGGCCACGGTCCGGTCCGAGGAGCTGCCGACGACGTGACCCTGCCGCTTGGCCTCCCGCACGAGGTCGAGGCCCACCGGCCCCGGCGGGTCGCCCACCTCGAGAGTGCCGTCGATGTCGAAGCTGACGAGGATCACCGGCTCATCGTCGCCCGTCGGGCGGCGGCGGCACCAACTGGGCTCCCCTGGCGCCCGGTGTGCGAAGGTGGCCCCGGTGCCCCGACCCGTACCGCCCCTGCTCCGACCCCGCTCGAGCGACGAGTACGCCCCGCTGCCACCCACGACCGAGGATCGGCGGGCGGTGGCCCGTTGGCGGGACGTGGCCCCGGCCAGCGCCCGGGCGCTCGGCGTGGACCTCGCCGACTACGCCGACGACCGCCGGGGCACCGCGGCCACGCTCCGGGCCATCGACGAGGCGCACGGCGGCGGCTTCTTCGACCTCGACGAGGCGACCGAGCGCGACGAAGCCGCCGCGGCGGCGGCCTTCGGGGGCGACGGGCCGGTGGTCGACGTCCAGACCCACCTGGTCGACCCCAACCGCTTCGGCAACCCCGGCGCCGGCGCCCTGGCCACGTTCCTCGAGATGGTCGACCCCGACCGCTGGCGCGGCGGGCTCGACCCGGTGGCCGTCGACGGCGCCGCCTGGGCGAGCTACGTGTTCGGCACGAGTGAGACGGCGGTGGCCCTGCTCACGTCGACGCCCGGACCGCCCGACGTCAACGTGCTCACCAACCCGGGTATCGCCGCCGCCCGCGACGTCGTCGACCGCTATGCCGGAACCGGCCGGGTGCTGACCCACACGATCGTGCACCCGAACCTCGGGCCGGGCGAGCTCGAGGCCATGGAGGGCTGGCGCGACGAGCTCTCGCCGTCGGGCTGGAAGGTCTACACGCTCTACGGGCCGCCCACCGCGGCCTGCCCGAGCGGCGGCTGGTTCCTCGACGACGAGGAGGTGGGCCTGCCGTTCCTCGAGCGCGTGCGCCAGCTCGGCCCGACGGTGGTGGCGGCGCACAAGGGCCTCGGCGGGCCGATCCCTTCGGTCTCGGTCGCCGCCGCCTCGCCCAGGGACATCGGGCCGGCGGCTCGGGCCTTCCCCGACCTCACGTTCGTCGTCTACCACTCGGGCTACGAGCGTGACCCCCTGGACGAAGAGGGCCCCTACGAACCGGGTCGGCCCGGCGGGGGCGTCGACCGGCTGGTCGAGAGCCTGCGCCTGGCGGGGATCGGGCCGGGGGCCAACGTCTACGCCGAGCTCGGGAGCACGTGGTACCTCGTGCTGCGGCGGCCGGCGGAGGCGGCGCACGTCCTCGGCAAGCTGCTCGTGGCCCTCGGCCCCGAGCGCATCCTCTGGGGTACCGACTCGGTCTGGTACGGGTCGCCCCAGCCGCTCATCGACGCCTTCCGGGCCTTCACGATCCCGCCCTCGTACCAGGAACGCTTCGGTTACCCACCGCTCACCGACGACGTGAAGAACGCCATCCTCGGCGGCAACGCCCGCCGCGTCTACCCGGTGCGCGACGAGGCGCTCGCCCTGGCCGCCGTCACCGAGCCGACCTGGGTGGGCGCGGCGG
This sequence comes from Acidimicrobiales bacterium, assembly GCA_035297265.1. Lineage (GTDB taxonomy): Bacteria > Actinomycetota > Acidimicrobiia > Acidimicrobiales > RAAP-2 > DATGZH01. The sequence continues at coordinate 150,400 of DATGZH010000042.1, read as the reverse complement.
CGGCCGAGTTGCGCCGGGTGGTCGCCAGCGCCTCGTGACCGGTCAGCTCCCCGACGCCGGTCCGACGTCGATCAGCTCGACGAGCACCCCGTCGGGGTCGCGCAGGGTCGCCATCTGCACCGGCCCGCGCAGGCCGGCCTGCTCGATGCGCCGCACGGGGCCGACGGGCCGCTCGAGCCGACCCAGCCGCTCGAGTGTGGCCTCGAGGTCCACGTAGAACGAGAGGAGGAAGAAGCCGTTGGCCGGCGGTGCCGGGGCCGCCCCGTCGGGCAGCCCGCCCTGGAAGGCCACGAGCTCGACCACACCCGCCGCCGGGGCCGCGGGGTCCCCGAGGAAGCGCGAGCGGAGGACCCGGCTCGGCGCGTCGAACAGATCCGGCCAGTCCCCCTCGAACTCCTCGTCCATGAGCTCGACCAGCCCGAGGCCGTCACGGTAGAAGCGCAGGCTGGCCTCCATGTCGGCCACGCAGAGCGCCGCGTGGTGCAGCCGTCCCCCGGTCACCGCCATCGCCCACCTCCCATGTCGCACCTCCCGGCCGTGGCGTCCGACCCTGCCACGGCCGGGGCGGTCCCGTCGAGGGCCGCCCTCAGCGGATGCCGCCGAGGTGCACCACGTACCACTCGCCACGCCAGGAGATCATCGAGGTGACCTCGAACGAGCCGCTCCGGCCGTCGACCGTGTAGTCGACCTCGGTGTCGTAGACCCGCCAGTAGCTGCCCTTGTTGTACTCGACGCCCGGCAGGATCCACTCGGCCGCCGACGTCGGCACGCTCACCCCGGTCATCACGGCCGAGTCGGCATCGGGCCCGAGCTCGGCGTGGATCGTGTCGATGTCCTCGTCGAAGTCGGGGATCAGCCGGGTCTCGTAGTCGTGGATCGGGTCGCTGATCCCCTTCACCTCGATGTACGCCAAGAGCGGGAAGAACGAGGGCAGCGCCTCGGCCGGCTCGTCCTCCGCCACCGCCTGAAAGAGGTCTGCCATGTGCGCCGTGAAGAGCGGGTCGTCGTCGGAGGGCAGCTGGTTCGTCTGGGGCAGGGAGCCGGGGTCGACCGTGGTCGTCGTGGTCGGCGGCAGCGTGGTCGGCGCGACGGTGGTCGTCGTGCGGTGCGCGGCCGCGAGGTGCACGCCCGGCGCCGCCGCGGTCGTGCAGCCGGCGGCGGTCGTGACGACCACCCCGAGGGCGAGGGCGAGGGCGAGGCGCGGCCGGCTCATACCGGGCTACCGAGGTGCCGGGCCAGGAACTCGAGGGCGTCGGCCCAGGAGGCCCGGTCCGCCGCTTCGTGGTGGAGGGGCGGCGCTGGGGCGCTGAAGGCGTGGCCCGCACCGGGGTAGGTCCGCACGTCGGCGTCGACGTGCCAAGCGGCCAGCCGCCGCTCCAGGTCGGCCAGGCGCTCCGCCGGCATCACCGGGTCCTCGTCGCCATACATGACGAGGACCGGGCAGCCGATGCTCCAGAGCAGGTCGATCGGATGGACGGGGTGGCGGTCGTCGAGCTCGGCGAAGGTCGGCTGGCTCGGGAAGAAGAGGACCGCCGCCGCCAGCTCGGGACGCAGCTCGGCCGCCAGGAGGGCGAGCGTCCCGCCGGTGCAGTAGCCCCAGACGGCGACCCGACGGGGGTCGACCGCGTCGAGTCCCTCGGCCTGCTCGACCGCGGCCACGACGTCGAGGGCGGCCCGGCGGAAGTCGAGGCGGCCGATGTGCTCGATCACCTCGGTGAAGTCGTCGTAGCTCTCGGGGTGCTCGGGCCCGGCTCCCCGGTAATAGTCGGGGACGACCGTGACGTACCCGAGGTGGGCGAGCGTGGCGGCCACCTGCCGGGTGAAGTCGTTGATGCCGAACGCCTCGGCGGCGAGCACCACCGCGGGGCGCCGACCGGCCGGCGGGGGCGAGAAGACGAGAGCCGGCAGCTCGCCCTCACGGGTCGGGACGGTCACCTCCTCGACGGTCACCTCCGGGTAGTTCTCGGTCGTCGGCGGATCGCTCACCCCGCCATCTTCGCGCCCGCCACCAGGCGTACCTCGGGGCACAGGACGGGCTCGGGACGGCGGTGGCATCCTCTCCCGGGACGACCCAAAGGGGGGACCTCGTGGGAGCGAACGGGACAGCGACCGGAGCACGGACCGCCCGGACCACGGTGGTCGACGCCGACGGCCACGTCGTCGAGCCACCGGCGGCCTGGGCGGGGCTGGCCGACGAGCACGCCGTGCGCATCGTGGCCGACGCCCACGGCTACGAGCACGTGACCGTGGGTGACAAGGAGATCCTGGCCACACCGCTGGGCACGCTCGCCACCCCCGGTGCCCGTTTCTCCGAGCCCGAGGACTTCGCGCCGCTGGAGCGGGCGTTGCCCGGCGGGGCGGATCCACGGCAACGCCTCGTGGACATGGACGCCGAGGGGATCGACCAGGCGGTCCTCTACCCGAGCATCGGCCTCTACTTCTCCGCGCTCGAGGACCCGGCCGCCGCGGTGGCCATCGCCCGGGCCTACAACGACTGGCTGGCCACCTACTGCGAGGCCGATCGCGACCGTCTGTTCGGCGCGGCCATGCTGCCCCTGCAGGACCCCGAGGCCTCGGCGGCCGAGCTGCGGCGGGCAGTGGGCGAGCTCGGCTGCCGGGCCGCCTTCGTGCGACCGAACCCCACCATGGGGCGGGCCATCTCGGACCGGGCCTACGAGCCGGTATGGGAGGCGGCCGAGGAGCTCGGCGTGGCCATCGGGGTCCACGAGGGCAGCTCGGTCATCCTCCCGACGCTCGCTTCCGACCGGCCCTTCAATCCGTTCATCCTCCATGCCGTGTCGCACAGCTTCGAGGAGATGCTGGCCTTCGCCCAGCTCTGCGCGTTCGGCACGTTCGAGCGCCACCCCGGCCTCAAGGTGGTCTTTCTCGAGTCGAGCGGCGGCTGGGCCCCGTTCTGGACCGAGCGCCTCGACGAGCAGGCGGAGAGCTTCGGCGGTTTCTGCCCGCACATGACCCACCTGCCGAGCGAGTACTTCGCCCGCCAGTGCTGGATCTCCTTCGAGGTCGACGAGCAGACGCTGCCCGCCCTCGTCCCCTTCGTCGGCGAGGAGCGGATCGTCTGGGGCTCGGACTACCCCCACCACGACGCCACGTTCCCCGGCGCCGTCGAGGCCCTGCGGGCCACCATCGGGCCCTGCCGACCGTCGGTGCAGGCCCGGGTGCTCGGCCAGAACGCGGCCGACCTCTACGGGCTCCCACCCCGGCGGGGCGGCCCGGCCGGGGTGGCCGACGCCTACTTCAGCGCCATCACGCTGCACGACGTGGATCGACTGCGGACGCTCTTCGCCAACGACGCCGTGCTCGACGTCGACGGGACGGAGGTGGCCGGCAGCGAGGCCATCGCCCGCTTCTACGCCGAGGGGGCCTTCCTGTTCGACGACCTGCTGCCCCAGCCCCATCCGCTCCAGGTGGAGGGCAGTCGGGTGACCGTCGACATCGATCTGCAGATCGCCGGGGCTGAGCGCCGGCTGACCGACCGGTTCGAGGTCGACGGCGACCGGATCGCCCGGCTCGAGGTGCGCTCGTCGGGCGCCGGCTGACCAGGAGTGCTTCACTGTCGCCAGCACCACACGAGAAGGGATAGGCCATGAGCACGGTCTCGGGGAAGAAGGTCTTCATCACCGGCGCGTCGTCGGGGATCGGCGCCGACCTGGCAGTGGGGCTGGCCCGGGCGGGAGCCACCGTCGGCCTCTGCGCCCGACGCCGCGACCGCCTGGACGAGGTGCTCGCCTCGTGCCGGGAGCACGCCCCCGGCAGTCAGGCCTTCCCCTTCGACCTCGCCAAACTGGACGAGCTCCCGGCCTTCATCCTCGGGGCCGACGACGCCATGGGTGGGATCGACATCCTCGTCAACAACGCGGGCATGCCCAAGCGCCGGCGGGCCATGGCCCTCAGCCCACAGGACGTCGAGGGGGTCATGGCCGTCAACTACTTCTCGCCTGTCCGTCTCACGGTCACGCTGCTCCCTCGGATGCTCGAGCGCGGCGGAGGCCGCATCGTGAACGTGTCGTCGATCGCCGCCTTCTTGAGCTCGCCCGGCGAGTCGGCCTACGCCGCCTCGAAGGCCGCTCTCACGGCCTGGTCCGAGTCCCTCTCGATGGAGCTGTCCCGAAAGCCCATCTCGGTGCACCTTGTGTACCCGGGCATCATCGACACCGAGATCTTCCACCTGCCCGACAACGACCCGCTGCCCGAGGGCGTGGCTGACGCCCTGCCTGCTTCGGCGGTGACCGAGGCGGTGCTCGCTCAGCTGGAGAGCGGGGCGGTCGAGTCCTGGATCCCCGAGCAGTTCCACGACATCATCCGCTCCAAGAGCAAGGACCTGGACTCCTACCTCAAGATGGCCGGCGACTGGTACGCCGGGCAGTGGGGCGACACCTGACCACACGACCGTCACCGGTGGGGACAGCCGGGTGGACCAGCGACGCCCGGCCGACGGGGTCCGGCCCGAGCGCGGTGCGTCCGGTCGTGCTGGTCGTCGCCGTGATCCTCGGCGTCGCCGGTCTCGTCGTACCGGTCCCGACCGCCGGCGGCCTGCGGCCCGGGCCCACCCGGGTCAGGGCGGCGGCGAGCGTCCCGACGAGCGACCACGTCGCCGTGGGCATCGCCACGGACCGGGTCACCGGGGGCTACTGGATCGCCACGAGTGACGGGTCGGTCTTCGCCTTCGACGCCCCGTCGGACGGCTCGCTCACCGGTAGGACGCTCAGCGCGCCCGTCGTGGCCATCGCGGCCACCAACGACGGCGGGGGCTACTGGTTGGCCGCGGCCGACGGCGGGGTGTTCGCCTTCGGTGACGCGGGCTACGCCGGCTCGATGGGCGGCACGCCCCTCGTCGCGCCGATCGTCGGCATGGCCGCCACCCCCGACGGCGGGGGCTACTGGCTCGTGGCGGCCGACGGCGGGGTGTTCACGTTCGGCGACGCGGCCTACGCCGGGTCCATGGGCGGCCGGCCACTGGTGCAACCGGTCGTCGCCATGGCGGCCACGGCCGACGGCGGGGGCTACTGGCTCGTGGCGGCCGACGGCGGGGTGTTCACGTTCGGCGACGCGGTCTACGCCGGGTCCATGGGCGGGACACCACTGCACTACCCGGTCGTCGGGCTGGCCGCCGACCCGGCGACCGGGGGCTACTGGGAGGTGGCGGCCGACGGCGGGGTCTTCAACTTCGGTGCCCCGTTCCTCGGCTCGGTGGGCGGCGACGTGCTGGCCCGGGCCGTCGTGGGGATGGCCCCGACCGCCGACGGTGCCGGGTACCTCCTGGTCGGGGCGGACGGCGGCCTCTACGGCCTCGGTGACGCCCTCTACCAGGGGACCGTCGACGTCCTCCCCCTCGCCGGTCTCGTCGTCACCCTCGACCCGGGCCACGACGGCGGGAACGGCGCCGACCCCGCCTCCATCGACCAGCCGATCGACGGCGGGGGTTTCACCGAGCCGTGCGACACCGCCGGCACCACCACCGCCGACGGCTACACCGAGCACGCCTTCAACTTCGACGTCGCCACCCGGGCCCAAGTTCTGCTCGAGGCGGAGGGCGCCTCGGTCGTGCTCACCCGACCCGACGACACCGGCGTGGGCCCGTGTGTCGACGTCCGCGCCGCTATCGGCAATTTCTTCCACTCCGCCGCGGCGGTCTCCATCCACGCCGACGGCGGGCCGCCCGACGGCCGCGGTTTCACCGTCATCACCCCGGCGCCGGTCGTGAGCTCGATCAGCAACAACACGGCCATCGTGCCCGCCTCCGACGAGCTCGGCGCTGACCTGCGGAACACCTTCGCCGCGGACACCGCCGAGCAGACTTCGGACTACGACGGCCAGAACGGCCTCGATGCCCGGGACAACCTGGGCGGCCTCAACCTGTCCACCGTGCCGAAAGTGCTCATCGAGTGCGCCAACATGCAAAACGGCGTCGATGCCACGCTCGTCGAGGACCCGGCGTGGCGTCAGCAGGCCGCACAGGGGATCGCCGACGGGGTGACCGCCTTCTTGACCGCCGAAGAGCTCGCGTAGTCGCCGGGACGGGGCGAGCCCTGCCGTCGCACCCCGGTAGCCGACCGTCGGCACCGATAGGCTGCCGACGGTGAGCGCCACGAGGCGGCGGTGAGCACGTCGGGCTATCGGATGCGGACCAGACGGGAGGTCCTCGCCGGTGGGGTCGCCGGCGCGCTCGGCCTCGCCCTCGGCTCGCTCGGCGGGGAGACCGTGCGGGCCGCCGCGGCCACCAAGCCGGCCGGCTCTGACCTCGGCGCGGTCGAGCACGTGGTCTTCTTGATGCAGGAGAACCGGTCGTTCGACCACTACTTCGGCACCTACAAGGGGGTCGACGGCTTCGACGACCACTCCGGGAGCCAACTCGCCAACTTCGCCCAGGTCTGGCCCGGGGGTCGGACCCCCCGGCTCCTCCCCTTCCACCTCGACACGGCGACGAGCGACGCCGAGTGCACCTACGACCTCTCTCACGAGTGGAACGCCCAGCACTTCTCATGGAACAAAGGGCGCAACGACCGCTTCGTCGCCACCCACACGCTGCCGGCCTTCGAAGGCCCTCAGAACGGCATCCTCACGATGGGCTACTACACGCGCCAGGACCTGGCGTTCTGGTACGCGCTGGCCGACGCCTTCACCATCGGCGACCACTACCACTGCTCGGTCATGGGTCCGACCCATCCCAACCGGCTCCACGCCCTCTCCGGCACGCTCGACCCGTCGGGTGGCGAAGGAGGACCCGTGCTCGTGACCAACTCCTCGTCGAAGTTCCAGGGCTCGGCCACCTGGACCACCCTGCCCGAGCGCCTGCAGGCCGCCGGCATCTCGTGGAAGGTCTACAACGCGCCGGGGAGCGGCTACCTGCCGACCAGCCCGATCGCCATGGCTGTCACCGACAACATCCTCCTCTACTTCAAGCAGCACGTGGCCGACCCGACGTCGCCGCTCTACCAGAACGCCTTCCTCCCGGTCTTCCCGACCGACTTCGCCCACGACGTGGCCACCGGCCAGCTGCCCAAGGTGTCGTGGATCTGTCCGCCGATCGGCCAGGACGAGCACCCACCGGCGCCGCCGGCCGTCGGCATGTGGTACGGGCACATGGTGCTGAGCGCCCTCGTGGCCAACCCCAAGGTCTGGGCGAAGACCGTGCTCTTCATCATGTACGACGAGAACGACGGTTGGTTCGACCACGTGGTCCCGCCCACGCCGCCGCCGGGCACGCCCGGCGAGTACCTGAGCGTGCGACCCCTGCCCTCCGAGGCCCACGGCATCCCCGGTCCCATCGGGCTCGGCTTCCGGGTGCCCCTCCTCGTCGTGTCGCCCTTCAGCCGGGGCGGCTACGTCTGCTCCGACGTCTTCGACCACACGTCGCAGATGCGCTTCGTCGAGACCCGTTTCGGCGTCCGAGCGCCCAACATCTCGGCCTGGCGGCGGGCCCACACGGGTGACCTCACGACGACGCTGCACACCGGCTCGGCCGACACCTCCGTGCCCCCGCTCCCGGCGACGCCGATGATCCCACCGGTGGTGCCGAAGGAGTGCACGCCGGGTCAGCTGATCGGCCTCGACCTCTCGAACCCGGCGCCCTATCCGGTCCCGTTCCCCCAGACCATGCCGCGCCAGGAGCCCGGGCGGGCCCGGCGCCTCCCCTGACGCGCCTCAGACCTCGAAACCGAACACCTCGGCGGCGGTGCCGCCCACGATGGCCCGGACGTCCTCGTCGGAAACGCCGGCGAACTGCTCGGCGCACACTGCCTGGGAGTCGGGCCACGTCCCCTCGGGGTGCGGGTAGTCATTGCCCCAGAGGAGCGACGGCACCCCGGTGGTAGCCCGGTTGTTGATGGCCACCGGGTCGTACATGAACGTGGCGTGGGCCTGGCGCTGGAGGAGCTCACTCGGCAGGAGCGAGAGCTTCGGCTGGGCGAACATCGCGTGGTCGCGGTAGATGACGTCGGCCTGGGTCATGATCCAGGCGAGCCACGAGGCCCCCGTCTCCACGGCCACGACCCGGATGCCCGGGAAACGGTCGAGCGCCCCGCCGGCGGCGAGGGCGAGGAGCACCATCGGGCCGTCGAGCTGCGCGCCGAGGAGGTAGTTGATGACGGCGCCGCCGGGGCCCCGCACCACGCGGGGTTCGTGGCCCGTGCCGGAGTGGAACGTGAGCGGGAGGCCGAGATCCTCGGCCACCGCCCAGAAGCGGTCGTAGGCCGGGTCGTTGTACGGGCGGTCGGGCACCCGGGCCGGGAGGAAGAGGGCCCGGAAACCCAGCGCCGCCAGGCGCTCGGCCTCGGCCACGCCGGCCTCGATGTCGATCATGGGGACCATGCCGGTCGCCAGGAGCCGGTCCTCCTTGGCGAAGACGTCGTGGGCCCAGTCGTTGTAGGCCCGGCAGAGGGCGAGCTGCAGGCCCGGGTCCTCGGAGGCAAAGCAGGCCTGGAGGGCGAACGTGGGGAAGATGACCTCGGCCGACACCCCGTCGCGCTTCTGGTCGCGAAGGCGCTCTTCGGGCTCCCAGCCGCCGACGGTGGCCCGGACCAGCTGGCCGGCGGTCATGAGCTTGCGCGGCCGCAGGCCCTCCACGTACATCGTGCGCCAACCATCGGTCTCCCGAATGACCGGCACCCGCTCGCGGTACGCCGCGTCGACCCGCGAGGCGTAGAGGTCTATCGGCTCCGTCACGTGCGCGTCGGTCGAGATGAAGGTGGCCTGGCGGTAGGTGTCCATCACGGAGGGCCCTCCTCGCTCAGCGCCCAACCCTAACGGTGGTTCGACCGGTCGGGCCGTCCCCACCGGCTCGGCCGGCCCGCCGTAGTGTGCGGGCGTGACGACGGGGGGTTGGTCGTGGCGACCGCCGCCGGATTGGCCGTCGCCGCCGCCGGGCTGGTACCCACCCCCGGGGTGGCAGCCCCCGGCGGTCTGGTCGCCTGCGCCGGCGGGATGGCAGTTCTGGGTCCAGGCCACGTCCCCACCGGCGGTGCCGCCGGCACCGTCGCCACCGACACTGTCGCCACCTCTGGCGCCCGATGGCGGGGCACCGGCTTCCGAGCCGTGGCCCGCACCAGCCTGGCCGCCGCCGGGCGTGCCGGCCTGGGCCCCGCCGGCCGCCTACACCGGCTACCCCGCGCCCTACCCCGGCGGCCTCCCCTACCAGCCGGCGCCGGAGGGACCGGCGCTGCCGCCCCTCCCGCCGGTGCGGCTCGACCCGCCGTCGAGGAACAGCCTGGTGTGGGAGACCCGCTTCGTGATGGTGGCCTTCCTCGCCGCGCCGCTCCTCGGCGCGGCGGTGCTCCTGGCCAGCCACGTCGCGGGGACGGCCGACGTGTCGCGCTTCCCGACGATCGTGCACCAGCCGCTGACGAACATGATCCTCGGGATCATCGAATACCTACCGGTGGCGGCCGTCGTGCCCATCGCCCTGTTCCTGCTGCTGCGAACGGGCCAGCCCCCCTCCTCGATCGGCCTCGGTCGGCCGCGCTTCCTGCTCGACATCTGGCCCGGTCTGGGCCTCGCCGTGTTGTCGTACGTGACCGAGATCGCCGTCCTGATCCCGCTCCTACCGTTCCTCGAGCACGCCACGCGGGCGGTGAACAAGGTGCCGGTGGGCAACGTGCCGCACTACTACGTGATCTGGGGCCTGGCCATCTCGTTCACGACGGCGGTGGCCGAGGAGGTCCTGGTGAACGGCTACCTCATCACCCGCCTCGACCAGCTGGGGTGGACACCGCGCGCCGCGCTCATCCTCAGCCTGGTGCTGCGGACGAGCTACCACATCTACTACGGGCTGGCGTTCCTGCTCACGATCCCGTTCGGCTTCTACGTGACCCGCTCGTTCCAGAAGCACCGACGCCTGAACCGGTCGATCGCCGCCCACTTCATCTACGACGCGTCGCTCTTCACGCTGGCCATCCTGACCTGAGCGCGACCTCCTCCCCCTCCCCGCCGAGGACGAGGCGCTTCGTCAGCGGCACCCGCTCGAGCAGCCGCCGGTCGTGGGAGACCACGAGCAGCGTGCCGGCGAACGTGGCGAGGGCCGCCTCGAGCTGCTCGATGGCCGCGAGGTCCAGGTGGTTGGTCGGCTCGTCGAGCACGAGGAAGTTGACGCCCGACGCCTGGAAGGTGGCCAGCTCGGCCCGGGTCCGTTCGCCCGGCGAGAGCGACGACCCGGGCCGCTGCACGTCATGGGCGTCGAGCCCGAACTTGGCGAGGAGCGACCGGGCCTCGGCGTCGGGGAGCCCCGAGGCCCGTTGGAGCCCGATCAGCGCGCTCGTCGGTCCCCCGAAGGCTTGCCGGTACTGGCCCACCTCGCCCACCACCACCGAGGGGCCGAGCCACCGGGTGCCCTCGACGAGCTCGAGCCGGCCGAGGAGGGCGCCGATGAGCGTGGTCTTCCCCGAGCCGTTCGGCCCGACGAGGGCGAGGCGCTCGGCCCAACCGACCTCGAGGTCGACCGGCCCGAGGCGGAACGAGCCCCGTTGGACCACCGCGCCCTCCAGGCGGACGACGACGGCGCCGGCCCGCGGCGCCTCGGCGATCTGGAAACGGAGGTCCCAGCCCTCGAAGGGCTTCTCGACGGTGGGCAGCGCGGCCAGGGCCCGGTCGGTCCGGCGAGCCCTCGATGCCAGCTGCTCGGTCCGGTTGATGCGGAAGTCCCGCTGCGCCTTGTCGTTGTCCTTGCGCGCCTTCTTCTCCTTGCGCACGCCCGTCGTGGCCCACTCCCGCTCCCGACGGGCCCGGTCCTCGAGCCGGGCCACCTTCACCTCGTACTTGGCGTAGGCCTCGGCCTCCTGCTCCCGGGCCCGCCCCCGCTCCTCCAGGTAGGCGGTCCAGCCGCCACCGAAGACGCGGGCCGTGTGGTCGTGCTCGTCGAGCTCGAGCACCGAGGTCACGGTGGCCTCCAAGAACGCCCGGTCGTGGGACACGACGACCAGCCCCGAACGCCGGCTCACCACGAGCCCCTCGAGGTGGGCCAGGCCGGCGAAGTCCAAGTTGTTGGTGGGCTCGTCGAGCAGGAGCAGGTCGAAGCGGGCGAGGGCCACGGCAGCGAGGGCCACCTTGGCCGCCTGCCCGCCGGAGAGCCCGGCGGTGGGCCGGTCGGCCAGCGTCGGGTCGAGGTCGAGGTCGACCAATGCCGCCTCGAGGCGGGCGTCGACGTCGCCCGCCGACAGGGACGACAGCTGCCCGAGGGCCACGTGGTAGGCCTCCTCGGACCCGGGCCGGCCCTCGGCGAGGGCGCCGGCCGCCTCGGCGAGCGCCGCCTCGGCCTGGGCCACCCCGGTCAGTCGGGTGAGCGCCCCCCGGACCGTCTCACCCGGGCGGGCCTCCTGCTCCTGGGCCAGGTAGCCGACGGTGGCGGTCGGCGGGTCGCGCCGCACCCGGCCCCCGTCGGGGTCGAGCAGGCCGGCGAGCAGCCGGAGGAGCGTGGACTTGCCGGCCCCGTTCGGGCCCACCACGCCGAGGCAGGTCTGCGGGCCGACGGTGAGCGACACGTCGCGGAGCACCGGGCGGCCGCCGAGGTCTTTGGTGAGGTCGGTGGCCACGAGCGTGGCCGGGACGGCTGGGCGTGCGGACATTGGAGAGCTCCGGGGCCGGGGTGGACGAGCGGACACGGCGCCTACGGAGGTCAACGCACGCCGGCCAGCGTAACGCCTCGCGGTGTCCATCCGGTTCACTTCCAGCGGAAGTGCACGAAGATCCGCCCGAAGTTGTGCGAGTCCTTTTCCACCCGGTGGTAGAGGGCCTTGATCTCCTTCTGGTCGAGGAAGCGGAGGACCCGCTTCCTCAGCTGTCCCGAACCCTTGCCCGGGATGATCTCGACGAGGGTGGCCTTCTTGTCCACGGCCTCGTCGATGATGTCCTTCAGAGCCCGGTCGATCTCGCCGCCCCGGTTGTAGACGTCGTGGAGATCGAGCTTCAGCTTCGTCGTCCTCACCCCTCCCGGTCGGGTGACCGATCGTAGCGACCGCCCCGGGGAGGTGGGCCGCCACCCCATTAGGCTCCGACGGTGCTCGACTCGTCCGACCTCGTGGCCTTCGTCGGTGTGCGCGACCTCGCCGTCGCCCGGTCCTTCTACGGTGGCCTGCTCGGCCTCACGCTCGTCGAAGAGAACCCGGTCGCTGTCGTCTTCGACGCGCACGGGACGATGCTCAGGGTCACCCTCGTCGACGACGTGGCCGCCGTCCCGTACACCGTGCTCGGGTGGGCGGTGGCCGACATCGCGGCCGAGGTGCGCCGACTCCTCGTCCGCGGGGTCCCCTGCCGCCGTTACCCGGGGATGGAGCAGGACGAGCTCGGCGTGTGGACGACCCCCGGCGGCGACAAGGTGGTCTGGTTCTCCGACCCCGACGGCAACACGCTGTCGCTCACCGAGTTCGTGCCGACGACGACGCCGTCCGTCAGTGCGTGGGTGCTGCCTCGTCTCCCGGCCTCGGCGAGCGCCCTCGTCTTCGACGAAGAGGGGCGACTCCTCGTCCTCGAGCCCACGTACAAGGCCCACTGGACGCTCCCCGGCGGGATGATGGAGGCCGACGGCGAGAGCCCCTGGGAGGCCTGCCGGCGCGAGGTGCAGGAGGAGACCGGGCTCGAGCTCGACGACGGCAGGCTCGTGGCCGTCGACTTCCGCCGGCTCCGACCCGGGCGACCGGGCGGCCTCCGCTACCTCTTCGACTGCGGGCGCCTGCCTGACCGGCGGTTGGCTGGCATCACGCTCCAGGCCGACGAGCTCTCCGCCTATCGCTTCGTCGACGTCGACGAGGCACAGCGCTTGTTGAGCAAGCCCCTCCGTCGCCGGCTGACCGCGGCCCTGGCGGCGAAGCGCCGCCAGGCCGGCACCGCGGTCGAGCTCGTCGACGGGCGTCCCCGCCCCCGGCCCACCTGACGCCGACCGCCCGCCCACCGCTACCATGCGGCCCGCATGGGCTCTTCGACCTGGGCGCGTCGCGCCATGGTCTCCACCTCCAGCCCGCTCGCCGTCGCCGCCGGCCTCTGGGCGCTCGACGAGGGGGGCTCGGCGGTCGATGCCGCGGTGGCCGCCGACGCCGTCCTCGGCGTCACCCAGCCGCTCTGGACAGGGATCGGCGGTGACGCGTTCGCCCTCGTGGCCGACGGGGGCGAGGTCGTGGCGTTCAACGGCTCAGGACCGGCCCCGGCCGGATTGACGCTCGACCGCTGCCTCGAGGAGCGGGTCACCTACGAGACCGGGGGCGGCCACGGGTACGACTTCCTCGGCCAGATCTTCTCGGACTTCCCGCCGACCCTCCCCGACACGAGCGCGCTCAGCGTGACCGTCCCCGGGGTCGTCGACACCTGGGTCCAGTTGGTCGAGCGGTTCGGGCGGCTGCCCCTCGCCACGACGCTCCGGCCGGCCATCGAGCTCGCCCGCTCGGGGTTCCCGGTCGGCCGGACGACGGCACGCGCCTGGCGGGCCGACGCCAAGCGGCTCCGCCCCGGCGCCCCGTTCCCGCCCGACGTGCGCAGCGGCGACCGCTGCACCAACGAGGCCCTCGCCGACAGCCTCGCCGCCGTGGCCGACGGGGGTCGCGACGCCCACTACGGCGGGAGCTGGGCCGACGAGGTCGTCGCGGCGGTGCAAGCCGAGGGCGGGGTGCTCGACCACGAGGACCTCCTCTCGCACCGGGGCGAGTGGACCGAGCCGGTGTCCGGTTCGTTCCGCGGGCTCACGGTCGACGAGGCGCCGCCGAACGGCCAGGGTGTGGCCGTCCTCGCCGCGCTGGCCATCTTGGAGGACCAACCCCCGTGGCGCGACGAGGACCCGGCGTCACTCGCCCGGGTGATGCTCGCGGTGCGCGACGGGATGCGCCGGGCCCATGCCGAGGTGGCCGACCCGAGGACGGTGGAGGTGCCGGCCTTCTGGGCGGCCAGCGAGACGGTGTACACCGCGGCGGTCGCCGGCGAGCTGGCTGTCAGCCTCATCAGCTCCACCTTCCACGCCTTCGGCTCGGGGCTCGTGGCCGGCGGGGCCACGCTGCAGAACCGAGGCCTCGGGTTCTCGCTCGACGAGGGGCACCCCGGCGTCGTCGCCCCGGGCAAGCGGCCCTTCCACACGATCATCCCGGCCATGGTGCGGGGCCCCGAATCGGCGACGCGGCCGTGGGCCGCCTTCGGGGTCGTCGGCGGCTCGATGCAGCCCCAGGGACAGGTGCAGGTCCTGACGCAACTGGTCGACGGCGGTCGCGACGCGCAGGGAGCCCTCGACGCGCCCCGGGCCCGCTGGCTCGGCGGTGACCTCGTGGCGCTCGAGGCGGGCGTGACCGACGACGAGGTGGCGGCGCTGCGGGCCGCCGGCTTCACCGTGGCCGACCAGCGCCTGCGGGGCGAGGGCGCGGGGTGCGGCCAGCTCGTCCGCTGTCACGCCGACGGGTGGCTCGAAGGGGCCGCCGACCAGCGGCGCGACGGCGTCGCCTTCGGTCGTTGAGGACGAGCGGACCGCTGGCAACCCGACGGGGCCCGGCCTACGTTGGCCCCGTCGAGCGAGGACGGGAGGCACCGTGCAGCTGACGAAGGGCAAGGTGGCGGTCGTCACGGGTGCGGCGAGCGGCATCGGCCGCGCCCTGGCCAGTCGGTTCGGGAGGAGCGGCCTCGACGTCGTGCTGGCCGATGTGGACGAGGCCGGCCTGGCCTCGGCGGCGGAGGAAGTCGGGGCCCACGGTGTGGCGACGCTGACGGTGCGCACCGACGTGAGCGACGAGAGCTCGGTGCAGGGCCTGGCCGCGGCGGCCGTCGAGCGTTTCGGTGGGGTGCACCTCGTCTGCAACAACGCTGGCGTGGAGACGCTCGCCGACCCGTGGTTCGGCCCGCTCAACGCCTGGGAGTGGGTGCTCGGGGTGAACTTCTGGGGCGTGGTCTACGGCGTCCGGACCTTCCTGCCCCTCCTCCTCGGACAGGGCGAAGGCCACATCGTGAACACCGCGTCGATGGCCGGCCTCGTCCCCGGGACCGCGCCCTCCTACGACGCTTCGAAGCACGCGGTGGTCGCCATGAGCGAGGACCTCTACGTGACGCTCCGGCAGATGGCCGCCCCGGTCGGGGTGAGCGTGCTCTGCCCGGGCTGGGTGCGCACCAACATCATGGACGCCGCCCGGAACTGGCCGACCTCCTTCGGCGATCCACCGGCACCGAGTTTCGTGGCCCAGGTCATCGAGAAGCACGTGCGGCGGGCCATCGACGAAGGGATGACCCCGGCCGCGGTGGCCGATGTCGTGGCCGACGCGGTGACCGGGGAGCGCTTCTGGGTGTTCCCGCACCCCGAGTTCGTCGAGTTAGCCGTGCAGCGCTGGGAGCGCGTCGCCGCCGGCGAGAACCCCTCCCTGGCCGCCGACCTCCCGGGGCTCCCGCCGACCGAGCAGATCGTGGCGGAGGTGGCGGCCCAGCTGGCGCCGCCGTCCTGAGCGCCCTCGCTCAGGAGTTCCGGCAGGGGTCGTACCAGGGCTGCTGGCCGTCGGCGTTGTAGAGCGCCACGGCGAGGGTGTCCTGTTCGGCCTTGGAGGCGGTGTTGGGCGCCACCCCGACGAGGTAGGGCAGGCCGGCGAGGAGGGCCGCCTCGTTCCACGTGGGCTGGCTGAACTGGAACGCCCCCATGTAGAGGCCGTTGGGCGAGACGGCGCCGTAGTTCCCACCGGACTCCGCCTGGACCACACAGGTGAGGAAGGCGTTGAGCGGGGGATCGGGCAGGCCCGGGTCGGGCGTCGGCGCCAACGTCACCGTCGCCGCCGCGGCCTGGGCGGCGCTCACCGACGCCGCGGCCACGGCCTCGGTGGCCGCCTGCCGCTCGGCCACCGCCTGGGCGAGCTGACCGTTCACCTGCGACTGCTCCGTCTGCAGCTGCTGCTCGGTGCTCTGTGACGAGGACAGGAAGCCGGCCGCGGCCTGCTGCTCGGCCTCGTCGGCGTGCTCCCGCTGGACGAGCGTCGACTCGTCCGCCTCGAGCGACCCCTGCGCCGTCCGCAGGTTGTCGACGGCCACGCCGACGTCGCCCACGACGACCTGTTGGTACTCGTGCTGGATCTGGGTCTGGTCCTCGCCGTTCAGGAGCGGCGCCGCCGAGTTGGCGGCGCTCGCCCCGGCGTGCACGTAGATTGCCACGGCCTCGTGCGCCAACTTCGCCCGGTCGCTGGTGATGCGAGCTTGGTCATCGGCAATCCGGCGCTGTGTGTCCGCGACGAGTTGCGCGTCCCGTTGCACGCGCGCGCCGGCCGCCTCGTACTGGTGCTGATAGCCGCCGATCTGCAGCTGCTCGGCCAGCATCGAGGCCGAGACGGCCGCCGCCTTGGCCTGGAGCGAGCTGACCGAGTCGGCACCGGCGGGGCGCGCCACGCCGATCACCGTGGCGGTGATCGTTGTGACGAGCGCCAGGGACACGGCCCGGCGCGGGACCAAGCGCGCCGTCGACCTCCATGTGATCCCTGGACCCGCCGTCGAGTCGACCTCGACGTCAGTCACAATGGCCTGCCTGTTTAGTCGCCGGGAGCTTGTCGTGGCAAGCGCGCGACGCGGCGACGATGCGGCGGCGCCGGGGCGATAACCCGCTGACCTGGAAGGACGCGCCGGCACAGGCACCTCTCTCCCCGGTCGGCCGACGCACGCCACCCGAGCAGTGATCGTGTCTCTCGATAAGGTGGACGACGTCGAGCCACGTCGCAGGAGGTGGTCACCATGACCATGACCGATCTACCGCCGACCGCCATCCACCGGGGCGAGTCCGAGCTGCCCTTCGTCGACATCGGCGACGGGGCCACGCTCCAGCTCCTGCAGGTCGACCTGGCCAACGGGGTCTGGATCATCCGCAACCAGTTCCCGCCGGACTACACGGTGCAGACCCACAAGCACACCGGGCACGTCCTCGCCTTCACCCGGTCGGGCTCGTGGTTCTACTTGGAGTACCCCGACGTCGTGAACACCGCCGGTTCCTACCTCTACGAGCCGGCGGGATCGGTGCACACCCTCCACGTGCCGCCGACGAACGACGGGCCGACCGACGTGTGGTTCGCCATCCACGGCGCCAACCTGAACCTGAACGCCGAAGGCCAGGTGGAGCTGGTGATCGACGCCCACGGGATCCTCCCCTTCTACCGGGCCGTCTGCGCCGAGCAGTTCGACATGCCTGACCCCCCGGTCGTCGTCATCGGGGGCTGAGCGCCGTGCGCGCCGTCGTACTGAGCGAGGACCGGCCGCACCTCGAGCTGGGCGAGGTGCCCGCCCCCACGCCGGGTCCCGGCGAGGTGGTCCTCGCGGTGACCGGCTGTGGCATCTGCGGGAGCGACCTGCACCTGGCCAGCCGCATGAGCCCGCCGGGGACGGTGATGGGCCACGAGATCGCCGGCCTCGTGGCCGAGCGCGGCGTTGGCGTCGACGCCTCCCGGTGGCCCGACGGGCGGGCGGTGGCCGCCCGACCCGTCGCCGGCTGTGGTACCTGCGCCTTCTGCACCGGCGGCCGACCGGACCACTGTGCCGAGTTCCAGCTGATCGGCATGCAGCGGCCGGGGGGCTTCGCCGAGCTCGTGAGCGTGCCGGCCGACGAGCTGTTCGCCCTGCCGGGGGCGATGAGCCCCGAGGAGCAGCCCCTCGTCGAGCCGCTCGCCGTCGTGCGCCGGGCCTTCCGCCGGGGCGACGTCGGGCCGAGCGACCGGATGGTGGTGCTCGGCGCCGGGCCGATCGGCCTCGCCGCCGTGGCCTGGGCCCGGGCGACGGGGCTGACCACCGTGGCCGTGAGCGAGCCTTCGCCGGTCCGGCGGTCCCTCGCCGAGGCCCTCGGGGCCACCGCGGTGGTCGACCCGAAGGCCGGACCCGTGGCCGCCGAGCTGCTCGAGGCCACGGGGGGCGGCCCGACCGTCGTCGTCGAGTGCAGCGGGCAACCCGGTCTCCTGGGCCAGGCCATCGAGCTGGCCGCGGTGGACGGCCGGGTCGTGGTGGTCGGCATCTGCGCGCAGCCCGACCAGATCTTCCCGTTCTTCGCCATGGCCAAGGAGCTCGACCTGCGCTTCTCGATCTACTACGGGCAGGAGGACTTCAGGGACACGATCGAGGCCCTGTCCGACCACCGGCTCGCCGCCTCGGCCATGGTCACCGAGTCCGTCACCCTGGAGGCCCTGCCGGAGCGCTTCGCCCGGCTCGAGCGGGACCCCGACGCCGGCAAGGTCGTCGTCCGGCCCTAGTGCCGAGTGGGGCCCGGGCGCGACGGCACCGGGGTGAGTGTCCCCGGTGCCGGCGTCCTTCTGACCGTGGGCCTCGGCCCCCGGTCGGTGTCCTGTGCGGTCAGCTCGGGTAGGTCGGCCCCCAGGCGTTGGCGTTGGCCGTGCCCAGGTAGGTGTCGCCCCAGCCACAGGTCACCGTGACCTGGAAGCCCTTCTTCGTCCCGGTGTAGCTCACACCCTGGGTGGGGGACACATTGGCCATCCCGTCGTTGATGGCGGTCGACTCCTCGTTGGCCTCGGCGTACCAGCAGCGGGCGTCGTCCGACTCGTCCGAAAGGACGATGATCGCCCCATCGGGGCTGACGGCCACCGAGATGGCGTGCGGACGGCCCGAGGACGTCACGAGCGCCGAGGTGAACGACAGCTCGGGCTCCGAGCTCTGCAGGTTGCTCACGAGCGAGGCCGTCGTCTGGAAGTTCCCGTTGTTCGTGAAGACGGTCTTCGCCGAGATCACCGCGTTCGTCAGGTCGGATTGCGCGGATCGCTCCTGGGCCCCGCTCCGCACCCCGAGGAACGTCGGGATGGCGATGGCCATCAGGATGGCCATGATGAGCAGGACCACCATGAGCTCGATCAGGGTGAAGCCCGATTCGGCCCCCTCCGACTCACTCTTGTCGATGTCCCGATGGCCCAGCTCCCGCGCCCGGCGCAACAGCTCCACCCTCCTTCGGCACTGCATCGGTGTTCCCCCTCTCGAACACGTCTCTCACGTCGATACGGCAGCAATGAAATCCAGGCATGGCCTGTCACCGACCATGGTAAGGAAGGGCTCCTGCCCAGGTCGTCGCGCATTTCGCCCCTTTTTTTCGCACGTTTCGGTCAAGCTGCCTAGGACAAACGAGCTAAGGCGTCGCGAACGCCCAGGTAGGACGGCCGAGGGCGGCGACGGGTGGCGGGCTGCGGGCCGGGACCGGCCGAGGAAAAAGTGGTCCCAACCTGGGGCTCGGCTGTGACCAGCCTGGGAGCAGCCTGTCGAGCTCCGCTACTGTCGTCAGCCGTGACCGACACGCCGGCAGCGAGCACGCGGCGGGCGGGGCGTCAGTGAGCCTCGTCACCTACGAACGGACGCCGCCGCTGGCCACGATCACGATGGACGACGGCAAGGTCAACGCCCTCTCGCCCGCCATGCTGGCCGAGCTGCACGCCGCCTTCGACCGGGCCAGGGAGGACGGGGCGATCGTGGTCCTCGCCGGCCGCCCCGGCGTGTTCTCGGCCGGCTTCGACCTCGGCGTGCTCAGGGGCGGGACGGCCGAGGCCCCCGACATGCTGCGGAGCGGCTTCGAGCTCTCCGAACGGCTCCTCACGTTCCCCACCCCGGTCGTCGTGGCCTGCACCGGTCATGCCCTGGCCATGGGGCTCTTCCTCCTCCTGGCGGGCGACCACCGGCTCGGGGTGGCCGGGCCCTACAAGCTCGGGGCGAACGAGGTGGCCATCGGCATGACGCTGCCCCGGTACGCCATCGAGATCTGCCGCCTGCGGCTCAACCACTCGCACTTCCACCGGGCCACGGTCACCGCCGAGATCTTCGACCCCGAGGAAGCCGGGCGGGCCGGGATCCTCGATCGGGTGGTGCCGGCGGAGGGGCTGGCCGCCTCGGCCACCGCCGCGGCCACCAGGCTCGCCGGGCTCGACCTGCCGGCCTTCGCCGCCACCAAGCAGGCCACGAGGGCGGCCGTGCTCCCGGTGCTGCGGGCGGCCATCGAGGCCGACGACGCCGCCTTCCGGGGCCGCTGACCCGGGCCTTCCTCAGCGGCCGGTCCGGCCGTCGAGCAGCTCCCGGGTGAGATCCATGTGCCCGACGTGCCGGGCGGTCTCCTCGAGCATGTGGGTCACGACCCAGCGGAGGGTCGTCGGGCGGAAGTCGGCCCGCGAGGCCTGGTCGAACGACGCCGCCCCGTCGAGGACGGCGTCGGCCGCCGCCACCTCGGCCCGGTAGAAGGCGGCCACGTCGTCGGCCGACCAGCCGTCGGGCACCTCGAAGGTGTGCGACCGCCACGACAGGTCCATCGGCTCCCCGGCGAAGATGGCCCGGAACCACTGGCGCTCGGCGTAGGCGAGGTGCATGACGATCGAACCGAGAGAGTTGGCGGTGGGGACGGGCCGCCAGCGCAGGCCCTCGTCGTCGAGGTCCTCCAGCTTGTAGAGGGCGCTCTCCCGGAGGTGGGTGAGCCAACCGCGAGCCGTGGTCGTCTCGTCCGCCGGCGCCGACTCGTCGGGGCGGGGGACGTGCAGCTCAGGCCGGCGCCCGACCGGACGGGCGCCGGCCTGGTCGTGGTGGTCGGCCATCCCGGCAGGCTGGCTCCCGGCCGAGCGCCGGTCAACCCGCGCCGCCCGGAGATGAGAACGGGTGGCCACGCCGCGGACCCCCGAGCGGATCACGCGGCGGGCGCACCCTCGACTCGCACCGTACGACGGACGGGCCGCCACGCCCAGGGCCGAAGGTCCCGACCCTTGCCGCGCGTCTTCAGTCGGGGAGGGCCGGTGACTCCTCGAGCCGCACCGCGCCGGGGTCCGTGAGCATCATGTAGCCGATCATGAAGGCGATGGCCGCCGCGAAGATCACCGCCACCTCGGGCGAGCCGAACCCGAGCCCGCCCACGAGCTTGGGCTTGCCGAACCAGTCGGCGAAGGAGGCTCCGAGCGGCCGGGTCATGACGTAGGCGGCCCAGAAGGCCACCACCCCGTTCAGGCCCAGCCAGCGGTAGGCGATGCCCGGGATGGCGAAAGGGCCAGGAAGAGCAGGCCCGACGAGAAGAACCCGAAGTGGAGCGTGAAGGCGGTGAGGTCGCCGAGGGCCGTGCCCATGGCGAACGTGGCCAGCACGGCCGCCCAGTAGAAGGCCTCCCGCCGCCAGGTGACGATGCTGTGGATCGAGATCGTCCGCTCGCTCATGTACCAGGCGACGAAGACGATCGTGAGGACGACCGCGTAGAAGAAGAAGGACAGGGCGTACGGGACCTTGAACTCGATGTGGACGGCGTCGGCGGCCATCGTGCCGAACACGGCCACCATGGCGACCGCCACCCAGTAGACCCAGACGACGTAGCGCCGGACGGAGAACTGGAGGACCATCGAGATGGCAAAGAGGACGAACCCGATGGCCACGGCCACGTAGGGGTCCAGGCGGTGCACGAGGGAATCCGACGTCGCCTCACCCAGGGCCGTCGTGAACACCTTGGTGACCCAGAACGGCACCGAGGGGTTCGGTACCTTCGAGGCCTCGAGGCGGTCCATCAGCGGCGAACGCTACCAATTGCGCTGCTCCGCCCCGGCGGCCGCGGCTGCACCCGGCCGGACCAGGGCCACGCCGGCACGATCGGCGTGCAGCAACGACCCGGTGGCTCCCTGACGGGTCGGCGTGACCCGAGCGCTAGTTTCGGGATCAGCCAGTCAAGCCCTACGAGCGACGATCTTGGAGGTCGATGTGCCGAGCATCGTCCCGAACCTCTGGTACGACAACGAGGGTCTCGAGGCCGCGGAGTTCTACGTCTCGATCTTCCCCAACTCGAAGATCACGAACGTGTCGTACTACAGCGACGCCGGTCCGCGGCCGGCGGGAACGGTGCTCACCGTGGAGTTCCTCCTCGACGGTCAGACCTTCACCGCGCTGAACGGGGGACCGGAACACCGGTTCAACGAAGCCGTCTCCCTCATGATCAGCTGCGCCGACCAGGACGAGGTCGACTACTACTGGGCCAAGCTCTCCGCCGGGGGTGAGGAAGGGCCGTGTGGGTGGCTGAAGGACCGCTACGGGCTGTCCTGGCAGGTCGTCCCGAGTGAGCTGGCCGAGCTCTTCACCGATCCCGATCCCGGCAGGGTAGAGCGGGCGGTGCAGGCCATGTTCACGATGCAGAAACTCGACCTCGCGGCGATGCGGGCCGCCGCCGACGCCGGCGCCTGACTACCAGCGCTGAGCTCCGGCTCAGACCAGCGGCTCCGGCTCGCCACCGTGCTGCATCAGGGAGAGGGTGCTCTGCACGCGCTCGCGCAGGTCGGCGGTCGCCGACTGCACCTGGATCTCCTGGAAGGCGGCGCGGTCGATGGCCATGATGAGCGCCTTGCTCACGGCCACGTAGGTGGCCGTCTGCGGTGTGCCGGCGAGCGCCCCAACCTCGCCGAAGAGCTGGCCCGCGGTGTGCCTCGTAACGATGACGTCCTGTCCGTGGCCCTCCCGACGGACCTCGACCTCACCTTCGACGATGATGAAGAAGCGGTCGATGCGCTGCCCCTGCCGCACGACGACCTGACCGGGGTCGAACGTCAAGGTCTCGAGCTGGGTGGCGATGCCGGTCGGCAGGGTCTCCGCCTCCGGGTCGACCTGGTAGAAGATGCTCGATTCGAGGGGGACGGCGACGCCCGCCGTGTACTCGAAGTCGACGAAGTGCAGCTCGAGCGGCGTGACCGCGTGGAGGTTGTCCAGGGCCTCCGTCGGGAGCGACGGGAACTTCTCGGCGAAGAGGGGCCAGACGGCGGCCCGCTCGCCCGGGTCCTGCATCATGGCGCACTTCCCGACGCCACGCAGCTCGCGCAGCTTGCGGAAGTCAGGCGTGTAGTCGTCGATGGTGAAGGAGACCCAGCGGTTCGCCGCGATATTGGTAAGGGTCAGTTCGGACGACGCCATCGAAAAGAAGAGCTGATCGGCGTCGTTGGCATAGGCAACGGTGGCCGCGTGGGGAATGCCGGTGAAAGAGGACGTGCCGAGGGTGATGATGTGGTGGATCCGCAGGTAGCTATGGGCCTCAGGCGGGATCTTCGATTCGGTAGGCATCTCCGACATTGCCGCCCCCCCTTCGACGCGCTCATTTTACTGAGACGCGTCGATCCGGGCCAGAGGCGAGAATCGCGCCATTCCGATTGAGCAACCCGAACACATCAGGCTCTTGGGATCTCAGCGGGGTGTGACCGTGGCCAGCAGGTCCCAGTTGGGCTTGCCAGCGTAGAGCAAAGCGCGCCCCCGATGGCGACGGGCACCACTGCGGTCCTGAACGATCATGTTGAGGTGGGAGTGGGGTAGGGATTGTCCGACCACGTGTCGGAGGGCTACGTTCAGAGCCGTGTGGTCCAGGCGGTGGACCGCGGCGTTGGCACTAGGGGCCGTGGCCATGGCGTGTTCTGGGTGTGGTTCCGGCGGCATCCCCGTGCACCTGGCAGGCTCATCATTGGCGTCGGTGTCGGCGTCGTGCGTTCCGAACTCCACCTACGTAGAAGTGAGCGGCACGATCACAAACAACTTGCGGTATCCGACCACCATCAGCATTTCGGCGATCATCTCCTACGAGGCTGGAGGCGAAAGCGGCGACGACAACGGTCAAGTCGAGGCTCTGAACCCACGGCAGGCTAAGCCGTTCAGCTTTTCAGTAGGTGTCATCAGCATCCCCTCATCGTGCACACTCCATTGGGGGGCACTTCGACAAATGAGCAGGGTCATCAATGGCGGCAAGTCCAACAGGGACCTGCTCGAGTCAGTCAGTCCCCGCTGAAATCCGAACTGCCACACATCAGGCAGGTGAGTGGTCGGGCGATCGTCCGTCTCAGCACTCGCACTGGAGGAGCGGACGGAGGCGACGAGCTCGAGGGCCGGACGGCGACGCTCACGACGCACGGGTCGCCCGCGCGGCCGTGCCACGGAGGTCGCCGTCCTCGTCGTACCAGGCCGGTCCCGGCTCGAACCCGGCGGCGGTGAGGGCCGGGGCCAGCCGGACATCCTGCTCGCCGCCGAGCTCGAGGAAGAGCCAACCTCCCGGTACGAGGACGCGTGCGGCGGCGGCGACCACCCGGCGGACGACGTCGAGGCCGTCCGGGCCGCCGTCGAGCGCCGGTCGGGGTTCGAAGCGGACGACGTCGGGCGGCAACAGCCTGAGCTCGTCGGTGGGCACGTAGGGCGCCACCGCCGTCACGAGGTCGAACCGGTCACGCCGCAGCGGCCGGTCGAGGTCACCGGCCACCGCGAGAACCCCGTTGCGCCGGGCACAGCCGACCGCGCGCCGGTCGACGTCGATCCCGACGACGAGGGCGGAGGGGACCGCCGACCTGAGGTGGACGGCCACGGCACCGGTCCCCGTACAGAAGTCGACGGCTCGACCCCCTTCGGGGAGGACCCGGGCCGCCCGCCGGGCGAGCTCCTCGCTCTGGCGGCGGGGCACGTAGACGCCGCGGTCGACGAGGACCGTCCGATCGCAGAACTCGATGCGCCCCGTGACCCAGGCGAGCGGCTCTCCTTGCTCCCGTCGCCCGATCCACGCCTCGAGCGTGGCGGCGTCGGGGGCGGCGTCGGCCAGCTCCTCGGCCTCCTCCTCGGCGGCCACACAGCCGGCCGCCCGCAGCCGCTCGACCACGGTGCTCGGGGCGCCTTGCATCGTCGTCAGTCTGGCCGACCCGGACGCTCACGCCGGACCTCGCACCGAGTGCGGGGGGCGTTCAAACCATCGACACCATGCCGTTCTCCGGGCAGGATGGCCCGGCCATCGATCTCGGAGGTGGACGTGATCCGTTGGGAATCGGGCGAAGGCCTCCGCTACGAGGCGCGTGGGAGCGAGATGTGGTTCAAGGCGACCGGCGCCACGACGGGTGAACGGTTCTCCTTGATGGAGCGGACACTGCCACCGCACGGACGGATGCCCCCGGCGCACCGTCACGTGGGCAACGAGGAGGCCTACTTCGTCCTCGATGGGACCATCGAGTTCCGCGTCGGCAGCGACGTGCTCGAAGGCAGCACTGGGATGTTCGTGCTCGTCTCGGCCGGCGAAGCCCACACCTTCGGGAACACGAGCGACGAGCCGGCCCGGCTGCTCGTCCTCCACGCCCCCGCCCTGGACCACTACTTCGAGGACCTCGAGGCCCTGTGGTCGGCACCGCAGCCGCCCGATCGCGAGGCCGAGCTCACCCTGATGCGCCGGCACGGCATGGAGCCGGCCTAACTGCCGGGAACCTGGGGCGGCTCGCGCCAGCGTCGAGGCCGTCGCCCGCTATCCCGGCGCGGACGGGCGGTCCCCGTCCGGCGCGGCCGCCTCGGTCAGGGCGGCAGAGGCGGTCCGGAGAGCGTCGAGCGCCTCGGGCGTCCCATCGGTCACCGCCTTCTTGGCCGCCTTCACCAGCGCCACCTGCGCTTGGAACACCGGGTCCGGCACCTCCTCGGCCATGGCCTGGTCGCTCGTCGCCCCGATGACCGAGGACCCCGGGACGGCAAAGCGGGTCCACGCGGCTTTGAAGCTCGTGTACGTGTCGGCCCGGGCCGTCTGATCGTCGAGTCGCTCGAGGTCCGCCAACAGCATGCGACGACGGTCCTCGGTCGGATCCTCGAGATACGTGCTGATCGACGCTTGGACCGTTGCGATGTCCTGCTCGAGGTGGTACTCGACCGGGAGCTCTTCGGGGGGCGATGGTCCCTTGCGGCGACGACCGAACATCAGCGGTTGACCTCGACGAGCCGGACCCACGACCGATCGCGCCGGACTGCCGACATGGGCCGTCAGCCTACTTCGACGGGCTCCGCCGGACTCCTTTCGGCTCGGGCCTCGGCCGCGTTCAACTCCCACTTGCGTTCGATCTCCCCGAAGTGCCAGACGGCCAGGGCGACGAGCCATGTGACCACGAAAATGCCGACGACGACGAAGCCGGCCCGGTTGATGTTGAAGCCCGAGAGAAAGCTCCAGAACGACCCGCTCAGACCGGCCTCCTGGGCGAAGAGGCCCACCAGCTCGATCGTGCCGATGAAGAGGGCCACGAACACGGACAGACCGGTGATCGTGAGGTTGTAGTAGATCTTCCGCACGGGTTTGGCGAAGGCCCAGTCGTAAGCGAAGTTCATGAAGCAGCCGTCGAGCGTGTCGAAGAGGCACATCCCCGCGGCGAAGAGCAACGGGAGCGACAGCACGGCGTAGAAGGGCAGGCCGCCCACGACGGCCGAGCCGGCCAGTACGAGGAGCGCTACCTCGGTGGCGGTGTCGAAGCCCAAGCCGAACAGTGCCCCTACCGGGTACATCTTCCAAGGGGTGTCGATCCGCCTGGCGTAGCCACCGAGCACCCGGTTCATGAGCCCCCGGTTGTTCAGCTCCCGATCGAGCTCGGCGTCCTCATAGCGGCCCTGCCGCATCTCCCGGGAGACCCGGTAGATCGACACGAGGACGAACAGGTTGATGAGGCCGATCAGCCACAGGAAGATCCCGGACACCGACGTGCCGATCACGCCGGTCCAGTGATGGAGCGAGCTTCCGCTGTCCCTGACCGCGCCGTTGAGCCAACGGATGCCGAAGTTGAGGAGCACCGCCAGCACGAAGACCACGCTCGAGTGCCCGAGCGAGAAGAAGTACCCCACGCTGAGGGGTCGTTTGCGTTCCTGGACGAGCTTCCTCGTGGTGTTGTCGATGGCCGCGATGTGGTCGGCGTCGAAGGCGTGGCGCATGCCGAGGGTGTAGGCGAGGACCCCGGTGCCGAACCCGAAGACCTCGGTCCGGCCGACGTGGTGGTGGCCCTCGAGGGCCAGGGCCAGGAGGAGCCAGCCGGCGACGTTCAAGGCCACGACGGTGAGCGCCATGCCCCCGACACGCAGCCATTCGCTCGGGGTGAGGGCGTCACGCATGCGCCGGATGCGGCTGCCTGGAGTACCCACGGACTCCCCTCGATCGAAGGACTCGCTGGCACAGGGTAACCGCTAATGCAACCTACTTGCAAGAAGGTCCGAGGCGTGGGAGCGACCGGCGCTACCCGACGTCGACGTCGGCGTCGGGCGGGCGGAGGCCGGCGAGCAGGGCGACGATCAGCTCGCCGACCTCCTGTCTCGCCACCTCGGGCTGATCGGCCTCCGCCACGTATTGACAGGCCTCGCTGAGCGCCCCCGTCAACATGAGGGCGAGCGGCCGCAACGGCTGGGGCACCACCACCCCGGCGTTGGTCGCCTTGCGCAGCGCCCCCCGGAGGGCAACCGTGCTGAAGCGGGTCTCGATCGAGCGGGCCACTTCCCAGCCGAGCACGGCCCGGGCATCGGTGAGGACGATTTGGCGGACGGCCGGGTCGAGGTGGGCGTCGATCCAGCGGTTGCAGCCGGTGACAAGGGCGTCCCAGGGCTCCCGCTGGAGGAATTCGGCCGCGGCCTCGTCCGAGACCTCCCGCTCCACCTGCTCGAACACCGCCCGGAAGAGGGCCTCCTTGTCGGCGAAGTGGTGGTACAGGGCGCCCTTGGTCACTCCCGCCTTGGCCACGATCTCCTCGGTGGAGGTCGCCGCGTAGCCCTGCTTGCCCAGCAGCTCACGGGCCGCCCCGAGCAGGGCGGCCCGTGTCGCCTCACCCTGGGCGACCCGTTGCCCCTTGACTCTCGTACCGTGAGTATGCATAGACTCCTACCATCGGAATGTTCACAGCATACCGAGAGTACGGTACCACGGGGAGGAACCATGCCCAAGTACGTCATCGAGCGCGATCTGCCGGGCGCCGGCGAACTGTCGGCCGACGAGCTCCGGAACATCAGCCAGCAATCCAACAAGGTGATCTGCGACCTCGGACCGGAGATCCACTGGCTGCACAGCTACGTCACCGACGACAAGCTCTACTGCGTCTACATCGCCCCCGACGAGGACATCATCTTCGAGCACGCCCGCTGCGGTGGGTTCCCGGCCGACCGGGTCACCCGCGTCGTTGCGATCATCGACCCCTCGACCGGGGACTGAGCCCGCTCAGAGCTCCGCCTAGGAGGTGTCCGAGGACGGAAAGCTCTCCTCGAGAGCGCGCCGCACCCGGGGCAGGACCGTGACGGCCTGGGTGAGCCTCGAGAGGAGCAACCCGGTGGTCCGTAGCCGGCACGTCGTCACACCGTCGGCCTTGGTCAACTGGATCTTGGCCGGGATCAAGCCTCGGGGGCCGACCTTCAGCGTCGAACTCGACGTGACGGCGACCCGGTAGCTCGGTCCGAGCCAGTCGGACAGCTTCCGCTGGACCTCGTCGACGCCGACTTCGTGGTCCGTCTGCACTGTTGGCATCGTCGGCACCTCCCGGATTGCCGGAGGACGAGCTCATCGCCGAGGAAGGGCCGGCTAGGCCTCAGACCATTGTCGGCCGCGCCGGTCGGTGGGACTAGGGCCGAAAGCCTCACGTCGGGGCTTCGGCCGGTTCGGCGGCGAACGGGCTCCGCCGTCGACCCAGGGGTTGGTCTCGGCGGCCCCGTCCAATGACCGGGCTGCCCGAGGCGACATACACTGCCCCCGTGGCTGCCAGGAGGGTATCGGCACCGGGTGAGCGGGACGGCGAGGCGACGGCAGACGGCCACGGGCTGGAGCTCGATGCGGTCGTGGTCGGGGCGGGCTTCGCCGGCCTCTACATGCTGCACTACCTGAGGGACCGGCTCGGCCTCTCGGTGCGGGCCTTCGAGGCGGGCGACGGCGTCGGGGGTACGTGGTACTGGAACCGGTATCCCGGTGCCCGGTGCGACTCGGAGAGCTTCTACTACTGCTACTCGTTCTCCGGCGAGCTCGAGCAGGAATGGACGTGGAGCAGCAAGTACCCCGAGCAACCCGAGATCCTGCGCTACCTCGAGCATGTCGCCGAACGGTTCGATCTGCTGAAGGACATCCAGCTCTCGACCCGGGTGACCTCGGCCGAGTTCGACGAGACCACCGGGCGGTGGGAGATCAGGACTGAACGCGGCGACGTCGTGAGCGCCCGGTTCTTCATCAGCGCCGTGGGCTGCCTCTCCGCGGCGAACGTCCCCTCGATACCCGGTCTGGCGGACTTCCGGGGCGCCTGGTACCACACCGGTGCCTGGCCGCACGAGGGCGTCGACTTCACCGGGAAGAGGGTGGCGCTCATCGGCACTGGGTCGACCGGCATCCAGGCCACCCCGGTCATCGCGGCGCAGGCCGATCACCTCTGGGTCTTCCAGCGGACGCCGAACTACAGCGTGCCGGCCCGCAACTTCTCGATGACCGACGAACAGACCCGCCAGATCAAGCAGGACTACCCGAGGATCCGACGACGGGCGAGGAAGTCGTTCGGGGGCTTTCCGTACCCGGCCACCGGCCAGTCGGCCCTCGCAGTGAGCGACGAGGAGCGGTTGGCCACCTACGAGCAGCTCTGGGCCGAGGAGGGCGGGTTCAAGTTCATCTACGGGTCGTACGGCGACCTCTTGATCGACCAGGCGGCCAACGACACGGCGGCCGAGTTCATCCGGGACAAGATCCGCCAGACGGTCAAGGACCCGGTCGTCGCCGAGAAGCTCTGCCCGAAGGACTACCCCTACGGGACGAAGCGGCCGCCGATCGACACCGACTACTACGAGACGTTCAACCGCGACAACGTCTCGTTGGTCGACCTCCGGGAGACACCCATCGAGGCCATCACCCCGACGGGCATCCGCACCAGTGACGCCGAATACGAGCTGGACGTCATCGTCTTTGCCACCGGGTTCGACGCCATGACCGGCTCGCTCAACAAGATCGACATCCGTGGCCGGCACCGGCAGCGCCTGAAGGACAAGTGGGCGGCTGGTCCGGTCAGCTACCTGGGCCTCCAGGTGGCCGGCTTCCCCAACCTGTTCATCATCACCGGTCCAGGGAGCCCCTCGGTCCTCACGAACATGCCCCTCGCCATCGAACAGCACGTGGAGTGGATCGGCCGGTGCCTGTCCGACATGAAGGAGCGCGACGTCCAGATCGTCGAGGCGACCGAGGAGGCCGAGGAGGCCTGGGTCGACCACGTGCGAGAGGTGGCCGAGGTGACCCTCTTCCCGAAGGCCAACTCCTGGTACCTGGGAGCCAACATCCCGGGCAAGCAGCGGGTCTTCATGCCCTACGTCGGCGGCTTCGCCCCCTACGCCGAGCACTGCGAAGAGGTGGTGTCCGACGACTATCAGGGCTTCGCGTTCTCGTCGGTCGTTGAGGAAAGGGCGTGAACTCCCGGCGCGACAGTTGACGGCGGGCGCGGCGGGCGTCGGCGCCAGTCACCCGTCCATCTGGCTTGGGGCGTAGAAGAGCGCTCGGCGCCCGCTCCGGTGGCCCCACCTCGAGCGAGGAGCGTGCGGCGGCGCCCGTGGCCGAGGGGCGTCAGTCAGGAGTCGACTCGCCCCGGGGCAAGTTGTGACGCCGCGCCGGTCACCGCTACCGCGTCGTTGCCAGTCAGGCCGGGGCGCAGCCAGCGCCCTCAGCGGGCGGGGCGAGGGGGGCGGGCGAGCAGCTCTCGGATCCGCACCCGAGCACCGGTTTGGAGCACCGCTCGACGGTAGATGCCGGCCGCGAAGACCGCCATGGCCGCCGTCGCGGCGATGGTGATCAGGACCGAAATCACGAACTGCCACCAGGCGACCTGGCTCAGCCCGACAAGTACCGGCATGCAGAACGGTGCGGTCGGGGGGAAATAGGCCAGGATCTTGAAGAAGAGGCTGGCGTTGCCCGAGCTCGCCACCGTGATGGCATAGACGTAGCCGATCAGGATCGGGATGCTGAGAGGGAGTGCCAGCGTCTGTACCTGATCCTGACGTTCGGCGGTCGAGCCTGCTGCGGCGTAGACCCAGCAGTAGAAGGCGTACCCGAGCACCAACCAGAGCAATTCGCACAAGAGGACCAGCGGTGCCGTGCCGTGCAGCACGTCGGAACCCACGGCGCTGGCGACGATGAAGGCAAACCCGACGATCACGGTTGCTTGGCCGAAGGCGACGAGGCCGATACCGAGCACCTTGCCGCCGAGGAGCTGGATCGGCCGGAGGGTAGCCAGCAACACTTCAACCACCCGGCTCGACTTCTCCTGCATGACGCCCATCAAGATCCACGTGTTGTACTGCGTCAGCATCAAGAACAGGAGGACCAAGCCGACCACTGACGTCGTCTTGATCGTGGTGGTCGAGGACGGCTGAAGCGTGCGGACCGGGATGGACTTGGCATGGTCGACGGCAGCAGCTTGGCTCGGGGTGAGCCCCGCCGTTCGATAAGCCTGCAGCACGCCGAGATAGGCGGCCACATCCTCCACCAGCCCGGGGTCGGCCGGTGACGAGTTCGCGCTCGCTGGCTCATTGAGCAGAATTTCTTCGCCATCAATGATGGCGAAGTCCAGTTGCCCCAGACGCAGCTTCTTCTCCGCGACGGCCAGGGTCGGTACCTCCACAATCTTCACGGTGTCCTTGTTCCTTGCCGCCGCGGCGTGCACAAGTTGCTCGGTTTGGGATGACAGTCCGCCGACGACGCCCACGGTCTGCATGGTCGATCCATTACCGCTGTGGATCTTCGGGATGATGATCGCGGCGGCCACGATCAAGAGGATGATGAGCGTGCCGACCCGGAACAGTCGGCCTCGGACACGCTCCTTGATCTCGCGCGTCGCCACCAGGCCGACGCCGCCGAGCGATCCCTCCACGGCACGCCAGATGCGGACGGAGGTTCGGGGGCGAGCAGATGCTGCCTCCCCCGTCTCCGCGGCAGGGGTGGCGGAGGTGGGCAAGGCGTTTCGCCTGGTCCTCCGATACCTGGAGATGATCAAGCGTGCAGTGACGGCCACCGCGCCGATCACGACGAGGAGGGCGATCTTCACGCGAGAGCCTCTCGGAACACTTCGGACAATCGGCGACGCTCGAACGAGAACTGGGTGACCCGCCCTTCTCGCATGGCCGCCCGGAGGACGTCGTCGCTGTCGACCGAGTTCCCCAGGGTGAGCCGGACCGCACCCCCGGTGACCTCTGAGACGGTGACACCCGTCAACTCGCGGGCCCACGCCGCTGTACGGTCGCCCTCGATACGGACGACGAGCCGCCGCGCCCCGCTCGTTTCCAGCTCCTCGACGGTCCCGGACACCACCAGACGGCCGTGGTCGATGATCGTGACCCGCTCGCAAAGGTCCTCGACCTGGTCGAGCTGGTGGCTGCTGAAGAGCACGCAGCAGCCGGCTTTGGCCTGCTCCACCAACACCCGGCCGATGGCGTCGATGCCCGATGGGTCGAGCCCGGAAAGCGGCTCGTCCAGCACGAGCAGCTCGGGGTCGTGGACGAGGGCCGCGGCCAGTTGCACCCTCTGCTGGTTGCCGTGCGACAGCGTCTCCACCTTCGAATCCCGACGATCGGCGATCTCGAGCCGTTCGAGCCAGGTGCCCGTGGCCACCGCCGCATCTGCTGCACTGAGCCCGTGCAGACGGCCCAGGTAGGTGATCTGGTCACCGACGAGCATGCCTGGGTAGAGCCCGCGCTCTTCGGGCATGTACCCGAACCGACGTCGCTCCGCCTGCCCGACCGGGCGGGCGTTCCACCGCACGGCGCCCGCGTCGAGGTCGGTCAAGCCGAAGATGGCTCGCATCGTTGTCGTCTTGCCGGCCCCGTTGGGCCCGAGGAAGCCGACGACCTGCCCAGCCGGCACCTCGAACGACAGGTTGTCGAGAGCGGTCAACGGCCCGTACGTCCGACGCAGGCCCTCCAGCTGCAGCAACCGGCTCACCCGTGCAGGTTATTGCACCGACCCTGCCGTCTCCCTGCCCGCTGGTCGTGCGACCACCGACGGCCGGGGTTGACACCCTAGTCATCGACGACGTGAAGGTCGCAATGCCAGCTCCAGCAGGTCGGCGCCGACGGGTTCGGAACTACAGACGAGGATCGACCGGCTCGCTCTCGAGTGCGAGCACCCCGAAGACGCATTCGTGCACCCGATAGAGCGGCTCGGCGGCCACGAACCGCTGGAGGGCCTCGATGCCGAGACTGAACTCGCGTACCGCCAGCGATCGCTTGTGGCCGAGGCCGCGCGATCGAAGTCGGGAGAGGTGCTGCTCCGCCGTGTACTCGGGCCCGTAGATGATCCGCAGGTATTCCCGGCCTCGGCACTTGATGCCTGGCTGGACAAGCCCCTTCGGTCCTCTCACGACCGTCCGGGCCGGCTTGACCACCATGCCCTCACCCCCGCGCCCGGTCAGGTCCTCCCACCAGGCTGTGCCAACGTCCACCGAAACGGGGTCGTCGAGGTCGACGACGATCGAAGCAGTCATCTTGAAGGTCTCGGGATCGGTCTCGGCGAGCCGCGCCAGGGTGGCGAGGTGCCAGGCATGCTCCCGGAGGGCGAAGACCTCAGGCTCGCCCGCCAAGATCTGGAAGGGCGCCAGCTGGAGGCCTTCGAGGCCGTCCACTGGCCAGCAGTAGCGGCGATAGGCGTCGACGAAGGCCGCCGCCATGAGGGCACGTTCGCGCACCCGGTCACCGAGGTCCCCGAGATCGATCCCCCGCTGGCGAGTCGCCTCCACGACCGCCGCCTCCGCCGCGAGGGAGGACGTGGCCGCCGAGCCGACCGAGGCGTACTGCTGTCGGAGCAACTCCTCGGCCTTGGCCGACCAGGGCAGCAACTCGCAGTCGAGGACGAGCCAGTCCGTCCCCAGCTCCTCCCAGAGCCCCGCCTGGTCGAGGCCACTTCTGACCTTGTGGAGGAAGGCCGACTCGAGTGACCGATCCGCAAAGAAGGGGCGACCGGTCCGGCTGAAGATGGCCCCCGGGACGTCGGATTGGATGCCGAACCGCCTGGGGACGACCTGGGGGTCCCGGCAGGCCACGACGACGGCGCGGGACCCCATGTGCTTCTCCTCACAGACGACCCGCCCGACGTCTCCGGCCCTGAAGGCGGCGAAGGCCTCGTGGGGATGTTCGAGCAGGCCCTCCCGATCGGAGGTCGCCGTCGGCGACATCGTCGGTGGAAGGTAGACGAGCCAACGCGGGTCGACCGCGAACCGACTCATGATCTCGAGCGCGGCGATGGCGTTCTCCTCCCGCACCGTCACGGAGCTCATCAGCCCGGTCGTGATGATCCGCTTGCCGAGGACGTCGGTCAGATCGAGGTCCATAACGTCTCGGCTGGCACCCGTCTCCCGCGGAGGCTCGAGCGGTCGGGAAGGTTCGTAGTAGACGCCGTGGGCCGGCACGGAGACGAGCTCGCGTTCGGGGTAGCGGAGGGCGGTCAGGCTCCCACCGAAGACACACCCTGTGTCGATGCAGATCGTCCGGTTGACCCATTCTGCCTTCGGCACCGGGGTGTGGCCGTAGACGACCATGGCGTCACCTCGATAGTCCTCCGCCCAGGGGTAGCGGACGGGCAGGCCGTATTCGTCGGTCTCTCCCGTCGTGTCGCCGTAGAGGGCGAACGATCGGACAGCCCCCGACGACCGCCCGTGCATGCGTTCCGGCAGGCCGGCATGGGCCACCACGAGACGGCCCTCGTCGAGCACGTAGTGCCCCACGAGGCGGTCGATGAACAATGCCACCTCCCGGGAGAACTCGACTGGTTCGGCCGCGAGTTGGTCCAACGACTGATCCAGCCCGTGGCTCCTCGTGACGTTCCGGCCGTTGAGGGCCCTCACCAGCTTGACCTCGTGGTTCCCCGGGAGGCAGACGGCGCTGCCCTCCGCCATCATGCTCATGACCAAGCGGAGGACCGCCGGGATGGCCGGGCCCCGGTCGACGAGGTCACCGAGGAAGAGTGCCCGCCGGCCTTCCGGGTGCCGAGCCGAGAGACCGTCGCTCGCCACCTCGTAACCGAGGACCACGAGAAGGTCGACGAGCTCACGGTGGCAGCCATGGACGTCGCCGACGATGTCGAACGGCCCGCTGTCACTCCGCCGGTCGTTCCACAGCGGCTCACGCTCGAACGTGGCCGCCTCGATCTCGTCCTCGCCCGAGAGGAAGTAGGCCCGGTGGAACCCCTCACGGCGGAGGTTCTTCATCGAGCGTCGTAGCTGGGAGCGCTGGTTCCGGAGCACGTGCGGGCCGAACTGCCGATCTGGTCGGCTCTCGTTGCGGGCCGCGCAGATCTCCTCGGGGACGTCGAGGACGACGGCCACCGACAGCACATGCTGCTCCTTGGCCAGGGCAATCAGGGACCGGCGGGACTCCTGTTGGACGTTCGTGGCGTCGATCACCATCAGGCGCCCGGCCTCCAGCCGTTTCGCCGCGATGAAGTGGAGGATCTCGAACGCGGCTTCGGTCACGCTCTGGTCGTTCTCGTCGTCACTGACGAGGCCTCGGCAGTAGTCCGAGGACAGCACCTCGGTCGGACGGAAGTGCCGGGCCGCGAAGGTCGACTTGCCCGAGCCCGTCACGCCGATGAGGACGACCAGCGAGAGGTCGGGGATCTTGAGGTTCATCGTGAGAGCACCGCCATCTGCGTCGGGCACCCCACCTCGGGGTCCTCCTCGCCGATGCCCAGGAAACGAGCCTGGTAGCCGTGCCGCTCGGCGGCCGACGTTGCCCAGGTGGTGAACTGCGCCCTGGTCCATTCGAAGCGGTGGTCGGCATGGCGCAACGAGCCGGCCGGCAACGTCTCGAAGCGGGCGTTGTACTCGATGTTCGGCGTCGTGATGACCACGGTCGACGGTCGGATCTGGCCGAGGAGCACCCGCTCGAAGCTGGGAAGCCGAGACGGGTCGAGATGCTCGATGACCTCGACGACGGCGGCCGCGTCGAAACCCTCGAGCCGCTTGTCCCGGTAGGTGAGCGAGCTCTGGAACAGCTCCACCCGCTCACGCTGCCGGGGCGCCATGGTGTCGAGGTGGAGACGTCTCGCACCGATCTCGAGGGCACGGTGGGAGACGTCGACGCCCACCACCTTCTCGAAGCCGGCCTTCAAGAACTCCCCAGTCAGCTTGCATGATCCACATCCGAGGTCGAGCACCCGGCGGGCGCCACTCCCCGTGATCGCATCGAGCACGCTGGCCATGCGTTGCTCGTTCAGGCTGAGCGGGCGTTCGACCGCCTCCTCTTCGGCATCGTGTTGAACTTGCACCTCGTCAGGATCTCGGACGTCTTCTTCCATCAAACGGGCCAGTGCTTCACGGGTCAGCTGGCGATCGTGCCGCAGGTAGCGCCGGGTGATGAGGTCACGGTCGGGATGCAGGCTGAGCCATTCACCACCCCGGCGGAGCAGCTTGTCGACCTCCTCTCGCCCGACCCAGTAGTGCTTGTCGTCGTCGAGCACGGGAAGGAGGACGAAGAGGTGCTCGAGGAGGTCCTTCACCCGCAGGAGACCGGTCAGCCGGACGGACAGGTAGCGGCTGTCCCCCCAGTGGGGGAAGTCCTCGTCGAGCGGGATCGGCTCGGCGCCCACCGTGTAGCCCAGGGGTTCGAAGAGCCGTCGGAGGATGGCTTCTCGGCCCCGACAGGGGACAACGGGTAGGTCCACCTGGAGAGGTATGGACGTGGCGGCGAGATCCGGACGCTCCTTGCTCCGACCACTCATGGCCGTCGAGAAGGCCTTCACCAGGGCGACGGACATGAACGACGAGGTGGCGTACGGCCGGTCGTTCACGTACTGGGCGAGTGACAGCTCTCCGCCGGCCGGCCCACGACGGTTGCGTACGAGACCGACCGGGTCGATGTCGACGATGACCGACGCGGCACAGCGGTCTTCTTCGGCAACGGGGTAGACCACGTGGATGACGCCGTAGGGGAACTCGATCACGTGATGCCGGTCCGGGTGCTTGTGGAGCAAGAACCCGAGGTCTGTCGCCGGGCGGTGGGTGGTGGTGATGGTGAGGATCACGCTCGCTCCCTCCCCCAGCTCTCGAGATGGGCCCGTACGGACCACGCCTCGATGCGGGAGCGATCCGGGCCTGCGGAGAGCTCCACTTCGGACTGGAGGGACTCGAGCTCGGCGTCGAGCTGCAGCGTTCGCTGCCACCACTCGTCGAAGGAGACCTCGCCCCGGCGAACGGACCGGAGCCAGTCCGCCGGCTCCCCCTCCATCGGCAGCGTGAGACCACCCTCGTTGAGGAGCTCCAGGCATTGGAACCCCAGGCGGGCGCAGTGCATGGCGTACTTCGTGTCGTAGCCGTGCGCCGAGATCAGCTCCGGTCGGGCACCGCCGCCGCGACTGCCGTGGCCCTGACGGCCCCGGGTCCCGAGCAGGCGCTCGGCCTGGGTCTGCATGTAGCCCCGGTAGCGGGGAATGATGTGGCGGCCGAGGAAGGCGCCACCGAGGCCCTGGAGCTCACGCCCCTGGTCGGTGGCCAGGATCACCGGCGCCCACATGGCCATCAGGATCGACGGGTTCCCCGAGGCGGCCAGTCGCACGAAGCGGCGCAACGAATGCACCGTCCGGTCGGTGTCGCCCGGGCCGGATCGCTCACCCTCGGGCTTCGTCCGCTGCATCTCGGTCCGGAGTCCGGTCTCGGAAAGGCCCAGCACCTGTTCGGGTGCCTCGACCACGACCGCCATCTCGTCGCGGTCTTCGCCTCCAGCGAGCCCGGTGCCGTGCGCAGTCGACCCCACCTCGACGAGGAGGATGGTCCGCGGAGGCAGCGGGGGGATCTCGGGCACGTCGCGAGTATCTCGCGGCCCGGCTGCAGGCCAGAACGGCCCCTCCTTCCCGAGGGCGAGTCGACGTCGGACGGGGTCAACTGGCAGGAAGGCTGCGACGACGGCTGTGGTGGGCTTCGCCTTGGGATTGGCCTTCGCCAGAGGGACCACGGGCCCCCGATTGCTCGCGGGGTCCTTCGGCATCTGCATCGCCGTCGTGGTCGTCGCGGTTCTCGCCCAACTCCTGCTCATCGTCGTGGGCGTGCGGCTTGGAGGTGCGGCCAAGCCACGACCAGAACCTCCGGGCGGCGCTGGCCGACCCTCGATGACGGCTTCAACCCTGGGGGATCCTTCTCCTCGGGCGTGTCAGTCGCCGAAGAGTGCTCGCTCCATGTCATCAGCCAGGTCCGGGTTCGCGTACGGGCCAGGCGAGCGCAAGGCCTCGAGGACCTGGCGCTGGGTCACCGAATCCTTGTCCTGGCTCATCTTGACCTTGCAGACGAACCGGCTGATCGGTAGCCGAATACCCACCGTGCCCCGCGCCATCCGCCGACCCCACTCGAGATCCAGCATCAGCGGCTCTTCGACGTGACGTTCGAAGTGTGCGACGAGCCTGGCCAGCACCCGGAGGTTCTCCTCCTCGTCGAGGAGCTGTGGCACCCCGTAGCAGTGGGCCACACTGAAGTTCCACGTCGGGGCAGGTGTCGCACCCGGCGCGTACCAGCTGGGTGAGATGTAGCCGTGCCGACCCTGGACGATCAGCATGACCTCGCGGTCCCCGAATCCGTGAACGACTTCGTCAGGCCGACCGACATGGGTCAGCACGACCAGACCGTCGGCTTCCTCATCGAGGAGGACCGGGTAGTGCGAGGCGACCAGTTCACCCTCGTTGCTGCTGACGAGGATGGCCCAGGGGTTCTCGCGGATGAGGCGACGCACCACATCGGGTTCGGCCGTGGCGTGAAAGGGATTATGACGCACGACCGGTATCCTGCCACCGACAAGGCGGCAGCGATCCTGAGGTCTGCCTCGCCCGGCCCACCCGGGTCGGCTCGGGAACGCGACGTCCACCCGTCAGCGTCGTCGACACCGACCCGTTGGCGAGGTGAGGTCAGGGACTTAGGCTGGCCGTCCAGCGAGGAAGGGTGTCTCCTGACCCTCCCCCTCCCGGTCGCCTGAGCGGCCTGGGCGAGGCGGCAGGGGTGACGGCCTTCCGGCGTGCTGGTGATAGAGAGGTGCGGTATGGACGTCCTCGTCGTCGTCGGTGGGCTGCCGCCACCCACCCGTCTCGAGGATCGTGCCCGACACGTGCACCGGCTCCGCTCCGACGAGTCCCTCGCTGAGCTCATCGGTGCCCTGCGGGCGCGGATACCGCGGTATGTGGGCGTCTGGGGCCCGATCGACGAGGCCAGCGTGGTCGCCGCCGGCCTGCAGGAAGCCGGCTTGCCCACGCAGCTCCTCAGCGACGAGGCGGTGCCGCCTGCCATGGCTGAGCGGCTCCGAGGCGTCGAGCTGCGAAGAGTGACCGACCCTGGGCCGGCCATGGAGATCGCGGACTCGCTGGTCGAGCTCATCGGCCACACCCCGATGGTCCGACTCGACCGCACCGCCCGGGACCTCGAGTGCACCCTCGTCGCCAAACTGGAGATGTTCAACCCTGGAGGCTCGTCGAAGGACCGCATCGCGTTGGCCATGATCGAGGCGGCCGAGAGCCAGGGAAAGCTCGTCCCGGGAGGCACCATCGTGGAGCCGACGAGCGGCAACACGGGCGTCGGGCTGGCCATTGTCGCAGCACGGCGCGGCTACCGCTGCATCTTCGTGTGCCCCGACAAGGTGGCCAGCGACAAGATCGCGCTTCTGCGGGCCTACGGTGCCGAGGTCGTGGTCTGTCCGACCACCGTTGCCCCCGACCACCCGGACTCCTACTACTCCGTCTCCGACCGGCTCGCTCGCGAGGTGCCGCTGGCGTGGAAGCCGGATCAGTACCACAACCAGGACAACCCCCGCGCCCAGTACGAGACAGCCGGCCACGAGATCTGGGAACAGACGCGGGGCCGGGTCACTCACTTCGTGGCCGGCATCGGCACCGGCGGGACGATCACCGGTATCGGTCGGTTCCTGAAGGAGAAGAACCCTGACATCGAGATCGTCGGCGCCGACCCCGAGGGTTCGGTGTACTCCGGCGGCAGCGGACGCCCGTACCTCGTCGAAGGCATCGGCGAGGACTTCTGGCCAACCACCTACGACCCGACCGTGGTCGACCGGGTGATCCCGATATCGGATGCGACGAGCTTCGCCACCGCCCGGCGCGTCGCCCGGGAGGAAGGTCTGCTGCTCGGAGGCTCCGGCGGTACGGCAATCGCCGTTGCGCTGGTGATCGGCCACGATCTGCCTCCTGAGGCGGTCGTCGTCGTCCACCTGCCGGATTCCGGCCGCGGCTATCTCTCCAAGCTGTACAACGATGCCTGGATGGCGGACTACGGGTTCCTGCAGGAGGCCGGTAAGACCGTCGGTGACCTCATGGCCGACCGGGACACCGCGATCCCACCGCTCGTCCACATCCACCCCGACGAGACGGTCCGGGATGCCATCGCCATCCTGCGCGAGTTCGGCGTCAGCCAGGTGCCCGTCATCAAGCACGAGCCCCCGATCGTGGTAGCGGAGGTGACGGGGAGTGTCACCGAGCGGGGCCTCATGGACCGAGTGCTCGCTGACCCCTCCATGTTCGACTTGACCATCGCGGAGGTCACCGAGCCGCCACTGCCCACCATCGGCTCGGGCGAGCAGGTACAGGTAGCCGTGGCTCGCTTGGAATCGGCCCCCGCGCTGCTCGTTCTCGATCGGGGCCACCCCGTCGGGGTGATCACCCGCTCCGATGTATTGTCGTCACTGGCCACCGAGACCCGCTGAGGCCCGATGTCCGATTGGCTCGACTCGACCGGCTTCGAAACCCGAGCCGTCCACGGTGGCGGCCCGGCCGACCCACGCACCGGAGCGGTGAACACGCCCGTGTACCTGTCATCCACCTTCGAACAGGACGCGGTGGGGCAGACCCGCGGCTTCGAGTACGCACGTTCGGGGAATCCGAGCCGAGCGAGCCTCGAAGCTCACCTCGCCCTACTCGAGGGGGCCCGGTTCGGCTTCGCCTTCGCCAGCGGCCTGGCGGCCGAAGACGCGGTGATGCGCCTCCTGCTCCCCGAGGATCGGTTGCTGATGCAGACCGACAGCTACGGCGGCACCTATCGGCTGGCCACCAAGGTGCACCGCCAAACAGGCCTCATCGTCGATGTCTCCGACTTCTCCGACCTGGAAGCGGCCCTCTCACCCTCACTCGAGATGGTGTGGATCGAATCACCGACCAATCCGCTCCTCCACGTCGTCGATATCGCCGCAGTCGCCACCCTCGCCCACCGCCATGGGGCACTCGTGGTCGTCGACAACACGTTCGCCACACCGTGGATCCAGCGACCGCTCGAGCTCGGGGCGGACGTCGTCGTGCATTCGACGACGAAGTACCTGGGAGGTCACTCCGACGTGGTGGGTGGATTCGCCGCGACCAACGATCCCGCCACGGCCGAACGATTGGCCTTCCTACAGAACGCAGCAGGGGCTGTGCCCGGGCCTTTCGATTGCTTCCTCGTGCAGCGAGGGATCAAGACGCTACCGATCCGGATGGAACGACACTGTGCGAACGCGCTGGCGATCGTGGATCTCCTCTCCAGGCATCCCGCAGTCGAGAAGGTCTTCCACCCCTCGCTGCCCGACCACCCGGGACACGGGGTGGCGAAGCGTCAGATGCGGGCTTTCGGGGCCGTCGTCAGTTTCACCTTGCAGGGGGGTGAAGACGCCGCCGTGGAGTTGTGCTCGAAGACCCGCGTGTTCACGCTGGCCGAGAGCCTGGGAGCGGTGGAGAGCCTGATCGAGCACCCCCGGAGGATGACGCACGCCAGTACGACCGGGACCGAGAACGAGGTCCCCGGCAACCTTCTTCGGCTCAGCGTCGGCCTTGAGACCGTCGAGGATCTGTTGGCCGATCTGGTCAACGCTCTCGACACCGGCACAGGAGAGCTCAAATAGCCCGTTCAGCCGCGCTGGAGGAAGCCCCCAGATCGAGAGGAAGCGAACGGGCTCGAACCGCCGGCCCCCTGCCTGGCCACGGGCCCACGGTCCGACTGGTGGGTCACGCCCCGCACGGGGCGTGACCTGGCCGAACGGGCTTCGAGACAGAGACGGGGCGCCGGGCTACCGGGCGGTCACCTCGAGGAGGGCGTCCCCCCACGAGGCTCGGCGGGAGCAGCGGGGACTCATCTTGGCCCCCTCGTCGACAAATGTCACAATGATTTGAACCGCCCCTGCCAAGGCGGCAGCTAACCTTGGAGGGCCGGGGTACGGGCCCCTAGAACCCGAGCACGGAGGACCGATCCCCATGACTCTCGCACCGGAAGCGCCCGAGCGACTTGCTGTTCTCGACGCCGACTCCCACCTGACCGACGTCGACGACCTGTGGACCAAGCGGGCGCCCGCTGCCTACAAGGAGCAGATCCTCCACGTCGAGATGATCGACGGTGTGCGCACCTGGGTCATCGAGGGCATCCCTGTGGGGAAGGCTGGCGGCGGCAGCACCATCGACCGGGCGGGCGTGAAGCATCCGTTCCTGGAATCGATGGTCGAGTGGGACATCGAGCGGGCCCACGTGGCCGCGTGGGACATCGACGCCCGCCTCGAGATCCTGGATGCCCAGGGGATCCAGCACCAGGTCCTGTACCCCAACGCTCTGGGGCTCGGCGGCCAGGCCCTGGCCGAGGTGAAGGATCCGGTACTGCGGCGCCTGTGCGTCGAGATCTTCAACGACTCCCGGGCCGAGATCCAGAACCGCACCAACAACCGGCTTCTCCCCATGCCCATTCTCCCCTCCTGGGACATCGAGGCTTGTGTGCGCGAGGCCCAGCGGATCTCCGAATTGGGTCTCCGGGGCGTCAACATGACCTCAGACCCTCAGGACCTCGGTTCCCCGGACCTCGCCAACAAGGCCTGGGACCCGCTCTGGGAGGTCTGCGCCGACCTCGAGCTCCCGGTCCACTTCCACATCGGGTCGAGCCTCACGGCGATGAACTTCTTCGGTCAGTACTTCTGGCCGTCACAGGACGAGTTCGTCAAGCCCGCCATCGGCGGCTCCATGCTCTTCATCGGTAACGCCCGCGTCGTGATCAACACGATCTTCTCGGGGATCTTCGACCGATTCCCGAAGCTCAAGATGGTGTCGGTGGAGAGTGGCATCGGCTGGGTGCCCTTCATCCTCGAGACCATGGACTGGGAACTCCCGGAGAACGCTCCCGTACAGGCCGCCGCGCTGGGCAAGAAGCCTTCCGAGTACTTCAAGTCCAACTGGTACGCCACCATGTGGTTCGAGACCGGTCGTGGGCACCTCCAGGATCTCATCGACAAGGTGGGCGAGGACAACGTCATGTTCGAGACGGACTTCCCGCACCCCACCTCCCTTTGGCCGAAGCCACTCGAGCACGTGCACTCGACGCTGGCCACACTGCGGCCCGAGTCGCGTCGCAAGATCCTCGCCGAGAACGGGAACAAGCTCTACCGCCTGGGCTGATCGCACGGTTCCGGGCGCCAACGCCAGAACGACGGAGCTGGTAGCGGGTCCGGCGCTGTCGGGCCGATTGCCAGGTCTCGGCCCTCTGATCGACCGGATCCGGCGGGAACGCCCCCCGGACTTGGGGCCGGACTCGTTCGGAGACGTCCGGCCTCGCCTGACACGGGTCACCGCAGACACAGCAGCCAGATACGAAGAGCGCACCGGCACTGCACCCCGGCGGCCAGGGACCGGTGAGCCCTCCCGCCCAGAGTCAGTCGGCCAGATGGGGCTGATACCAGGTTCCCGGAACGAACCCCGTCATGGTCAGCACCTTCTGGGATGCGACATGCTCATGTCTGGCCGCCGCCCTGAGCATGCGTCGGCCGTACGCTGACACCGCGAGCCGGCCCAGTTCCTGCACCGCCCCGGTCGCCACGCCACGCCCTGCGACTCGCTGAGCGACCCGGTACCCGAGTTCGGCCAGGCCGTCGTGCAGCTCGGCCAGGTTGCACCGGCCGATCACCGAGCCATCCTCCTCGACAAGCACGTAGAAGACACCCACACCGCCATCTTGCTCAGCGAGTAGAGCGCTTTGCCGCTCAGTGAATTGTTCGTCGTACTCATCGCCCCGGTCGGAGACCGAGGCTGCGAAGTACGTGCGGTTCGCCAGTTCGAAGGCCAGGGCCATCGGCCCATGGTCGGCCCGCAGGCGCTGCAGCTGGGTCACCCGAGCCGGCACAACAGGGCATTGGTCACTGACCGCCAAATTGACGGCGGCAGAAGTCTCGCGACTGGCCCGGGGTTAGACCGAGGACAAAGCCGGTTGTCTGGCGAGGCGAAGGTGGCCGATCGCCTGACGGTACGAACCTATCGGACTCTTCTCGCAATACCCGAGGCCGTTTTCGACGCAGAACCCACGGACGAGGTCTTGGGCGCGGACGAGATTCGGTCGCGGCATCGACGGGAACAGATGGTGCTCGATCTGGTAGTTGAGGCCACCGTAGACGAAGCTTGTCCAGCGACCGCCGGTGACGTTGCGGGCGGTGATGACCTGGCGGCTGGCGAAGGACATTTCGGCATCCCGGTCGATGAGCGGCATGCCCTTGTGGTTGGGGGCGAAGCTGCAACCGAGGTAGAGCGAGAAGACGGCTTGATGAACGGCGACGAAGGCAAACGCCATGAGCGGGGGAAGCACCCAGAACACCGCGGTGAGGTAGAGCGCGACGTGCAGGGCCAGCAGGAGGCCTTCGGTCAACGCGGCACGGTCCCGGCGACCGAAGAGCTTCTTGGCGCCCAACACGTAGAGTCCGGTGCTGCGAAGCAGCATGAGGGGGAAGAAGAGCTCAGCCTGCCACCGTCCCAGCCAATCTGTGAACCTGTGGTGCCCACCGGCCTGTTCGTCCGCCGAAGGAGCGCGGACGACACCGACTTCGATGTC
Organism: Acidimicrobiales bacterium; assembly: GCA_035297265.1. Lineage (GTDB taxonomy): Bacteria > Actinomycetota > Acidimicrobiia > Acidimicrobiales > RAAP-2 > DATGZH01. The sequence continues at coordinate 105,932 of DATGZH010000042.1, read as the reverse complement.
AGGATCAAGATCGATTTGGTTGGGGTGAGCGTGGTGGGCGCTGTGCTTTGGAACCCACCAACCGAAACTCAACCCGATCAGCGCGTTGCCGACGAGCAGACCGAGCAACTCGTTGGCTCGACGGGAGGCAAAGATCTGCCGGTGGCCGGCATCATGGCCGAGGAACCCGAGCTGGGTCGACATCACCCCGAGCAGCACTGCCACGCCGAGGATCATCCAGGCGGCACCCACCCAGAAGAAGGCCACCCACACGGCGGCGAACGCCGCCAGCGTGAGAACGACCTTGGCCGAGTAGTAGCCCAGCCGTCGATCAAGCAGTCCAGCGGCGCGAACCTGCAAGGTCAGCGTGCGGAAATCGCGCGGTGTAGCTGATGGCCCGGTGGCCGTCAGCGCAAGTTCTCCTGTGTCGAATTCAGTAATGAGGGCCTCCAGAAGTGGAAATGGTGTCCTCGACTTCGACGGCTTGGGCGGTGCTGAACCGCCCGACGCGGTGCCGTGCCGATAGGTCGTACGGCCTAGATGGGCCGGACGTTCTGCGCCTCGGGGCCCTTGCGACCCTGGGCCACGTCGAACTCGACCTGCTGGCCCTCCTCGAGGCTCTTGTACCCCTCGCCCACGACGTTGGAGTAGTGGACGAAGACGTCTTTGTCCCCCGTGGTCGGGGTGATGAACCCGAAGCCTTTGTCACTGTTGAAGAACTTCACCGTTCCAGTTGCCATATTCCTCTTCGCTTTCTTCTCACGGTCGCTTCTCGATCGATGTTGATTGAGAGCGGTTAGGACCGGTTACCCGAGCCCAACTTCTTGTACGGGTCTCCGCAGGCGGAGGATCCCCCGAGTTCCCCGTAGGCCCGGCAACGCTCGTCGTCGCACCAGCCGAGGAGCCGTTCGCCGTTTTGGACCTCAAGGGCGTGCCCAGCACAGAGCGCGACGTCAGGCAGGATGACCGTCACCGAGTACGACGGATCGCTCGGGTCCAACCCACGGGCCAACGTTCGCCGCGGCGGCTCGATCAATTCGGTCGCCGGTCGCTCGCACAACGCGCAGGGAGATCCGGAGACCGAAGACGTCACTGCCGGATGGCCTCTCGCAGCTTGTTCAGGCCGAGCAAGCGGCGTTCCATCTTGCTCGGATCTGCGGCATCCCTATCGCGAATTCGTACCTCGAGTCGGTCGAGGCGCACTTCCTCGTTTTCGACGAGCTTTCGGCGTTCGTCACCGTCGTGACTGCCCAGCGCGCGCACGAAGCTCTTGTGGGCGTCGACCGCCCGCCCCAGCTCCAGGCGGCGAGCGATCGCCGAGAAGGAGTTGCCTCCTTCACGCAGTGCAAGGACCTGCGCGTCCACTTCCTGAGTCGCCGGTCGTTGCTGCCTCGACTTCCCGCCTCGTTCGGGCGCGGCCATCGAGCGTCGTCTGGACAGCCTGGTGTTCGTGCGCCTAGGCACGACGCCTCGCGGCCATCGTGGTGTCCTGGCTGGTCATCCGGCCGGTCATCGTGAGAACCGTTCGAGCTGTGTCCCGATCAGGTCCCGGCGCTCCTCGAAATCCTGTTGCGAGACGTCACCGGCCTCGAAATCACGCTGGAGTGTACCCAGGTCCTCGATGAGCTCCGATTCGCTGCGCTGCGAAGGGGCCACGGCCGGCTCGTCGTTGCTTGCCACGCGAGCTGCTTTGCGCTCCGCCTTGGCCTGAACTCGCTCCAGCTTCTGCCGCTCCCGGAAGCGCTTGCCCGCCGAGGTGGCCATCACGTGGCCCAAAGGAAGATGGCTGGGCGTCGCTCTGAGCAGTCCGCCTCCGCTACCCCGTCGTCGCCGACGGGTGCCGCGTAGGACAGAACCCAACGGGGGGTGGTCAGATCCTGGAAGATGGCGAGCTCCGTTCGAATCGGGCCGACTCGAGGAGCTCACGAACAGGCCACGCCAGCAAACCGGCGACCTCCCCATCGTACCAGCTGGGGCGGGGTCACCGGACGCGGCGGTGAGACGCCAGTTCCAGGCGCTTCTCCGGCGGCCTCCGCGACCGGGGGTGTTGATCCTCGGCCGGTCGTAGCCAGAAGGGGCCGGCGGCTACCCGATGAGCCGACCGTGGTCCAGGCGGTCTGGCAACGTGGGGACCCTGCTGCGGGCGAAGGCCGGCCGGCGCCGGTGAGGGCCCGCCAGCGCGACACCTGGCCCGGGCCGCCGATGCCGCCAGGCGGCCTCTAGCGGGCCCGGTGGTGACCTAGTTGGTGAGAAGCTCACGTAGGTCCTGGCCAGCGGTGGGGTGGCGCAGCTTCGACATGGCCCGGGCTTCGATCTGGCGGATGCGCTCGCGGGTGAGACCGAAGTGGACTCCCACCTCCTCGAGCGTGCGTGGCTCGCCACGGTCGAGGCCGAACCTCAGGCGGATGATCTCCCGCTCGCGGTCGTCGAGATTGACCATCATCTTGGCCACTTGGCCGGGCAGCAAGGCGGCTGCGGCCGCTTCGGACGGCGATACCGCTCCTAGATCCTCGACCACGTCGCCGAGTTCGGCGTCCCCGTCGTGGCGTAACGGCTCGGAAAGCGAAGCCGGCGTGCCGGCGTGACGCAGGATCTCGACGACCCTCTCCGCGTTGACGTCGAGATCAGCGGCCAGCTCGGAGACGCTAGGCCGTCGACCCAGCTGGGCTTCGAGACGGGAGCGAGCCTTGGCGGCCTGGTTGAGGAGGTCGCCGGCGTGCACGGGCAAGCGTATGGTGCGGCCGCCGTTGGCGATGCCCCGGGTGATCGCCTGGCGGATCCACCAGGTGGCGTAGGTGGAGAACTTGAAGCCCTTACGCCAGTCGAACTTCTCGACCGCGTGTATGAGCCCGAGGTTGCCCTCCTGGATGAGATCGAGCAGCGGCAGATCGGCGCCCTGATACCTCTTGGCGATCGACACCACCAGGCGAAGGTTGCCGTTGACGAAGGTCTCCACGGCAATGATTCCCGCCTGTTCCACCCGGCGAAGCTCACGCCGGCGGGCCGGGCTGACCTTCCCGCCGCCGGCCAGTTCGGCGCGAGCCTCGCGTCCGGCCTCGGCGGCCTGGGCCAGCCGGGCCTCGTCCTCCTTGGTCAGTAGCCGGTGGCGCCCAATGTCGGTCAGGTACAAGCGAACCAGGTCCTCGTCGGGCAGTTGCAAACGCTTGTTGGGCACGGCCCTCGTTTCTAGGAGCCCGGGCGGATCGGGGCGGGAGGCACTCTCGCCGTTCAGCGATGCTCTCCGTCTTCGCCGACGGATCCGCGCACGTCGCCGACGATACGTGACGGCCTTACGCTACCCGACTTGGCTCGTGTTCCCTTCAGTCGGTGTACATGCGCTATGATGCAACCCGATACCGCGGGGCACTGCCCGGCGGCGGCTGGCGAAACTGGTGCCAGCCAGGCCCACGAGAGAATCCATCGAGTCGGCCATCTTCCCTTGGACCGACTGACTGGAATCTCATGAACCCATCTTCCCCTTCCCTCGCGCCTGTCCGCTTCTCGGACCTCGGCGTTCCCCGGGCGCTGTCGGCTGCCCTGGAGCAGAGAGGTATCACCACCGCCTTCCCGATCCAAGCGGCCACCTTGCCGGACTCCCTCGCTGGGCGCGACGTGTGCGGCAAGGCCCCGACCGGATCCGGCAAGACTCTCGCCTTCGGGCTGGCCATCCTGTCCCGCCTCGCGGCCAAGCCTGGAGCCGGACGCCGGGGTCGCCGACATCCGTCTGCGCTCGTCCTGGTCCCCACTCGTGAGCTCGCAGCCCAGATTGAGCAGGTCATCTCGCCACTCGCCTCCACGATCGGTGCCCGTGTGGCGTCGATCTACGGCGGCGTCGGGTATGGCAAGCAGTTGGCCGCCCTACGAGGCGGCGTCGACGTGCTGATCGCCTGCCCCGGGAGGCTCACCGACCTCATCGAGCGGGGCTCGGTCGACCTGTCACTCGTGGACGTGGTCGTCATCGACGAGGCCGACCGGATGGCCGATATGGGCTTTCTGCCCGCGGTCCGCCGCCTCATCGAGAGGACCAGCGCGTCGCGCCAGACCCTGCTCTTCTCGGCGACACTCGGTGGGCCCGTCGACAAGCTCATCCGCGACTACCAACACAACCCGGCCCGCCACGACGTGAAGACCGCTGACAACGATCAGAGCCAGGTCCACCACCACTTCTGGCGAGTCGAACCCCACAACCGAGTGGCACTCACCGCCGAAACGATCTCCGCCCACGGCCCGGCCCTGGTTTTCTGCCGGACCAAGCGCGGGGCGGACCGACTATCGGACCACCTCGCCCGCTCTGGTCTGGCCTCGGCCGCCATCCACGGCAACCGGAGCCAGAGCCAGCGCGAACGCGCCCTGGCCGCATTCCGTGCCGGTCGTCTCGACGTGCTCGTCGCCACCGACATCGCGGCACGGGGGATCCACGTCGACGCCGTACCCCTCGTGGTCCACTTCGACCCACCCGCCGATCCCACCGACTACGTGCACCGCTCGGGCCGCACTGGACGGGCCGGTGCTGACGGGATCGTCGTTTCTCTGGTCGGGCACGAGCACCTCGACGCGACCAGGCTCATCCAGCGCAGACTGGGCGTCGAAAACCGAATCGGTTCGCCCGACGTCCATTCCATTACGTCGGTGGATGGAATGCGCCGGCCTCCATCCGCTCGACCACGAGCCACTGACGCTGCCAGCAGGATCGGGCATGCGCCGGTCGGTTTGCACAGCAACGCTGGGAGGGCGAATCGTCCCTCCCGCCGACGGACGCGTCGAGCAGGTCGGCCTTAAGTCGCCCTCGAACTGCCGGGCGATCTCGGCCGACCCGCTTCAATCGGGTCGAGTAGGCCGCGCTCGGAGAGGAGAGCCTCGAGCGCATCCAACCACGCGGCGTAATAGGCGGTGGCTTCTGATTCGCGGTCGGAGGAGCCTCGTGCGGCGATCGCTCTCGCCAGGTGACCTCTGAAGTCCACCCACGAACCACCAGTCCGGTCGATCGCGACGACGCCCATTGCGAGCGCGCGTCCCTGCCATGGCTCCTCGAAGACGAGCTCGCCGTTGTCCCGCGGCAAGCAAGTCTCGGCGATCAGCGCGTCATCCAGCGTCGTCAGGTGGCTATGGCCGGTGCTCACGACTGATCAGGCCCGACGGCCTGTGGCAATGCTGTGCCGATCATGCAATCCCGCGTGACAATCGCCGCAAGCCGGTCATCGCCCCAGCTTTCGGTGCCCGGAGGACGCATCGGAAGCACGAGGTACCGGACCTCCGCGCTCGAGTCCCAGACCCGAATCTCGACATCATCGTCAAGCTCTACTTCGAACTCGCGCAAGACCGCCCGCGGCTCGGATACCGCACGCGCCCGGTAGGGCGGGCTCTTGTACCACGTCGGCGGCAGGCCTAGCACCGGCCAGGGATAGCAGGAGCACAACGTGCACACGACCATGTTGTGGACGGTCGGACTGTTGGCGACCACCACCATGTTGTCACCTTCGGCGCCACCGAACCCGAGCTCCGCGATGGCGTCATTCGAATCGCTCAGCAGACGCGCGCGATATCCCTCGTCCAGCCAAGCTCGCGCGACGACCTTGGCCCCGTTCTGCGGCCCCACGTCGTTCTCGTAGAGCTCTACTACCGCATCAATTGCATCACCAGAAACCAGACCCTTCTCGGCCAGCAGCGCCTCGAGTGCTCGGGCGCGGAGCTCGACCGCAGAGGCAGCACGAGGATGGTGATGATCGTCGACGTCGGTCACGCTGGCTCCAGGTAGCTCTCCCAAAGGTCGAGGAGCACGATCCAGCCCCGCTCATCGCTCGGCCCCCACAGCTCCTCGGACCTGAACTGCACTGAGTACACCGGCTCGGCAGTGGCGCTCTCTCCGTAGGCCGCCCGGTCCGGGAGCCCGTCGGCGCCCCGGATGTCCTCGATCTGGCCGGTGACCCCCCGGACGTACCGGGGACACCGCGTGTGTCCGGGCGGATGCATGCGCTTTACACGGACCCGCTGACCGCGTTCGAATCGAGCGCCGACGGGGGCCCCTTTCATCGGGTGGACGGAACGCAGCTCGGCCAGGCCCCGCTCGGCCATGGTGCTGTCGCGATACTCGGGTGTCGATTGGCCGGCCTCGAGGCGCTCCATCATCGCCTCGACCTCCCCGGTCGCAATCGTTCCTTTGCGCAGCAACCGCTGTTCGGCGCTGTAGAGCCAGCGCTCGTAGTACGACGCAGCCAGGTAATGGGCCGGGTCCATCTCTTCGCGTACCACCCGGCCACCCGGCCCGGCACCTAGACCTTCGATCCCCAGGAGGGCCGAGAGAGCGAAGACGCGCGGCTCCCACCGCTCGTGATAGGCCAGCTCTCCGCCGGGCTGAACGACCGGGCCGAACCCGTGCATGCCACCCATGTCGTGGATCCCGTCCATCGCGCGTCGAGCCTAATCAGGAAGCAACGCCCCGAGCGAGGGCTCTGCCGCAGCGGTGCTGTCATGGCGTCGCGCGCGATCGAGAACCTCGAGAGGAAGAGCGCCGATCTCCCGAGCTGAGCTCCCGAGCAGTTCAACGCCGGCGGGGGGCGTCCGGTGGAGTCCGGCTCTGCACCGGGAACACCGGATGACACAGGTAACCCACCTCTCTTTCCGCCGTGGATCGCGGAGAACGCGGGCGTCCCTGCTATGGCCGAAAGACGACCTTGATGGCTTGGGAGGCTTTCCGGTTGATGCCGGTTTCGATGGCGGTGCGATAGTCCTCCAACGGGAACTCATGGGTCACGACGACCGCCTGAGGGAGAAGCCCGGCGGCCAAGATGTCGAGGGCACGGTCGACTGAGTGGCGGTCGGGGGCGCCGGCCAGACCGGGAGCTGAGCGGGCATCGGCATTGTGGTCGATCGATCCGACGAGAGCGGCTTCCTTGTACCAGATCGGTGTCAGGTCGACTTCAGTCACGCCGGTCGCCCCGAGCATCAGGACGGTGCCCCGGTGGGCGACTGCCCGCAGGGCCTCGGTCACGGAGAGCGGTGAACCAACGGCCTCGACGACGAACGGGAAGCCGCCCATCAGCATGAGGTCGGTCTTGTACCCCACGACTCGGGCGTCCACGAGCCGGCCGAGCTCGGTGAAGTGCGCGCTGTCCGCCTCCGCCATCACGACGTGGTCAGCACCGCAGGCCGCGGCCGCCTGAGCCTGGTGGTCATGACGGGCGAGCACAGTGACGGGGCTTCGGGGGAACAGCCCCTTCAGAGCGGCCACGGTGGCGAGTCCGATCACGCCGGCTCCGACGACCAGCACCGGGTCACCGTCACGGGGCGAGGCGCGCAGGAGGCCGTGGCAGGCGATGGAGACCGGCTCGTGCAGGCAGGCCGCCTCATCGGGCAGTCCGTCGGGAATCGGGTGCAGCATCGTGGCGTGGCCGAGCACCTGATCAGCCCAGCCTCCGCCAAGCCCTCGGGTGAACCCCAGTGTCCGGCCACTGCTCACGATGCCACTGTCGAGATTGAGGCAGGACGATGCCCAGCCTCGCTGGCAGTTCGGGCAAGGCGGGTCGATGCCACGGGCGGCGCACGGAATACAGGGGTCGAGAGCAACACGTGTGCCCACCTCGTAGGGGCAATCTGGTCCCGCCTCGATCACGCGGCCAGCGATCTCGTGGCCGAGCACAAAGGGGATCGAGCCCATCGACATCAACGTCGGTGACGGACCGGTGTTGCCGGCGAAGATGTGCAGGTCGCTGCCACAGATCCCACACGCCGAGACCGAGACACGAGCCCAACTCGGCCCTGGCAGCTCGGGTTCGGGAAGGTCGACGAGGGACGCCGGAAACTGCGGATCGGCCATGTCGAACTGAACGGCGCGCATGCTCGATCGTACGCCCTCCCTCGCGGCCGGCGTCGGGTCGAGGTATGGATCCAGATCGGGATGCAGGCTCCTCCCTGGCCTACAGTACGTAACGGTGCGCCTTTCGGATACCGTCCTGGACGAGCTTCGAGAACGGGGGTACTCCCTGATCGAGGGCTTCCTCTCTCCGGCTGAGTTGAAGGCGGCGCAGGAGGCTCTGTGGCTGCACTTCCCCTCGCCTGAGGACTACTTCGCTGATCCAGCGCGCTACGCCGACTACGCGAAGAGCCAGTTCGCCGGGGTAGAGGAATTCCCTTATCGGTCCTGGGATCTGAATCGCTTGGCGTTCCATCCGGATCTGGTCGACGCGGCGGAACGGTACCTGCAGACGACTGAGCTCCACCTGTACAAGGTCGAGCTGTGGGCGAAGTACGCCGAAGCCATCAATTACGACCAGCCGCTGCACCGCGACTACGGGAGCCACAGCCTGGTGGTGCCCCGGACCGACGGGCGCTACCAGCAGATAACGACCTTCATCTATCTCTCTGACGTGACCGAGGAGGACGCACCCACTCGACTGATCCCCTACGAACACGGCAAAGACGTGCCCTTCACCCCCCTCTACTTCGAGGCCGGTGCTCTTAGCGATGCGGAGGTATCCGCCCTCGGGCCGGCGGGGACCCTCTTCATGTACCGGAGCGACATCTTGCACCGAGGGTCGAACTTCACGGGCACGAATCGTTCGCGGTTCTCTCTCCTGGCCGACTACCAGGCGAGGGGTACCACGTGGGGAGGGAAAATGGCTTGGCCGAAGCAGTCACCGGATCGTTGGGCCAAACTCATGCCGAAGTGCACGGTGAGAGAGCGCGATCTCTTTGGCTTCCCGAGGCCCGGGGACCCCTACTGGAACGATCAGACGTTGGCGGATGTCGCTCTGCGTTATCCCGGGATGGACATGACGCCCTACGGCCGGTCAACTCCTCCGCGATAGCTCCTCCGAAGCTTGCGTCAACGGCGACCTCGTATCGCTCACACCAAGACGTCGAACCGATTGTGGTGAGCAGCCTTGATCCGCGTTCTCGGCTTCCCGCCGAGAACGCCAAATGAATGGATGTGGTGGGCAGCATCGATGACGATCGACCCGGCGCGCCCCGTTCAGTCCCTGTACGTGCCGGTCGCCGACGGGGTACGCCTGGCCGTTGACGTCTGGCTCCCGGTCGAACGGAGCGTTGTTCCGCGCCGGCCACAAGATCCGGATCGCGCTCGGCGGACACGACGCCGCCAGCTTCGACCGGTACGGGTCACAGGTCGAGACGCTCACCATCCAACTCGGCGAGCACTCCAGGCTCGACTTGCCAATTCTGACTTCCGAGTGAGGCGGACCTGCTCCCCGCGATAAGGGGCACCCATCAGCCTGCTACTTGCCGGTGCGCTCGCGGTGCTTGCATCCCGGCCAGCAGCAGGGCCGGCGCTGACCTTCCTCCAACTCCTCCTGGGTCCGGCGAATACGGCGTTCTCGGGTCATCTCCTGCTTGGCCTCCTCGACCCAGCAGATGAACTCGTTGCGGGCCAGAGGGGTGATGTCCTTCCAGGCATCGAGTGCCGGGGGGTTGCCGATCAGCGCCTCGCGCAGGTCTCCTGGAAGCTTGTGCACCACCCCACCGGGCACTCGCGGCCTGCTCACGGCGCCACGGTAGCGGGACGGGGCCAGCCGTCCCACTATCGAAGCCGGGGTCTTCGTGACCCGCCGACCCCTCGGTCGGACGGTCCCGACGAGGTCATTGGATCATCCAGAGACCGCTTGACCTAGGGATCATCGATGCTGGCCAATACCGGGGAGGTGCTGATGCCGGGATCCCGGGAGCGGAGGGGTCCTTCTTGGTGGAGATTTCGGTTCCGGATGGCGCTTGGGCCTGAGGTTTGCGGTCGGCTCGTCCCTGATCCTGACGGTTCGGCCAATCGGCGAGGCCTACACGTGCCAGCCGGTGACGGGCGATCGGTGATGCCGACCTGGCTACCACGGGCCGTAGGCGGAACATCCCACGGCGGGTAGTGTCCCGCTGCCGAGACGACCCCATTGGAGGAGCATCATGATCATCCTGCACGCACGTGGCGTGATTAAGCCGGAGGCGCGCGAGCGTTGGTTTGCCATGCTCGATGCCGTCACGCCCCCATCGCGCGCCGAGGACGCCTGCCAGAGCTACGTCGTCTACGAGGCTGTCGAGATGCCCAACACGTTCATCTTTGTCGAGGAATGGGCAAGCCTCGATGGTCTGTACGCACATTTCCACACGCCACACTTCACCGAGTTCTTCGCTGCTCTCGGAGAGGTAATCGCTGAGCCGCCCGAGGGGACCATCTCCGAGGAGTCCTCGACAATGACGCTCAACGAAGCCTTCGCGGCTGCGGGCATCGGCGGATAAGGGCGCGGGACCCGCGACATCGGCGTGCATCACAGCAACGGTCATGTGGCTGGCGACGTCGATCCGATACCTTGGCGGGGTCGTCCTGGACACCATGGTGATCAGCTGGCTCTTCCAGGCTCGACCTTGACCCGACTTCGCGCCCGGCTTCGCTCACTGCGCTCTGCCTCAGCAGCCTGCGAATCGTCCGTGAATAGATCATTGCTGAGTGCGACTTCCTTGCGTAGGCTCCACGATTGTTCGCCCTCCAAACCGCGGACGGGGGGCCATAGCGGGGGTGAGGAACTCATGGTGATGCCTGGACTACAGCGGCGGCGCAGCGTCGGTCGCAAGAGGTCCCGCCCGGCCGGCCGGCGTCGTGGGGTCCCGGCTGCACTCGCGGTGGTCGCCACCGCGTTGGTCGGTGCGTCCCTACTGCAGCCCCTGATGGCGGGCGCCTCGCTCCCGAAGGACGCCAATCCGAACGGGATCCTCAAGTACGGCATCGACTTGAACAGTGAATTCGACAACACCTTCAGTCCCGAAAAATCCTTCAACCCCTGCGGGTTCGCCATCCTCTCGAACATTTACGCCTCGGGCCTTCGCATCACCAACCAGGCCTTCATCCCGAACGTCATCCAGAGCTGGTCCACGACGCCGAACACGGTGACCCTCCACATCCGGCCAGGTGTCGTGTTCTCCAACGGTGATCCGGTCGACGCCAACGCCATCAAGACGAGTCTGTTGTACAGCCGGCAGAGCCCTCTGCTGACCACATTGACCGCCATCTCGACGATCGATGTGCTGAATCCCCTCACCCTCGTGCTCAACCTCTCCAACCCCATTCCCGGAGACGTCGTTCAGGCGATGTACCACTCCGACGGGACGATCTACGACCCCAGCACCATCAGTACGGACGGCACCAAGCCGGTCGGAGCCGGGCCATTCGTCTTGAAGAGCTATCAGCTGGCGTCCTCCATCTCGCTCGTCGCCAACCCCAAGTACTGGCATAAGGGCCAGTACTTGCTCGGCGGTGTCGACTTCGTCCAGGTTTCGCTCGGTCCCCAGGTCGTCACGGCGCTCGAGTCTGGCGCCATCGACATGGCGACGCTCGAGCCGGACGAGGTGGCGGCGGTCAAGGCCCAGCCTGATCTCGCCGCGGTGGTGGGCAAGTCCTACGACTACGTCGACCTGCAGATGCGGCAGAACGCAGCACCCTTCAACAACTCGAGGGTCCGCGCCGCATTGGAGTATGCGGTCGACCGCAATGCCCTCAACCGGGTGGTCTACGACGGCCTCGGCGAGCCGGCCTACCAGCCATTCCCGTCGTGGTCCCCTGGCTACAACAAGGCGGTGGGCAACAAGTACACCTATCAGCCAGCGAAAGCCAAGGCCATGCTGAAGGCCGCTGGCTTTCCTAAGGGGATCTCGTTCACGCTCGTCATTCCGGGCGATGATCCTTCGTTCGCCCAAACCTCCCAGATCATCCAGCAGCAAGCCAAGCCCGCCGGATTCACGATCAAACTGCAGCAGGTCGACCCGGCCGACCTCCTGACCGACGTCTACATCAAGGGCGAGGGCGACGCCCTCCTCAGCGAGCAGCTCTCGAATGGGCCCGACCTGGCCAACAACTTTGAGAACGAATTCCTGCCGATCGGCTTTCTGACTCAGCACTTCGGGACCGCCAATCCACTGCTCGCCCCCTACATCAAGCAGGCGCTCCAGTACGTGACAGCCCAACAGCAGGGTCCGTTCATGCAGAAGGCGGGTGCCCTCGCCATGTCGCTCGGCGCCGAGGTCCCGCTGGTCTTCCAACCCTCGCTCATCGGTTACAACAAGACCAGGGTCGGTGGCACAGTTCAGGCCCCCATCGGCCAGTGTCAGACCGACCTGGCCGGCATCTACATCAAGAAGTAGCCCACGCCCGACAGGTGACATCCCTTTCCTTGCGCGACTCGCCGAAGCTTGTCGAATATTCGTCGCAGCGATGGGCTGCTGAGCACTGAGAACGCTCCATCCTGTCGCGTTCGCGAAAGACGGGCGTTCATGAGTTCGTGGAGGTGAGAGGACCCGAACCGCCGACTTCTACCTTTCGAACGGCTTCGGCCCGAGGGTCGTGAAGTGGGCCGATTGGCAGCACGACCAGTTCAGGGCTCATCCTGGCTCCTCGGATCTAAGGGGGGTTGACAGGCCGTCTTCGCCCTGTGCACGAACGGTCACATCAGTGCCCTGAACGGCAACGATTGCAATGTCTAGACGGAGGTGATCGGCCTCATCCTGGCGAGCACCACGGAGCGTCCGTCAGGATCGGCCAAGACCACGAACCGGCCCCACGATGCCTCTTGCGTCGGCCAAACCACGGTGAGACCCCTTTCGACAGCATCGCGCTCGCAAGCATCAGGGTCCTCGACCGTGAAACGAATCGCCGCCCCACCAACACCAGCTCCCGCCGGGAAGATCCCTCGCTCGTCATGTCCCCTATCATTGCGATGGAGTACGACGCGTCCCGAGGAACTCCCAACCACGACGATGATATCATCCTCGAAAAGGACGGGTAAACCGAGCGCATCGACGTAGAAGGCTCTCGCCCCCGCCAGGTCGGAGACGAACAGGATCAAGCTCTCCAGGTCTTCGGTGTTCACGAACGAAGGATACGAGAGCGAGCCAACGTTGCCCGACGTGGCACTAGCCTCGTTTGGATGGACCCCGTCTGGGAGTCGGATCCGCAGAGGATGGCGGCGATGATGATGGGCATCCTAGGCGCCACCATCCTGGAGCTACACGGCACCGATGACCGCCTTGACCTGCTCATTGAGACGGCAGGTGGCGAAGTGCGTTGTCCGGGCTGTGGAGGGGCAGTTGAGGCGGCCGGTTCGGTGCTCGAGGAGCTGCCCACCTCCTCGATCGGCGGCAGGGTCGCGCAGACAACGTGGCGTCGACGTCAGTGGCGGTGCGTGTCGTCGGACTGCGGCGTCGGGGCCTTCGCTGAGCACGACGCCGGTGTCGACGAGTTCTGCGAACGGGTCACCGCCCCGTCCAGGCTGCGGTCAGCGAGGCGTGATCGTTCCAAGCAGTGACCAGTCGGGCTTGCCGGCATAGAGCAGCGCCCGGATCCGGTAGTTGGTGAAGCTCGAGAACCCGAAGGCCACGCGCTTGACCCGCTTGATGAGGTTGTTCACCGCCTCGGTGGGGCCGTTGGTGAACGAACAGCTGTGCCAGGCGGTGATGGGCAGGCGCCAGCGCCGGAGGGTCCGCCCGAGAGCACGCACTTCGGGAGGCTGGTCCCGGTCGACCATGTCGGCACTCAGATGGTCGACCCACTCGAGGGCGAGGGACTGGTCGTGGTGGGTGTAGAGCTCACGCACGGCCTCCTTGGCGTGCCAGGCCGTCGCCACCTCGTTCTTCGGGTCACCGGCCCGCAGCAGTCCCAAGAGCTTGTCGCGTCCGCCCTCGCTGAGCCGCTCTTCTGCCCTCGTGAGGAGGCGACGGCACCGGAAGAGCGGGTCGTTCTTGCGGCCGCGGTGCCCGAGGGTCTCGTTCTGGACCCGTCGACGGCACTCCTCGAGGCGCTCGTTGGCCAGCTTCACGACATGGAAGGGGTCGGCCACCTGGGTGGCGCCGGGCAAGACGGCGTCGAAGACCGCCCGGTAGGTCCCAGAGAGGTCCAAGGTGGCGTAGCGCACGCCGGCTCGCCACACCTCCCCCTGGTCGAGGAGCCAGGCCCTCGGTTAGGCGCCACCCCGACCGCGGACGACGTCGAGCAGCTGGCCAGCGGCCACGTCGACGATCGAGGTCGAGAACTGGGTGACCCGGAAGGGGCCGTCGCGCACGAAGGCCACCTCGTCGAGGCCGAGCGCCTCGAGGGCGCCGAAGCGGCCCGGGTGCTCGACCAGGGCTCCGCCGTAGGCGAGGACGGCGTCGTTCACGGTGTGCCAGTCACAGCCCAAGGTGGTCGCCACCTCGTTCACTGTGCGGACCTGGCGGCCGACCGCTTCGGTCACCCACCGTCCGGCCCGATCGGTCAGCTTCATCCTGGGAGCTGCGATGCGGCGATCCTCTTCGGTCCAGCTGCCGTTCGGACAGTCACCATCGGCACAGCGCAAGCGCCGCTTGTGCCAGTGGAGCCTGGTCGGCCTGCCGAAGACCTGGAGATCGACGAGGACCACCTCCCGCCAGCCCTTCAGCTCGGCCGGCACCCCGCAGACCGGACAACCGACCGGCGTTCGTCGTGTCTCGATGTGCAGGTCGATGAGCAACTCCTCATCGACGACACCGAGCACTGTGACCTCGGGCAGGCCGACCAGCAGCTCCACCATCTTCTTCGGGTCGGTCTCGAGGCTGGCGGGGAGCTTGCGAGGAAGTGGCATCACTCACGGTGACAGCTGAACTACCTCTCGCCGGGGATGGTCCTTCCCCCGTCAATTCCGAAGTCCCCTCATCCTGACGGTCCTCCCGGTACTCGTCGGTGCCACCAAGTACCCGTCGCTCGCGCATGGATCGCGGACAGCGCAGCAACGTCCTCAGCTCTTTCCGCCGACCACATCAGGGCCAGGACACGAGGTCTTGTACTTCTCGTCGTGTTACAATGCACACATGGCTTCTGCAGTGGTGCATGCCAAAGTCTCCTCTCGTGGGCAAACCAGCCTGCCCGCCGAACTCCGACATCGTTGGGGTATCGATGGCGGTGGGAACGTTGCATTTGTGGACCTTGGTGAGGCGGCATTGATCCTCCCAGGTGGCATCGACCAGGCAAAGGTCGAGCTCAAGCGTGTCCTCCGTGATCGCTACGAGGCTGGACTCGAGGCTTTGGTCGATCCAGACCTGGCCGATCAATAGGTGGACGTCGTCCTCGACGACCGCCTCTTAATCGAGGAGTTACTCGTCGGTTTGGATCGACGGAGAAGGCACGTACAGCTCTTCACGACGACGTACTGGTACTACCGGGCATGTCGGGCCGCGATGGCCGGCGGAGGTGGTCACCTTTCAGGACCGTTTCGAGAGCTTTCGGAGGAAGCGCAACAACGAGCCATCGCCTCGATGCTCGAGCTCCCAGAGACCATCGGGCTAGCAGCGCCCCGAGCTGTTGTCCCACTTATGGTGCAGGTGGCCGGGCGCCACCCGACGCTCAACGTGCTCAATGTCGAAGCCGTGGCGACAGCTCTCCATCTTGGGGCCACCGTCTGGCTCTCACCGAAGGGTTCCCAAGGCTTGCTGGCCGGTGTTCTCGATACGGAGGGTGTGGCCTGGGACACCGTCACCCAGACATGATGCCGCTCCGAACGGAGTGGCAGTGGACATTTTGAGTTTCGCTCGAGGCGCAGAAGGACCAGCAAGTCGCTGTGACGACTGTTGTGGAGGTGAGCGGACTCGAACGGCCTGTGCCACGCGACAGGGTAGGCCGCCGCATCGGACGAAGTGCTCGGGAATTGCCCTCGGCGTCTGCCAGGTGCCAATTAGAGTTTCTAGCTGTGGGCGTCCCCATTCGCGCGGCCCGGCTCGCCCGACGATGAAAGCGTTGGAGGTCTCGCGTGCGGTGGCTGCTGGGATGGCGGCGGCTTCAGCTCTTGGCCTAAGGGTCGATGAGGCCGATGTTCTTCACAACTCGAACCGACTCGCTGTCCGCCTGCTTCCGTGTGACGTGGTTGCTCGGGTCGCGCATGTAGCGCATCAGGCAGGTGCCGAGATCGAACTTGAGGTTGCTCGGCTACTCGCGGAAAACAACAGTCCGGTGGCTGCGCCTGAACCTCGGGTGGAGCCGCGTGTCTACGTACGTGACGGCTTCGCTATCACACTATGGGTCCATTACGAGGCCGCGGCCTCTCCAGACCTTGCGGCGCCTAAGTACGCCCAGGCGCTCAGCCGACTGCATTCCGGCATGCAGCAGATCGACGTAGCATCGCCGCACTTTACGGATCGAGTCGCGGAGGCGCAGCGGTTGGTTGGCAACCCCGCGCAAACACCAGAGCTCGTCGACGCAGACCGACAGCTTTTGACCGAGACGCTTGGCAGGCTGAGGCGCGCAGTCGCCAACCGAAGCCCCAAGGAGCAGCTACTGCACGGCGAGCCGCATCCGGGCAACTTGCTGAGGACGCAGGAGGGGCTGCTGTTTATTGATCTTGAAACGTGTTGCCGGGGACCCGTCGAGTTCGACGTCGCTCATGCGCCCGAAGAGGTCGACGAGTACTATCCGGATGCCGACCAAGATCTACTTCGTAAGTGCCGCCTCCTCGTCCTTGCGATGGTCGCAACATGGCGCTGGGATCGAGATGATCAGTTCCCGAATGGGCGCCAATTAGGCGTCGAGTGGCTCGGTCAGATCCGAGCAGCGCTCGCTCTATAGCGGGCTGGGATGACTATCAGGATCGCGGGATATAGCGATGGCGAAAATCGCGACCAGAAGCCAATTGAGTTGCTCATCCACTGTCAGCCGCCCGGCATACGGCAAGGTCCAGCGTGTTCGGGCCCGTAGCGTCGGGGTGCGATGCTCGTCCTACCGAACACTTCCAGAGTGGCGTCTAGCCCACTCACGTCCATGAGGAGACCCACATGCCCGATACCGTCTTCCTGTCGGACCGCATCGAGGTAACCCGGGCTATCCCGGCGCCGCCCTCCGCGATCTTCGACGTCTTGCGTAGCCCGGCGGGCCATGTGGCCATCGACGCCTCTGGGATGCTACAGGATTTCACCGGCGAACCGGCGGAGAAGGTGGGCGACACGTTCGTCATTCACATGGACCGCGAGTCGCTCAATGACATCCCGCTCGGGAAGTACGACGTGACGGTGCACATCATCGTTTTCGAGCGCGACAAGGAGATCGCGTGGGACCTCGGGCCCGATGTCCCGGTTGCGCACTTCTATGGGTACCGCCTGGAGGCCGGTGAGGACGGAGGCACCAGTGTGACGTCCTACTACGACTGGTCGAAGGTAAGCGGCGACCTCAAGGAACGATTCCCTATCGTGCCCGATTCGGCTCTGCGCGCCACGCTGGGGATCTTGGATCGAACGGTCACAAATGGCCTATGACATCCCGTCTTGCCGCCAAGGTCGGTTTCCTGACCCATAACATGCCGTTCAGCCAGCGCTAGGTGATTCCACCCAGACGTCCTCCAGGTGGTCAATCGAGATGCCGAACTCTTCAGCATCGAGCATCCGGGCTGCGTCATCGACCGTCGCGCTAATGAGAGGGGTCACAATCCGGTCAGGAGACGGCTGATGCGGTCCTTGACAACGGTTGGGACAAGTGACTGGGCGGCAAGGATGCCCTGGGCGTCCCAGCCGACGAGATAACGCGCCCGCGGCGAACGGGCCGTAAGGGCTTTGCCGATGATCCTCGCCACTTCTTCGGGTCTGGTCATCAAGGCCGTGTACGGCGCCAGCAAGGCGTGGACCCGACGGTACCCTGACTCATAGTTCGAGTCGGCGCGACCAGCCAGTTCTGAATCTACTTCCTCCCAGATGTGCGTCTTCACGCCACCCGGCTCGATCAGGATGACCTTGATGCCGTCGCGCGCAACCTCGACCCGCAGCGCGTCGGACGCGGCTTCGAGGGCATGCTTGGAGGCCTGGTACCAGCCACTGAACGGGGTGGTCGCCAACCCGAAGATGGAAGAAAGGTTGACCACGCGCCCCTCGCCAGCGGCACGCATGTACGGCAGGGCAATACGAGCCAGTCGCATGGGCGCTACAACCATCGTCTCAAGTTGACGCCGCACCTCGTCGTCCGTGACATCCTCGATCGCACCGACACCCGAGTACCCTGCGTTGTTGACCAACGCCCATGGACGAAGCCGGTCAACGACCCTTTGACAGCATTCGGCGTCAGTCACGTCGAGTATTGCCGTCTCGACCTTCACATCAGCGCTAGCAGCTGCCTTCGCCACCAGTGTCGCCTTGGCCCGAGATCGGACTGAGCCGACCGAATGGAATCCCAGGTGGGCCAGGTGCAAGGCCGTCGCCAAACCCACACCCGAGTTCGCCCCCGTTGTCAGCACCGTCCGGTCGCCGATGGCCGTCATGTTGTGCCGCCCTCGGAGTAGAGGGATGTTGGAACCATTCCGGATCGAAGCCGTCCGTCCGCCAAGTCCCCGCAGGTCATAGTACGACCGCTGCGTACCCATTCATGGCGCCATTTCCGGCACCAATCCATAAGAAGACCGCTAGGTCGCCCTCCTTAATCAAGCCGGCGCGGCGGTCTTCGTCCAGCAAGATCAGGGTACTGGCGGCCGATGTGTTGCCATAATGGTCGACGCTGATCGGTGTCCGTTCCGGGGGCAGACCGAGTGCCTCGATCGCCTGACGGACCACCACTCCGTTGGCTTGATGCAGGTACCAACGGGCGACTGCGTCGACATTGAAGTCATCTCCGATAGCGGGCTTGATGGCTGTCGGCCAGTCCTCCTGTAGCATCTGGAAGTCTCGCGCCATCAGGGGAGGGAAGACCTCGGCGACTTTGGCACCGTCCATCAGGAAGACGTGATCGGCCAGGTTGGTCTCCGAGGTATGGTGCAGACAGCCTCCTCCTGGATAGGTCACGAGCCCGATTTCAGGACTGGTCTCGTTGCGTACCGACAGCAAGCCGGTGCGACGATCTTCTTCATCATGTGGCGTTGAGCGCCAGACGGCCGCCCCTGCACCATCGGCGAACATCAGCGGCGCCAGCCATCCCTGGCCGCTCTTGTGCTTGTAGTAGTAATCGTGCACCTCGGGCCCGAAGTACCCCGACGGGCAATTGCTCGCCACCACCAGCGCGATGGCGGGGGAAATTGACGCGAGCGAGCGAGCAGCCGTGCGGAATCCGGCGGACAGGCCAGCACAACCGAGGTTGTGGTGGACGAGTTCGACATCGTGGCGTAATCCGAGCTCGGTCATGAGGAATCGGAAGTGGTCTTGGCAGGCGATCAGGTCGGGTGTGGTCGTGACATGAACCACCACATCGACCTGTGCAGCATCAATCCCAGCATCGAGAAGGGCGGCGCGCCCGGCTCGGAGCGCGAGGTCACCGTCGTAAATGCCGCCCTCTGCCCGGCTCCGCTTGCCTTGGCCACCGAACTCGTAGTCCAACCGCCGCTCAATGATGCCGAGGTGCTCGACCACCCACTCGGGTTCGAGGGGCCTGCCATCAGGGCGAACCGGACGGAGGTATCTGAGGATCTCCTCGTTGGAAACTCGACGGTCCGGCAAATAGGAGCCGACGCCAATCAAGGAGACTGCGACGTCGCACGCACTTCGGGGAATAGCGGAACTGGCCACTGAACCACCTCACCGTCCGGCTGGACGGGCAAGCCGGCCAACCCGGCCTCAGTTCCATCCAAGACCGACCGAGGCGGCTCGCACAAGGGCCAAACGTCCCGATCCCTGCCAACGCTGCGCCTTGATCCCGCCCAGCCTCTCGATGCCGCGCCAACTCACCACGTGATCGGTGTGTGCCCCCCGATTACCGGGCCCGACCGCCCGACCTCTGTTCCTTCAGGAACCGATCTCGCTCCACCTCGTCAGCGAAGCGCAGGATCGTCCAGGCGTGGGTAGCGCCACTGCGGTTCAGCGTCTCGTAACGGTGGTTCCCGTCCTCGACGAAGAACTTGCCCTCGCGGTGCGACACGAGCAGCGGCGGGGGGTGCCATCCCTCTTCCAAGCTGTGCTCCATGGCCTCGACGTCGGCTTCCCACTCCTCCTCGGCGACGGGGACGACCACCTCGTCCCCGTCGGGACCGGCCATTGGTGTGAGGCGGTCAATAGCGAAGCGGATTGGTCCCAGATAGGTCCCGCCGCTCATGGCGAAGGCGGCGGCCAGCGCGGGGTTGCTACTGCCCGGGCTGGCGAGGAAGTCGACGACCCACTCGGCCAGCCGACCCTCGTTCGCGGCGCGCTGGGCTGAGGCGAGTGAGAACTCCTCGTTGCCGGTCACGCTGATCGCCACCCGGACGGGGCCGCCTCGATTAGCTCGGCAAGCGCAGCCAAGGACGTGATGCGTTCGTAGCTGGCGTCGAGGTGGAGGCCGAGCGGATCCATGAGGAAGGGCCGGATCCCCGCCCGCTGGGCGCCGACGACGTCGATGGCGGGCATATCGCCGACGTACCAGACCTGGTCGGCCTCGAGACCAAGGAGGTCGACGGCCGCCTGGAAGATCCGGGGATCGGGTTTCATCACGCCGACGTTGCCGGAGTCGACAACGAACTCAATCTCCACGCCGATGCCGGGACCCACCTGGCAGAGCTCGAGTTCAGCTAGCCGCTGGCCCATCATGCCATCGGCGTTCGAGACGATGCCGAGCCGAACCCCAGTGTTGGCCAGGGCCCGCAGGCCTTCGCGGCTGCCGGGCACGGGTTCGACCCACAGCGCCGCATCAGCGAACTCGCTGTCGAGGTGGCGATGGGCCTCATCACGGCGGTCCAGCGGTACGCCGCACTCGTCGACATACGTCCTGAGGTAGTCGAGCCACGCTTCGGTCCAGCCCGCCTCAACGTCGAGATGGGTTGCGAACCTTGTTGCGGCCCGGTAGTGCGCATCGGCCAGCACCTCTCGGCGGACGGAGCACTCGGCTCGAGTGAAGGCCCCTAGGATCCGCTCGGGGTCTGGGAGAACGAATACGCCGCCGGCATCGAGGAGCACGGCGGCTGGTGCGTCGCTTGTGGGGGCCATGCCCAAAACGTACCCAGACCCTGTCCGGAGCGCCGTGGCAACCGGGACGTACGACTCTCGAGACTCCTGCGCTATGCCAAGGTTGTAGGCCGAGACATCGACTGGGCGGTCCGAGAGCGACGCGGAGGTTGAGGGTGCGAACAAGCCGGTCATCCTCTAGCCGGCGTCGATTCTGGGCATTCCGCTACTGCAGTAGCGGTGCTACCCGCGCGGAGCAGAGGTAGACCCAGAGCTGTGGGAATCGCTCCGCGCCAAACTCGCGCCAATGCGCACCTATCGAGTGCAGATTGCGAAGGCTGCTGAGGGAGTTACCAGGAGGAATAAGGAGGAATACGGTGGAGGTGAGCGGACTCGAACCGCCGACTTCTACGTTGCGAACGGCCTCGGCCTGAGGTCGTGAAGTGGGCCGATTGGCAGCATGACCAGTTCAGGGCTCATTCTGAAGGCCCTCCCGGTACCCGAGGGTGCCACCCAGTACCCGTCGCTCGCGCACGGATCGCTCACGGCGCAGCGACGTCGTGTGTGTCACCCACCCGGTCATCCAATCGGTCCTGCCCACACCGGAGCTGCCCCACGGTCCTCCAAACGACGATCGCTGAGATCTTCAGGCCGCACATCGGGCCACTGGGTCGGCTGCGAGTGCTTCCGCCGGATAGCCAAAATCATGTGTGGTGCATCTAACCCGTCTCGCTGAGCCAACCGGGCCGGGAGTCCAGTTGGCCGAGTGATGGCGCAGGGCTGCTCATCCGAGATGCCGCCTGAAGCGGGTAGTCCGGGACGTCAGCCCGCGGGCACCCCGGCCGCCGCCGACACCGCCCGGGCGGTCAGCACCCGGGCCAGGTGGGCCCGGTAGTCGGCCTGGGCGTGGATGTCCGAGCCCGGCCGGGTGCCGTCGGCGGCGTGGGCCGCCGCCTCGGCGATGGCCCCCGGCTCAGCTCTCGCCCCGACGAGGGCCGACTCGACCGCCTCGGCCCGCACCGGGATGGCGCCCATGTTGGTGAGCGCCACCCTCGCCTCGGCGATGTGACCGTCGTCGCGCCGGACGGCGGCCGCCACCCCGACGATGGCCCATTGCTGGGCCGTGCGCTGGAACTTCTCGTAGCGCACGCCCCAGTCGCCGGCCAGCTTGCGCACCCGTACTTCGACGAGTAACTCGTCGTCGGCCAGGCTCGTTTGGAGGTAGTCGGCGAAGAAGTCGGCGGCGGCGGCGACCCGCCGCCCGCTCGGCCCTGCCACCACCAGTTCGGCGTCGAGAGCACGGACGACGGCCGGCAGGTCGCCGGCCGGGTCGGCGTGGGCTAGCGAGCCGCCGAACGTGCCCCGATGGCGGATGGCCGGATCCCCCACCGTCTTGGTGGCGGCGGCGATCAGCGGTGCGTGCTCAGCCACCAGAGGGTGGGCGAGGACCACGGCGTGCGGGGTGGCCGCGCCGATCACGATGGCGTCCCCGTCGTCACGCACACCGGACAGCTCCTCCAGGCGGCTCACGTCGACCAGCAGCGACGGGTAGACGAGACGCAGTCTGAGGAGGGGCAGGAGGCTCTGGCCACCGGCGATGACCTTGGCCTCGGCTTCAGCCCCGAGGGCATCGATGGCCTCGTCGAGCGAGCCGGGGCGCAGATAGTCGAAGGCGGCGGGGATCATTCGCCGGCCGCCTGTAAGGCGCGCCACACCCGCTCGGGCGAGCAGGGCATCTCCACATCGGCCACGCCTAAGTGGCGCAGAGCGTCGATGACGGCATTGACCACCGCCGGCGTCGAGGCGATCGTGCCCGCCTCGCCGACTCCCTTGACCCCGAGCGGGTTCGAGGTGGCAGGGGTGACGGTGCGGTCCGTTTCGAAGCGGGGCAGGTCGGCGGCCGAGGGCACCAGGTAGTCGGCCATGGTGGCCGTCACCAGGTTGCCGTCGCCGTCGTAGATCGCCTCCTCGTAGAGGGCCTGGGCGATCCCTTGGGCCAGGCCGCCGTGGACCTGACCCTCGACGATGAGCGGGTTGACGACGTTGCCCACGTCGTCGACGGCCACGTAGCGCTCCAGCTGAACCCGGCCGGTCTCGGTGTCGACCTCGACGACGGCGAGGTGGGTGCCGTGGGGGAAGGAGAACGTCTCGGGGTCGACCACGTAGTCGGCGTTGATGGTGGGCTCCATCCCCTCGGGCAGGTTGTGGGCGGCGAAGGTAGCCAGGGCCACCTGTTGGATGGTCATCGACGCCTCCGGCGAGCCACGAACGGCGAAGGTGCCCTTGGCGAAGTCGATGTCGCCCTCGGCCGCCTCGAGCAGGTGGGCCACGACCCGGCGGGCCTTGTCGAGCACCCGCTGGGCGGCCTGGTAAACGGCGACCCCGCCCACGACCAAAGAGCGCGAGCCATAGGTGTCCATGCCTTGGGGCGAGGACTGGGTGTCGCCGTGGATGACCGCCACGTCCTCGAAGGCGACGCCGAGGGCGTCGGCGGCAATCTGGCTCCAGGCCGTCTCGTGCCCCTGGCCGTGGGGCGAGGAACCGGTGACGACTTCGACCTTGCCGCTCGGCAGCATCCGGATCGACGCCGCCTCCCAGCCGCCCGCGCCGTAGGACAGCGAGCCCAGCACCCGGGACGGGGCCAGACCGCACATCTCGGTGAACGTTGAGATCCCGATGCCGAGCTGAAGGCGCCCGCCCGCCTCCCGCCGGCGGGACTGCTCGGCCCGCAGCTGGTCGTAGCCGAGCAGCTCGACCGCCCGGTCGGTCGCCGCCTCGTAGTTCCCGCTGTCGTAGACGAGGCCGGCGATCGAGGTAAAGGGGAACTCCTCGTGGGGAATCCAGTTGCGCCTTCGCAGCTCCAAAGGATCCAGCTCGAGCTCGGCGGCCAGCTCGTCCATAATGCGCTCGATGGCGAAGGTGGCCTCGGGACGGCCGGCCCCCCGGTAAGCGTCGGTAGGCGTTTTGGTCGTGAACACCCCGGTGCAAGCGAACCGGTAGGCGTCCATCTTGTAGATGCCCGGGAACATGAACGCCCCGAGCAGGGGTACGCCCGGCGTCACCAGCTGCAGGTAGGCGCCCATGTCGGCGAGCAGGTCCACCTTCAGCCCGAGCAGCCGGCCGTCGCTCGTGGCCGCCACCGAGATGTCCTGGATCTGGTCCCGCCCGTGGATGGTGGCTTGGTAGCCCTCGCTGCGCGTCTCGGTCCAGCGGATCGGGCGGCCGAGGCGCTTGGCCAGCACGAAGGCCAGCACCTCTTCGGCGTAGACGTTCAGCTTCGAGCCGAAGCCACCGCCGACGTCGGGAGCGATGACCCGGATGCGGTGCTCGGGCGTGCCTGTCACGAGGGCCAGCATCAGCCGCAGGATGTGGGGAATCTGGGTGGCCGAGTAGACGGTGTACTCGTCGGCGGCGGCGAGCGGCGCCACTACCACCGCTCGGGGCTCAATGGCCGAGGGGATGAGCCGCTGCTGGCGGAACCGCCGAGTCACCACGATGTCGGCGCGGCCGAAGGCGTCGTCGACGTCGCCGGCATTGAACGGCCACACGAAGCAGCGGTTCGTGCCTTTCTCTGTGTGGACGAGCACCTCGTCGCGCAGGGCCACCTCCATGTCGAGGACAGGCGGGAGAGGCGAGTAGTCGACCTCGATCGCCTCGAGGGCGTCCGCCGCGCAGTAGCGGTCGCGCGCGACCACCACAGCGACGCCGTCCCCGGCGTAGCGGACCTCGTCGACGGCCAGGGCATGGTGGTCGGGGTGGACCATCTCGGCGGTGACCGGCCAGGCACAGGGGAGAGGGGCGGAGTCCTCAGCCAGGTCCCGCCCGCTGAAGGCAGCGAGGACGCCCGGCAGCTCCAGGGCCCGGGACACGTCCACTCGGTCGATACGGGCATGGGCCATCGGGCTGCGCAGGACGGCCATCTGGGCCAGCCCTGGCAGGCTGACGCTGTCGGTCCAGGTGGTCTGGCCGGTGACCAGGTGGGCGTCCTCCTTGCGCCGCCGGGCCCGGCCGATCTCGGGGGCCGCCTCGGTGGCTTCGACGGTCATCTAGCCGCCACCTCGTCGGCCAGCTCGGCGGCGGCGAGCTGCACGGCCGCCACGATGTTCTGGTAGCCGGTGCACCGGCAGAGGTTCCCCTCGAGGCCCTCTCGGATCTCCGCCTCGTCAGGGGAGGGGTTGCGGCCGAGCAGGTCCACGGCGGCGATGATCATCCCCGGCGTGCAGTACCCGCACTGCAGGGCGTGCGTCTCGTGGAAGGCCCGCTGGACCGGGTGCCACTCGCCGTCTTTTGCTAGGCCCTGGATGGTCGTGATCTCCGATCCGTCGGCCTGCACGGCCAGCACGGCGCAGCTCTTCACGCTCTGGCCGTCCAGGAGAACCGTGCAGGCACCGCAGTTCGACGTGTCACAGCCGATGGGGGTGCCGGTGCGGCCCAAACGGTCGCGCAGGTAGTGGACGAGGAGGGTCCGCGGCTCCACGTCGTCCTGATAGGCGACCCCGTCAACCGTCACCTGCACACGCGTCATCGGGCGGACCTCCCGTCGACTCCGCCGGCCACCATAGGTCAGGCCGCCCGGCCGGAAAAGCGGTCCCAGCCAGGGCCGAGCCCGCCCGGGTGGTGAGTCGGGCCGCCCAGCGCTCAGGATCGGAGCAGATCGACCTGTTGCTCGAACCGCTTCGGATCCCTGAGACAGCCTCGGCGGCGATGGCCAGACAAGCGACGGCTGCTCGGATCCGCCATCCCTTTTGCTGCACAAGCGTCGCGGCCTCCTTGACCATGACGATCTGCGTGTCGAGCAGCTCGAGGCGCGTCTCCGCCTCCGAGGCCGTGAGGTTGCTCTGTCGGAGTCGCTCCACCCCTAGCAGCGGGTAGCGACGGGGTAGGAAAGCCCATGCGGACAAGACCGCCGCGACCACGGCTGCGGCAAGTCCGACCTGAAAGACCACCCTGTCCGAAATGACGGTCTGTGCGGTTGCACCAAGGCTGCGTACGCGCACGGGCTCGCGCACGACCGAGACATCGGACAGCCCATGGTTCCCGACGCCGGCCGGCTCCTTCGGCTACGGCGCCTCAGGACGCCCGGTGGTGTATAGTAGGTGTATGTCACGCACCAACATTGACATCGACGAGGACGCCTGCCAAATCGTCATGCAGCGCTACCACCTCGAAACAAAGCGCGACGCTGTCAACTTCGCTCTGAGAACCGTGGCCGGTGAACCCCTCAGCCTGGACAAGGCGCGGCGACTCAAGGGATCGGGATGGGAAGGCGACCTCGAGGCGATGCGGAGTAATCGGGCGACGTGATCCTGATCGATACCTCAGCCTGGGTGGAATTTCTCCGTGATACCGGCAGTGCAGTTTGCAACCGTGTCGACGCTCTGCTTAGCGATGAGATCGCAACCTCGCACCCGATTCGCATGGAAGTCCTTGCGGGTGCCCGCGACGAGCAACACCTAGCTGATCTTCGGGGACTGCTTGCTCGAGGGGTGCTCATCCCTACTGAACCCATGGATTACGAAGAGGCCGCAGCTCTTTATCGACGGTGTCGTCGCCGCGGTGAGACGATACGAAGACTTATCGATTGCCTGATTGCCGCTACCGCCATCCGAGCCTCCCTTCCGATCCTTCACTCGGACAACGACTTTGAGGCGCTCGCCAGACACACTCCACTCACAATCGAACGCACATGAGGCAGGACGCTAAGGGGCATGCCAGCGACCTGAAGTACCGCTTGAGACCACAGGGAGCCATGCAAGCACCTGGGGGTGACCGGGCCCCCTGAAACGGGCCACCGCTTATGAGCATCCCGAACCCAGCCCTCGAGCGACTCGGTCTCCAAGGCTTGAGCTTCCACCGTCTGCGCCACTCAGCCGGGCACCTGATGCGAGAAACTCGGCGGGCCACTGGACGTCATCCAACGCCGCCTGGGACACGCCTCGATCCGCACCACCGCCGACATCTACGGATCGCTCCCCGAGAGTGTCGACCGCTCGGTTGCGGAGAAGCTGGACGAGCTCCTCGCGACCGGCCGTCGAGAGTCAGCAGAGTGTGGGGTGACCCAGCCACACCGCCCGACCTGCGTGACCGTGGAGCTGGACTTACGGCTCTTCGGGTGGCCGCACCGGCGCAGACGTCGGAGGCTTCTGTCCCCTCTCGATGTAGCCGATGAGCTCTCTGTCCGGTTGGTACGGCGGGGGTTCGGGCCGCGGCTCGGCCGCCGGCACAGGTTCGGCAGCCGGTGTGCCCTGCGGTGTCTTGTCCTCAGCCATGGGGTCGTCCTCCCGTCGCTACCAGCGTACCGGCGACGACGAGCGCCGCCGCGATCGCCAGGCAACCGACCGACAGGCGGACCCGCCGACCCTTGCGCCTCACCAGGTCGGCGACCTCCTTGACCATCTCGATTTCGGTGTCGAGGAGGTGCAACCGGGTCTCGAACTCCGACTCCATGAGGTAGTGCTGGCGCAGGAGGTACACCTCGAGCACCGGGAAGCGTCGAGGGAGGAACGCCCATGCTGCGAGGAGGGCAGCCGCAACAGCGAATCCCAGTCCGATCTGGAAGACGACCCGCCCCGAAACAGCAACCTGGGCGGTGGCACCAAGGCCCACGAGGACGCCAGCGAATCCAAGGACGACCCCCGCCTTGGTGTCGAGGCTCTCGGCGTGTGCGTTCATCGTTTCGCGCTCCGACGCCACCCGTTCCGTCAGGATCGGAAGCGAAGGCAAGACATCGTTACCAGCCACGAGGCCACGCTACGAAACGGGTGTGACGGCGCCCCAGCTCGGTCCAGCTCGTCGCAGTGTGGTGCAGCGCCGTAACGTCGGAGACCGTGGCATTCTTCGACACTCCACTACCGGAGATTGGCGCAGTAGCTGAGCCTTGGGGTATTCACAACGGGTTGCCCCAACGATGAAGGAGCCCGAGGCGGAGACGCACTGGCTCGACGAGCACCGCGACCCGACCGAGGCGGCCGTCGTCCGGTCTCTGGCTGCCCAGGTCGTCGCCCAGCACGGCGGTGATCTCCGCGGGATGCGGCAGGCTCTCGGGATCTCGAACGCGACCTGGGTCGGTGGTGGCCTCGCCGTGCGGATCGCGAACACGTCAGTCGTCGACGGCATGGCCGCCGAGGTCGCGCTCGTGCGCGCGCTGCCGCCCGAAGTCGGACACCCGAAGATCCTCGGGGTGGGCACGATCGAGGGTCATGACTGGATCGTGACCGAGGAGGTTCAAGGCCAGAACCTGCACGAGGCGTGGCCCACGCTGACACCCGGGGAGCGGCGTCGAGCGATCCGCCAGCTGTGGGCGCGCGTACAGGTCGTGCACGACGCCACGCCCTCGCTCCGTCTGGTCGTTGGATCGCACGCGGGCTTCATACCGGCAACAGCTGACGACGCCACGGCCGCGACCGATCGCGTCAGTGCTGCGTTGGGTCTGCCGGATGTGCAGCGGTCGCGGTTCCACGAGATCATCGACGACTACTACCGAGCCGCGCCCGTCGTCGAGCAGGTCGTCAACCACGGCGACCTCGCGCTGATGAACGCTGTGTGGGACGGCGAGGTGGTCGCCCTCCTCGACTTCGAGTTCGCCGTGCTGGGCCCGGTGGAGATCGACCTGTGCCGGTTGGTGTGCGAGGCCCTCGTGTCCGAGGATGGGCAGCGGTCCGACAACGACGCCGGCGCGGCCGCGTTCGCCATCGCAGCTCGTGAACGGGATCCAGTCCACGGTCGCACGCTGCTCCTGGGCGCCGCGGTGCTCGACCAGCTCCGCGATCTTGAGATCTGGCTCGGCCGCGACCGGACCGAGGACCACTTCGAAGATTGGCGCCCGGACCGGCTGCTCACCGGCTTGCTCGAGACCGACGGCGGCTACCTCGCACCCGCGCTGACATGAGTCGCAGGTCTTGCGTCGGGCGCGGCGAGTTGAGCAGGTGTCCGAGTACAGCACGAGCGCCAACGCCCCACCTTGCCGATCCGCCAACGGACCGCTCGGGTGCCCCAGACTCCCGGCTGAAGGTCGTCGTTGAGTACGTGGATCTCGCACGCGCTACCTCCCGCGAGCCCGACGGATCGACGGATCGGCGTTTACGGTAACGGTAGATCCCGACCGCTGGTGACAAGGAGGTGGGCCGCGACGTACGTGCCGATACCGCACGGTCGGCGATCGACCTGAGCCCGAGGGGTACGCGCGCTCGGGACTTCTGTCCGGGGGAGAGCCCGCAGTGCCGTCTCGGCACGGGGAAGGACCGGGGGCAGGGGTCCCCCGGTGGGGTCAGGCGTGCCGGCGACGGCGCCATCATCCATTGACCGTAGCGACCGCCGGGAGAATTGAGATCTCTCGAGACTGAGTCGTGTACCGCGGCCCCTCGGTGCGGCTGCCGGAGCCGATAAACGTGTCGCCGTCTCGTTGGAGAAGGAAGCGACCCTGCCACTCGTGATGGTCGACGACGCCGGTGGTCGTGACCGCCTTGGTGTCGAAGCGCACCAGCGGCAGCATGGGGTCTTGCTCGTGTAGCTGCTCGAGGGTGCTGCCGATGACACCACGGCTCCATGTGATGCGAGGTGGGGAAGGGAACTGCGCGTCCTCGACCTCGCTTCGTCAGGAGACGACCCCGCCATCGTCGCTGGCTACGTCGCCAAGTACTCGGTGAAGACGGCCGACGACACGGGGCGGCTGGCCCGACCGTTGAGGAGCAGGATGCAGATCGCCCACCTCGGGCTCCGGCCGCACGCAGAGCGCCTCGTGACCACCGCCTGGGATCTCGGCAGCACTCCCCTCTTTCACTCTCTGGAACTCCGGGAGCATGCCCACCTCTTCGGCTACGGCGGCCAGTTCGCCACCAAGTCCCCCACCTACTCGACGACCTTCAGTGCCCTTCGCCAGGCCCGTATCGACTTCGCCCGCAGCACCGAGACGGACGGACCGACCCTCGAGTCCGACTGGCGTTTCGCGGGCATGGGCTACGACGACCCCTTCGCCGAACGCCTGGCCCTGTGGTTCGCCGAGGCGGAGGCGGAGCTGGCAGCGGAGCGCAGCCAGCGGCCGAGGCAGCCACAATCCGAGCACCGCTCCGACGGGAAGGCGTGACCAAGTGGACCCCTGTCGCCACCTCAAGTCACAGCCCTGGGCTACCGTTCCTGTTCAACACCGCTGCGCGGGCTACCCGCGCCGCAGCGGTCTCGCGTCGGGGGCGTCCCGCCTGACCACGCCGAAGCACCCCAGAGCGATCGTCCTCCGGTCGCTTTCCGGATCGAGGTGAAGCGGTGCCGTCACGACGCCATTTCGGGAGCGTTCGCAAGCGAGGCAGGATCTGGGAGGCGTCCTACTGGCATGGCGGCCGCCGTCACCTGGCGGACATCCGCTTCCTGACGGCCGCCGACGCCCGTGTCTACCTGGCGGCGGTCGAACTGAGCATCCGCCGTGGCTCGTGGCTCGATCCCGGTGCTCGGCTCATGCCGGTACACGAGCTCGCCCGGCGTTGGCTGGCGTCCAACCCGTCCAAGAGGCCGACCACGGCAGCGACCGACCGGATCGCCGTCGATCGCCACATCGTCCCGGCACTCGGGGACCACAACCTCGAGGATGTCTCCCTCGACGACGTCCAGGTCCTCGTCAACCAATGGGCGATCCATCAGGCTCCGAGGACCGTCCGCCGCAACTACGCCGTCCTGAAGGCAATCTTCGCCTACGCCGTCGACAACGACTGGCTCGGGCGCTCACCGTGCCGTCGGGTCCATCTGCCCGAAGTCACGAGCACCCGGCGTCACGACCTCACCCCCGAGGACGTCGCCCGCATTGCCGGCGGGATCCCCGAGCGCTACCGCCCGATGGTCTGGCTTGGAGCGGTGCTCGGCCTTCGCTGGTCCGAGGTCCTCGGCCTTCGACTCCGGGCCCTCGATCTCGAGCGTCGGACGCTGACCGTGGCCGAGGCGGTCACCCGGGACCTCAAGGGCCGTCCGATGTTCGGGCCACCGAAGTCCCAAGCGGGCCGGCGGACGATGGGCCTGCCGAAGCCCCTGGTCCAGCTCTTGGCCGAGCACCTCGCCCGGTACCGGGAGGACTGCGTGAGCGAGGACCTCGTCTTCACCGACGGTATTGGCGGCGTCGTGAACCAGGGCAACTTCCGGAACCGGATCTGGCTCCCTGCGGTCAGGGCCGCCGGCTGCGAGGGAGCCGGCTTCCACGACCTGCGCCGCCTCGCCGCCACCACGCTGGTGCTCGAGGGGGTGGACGTGAAGACCGCCCAACACCGCCTCGGTCACAGCGACCCTCGCATGACTCTCGCCGTGTACGCCGCTGCACCAGTTGCCGCCGACCGGGCGGCCGCCGAACGACTCGGCGAGCGGTTCTTCCCGATCGGACCCGAGGTGGAGCAGATCGCCGGCGGGAACGGGCCCCGGGGGACCACGGCATGATGGTGCGAAGGCGCTGGCGCTATTACTCGACGGCGTCGGGACGACAGCCGGCCCGGGAGTTCATCCGCCAGCTCACCGACGAGGATGCTGCAGCGATCTACGACGCCATGGGCGAGGTGCGAACAGACGGACTCGTCGTCGCTCGGCACCTCCGAGGTCCCATCTACGAAGTCCGGGCCGACGCCCTGCAGGCCTCCTACCGGCTGTTCTTCGCCGAGGAAGGAGCCAAGGGAAGGGTCCTCTTGGCCCTCCACGTGATCTCCAAGAAGACCCAGCGGACACCCCCGCACGAGATCTCCCTGGCCGAGCGACGTCTTGCCGACTGACGCCGACGTGGTCGTCGTCGGCCTATGATCTAAAGAGCATCTTCAAAGGAGCATACATGCATCGCTACTTCGACGAGATCGACGAGGACATCGCGAAGCGAACGGAGCGCAACCCGGATTTTCCGGAGCTCATGGCCGAGGCGGCGCGGCGCCGGCAATTGCTGAGGACGCTCACCGAGGCCCGCGTTGCCGAGGGGCTGTCCCAGACGGCCGTGGCGGCGAGGATGGGGTCGTCCCAGTCCGTCGTCGCTCGGATCGAAGGTGGCAACCGGGACGTACGACTCTCGACGCTCATGCGCTATGCCAAGGCTGTAGGCCGAGAAATCGACTGGGCGGTCCGAGAGCGACGCGTCAGTTGAGGGTGCAGTAGCAGCCCTACCTGCGCCGAGCAGAGGCAGACGCAGAGCTGTGGGAACCGGTCCGCGCCAAACTCGCGCCAATGCGCACCTATCGAGTGCAGATTGCGAAGGCTGCTGAGGGCCTTACCAGGAGGAATGCGGTGGAGGTGAGCGGACTCGAACCGCCGACTTCTACGTTGCGAACGTAGCGCTCTGCCAACTGAGCTACACCCCCGGAAGGGTTCCGGGCCCGAGAATAGTCCCTCGTCAGATTGGCACTGTGCGGGCCCGAGACGGCTGCGCTCAGCGGGCGACGACCTGGGGCTCCTCCTCGTCGTCGTAAGCGTCACCCTCGTCGGCCCAGCGGTCCACCGTCGCACCGAGGGCGTTCCTCCGGAGGTACGCCAGGCGACGTTGTTCGGCGTTGAGGTTCTGGGCGTAGACGAGGAGGCCGACGTAAGCCACGAGGGCGAGACCGGAGATGGCGGTCAGCACCCACAGGGGGTGGAGGGCGTGGAGGCTGCCGGCTGCCGCGGTGAGGAGGAAGACCCCGGCCAGGACGGCGAGGGTGTCCCGACGTCGCTTGCGGGCCAGCTGCTGGCGGTAGGGGTCGGGGCCTCGCCTCCGCTCGGGCACCGACAGGGGCGGGGCGGTGTCGAGCTCGAGGGGGGCCACCCGGCGGTAGTGGGTGCCCCGTCGGTCGTCGACCACGTCGTCCTCGTCGTCGAAGGCGTCACCGGACACCGGTTGGAGGAGGACCAGCTTGGCCCGGCCAGGGTTGCTCGAGACGGTGGGGAGGCCGCTGCCCGTGGTCGATCCCTCCGGGCTGGCCGTTTCGAGGCGGTAGGCCGGTTCGACCAGCTTGGGCCCGGTCCGTTCCAGCAGATGGAGGCGCTCGTGGAAGGACTCGATGGAGCCGGTGGAGCGGCGTTCGGAGCGCTTCTTGAGATAGCCCGGGAGTAGAACCACGATCCACAGAGCAGCGAGGATCAACAGGACGACCACCAGTGTCACTCCCCCGGAGACCTACCTCTCTTGACAAAGACCCTAATGACGGGCCTGATCCAAGTGGTGGATGGTCGGGAGCAGCACAACGCCGACATCGCCAGCGCCTTACCCTCAACAACTTCGCCGACCCCTGTCGGCGTCATCTCCGCCTGCTCGCCCCTCTTGCTAACCGAAGGGAGGAGCCTTCGCAAGCGCTCTTCTTCGGACCAGGTCAGAACGGTCGGATGCGGCCGCCGGCCGGCGGGCGCACGGGTCCCGCCCGAGAGACCGAGGTCAGGAGGGTTCGACGCACGGGCGGGCCCGGCTCCACCAGCGCCCGTCGTCGCGCCCGACCGTCACCGCCACACCGAAGCAGGCCGACACGGCCTCGGATGTGAGGACGTCGTCGACCCGGCCCTGGGCGACGAGGCGCCCCCCGGCGACGAGCGCGGCGTGCGTCGCCCCGCGGGGGATCTCCTCGGTGTGGTGGGTGACCAGCACGAACGGCGGGACGTCGGTCCGGCTGGCGAGCTCGGCCAGCCGCTCGACGAGCCGCTCACGGGCACCGAGGTCGAGGCCCGCCGCCGGCTCGTCGAGGAGCAGCAGCTCGGGTCGGCTCATGAGCGCCCGGGCCACGAGGACGTGCTGGCGCTCGCCCTCCGAGATCACGCCGAACTCGCGCCCGCCGACGCCACCGGGTCCGCCGACCCCGGCGTCGGCCAGGAGTCGGTCGGCCGTGGCCCAGTCCTCGTCGCCGTACTGGTGCCACCACGGCTCGAGGGCGCCGTGGCGCCCGGTGACCACGACCTCTCGGGCGGTGAGGGTCGGGCGGAGCTGGCGGATGACCGAGCCGCTCACGAGGGCCACCTTCGGCCGCAGCGTCCGCACGTCCACGTGGCCGAGACGCTGGCCGAGCACCTCGACGGTGCCGCTCGTCGGCCACAACCGGGCCGCGGCGACCTGGAGGAGGGTCGTCTTGCCCGAGCCGTTGGGTCCGAGCACCACCCAGCGCTCGCCGCCACGCACCTCCCAGTCCACCTGGTCGAGGATGGGGCGCCCGTCCCGCACCACCGACACGTTGGCCAGCGAGACGGCGGGGGGCGCCCGGTCGGTCACGGCCGACAGTCTGGCCTGGCGCGGTTCGCTCCGAGGGTGCTCAGCGGGTGAGACGTCGCTCGAGCCGGCCGATCAGCCCCGAGCAGCACTGGTCCCAGGTGCGGTCGCCGACGAGCCAGAGCCAGAGCTCGCGTCGGTAGCCGAGCGCGATCGCCACGAAGGACTCCTCGGCGAGACCGGCGCCGGCGAGGACCCGCCAGCGGGCCCAGAGCCACCGGGCCGGGCCGTCGGCCCCCGTCACGACATCGGCCAGGTCGTCGCCCGCGAGGACCGCGGCGAGCCAGGCGGCCCTGCGCTCCTCGGGCTCGGCGGGGACGTGCAGGCTGGGGGGTGCGGTCGGCGACAGCGCCGTCACCGCCGGAGCTCGACCGGCGCCCGGTCGGTCTCGGCGTAGGTCCGGACGTGCTCCTCGTAGTCGATGAAGAGCGGTCCGTCGGGGTCGAACTTCCGGGGCAGGCTGCGGAAGGCGATCTTCTTGTCGAGGTTGTCCAGCCGGATGAGGGCGTCGGGGTCGTCGAGACCGCGCACGTCGAGCTTGGCCCGGGCCTTCTCGAAGGCCAGCCGGCCCCGCTCGGTCCGCACGAGCACGCTCGTCCACCCGTCCATCGAACCGACGCTGCCGACCGAGAGGTCGGCGCTGCGGCCAAGGAAGTCGGCGCACTCGTCGCAGCCCTTGAGGGCCACGTCGTGGAAGCCCTTCACGGGCTCGTCCACGGCCCGCTCGCCGTCGGCGTACTCGACGATCATCTTCCCCCGGATGACGTCGATCTTGCTCACCCGGTCGAGGTCGACGTGCCGCTCCTCGGCCAGCTTCCGCAGGATCAGTCCCTCGTAGTCGAAGCTCTTCGTGCACATGAGGGCGATCGTGAGGACGACGGCGTCCACCCGGTGGGCCCCGGTGTTCCAGCGGCGGGCCTGCATGGCCCGGATGCCCTGGATCTCGCACGGCGTCCCCACGACGGCAAGCCGGGGCTTCGGCCCGAGCGCGTAGCGGGAGAGGTCGAGCTCGGCGAGGGCCATCGTCTGGTTGTAGAAGCTCCCCGACGAGGCGACGATCTCGGCGGCGGTCGTGGCCACGGTGGCCACGCCCCTCCAGGGCTCGTCGGGGTCGTCGCTCGGCTTGGAGACGAGGGCGCCGTCGATCTCACCCGCCGCCAGGAGGGCGACGAGGAGGGCGGTCACCGCCCCACCGTCCTGCACCGCGTCCGAGCGCGTGGCCGCCCGCACGGCGAAGCGCTCGAGCACCGCCCCCAGCCCCTCGGCCGGCGGGCCCCCGGAGATCTTCCAATAGGTGTCGGCCGCGTCGGACTTCACGTCGGTCGGGGTGGCCGGGGCCAGCTCGCCGTCGCCCGCCGTCCCGTCGGTCGGCTCGGGCGTCGACGGCGGCCAGAGGGCCTCGTAGCGCAGGCCGCCCCGGGGGCAGAAGTCCCAGCAGAGGGAGCACCCGGTGCACATCTTCACGAGCTCGGGCAGGAAGGTCTCCTCGTGGACCCCGATCGAGTTGGAGGGGCACACGGCCACGCACGTCCCGCACTGGATGCAGCGGCCGGCGTCGATGACGCCGGCCTCGAGCTCCCAGAACCAGACCTTGCCCGGCGGCTCCTCGATGCCGTTCATCTCCTGGCGGAGCTGGTAGCGCTTCACGCCCCACCGCCCGCAGGGGCGCCCTGCCCGACGAGGGTGGCCCGGAGCTCCTCGTTGGGGGTGCGGCGGGCCCAGTTGTAGAACGGCTCGTCGGGCCGACGCTCGCGGCCGTAGCGGGCCACGACCCGGGCCACCGCGTCGGTCACCTCGTCGACCGGCACCGCCCCGGCCACCCAGTCGATGAACCCGGCGTCGGGGCCGAGCGAGCCGCCGAGGCCGATGTCGACGGCCTCTTCGATGTGCTCGGCCACGTGGGCGATGTCACCTCGGAAGCCGATGTCGGCGATCTGGGGCTGGGCGCAGCTCGCCGAACAGCCCGAGACGTGGAGGCGGATGACCCCCCGGTCGCCGTTCGGCCGCTGGCCGAGCTGCACCGCGACCGTGGTCCTGGCCTCCTCGGCGTCCAGCCGGGCGTCGAGGGCCCGGGCCCAGCGGACGGCCCGCTCCTTCGTCTCGATGACCGCGTAGCGACAGAACTCGCTGCCCGTGCAGGCCACGACCCCCCGCTCGAAGGGGCCGGGGAACGGCGAGTAGCGCTCGAGGAGCGGCTCGGCCAGGAGCTCGTCCACCCGCCCCTCGGGCACCCCGGTGAAGACGAGGTTCTGGTCGATGCCCAGGCGGAGCGTCCCGTCGCCGTAGGTCTCGGCCAGCCGAGCCGCCTCGACGAGGTCGATGCCGTGGATGCGCCCGACGGGGACCGAGCAGCCCACGTAGACGAGGCCGGGCTGGCGCTGAGCGTGCACCCCTACGTGGTCGCCGCGGAAGTGGCGGGTCAGCTCCTCGCCGGCCGGCCGCAGCTCGAAGCGGACCCGCTCGGCCAGCTCGGCCCGGAACCCCTCGGGGCCGAGCTCCTGGACGAGGTAGCGCATCCGGGCGAGCCCGCGGTGCTCGCGGTTGCCGAGCTCGCCGAACAGCTGGGCGATGGCCCGGCACACCTCGACCCCCTGCTCGGGCGAGACGAAGACGTCGAGGTCCGAGGCCATCCGCTCCCCGTCGGAGAGCCCGCCGCCGGCGAGGACGTTGAAGCCCACCTCGCCGTCGTCGTGGCGGGCCGGCCACAAGCCGATGTCGTTGATCTCGATCCGGGCGCAGTCCTCGAGGCAGCCGGTGACCGCGATCTTGAACTTGCGGGGCAGGTTGGCGTACTCCCGGTTGCCGGTGAAGAAGTCCGAGATGGCTCGGGCCACCGGCAGCGCGTCGATGACCTCGTCGGCGTCCACACCGGCCACCGCGCACGAACAGACGTTGCGCGCCGAGTCGCCGCAGGCCTGGACGGTCGTGAGGCCGACGTCGTGGAAGCGCTGCCAGATGCGCGGCACGTCGCGGATGCTGATCCAGTGGAGCTGCACGTCCTGTCGCGTGGTGAGGTCGGCGAAGCGGTTGCCGAAGACCGGGCTGTCCTCGGGGCCCTCGGCGAAGGCGTCGGCGGCCACGCCGATCTCCCGGGCCTGGGCCGCCGTCAGGTAGCCGCCCGGCACCTTGATGCGGAGCATGAAGGCGTCGCCCCCCTGGCGCTGCGGGTAGAGGCCCACCCACTTCAGGCGCTCGGTCTCGCCGGGGACCGAGGCGATGGCCGCCGGGCCCTCCACCGAGTAGCGCTCGACGACCGCCCGGGCCACCTCGAAGGGATGGCGCTCGAGCTTCAGCTGCTCGACGCTGTTGAGCTCACCGATCCGGCGGTAGGGGCGGACGAAGCGCAGCGCCCGGTCCCGGCCACGGAACTGGATGCCGTAGGGGTTGTCCCGGTCCCGAGGCATGTGGTGGGCGGGCTAGGTGCGACGCCGGACCGGCGTCGTCACTCGTGCAGGCCGCACTCGACCTTGTCGCTGCCCGACCAGCGGCCCGCCCGGGGGTCCTCCCCCGCGCCGACGGGACGGGTGGTCGGGGCGCACCCGATCGAGAGGTAGCCCTGCTTGACGAGCGGGTGGATGGGGAGGTCGTGGTCGGCCACGTAGCTCGCCACGTCGGCGTCGGTCCACGTGGCGAGCGGATTGATCTTCACGAGCCCGAAGCTCGGGTCGAACGAGACGATCGGGGCCGCGGACCGGGTCGGCGCGTCGTCTCGCTTCAGGCCGGTCATCCAGGCGTCCCGGCCGGCCACGGCCCGGCGGAGCGGGGCCACCTTGCGCAGCTCGCAGCAGCGGGCCGTCCCGCACGGCCAGTCGGCGGCCTCGCGGGCGGGTTTGGTCACCGTCAGATTGAGGTCGTAGCGCTGGCGCACCTCGTCGACGAAGCGCAGCGTCTCCTCGAAGTGGGCCCCTGTGTCGAGGAAGACCACCTCGATCGACGGTTCGACGGCCACGGCGAGGTCCACGACCACCACGTCCTGGAACGAACAGGCGAGCACGAGCGACCGGCCGAAGCGCTCGACGGCCCACTCGACGACCCGGCCGGGCGGGGCCGTCTCGAACGCCTCGTCCACCGAACGGAGCTCGTCGAGGAGGAGCGCCGAGGGCTCGGCCCCCTGCGCCTGCTCGACCGTGGCGGTCTTCTCGGTCACGAACTACCTCCTGCACCGTGCCGGACGGGGCCGGCGTTTCAGTCCTCAGTGCGGCTCCGGGCCGTTGGCGCTTGACCGCCCCGGCCTCCGGTGGCCAGCATACATGACCAAACTAGTCAGGAATGCGCCACCTTGTCGACCAATTCGGTCGACAATTGACACGGTGGCCGGCCCAAGGGGGACCGCCCATGCCGAACGCCACGGGCCCCGCCGCCCCGCCCTATCCGGTCGTGCTGGCGGTGGCCGGCCTGCGCTGCCTGGTCGTCGGCGGCGGCCGGGTGGCCGCCCGCAAGGTAGCCGGGCTCCTGGCCTCGGCGGCCGAGGTGACCGTCGTCGCGCCGGTCGTCGACCGCGACCTCGCGGCCCTGGCCGCCGAGGGCCGCCTCCGGCTCGAGCGTCGCCCCTACCGCCCCGGCGAGGCCGCCGCCCACCGTCTCGTGCTCACGGCCACCGGCGTCGCCGAGGTGGACGGGCTGGTGGCGGCCGACGCCGAGGCGGCCGGCGTCTTCGTGAACCGAGCCGATCACATCGCCGGCTCCACGTTCCTCCTCCCCGCCGTCGAGCGCCGGGGTCCGGTCAGCGTGGCCGTGTCCACCGGCGGCGCCAGCCCGGCTCTCGCCGCCTGGCTCCGGCGTCGGCTGGCCGCCGCCCTCCCCGCCGGTCTCCCCGAGCTCGCCGACCTCCTGGCCGAGGCCCGGCAGGACCTCGGGCGGGCCGGCCGCTCCACCGACGTCGTCGACTGGGCGGCGCTCCTCGACGGCCCCCTCCCCGATCTCGTGGCGGCGGGGGACCTCGGGGCGGCCCGGGAGCTCCTGGCCCGGGCCGTCGGCGGGGCTCCCTAGGGCTGGGCGATCATCAGCGCCGAGGCGGCCAGCCCGAGGGCCACGACGACGACGGCCCCGGCGAGGGCCAGCCGCCCGTCCCGCCGGGGCGGCGACCCCTCGGCGGCGAGGACGACCCCGAGGCGGCGCTCGGCCGGCCAGAGCAGGCCCTCGGCCAGGGCGATCGCCGCCGCCCAGAGCGCGAGGCCGGCGGCCACCCACCCGTCGTCGAAGCCGTACGCCCCACGGGAGAGACCGAGGAGGAGAAGACCGAGGAGCGGCACGGCGTAGAGCACCCGGGCGGCCCAGTTGACGCCCGGGGCGTAGTAACGGACGAGCGCGGCCGGGGGGGCCTCACCCGGAGGGAGGGCGAGCAGCCGGGCGGCCTGCACGCCGCTCGCCACCACGGTGCCGAAGCCGACGACCACGGCCACGATGTGGAGGATGAGCACGATGTCGAAGCCCGGTCCGGTCGGCTGTCCGACGCCGGCCAGCGGGCCGGCGGGGACGGCCGGCGGCACCGGGTCATTGTGACCGACGGCGGCGGGCGGTCGGGGTGGGCCGTCCCGGCGCCGTCACCGGCCGTGTTGCAGCGGCCGCGGTGATACCAGGTACGCCTTGCGGACCTGTACCGTGGAGGCAAGGCAATGGCGCGACGGGGGAACGGCGCTCGAGACACCCGGGCGAGAAGCCCGTGGGCGGCAGGACGGCAGGGACCAGCAGTGCACCATCATCGGAGGGGACAGGGCGCCATGGTCATGGCGGCGCGACGATGAACCAGCTGCGCCTCGACCCATTGTCGGGCCGCTGGGTGGTCGTGAGCGTCGACCGGGCCCACCGGCCGGCGGCCTTCGTCCACGAGAAGGCCCCCATCCAGGAGGACACCTCCCGCCCCTGCCCGTTCTGCCCGGGCAACGAGGAGGCCTCCCCGCCCGCCCTCGAGACCTACGGCCCCTCGGGCGCCTGGCTCGTCCGGGTGGTCCCCAACCTCTACCCGGCCTTCGAGGGTGACGAGCCCTTCGTCGTGGCCAACCGGGGGCCGGTCTTCACCCAGGCCACCGCGGGCGGCATCCACGAGGTGTTGATCCTCTCGCCCGAGCACGACGCCGACTGGTCGATGCTCTCCGAGGAGCAGGCCGGCCTGGTCATGGCGGCGTTGCGGGACCGCATCGAGGAGCACTCCCAGATGCCCAACCTCCGCTACAGCCAGGCCATCGTGAACGCCGGGCGCGAGGCGGGCGCCTCCCTCGAGCACCCGCACGGACAGCTGCTCGGCATGTCGTTCGTCCCACGGGAGCTCGCCGAGGAGCAGGCCCGCTTCGCCCGCTTCGCCGGCAGCTGCCTCCTCTGCACGACGATCAGCGCCGAGGAGGGCGTCGGCTACCGGGTGATCTACGCCGACGACCGGGTCGTCGTCATCTGCCCGTTCTCCTCCGCCGTGCCCTACGAGATGCTCGTCGTGCCCCGGGCCCACCAGCCCCGTCTCTACGCGAGCCCGACCGAGGACCTCGTCTCCGTCGGCCGGGCGTTGAAGGCCTGCCTCCAGCAGCTGCGCGACGTGATCGGCGACGTGGCCTACAACGTGGTCTTCCACTCGGCCCCCTACCGGGTGAACGAGCCGTTCCACTGGCACGTCCACGTGTGGCCCAAGGCCACCACCCGGGCGGGCTTCGAGATGGGCACCGGTGTGGCCATCAACGTGGTGGCCCCCGAGTACGCGGCCGAAGAGCTCCGGGTGGCCGTCCCGGCCTGAGCCCGAGGGCCTCAGCCGAGGAACGGCGCGGCCACCTCGTCGAGGAGCGAGAGGTCGAGGGTCTTGCTCGTCCCGACGGCCACCCCGAGCGGCACCCGGATGATCCGCCCCGCCTCGAGCGCCACCATCTGACCGAAGGCCCCGTCGTGCACCGCGGCCACCGCCGCCACCCCGAAGCGGGTGGCGAGCAGCCGGTCGAAGGCCGTCGGCGTACCGCCCCGCTGGATGTGGCCGAGCGTGGTCACCCGGGCCTCGTAGCCGGTGGCCCGCTCGATCTCGACCGCGAGCCAGTCGCCGATGCCGCCGAGCCGGGCGTGGCCGAACGGGTCCACCGACGTCGACTTCGTGGCCAGCCGGGCCGATTCGGCGTCCTCGCCCGGGGCGGGGAACGCCCCCTCGGACACGACGACGATCGACGAGAAACGGCCCCGCTCGTGGCGGCGCCGGAGGCGGTCGCACACCACGGCGAGGTCGAAGGGGCGCTCGGGCACGAGGATCTCGGCCGCGCCGGCCGCGATACCGGCGTGGGCGGCGATCCACCCGGTGTGGCGGCCCATGACCTCGCACACGATCACGCGGTGGTGCGACTCGGCCGTCGTGCGGAGCCGGTCGATGGCCTCGGTGGCGATCTGGACGGCGGTGTCGAAGCCGAACGTCACCTCGGTGCCCGACAGGTCGTTGTCGATGGTCTTCGGCACGCCCACCACGCCGACGCCCATCGAGTGGAGCCGGGCCGCCACCCCGAGCGTGTCCTCCCCGCCGATGGCCACGATGGCGTCGAGGCCGAGACGCTCGACGGTGGCGAGAAGACGGCTGCCGCCGTCCTCGGTGGCGAAGGGGTTCGTGCGCGAGGTGCCGAGGATGGTCCCGCCGAGGGGGTGGATGTCGAAGCAGCGGTCCGTGGTGAGCTCGGTGGTGTCCCCCTCGAGCACGCCGCGCCAGCCGTCGAGGAACCCGACCACCGCGTCCCCGTGGACCCGCTCGCCGGTGAGGACGACGGCGCGGATGACCGCGTTGAGGCCCGGGCAGTCGCCGCCCCCGGTCAGGGTGCCGAGGCGCACGGTCAGCTCCTTTCCCGGGCCGGCGCTCGGGACGCCGCCCGCTCCAACTCGAAGACCGCGGCCAGGTCGGCCACGACCTCCTTGTCGGGGGGCACGAGGCCGAGGATGCCCGGTGTGGCGAGGTAGCCGGTGAGGAAGGCCCGGCGGTTCCTCGTCTCCCAGGCCCGGGCCAGGCTGGCCAGGCCCGAGCGCCCGGTGGGGTCGCGCTCCTGGGCGGCCACCGTGGCCACGTGGTGGAAGGACCAGAGGAGGTCGGCCACGTCGTGGAGCGGTGAGCGGTGGGCCGGTCCGTTCCCGTCGGCCACGCCGCCAGGCAGGCAGTCGGCCACCACCCAGCCCTGGTCGGTGCGTGCCGTCCGGCCAAGGTGGAAGTCGCCGTGGGTGCGCAACGCCACGGCGCGGAGGCCGGCCGAGCGGAGCGAGGCGAGCGTCGGGGCCACGTCGGGCTCGTCGAGGAGACTCGGGTCGGCCGCCGCCACGCGAGCCTCCGCCTCGTCCACCCAGGCGGCCACGGAGGCCGCCTCCCGGCCGAAGGCCTGGTCGAGGGCGAGGTGCATGCGGGCGGTCATCGTGCCCAAGGCCCGGGCCTCGGGGGCGAAGTCCCCCCCGGCGTCCTCCGGCGGGCCGCCGGTGGCGTAGAGGTCGCGGAGCGACGTGAGGGCCACGGCGAAGCCGCCCGCCTGCCCGGCCAGGAACTCCTGGACCACGCCCAGGTCCCGCCCCTCCCGCCGCCAGAGGGCGAGCGGGGCGGCGAGGTGGTTGAAGCCGGCGTCGTCGAGGGCCACGAGGAGCTCGATCCCCGGGTGGGGCCCGGCCGTGAGGAACGGGAACACCGTCATCGTGCAGCGCTCCCCGAACGAGAGGACCACCCCCTCGGGCTCCTCGCCCACGAGGGCCACCGAGTCG
This sequence comes from Acidimicrobiales bacterium, assembly GCA_035297265.1. Lineage (GTDB taxonomy): Bacteria > Actinomycetota > Acidimicrobiia > Acidimicrobiales > RAAP-2 > DATGZH01. The sequence continues at coordinate 63,280 of DATGZH010000042.1, read as the reverse complement.
TCGGCCGGCGGGTCGCCGGTGACCACCGAGAGGACCAGCCCGGCCAGCTCGCCGTCCCGCAGGGCGTCGACGGCCACGCCGAGGCCCTCGTCGTCGTCGAGGAGCCCCACGATGGGCTCCTCGCCGCTGCGGAGGAAGTGGGCCTCCTGGCCCGGCCGCCGCAGCCCGAAGACGGCGTGTGCGGTCACCCCGTTCACCTCGGCGAGCACGTCGATGAGCCCCGGCCGGCCGGCCCGGAGCACCTCGACCTGGCGCACGTCGACCGGGGCCTCCCCCGAGCCCGGGCCGGCGTGGTGGAGCCGCCAGGCGGTGAGCAGCCGGGTGAGGGCCCGCCGGCGGTCCTCGGTCAGCTCGAGGATCGCGCCGCTCACCCGAGGATCTCCTCGGCGAGCGGGGTCTCCCGGGTGAGCTCGAACCAGAGGTAGCCGTAGGGACCGAGCGTGACCATGGAGGGCTCCTCCCCGATCACCGGGAACGGCACCCGGCCCAGCACCTCGAGCGGCGTGGTGCCCGCCCAGCGGGCCAGCTGGAGCTCGGCCGGCTGGGCGAAGCGGGAGAGGTTGTGCACGCAGAGGACCGCCTGGGTGCGGCGGGTCCCACCGGCCGGCGCACCCGCCGCCGGCACCAGCCGGGTGGCCTCGACCGGACCGATACCCGGACGGCGCTCGGCCGGCAGCACGACGGAGGGCCCGAACGCCTCGTCGTGCCCGGGAGCGAGCTCGACCACCTCGCCCGAGCGGACGTAGGCGAGCACCGACGGGTTCGGGCAGGCCAGCACCTCGAAGGCGCCGACGCCGAGGACCGGGAGCGACCGCCGCTCGACGAGCATCCGCCGCAGCCAGTGCAAGAAGGCGCCCGGGTTGCGCTGCTGGGCCTCCACGTTCAACGCCTCGTAGCCGTAGACCGGGTCCATGAGAGGGGGGAGGTAGAGCTGGGCGAAGTCGGCCCGGGAGAAGCCGCCGTTGCGGTCGGGCGACCACTGCATCGGCGTGCGCACCGAGTCCCGGTCGCCGAGGTAGATGTTGTCGCCCATGAGGAGCTCGTCGCCGTAGTAGATGACCGGGCTCCCCGGTAAGGAGAGCACGAGCGAGTAGAGCAGCTCGGCCACCCGGCGGTCACCGTCGATGAGCGGGGCGAGGCGCCGCCCGATGCCCATGTGGCGCTTCATGCGCGGGTCCTTGGCGTACTCGGCGAAGAGGTAGTCCCGCTCCTCGGCGGTCACCTGCTCCAGGGTGAGCTCGTCGTGGTTGCGGAGGAAGATGGCCCACTGGCAGCCGTCGGGGATCTCGGGCGTCGTCGAGAGGATCTCGGTCACCGGGTAGCGCTGCTCCCGGCGCACGGCCATGAAGAGCCGCGGCATCAGCGGGAAGTGGAAGCAGAGGTGGCACTCGTCGCCGTCGCCGAAGTAGTCGGCCACGTCGACCGGCCAGCCGTTGGCCTCGGCGAGGAGGACGCGTCCCGGGTAGTCGGCGTCGAGCTGCTTCCTCACCCGTCGGATGTAGGAGTGCGTCTCGGGCAAGTGCTCCCCGGCCGTGCCGTCGCGCTGGAAGAGGTAGGGCACGGCGTCGAGGCGGAACCCGTCGAGGCCGAGGTCCAACCAGAAGCGCACGAGGTCGAGCATCGTGTCGCCCACCTCGGGGTGGTCGTAGTTGAGGTCGGGCTGGTGCGAGTAGAAACGGTGCCAGTAGTACTGCTGGCGGGTGTCGTCCCACGTCCAGTTGGAGCGCTCGACGTCGGTGAAGACCACCCGGGCCTCGGGCCACCGCTGGTCGTCGTCGTTCCACACTTACCAGTCGGCCTTCTGGTTCGTGCGGGACGAGCGGGACTCGACGAACCAGGGGTGCTGGTCGCTCGTGTGGTTCATGACGAGGTCCGAGATCACCCGGATCCCCCGGCGGTGGGCGTCCTCGAGGAGCGCCACGAGGTCGCCGAGGGTCCCGTAGTCGGGGTGCACGTTGAAGAAGTCACTGATGTCGTAGCCGCCGTCGCGCAGCGGCGAGGGGTAGAACGGCAGCAACCAGAGGCAGTCGATGCCGAGCCACTGGAGGTAGTCGAGCTTCTCGCGCAGGCCCCGGAGGTCACCCGTCCCGTCGGCGTTGGCGTCGTAGAAGCCCCGCAGGTAGACCTCGTAGAAGACGGCGTGCTGGAACCAGCGGGCCGTGGGGTCGAAGGTGGTCTCCCCCGGTGCGAAGGGTCCGGTCACTGACCCAAGAACGTGGCCTTGCCCGGGCCCTCCTGCAGGAACGACTGGAGGCCGCGCCCGGCGTCCTCGGTCTTGAAGGCCGCGATGAAGTGGCCGCGCTCGATCTTGAGGCCGCCCTCGAGGGTGTTCTCGAGACCCTGGTCGACGGCCCGCTTGGCCAGCGCCTGGGCGGCGAGGGCCCCCTTGGCCACCTCGGAGGCCAGCTGCATGGCGGCGAGGAGGACCTCGGTCCGGGACACCACCCGGTTCACGAGCCCGATGGCCAGGGCCTCCTCCGCCCCCACCTGACGGCCGGTGAAGATCATCTCCTTGGCCCGGCCCACCCCCACCAGGCGGGCGAGCCGCTGGGTCCCGCCACCGCCGGGGATGAGGCCGAGGGTGATCTCGGGCAGGCCGAACGTGGCGTCCTCGCCGCAGATGCGGAGGTCGCAGGCGAGGGCCAGCTCGCAGCCGCCGCCGAGGGCGTAGCCGTTGACCGCGGCGATCGTCACCCGGGGGATGGCGGCGAGCGCCCCGGTCGCCGCGTGGAAGGTGGCCGCCACCATCTCGGGCGAGGCGACCAAGAGCTCGTTGATGTCGGCGCCGGCGGCGAAGATCCGGTCGCCGCCCCACAACACGACGGCCCCCGGTGGGCGGGCCGCCAGGTCCTCGGCCACGGCCCGCACCTCCTGGAGCACCTGGATGGAGAGGGCGTTGGCCTTGGGCCGGTCCAGACGGACGAGCGCCACCCCGTCGTCACGGCGCTCGAGCGTCACCGCCATCGTCTCTGCCATCGCCTGCACCTTTCGTCTTCCCGGCCCCTCCGGCCACCCGGTCGCCCCCGCCAGGGACGGGCGCGTCTCGTTCGACCGAACGGTACCCGAACGGGCCTTCGGCCCGGGTGGTCAGCCCGCGTCGAGCAGCCGGTCGGCCGCCTCGTAGGGGTCGAGGCGCCCCTCGGCGAGGGCCCGGGCGGTCTCGGCGAAGTCGGCCGAACCGGTGAGCTCGTCCACCCGCTCGGTGAGGCGGGCCTGGAGCACCCGGCGCAGCTCGTGGTCGAGCCGGGCGGCCCGGCGCCGCTCGAGCCGCCCGCCGTCGCGGAGGAAGGTGCGGTGGTCGGCCACCGCCGCCCAGAGCTCCTCCACCCCCTCGCCCGTCGTGGCCACGGTGTCGACGATCGGCGGCCGCCACTCGGCCGGCGGCGCGAGGTCGAGCATCTGCTCGAGGTCGCGCCGGGCGGTGGCCGCACCAGGGCGGTCCCCCTTGTTGATCACGAAGAGGTCGGCCACCTCGAGGAGACCGGCCTTGGCCGCCTGCATCGAGTCGCCCCAGCCCGGCGTGACGACGACCGCGGTGGTGTCGGTGGCCGAGGCCACCTCCACCTCCATCTGGCCGACGCCCACCGTCTCGACGAGCACGAGCGGGAAGCCGGCCGCGCCGAGCACCCGAACGGCGTCGGGGACCGCCAGGGTCAGGCCCCCGAGGTGGCCCCGGGTGGCCATCGAGCGGATGAACATCGTCGGGTCGGTGGCGTGGTCCTGCATCCGGACCCGGTCCCCGAGGATGGCCCCACCCGTGAACGGCGACGTGGGGTCGACGGCCAACACCGCCACCTGGGCGACGGGCTCGTCGGCCCAGCCCGCCCGGGCGCACGCCAGCAGCCGGTCGGTGAGGGTGGACTTGCCGGCCCCGGGGGCCCCGGTGAGCCCGACCGTGTACGGCGTGGGGGTGCGGTAGGCGAGGCCGGCCAGCTCCCGGGCCGGGGCGCCACCCCGCTCGACGAGCGAGAGCAGACGGGCGAGGGCCACCCGGTCGCCGTCGGCCGCGGCGGCGAGGAGCTTGCCCGGGTCCGGCCGGCCGGCCGGCGTCACCGGCGGGTCACCCGGGCGCCGAGCGAGCGCAGCGAGGCGGCCAGGTCCTCGAAGCCCCGGTCCACGTGGTGGGCCGCCGACACCTCGGTCTCGCCCTCGGCCACGAGGCCGGCCAGCACGAGGGCCGCCCCGGCCCGGATGTCGGGCGCCCGCACCGGCGCGGCCGACAGCTTCTCCACCCCGCGCACGACGGCGTGGTGGCCCTCGGTGCGGACGTCGGCCCCCATGCGCCGGAGCTCGTCGACGTAGCGGAACCGCCCGGAGAAGAGGTTCTCGGTGACGATGCCGACGCCGTCGGCCACCGAAAGCATGGTGACGAGGAACGGCTGGTAGTCGGTGGCGATCCCCGGGTAGGGGAGGGTGGCCACGTCGGCCGAGCGCAGGCGGCCGGCCGCGGTGGCCCGGAGGCCGTCCGGCGTGAGCTCGAGCCCCATCCCCATCGACGTGAGCTTGCGCAGGAGCATGTCCATGTGCTCGGGGCGGGCGTCGGCGAGGACCACGTCGCCCCCGGCCAGGCCCACGGCAGCGAGGAAGGCGGCGGCCACCACCCGGTCGGGGATCACCCGGTGGGTGGCCGGGCGCAGCTCGTCCACCCCCTGGACCTCGATGCGCGACGTGCCGGCGCCGCGGACGACGGCCCCCATGGCGTTGAGGAAGGCGGCGAGGTCGGCCACCTCGGGCTCGCGTGCGGCGTTCTCGATCACCGTCGTGCCCTTGGCCAGCGCCGCCGCCATCACGAGGTTGTCGGTGGCGGTGTGGCTCGGGTACTCGAGCACGATGTGGGACCCGACGAGCCGGGGCCGGCCGACGCTCGTCTCCACCCGGCCCTCGACGTAGCCGTGGGCCGAGGCGAAGACCGTCCCCATGGCGCCCAGGCCGGCGAGGTGGATGTCGATCGGGCGGTGGCCGAAGTCGTCGCCGCCGGGCATCGAGACCCGGGCGTGGCCGCAGCGGGCGAGGAGCGGCCCGAGCACGACGACGGAGGCCCGCATGCGCTCCACGAGCTCGTAGGGGGCCTCGGGTACGAGGTCGTCGCACGGCGGCGCGTCGATCACGAGGTCCCCGTCGGACCGGCGGCTGACCGTGGCCCCGAGCGCCTCGATCACCTCGGTCATGATGTCGACGTCGCGGATCCGCGGCACGTTGGTGAGCACGTGGCGGCCCTCGGCGAGGAGGGTGGCCGCCATCAGCTTGAGCGCCGAGTTCTTGGCCCCACCGACCTCGAGCGTCCCCGACAACGGCCCGTTCGGGGACACGACGAAGTAGTCACCCGCCGGGGAGGTCATCGTCCCAGTATCGCCGCGACGGCCGACCCGCCCGGGGAACGGCGGGCCGACGGCGGACCGAGCCCCGGGGCGAGCGGGGGGACGTGCGGCGGCGGCGGCGGTCATCACGGGTTGGCGGCGAACTGGATGGGCGGCGCGGTGGCGGCACAGGCGGCCGTGGCGAGCGGGGTGTGGGGCTGGGCCAGGAACTCCCGCCGGAGCTGGCTGAGACACGGCGGCGGCGTGTCGAGGATGCCGTCGGAGAGCGTCGAGAAGGTGATCACCCGGGCGTTCGCCCACGCCGCCGACCCTCGTCGCCCCTGGGGCCTCGGCACTACGCTGGCCCGAGCGTGCCACCCCCCCACCCCGAGGCGCCGGACCGCAACCTCGCCCTCGAGCTCGTCCGGGTCACCGAGGCGGCCGCCATGGCGGCGAGCCGCTGGATGGGCCGCGGCGACAAGGAGGGCGCCGACGGCGCGGCGGTCAACGCCATGCGGGTCGTGCTCCGCACGATCTCCATGGACGGCGTGGTGGTCATCGGCGAGGGCGAGAAGGACAAGGCCCCGATGCTCTTCAACGGGGAGCGCATCGGCGACGGCTCCCCGCCGGCCACCGACATCGCCGTCGACCCGATCGACGGCACCACGCTCACCGCCTCGGGCCGGAGCGGCGCCCTGGCGGTGATCGCCGTGTCCGAGCGGGGCACGATGTTTGACCCCGGGCCTTGCGTCTACATGGAGAAACTGGCTGTCGGCCCGCGGGGCAAGGACGCGGTCGACATCACCTGGTCGCCCACCGAGAACCTCGAGTCCCTGAGCAAGGCCCTGGGCAAGCCGGTGCGCGACATCACCACGGTCATCCTCGACCGGCCCCGCCACGACGACCTGATCGCCGAGGTCCGGGCCTCGGGTGCGCGAATCCGGCTCATCACCGACGGCGACGTGGCCGGGGCCATCGCCGCCGGACGGGCCGATACGTCCGGCGCCGACGTGCTGTTCGGCGTGGGCGGCACCCCCGAGGGCGTCATCGCCGCCGCCGCTCTGAAGTGCATCGGGGGCGAGATCCAGGGACGGCTCTGGCCCCGCGACGACGGTGAGCGGCAGGCCGCCCTCGCCGCCGGCTACGACCTCGACAAGGTGCTCACGTCCGAGGACCTCGTCGGTGGGGACAACTGCTTCTTCGCCGCCACCGGCATCACCGACGGCGAGCTCCTCCAGGGCGTGCGCTACCACGACTTCGGGGCGACCACCCAGTCACTCGTGATGCGGTCGCGCTCGGGCACCATCCGCCAGATCGACGCCATCCACCCGCTGCACAAGCTGGCCGAGTTCAGCTCGATCGAGTTCTCCTGAGGCCCGGGCCTCAGGAGGTCGCCTCCCCGGCCACCTGCAGCCGCACCTCGGCCCGCCGCAACGCCGCCTCGGCCGCCACGAGCGCCACCTGCTCGGGGGTGAGGGCAGCACCCTCCTCGGCGGGCTCGGCCCCGGCGCGAGCCCCGGCCGCCTGCAACTCCTCCACCTGCGCCTGGGCCGCCTCGCGGGCCCGCTGGGCCCGCTCCACGTCGATGTCCTCGGACCGCTCGGCCACGCCGAACAGCATGGTCATCCGGGTGGAGAGGCCGGCCGGCGCGCCGGCCTCCTCGACCGCCCCGTGACTCGTGTCCACCTGGAGGAAGCCACCGTGGGCGGCCAGGCGCAGGACGCTCTCATCCTCCTGGTCGATCCGGACCTCGCCGGAGACGACGTCGGTCACGAGGGCGGTGTGGCCGTCGAGCACAGTGAGATCGCCGTCGGAGCTGCGCAGGACCACGGCGCGGGCCGTCGTCTCGACGAGCGAGGCCTCCGGGGTGACGACCTCGACCGGGAAAACCCCGTCGGGCATCAGTCCCCGCCCTGCTCCAGGGTGCGGGCCTTCTCGAGCACCGACTCGGCCCCGCCCACGTTCAAGAAGGCCTGTTCGGGGACGTCGTCGAGGTCACCGTTCACGAGCGCCTCGAAGGACTCGACCGTCTCTTGCACCGGGACCGTCACCCCCTTCAAGCCGGTGAACACCTCGCCGACGTTGAAGGGCTGCGACAAGAAGCGCTGGATCTTCCTCGCCCGCGACACGGTGACCCGGTCCTCCTCGGACAGCTCGTCGAGGCCGAGGATGGCGATGATGTCCTGCAGCTCCCGGAAGCGCTGCAAAACGCCCTGGACCCGGCGGGCCACCTCGTAGTGCCGCTCCCCGACCACCTCGGGGGCGAGGATGTTCGAGGTCGAGGCGAGCGGGTCGACCGCCGGGTAGATGCCGAGGGCGGCGATCTGCCGGGAGAGCTCGGTCGTGGCGTCGAGGTGGGTGAACGTGGTGAACGGCGCCGGGTCGGTGTAGTCGTCGGCCGGCACGTAGACCGCCTGCACCGAGGTGATCGACCGGCCCCGGGTCGAGGTGATGCGCTCCTGGAGCTCGCCCATCTCGTCGGCCAGCGTCGGCTGGTAGCCCACGGCCGAGGGCATGCGCCCGAGCAGCGTGGACACTTCGGAGCCGGCCTGGACGAAGCGGAAGATGTTGTCGATGAAGAGGAGCACGTCCTGGTTCTGGACGTCGCGGAAGTACTCGGCCATGGTTAGCGCGCCGAGGGCCACCCGGAGGCGGACGCCGGGGGGCTCGTCCATCTGCCCGTAGACGAGGGCGGCCTTCTCGATGACCCCGGACTCCTTCATCTCGAGCCAGAGGTCCGTGCCCTCACGGGTCCGCTCGCCCACGCCGGCGAACACCGAGACGCCGCCGTGGCCCGTGGCCACCCGGTTGATCATCTCGAGGATAAGCACGGTCTTGCCCACACCGGCTCCACCGAACAGGCCGATCTTGCCGCCGAGCACGTAGGGCTCGAGGAGGTCGATCACCTTGAGACCGGTCTCGAACATCTGGGCCCTCGGCTCGAGCTGGTCGAAGTCCGGTGCGTCGCGGTGGATCTCCCAGCGCTCCCCGATCTCACCGATGTCGTCCGTGTCGAGCGGTTGGCCGAGCACGTTGAAGACGTGGCCGAGGACCTGGGGCCCGACGGGCACGGTGATCCCCCGTCCGGTGTTGCGCACCGGCGCGCCGCGCACGAGCCCGTCGGTCGGCTGCATGCAGATGCAGCGCACCCGGCCCTCGCCGATCTGCTGGGCCACCTCGGCGGTGACCGTCACCTTGCGCCCTTCGAGGTCGAGGTCCATCTCGACCGCGTGGTTGATCTCGGGGAGGGCGTGCGGGGGGAACTCGACGTCGACCACGGGGCCGGCGATCGCCACCACGCGGCCGTGCTCGAGGACGCTCTCCCCCTCACGGGCGGTGTCGGGTGTGGTGGTCGTCATGTGCGGTCAGGCTCCCTTCGACGAGCGGAGCGCCTCGGCCCCGCCCACGATCTCCATGATCTCGGTGGTGATGGAATCTTGGCGCTCCCGGTTCATGATTCGGCTGAGCGTCGTGATCAAGTCGTCGGCGTTCTCGGTCGCCGCGGCCATGGCCCGCTGGCGGGCGGTGTGCTCCGAGGCTGACGCCTCGAGCAGGGCGGTGAACACCTCGGACTCGATGGCCTGCGGGATGAGCTGACCGAGCAGGCTCTCGAAGTCCGGCTCGAATTCGGTGTAGCCCGTGCGGAACTCGGCCGCCGCGGTCTCCTCGCCCACCTTGAAGCCGGTCACCGACTCGGGGTCCCAGAGACCCTCGGCCGGGGGGGCCGAGAGGTCGACGAGGGGAAGCAGCCGCCTCGCCTCGACGGTCTGGCGCCCGGCCGAGAGGTAGCGGGTCGACACGAGGAGCACGAGGTCGAAGTCCTCGTGGAGGAACGGGGTGGTGAGCGTGAGGGACACCTCCCGGGCCTGGGCGTAGGTCGGCCGGTCGCTCATGCCGACGAAGGAGGCCTCGATGGGGTGGCCGCGGAAGCGGAAGTAGGACTGGGCCTTCTTCCCCACCGTGAAGAGGTGCGTCGTGGCCTGCCGTCGGGCGAGGTCGGCGAGCAGCCGCTCGGTCGCCCGCAGGACACCGGCGTTGTAGGGGCCCGAGAGCCCCCGGTCGCCGACGATGGCGAGCACGCCCACCTGGGTGGGCGACGCCGGAGGACTGAGGAAGCGGGCGGCGGCCGCCGGGTCGCCCTCCGCCGCCTCGACCACGATGTGGGACATGCCCTCCCGGTAGGGGCGGTTGGCGGCGATGCGTCCCTGGGCCCGGACGATTTGGGACGCCGCGATGAGCTCGAAGGCCCGCGTGATCTTCTTGGTGGCCTGCACGCTGCGGATTCTGTGCCGCAGCTCACGTTCACGCCCTCCGGCCACGGCTCAGCGGTCCCCTTCGCTCACTTGGCCTCGCCCGTGTCGAACCCCTCGAGGAACGTCCGGAGCGCATCGTCGAGGGCCTTTTCGTCCGGGAGGCTCCCGGTCGTGCGGATCTGGGCCAGCAGGTCGCCGTGGTTGCCCCGGAAGTACTCGCGCACCTCCGTCTCGAAACGCTGGACCTCGGGCACCGGCACCTCGTCGGTCCAGCCGTTGGTGCCGGCGTAGATGACGAGTACCTGCTCCTCCACCGGGACCGGGGCGTTCTGTGGCTGCTTCAGGAGCTCGGTCAGGCGGTAGCCCCGGTCGAGCTGGGCCTGCGAGACCTTGTCGAGCTCGGACCCGAACGTGGCGAACGACTCGAGGTCGCGGAACTGGGCGAGGTCGATCTTGAGCGTCCCGGCGACAGCCTTCATGGCCTTCACCTGGGCCGCCCCGCCCACCCGGGACACCGACTGGCCCACGTTGATGGCCGGCCGGACCCCGGCGTAGAAGAGGTCGGACTCCAAGAAGATCTGGCCGTCGGTGATCGAGATGACGTTCGTCGGGATATAGGCCGAGATGTCGCCGGCCTTGGTCTCGATGATCGGGAGCGCGGTGAGCGAACCGCCGCCCCGATCATCGGAGAGCTTGGCCGCCCGCTCGAGGAGCCGGCTGTGGAGGTAGAAGACGTCGCCCGGGTAGGCCTCGCGGCCCGGGGGCCGGCGCAGGAGGAGCGAGATCTGGCGGTAGGCCTCCGCCTGCTTCGAGAGGTCGTCGTAGACGATGAGCGCCGCCTCGCCCGACTCCATCCAGTGCTGCCCCATGGCGCAGCCGGCGTAGGGGGCGAGGTACTTGTAGGGCGCAGGATCGCCGGCCGGGGCGGCCACGACCACCGTGTACTCGAGCGCCTGGCGGTCGGCCAGGGTCTTCACGGTCTGGGCGACCGAGGAGCCCTTCTGGCCGATGGCCACGTAGATGCACTTCACGCCCTGGCCCCGCTGGTTGAGGATCGTGTCGACGGCCACGGTCGTCTTGCCCGTCTTGCGGTCCCCGATGATGAGCTCGCGCTGGCCCCGTCCGATGGGCGTCATGGCGTCGATGGCCTTGATGCCCGTCTGCATGGGCTCGGACACCGGCTGGCGGCCCACGATCCCCGGCGCCTGCACCTCGAGGCGCCGGGTCTCGACCGTCCCGACCGGGCCCTTGCCATCGATCGGCTCCCCGAGGGCGTTCACCACCCGGCCGAGCAAGGCGTCACCGACGGGTACCGACAGGATGCGCCCGGTGGCCTTCACCACCTGGTCCTCTTCGAGGTTGTCGACCGACCCGAGCACGACGGCGCCGATGCTCTCCTCGTCGAGGTTGAGGGCCAGCCCGAGCGTGCCGTCCTCGAATTCGAGGAGCTCGTTCACCGCCGCACCGGGCAGCCCCGACACCCGGGCGATACCGTCGCCCACCTCGACGATATGGCCGATCTGCTCAGCACCCACCGCCGGCACGTACTCCTCGACGTGCCGGCGCAGGGCTGAGGTGATCTCGTCGGCGGTGATCGTCAGCTCTGCCATCACTCGACTCCCTCGCGTTGTGCGGCGCCGTAGCCGCGGTCCTCCCAACCCTGGGTGAGCAGGTGCTCGCGCAGGTGGTTCAGCCGGCCTCTGGCGCTGGCGTCCAGTTGCAGGTCACCCACCTCGACGACCGCCCCGCCGAGGAGCGTCCCGTCGATCGTGACCTGCAGCTCGACCGGGGCGCCCACCATCGAGGTGAGCGAGCTCGCCAGTCGGTCCCGCTGCTCGGCCTCGAGGTCTTGGGCCGAGCGGACCCGGGCCACTCGCCACCCCCGGGCCCGCGCCGTCTGTTCGACGAGCCAATCGAGCGTGCCGACCGTGTCGCGGGGCCGTCCGCCCGCCAGCACGAAGTTCACGAGGCGCAGCGTCGCCGGCTGCACCTTTGCCGAAAGCAGCTGATCGACCACCCCCTGACGGACAGCGAGCGGTAGGTCGCGGTCGGTGAGCGCGCCTCGTAGGGCGGGCGTGGCGTCGACCGTGCGAGCGAAGCGGAACAACTCGTCTTCCATCTCCTCCAGCTGTGCCGTCGACAGGTCCTCGAAGAGGGCAGCGGCGAAGCCGCCGACCCGGGCCCGGGCCTCGCTGTGGCCGAGCGGCGGCTCTGTCTCGACCTCGCCCGCGGCGGCCCGCCGGGCCTGCGCCGCCAGCCAGGTCATCGCCGCGGGGATCTGCGGTGGGCTCGCCGAGGCGGCGGCGAAGGCCGCCGCCCGACGGGCTCGCTCGCCGACCTTGCCCGAGAGCAGGTCCTCGAGGACCGCCCGCCGGACACGCGGCGGCACCGACGTGTCCGTGAGCGCCACCCGGAGCTCCCGGTTGGCCCGGAAGGCCTGGTCCACCGAGGCGAGGTCCGCGGCCAGCGCGCTGAGGTCCTCGCCGGCGCTCAGGACCGCCGCCGCATAACCCTGGAGGGTGGGGTTCACGAGCTCGTCGCGCTGCTCTCGGCGTTGAGGGCGGCGATGGCCTCATCGATGAGGTCACGGTGAGCGGCGTCGTCGACTTCACGGCCGATGACTCGCTCGACCACCTCCATCACCATCTCGCCGATCCGCTCGGCCGCCGTCTCGATGGCCCGCTGCCGGGCCAGGCGCACCTGGGCGTCGGCACTCGACACGATGCGCTCGTACTCGGCCGTCGCCCGCGCCTGGGAGTCCACACCCACCTGCTCCGCCGTGCGATTGGCCTGCTCCACGATCTCGCGCGCCTGAAGACGGGCCTGCTCCAGCGTCTGGCGGCGTTCCTGGTCGATCGCCTCGGCCTCGGACTTGGCCACGTCCGCCGCCTCGAGCTCGCTCTTGATCTGGGCCTGGCGCTCGGAGAGGGCGCGGTTCACCGGAGGGAGGACGTAGCGCCCCACCACCCCGAGCACGACGATGAACGCCACCAGCTCCACGAAGAACGTGGCGTTGGGGACGAGGAAGTTGCTGGTTGCCATGGACATGGTGTCAGCCTCGCTCGATGTGCCGTGTCGAAAGGGTCCTCGACGTCACTGCGTCGCCGCCGTCTTCTGTCGCCTACTTCTTGTAGAGGGAGAAGACGAACAGCGCGGTGAAGGCCAGGTTGATGAAGTACATGGCCTCAACCAAGCCAACCGTGAGGAACATGATCGTGAAGAGTCGGCCCTGCGCCTCGGGCTGTCGGGCCACGCCGGCGATCGTCTGGCTGCCCGCAAGGCCGTCCCCGATGGCCGCGCCGACCGCACCGCCACCGAGGGCCAACCCGCCACCAACCATGGCTCCGGCGAGCTGGATCGCCTGAGCGGTCGAGTCTGCCATTTTCTGCTTCTCCTTTGGGTCGTATTGCTCGAACGAGTAAGGGTGTCCGGGCTCAGTGTTCCGGCGTGACGGTCATGGCCGTGTCGAAGTAGAGGATGGTGAGGAGGGCGAAGATGAAGGCCTGAATGGGCCCGATGAGGAAGACGTCGAAGAGCTTCCAGGCGATGTTGGCGAGCAACGTCGCGAAGTCACCGAGGGGGATCGACCCCAGCTTCCAGGCACCGAGGGCCGAGATCAGGACCAGCATGAGGGCGCCCGAGAAGAGGTTGCCGAAGAGCCGCAGGGCGAGCGTGACGGGCTTGGCGATCTCCTCCACGAGGTTGATGAAGAGGTTGACCGGCAGCAGGAACACCGGGAAGGGCTGGAAGAGGTAGTGGTGGAAGTAGCCGTGCCACCCACGGACCCTGACCGAATTCACGTGAACGAGGACGATGACGTAGAGCGCCATGGCGAGCGGCAGGTTGATGTCGGCGTTCGGGACGGCGAGGAACTCGTACCGGCTGCCGAGGGCCACGATCTCGAAGAAGTTGCAGATGATGATGAAGACGAAGAGGGTGATGGCGAGAGGGATGACGAACGCCCCGCGGGGTCCGATGGAGCCCTCCACCTGACGGGTCACGATCTGCACGCCCGTTTCCCAGACCAGCTGGAACTTGCCCGGGACGCCGCTCGTCGCCTGTCGGCGCAGCACCCAGCCGAAGATGAAGATGACGAGCATCGCCACCGCGGTCGACCAGATCGTGTCGACGTTGAACGTGAGCCCCCCGACGTGGGCGGTGGGGTGCTCCCCGGGCGTGATGTTGGTGCCGACGAGGCCGGCCAGGTCGAGCACGCTCAGCTCTCCTCGTGGCGGTCGTCGGGCACTTCGACCTTGTCGAGCGTCTTCGGACCCTCGGCGTCCTCGTCGACCACCTCGACATCGATGACGTCGTCGTCTTCGTCGAAGCCCTCGAGGCGCCCGGTGAAGAGGCCGCCCCCGGCGGCGCCCATCTTGTACATCGAGCGGGCCACCTGGATGAGGAGGAGCACCTGGAAGGCCGCCAGGCCGGCCAGGAGACCGAAGGCGAGGTCGAAGCTCACGAACAGGAGGCCGAGCGCGATCACGGTGATGATCCCGAGCCGGGTCACGGTGTTGAGGGCGAGCGGACGGCGGGCGTTCTCCGCCTGGCGCTGCCCGACCTTCACGACCGAAGACTGGATCAGACGGAAGTTCACGATGCCGACGGTGATGCCGAGGCAGAGGCCGATGCCGACGAGGACGGCGTCCAGGGCCAGGCAGGCGACGAAGCCGATCACGCCGAAGATCAGGGCGCTCAGCATCGTGCGGCGGGACACCGCGGCGAGGTCGGGCAGCGAGAAGTGGGTGAACACGGGCGGTCCCCTACGCCTCCCGCCTGGGCCGGACCGGCCCTACAGGCTCTGGCGAACCGCCCGCACCGTGATGAGCACGGCGCAGAGGATCCCGAACGCCAGCCCGGCGAAGGTCAGCCAGGGCAAGGTGCCGAGCCAGCTGTCGAGGAGGTAGCCCAGGCCGCCAGCGACCACGATGCTGATGGCGCAGGCCGTTCCCAGCCAGAAGAAGTCGCCAAGGCCCGGCTGGTGCTCCGGAGGTTCGTTCTCGGAAGCCATCTCCGCCGTACCGGCCCAGCGGCGCGTCAGGCGGGGTCAGGACGATTTGGTGCAACCCGAGGCCCCTCGGTCACGCCGTCAGGCCCACACCTGCACCCGGCGCCCGCCGCGAGATGGGGGCGCCGGACGGGGCGGGAACAGGATTTAACACAGCCGTCATCATCCCATCCCACCCGGTCCGACGGCAAAACGTGAGGGCTCCCCGGACGCCCCGCCCGGGTCGCCGTCGTGGGCACCGACCGCGGCCGGAACCTCCGCTCCGGCTCCGTCGGGAGCCGCCTCCTCCTCGGGCACCGGCGGCTCGTCCTGGCGGCGCAGGCCCGGGTGGAAGAACGTGTAGAGGGCGATCACGAGCGCCAGTGCGCCGAGCGGGATGAAGGCGTTCACCCCCGACTGGAAGAGGGGGAAGAGCACGAAGCCCGAGAGGAGGGCCGTCCAGACCCAGAGGATGACCACGCTGCGGCGGTGGCCGTGCCCGAGGCGCAGGAGACGGTGGTGGATGTGGTCCTTGTCGGGGGTGTGGAAGCCGCTCCCCCGGGCGGTGCGCCGGATGAAGGCGAAGGCCATGTCCACGAGGGGGACGCCCAGGATGAAGAGCGGGATGAAGAGAGGGGCGAAGAAGAAGTAGGTGACCCCCGAGGTCGGCGGGGTGCGACCCCCGATGACCATCGTCGAGGCCGACATGAGCAGGCCGAGGAAGAGGGCACCGGCGTCGCCCATGAAGACCTTGGCCGGATGGAAGTTGAAGGGGAGGAACCCGAGGCAGACCCCGCAGGCGATGACGGCGACGAGCGGGCCGACGTTGTCGAGCGGAAGCAGGCCCTGGTCCATGAGCCGCAGCCCGTAGACGGCGAGGGCCGCGCCGGCGATGGCCACGACGCCGGCCGCCAGGCCGTCGAGGCCGTCGATGATGTTGACGGCGTTCGTGATGGCGATCACCCAGAGGGCGGTGATGAGCGGGACGACACCGGGGCTGAGCACGATGAACCCGGCCAGCGGCACCTTGAACTGGTACATGGTGACGCCCAGGAAGTAGAGGATGCTCGCCGCCAGCACCTGGCCGGCCACCTTGGCCGGCGCCGACATGTCCCGGACGTCGTCGATGAGGCCGACGGCGAAGATGGCCGCGGCGGCGAGCACGACCCCGAGCGGCTCGGAGTTCCCGGCGAACACCGGGTGGAGGGCGGGCACGAGCGCGGCCACGATCATGGCGATCAGGAAGCCGAAGAACATCGCCGCCCCGCCGCCGTACGGGGTGGCCCGGCTGTGCACGGACCGGTCGGTCGGGACGGCGACGTAGCCGACCTTGGCCGAGAGCGTGCGGGCCGGCCACGTGGCCGCGGCGGTGACGACCGCCGCGACGACGAGGATCAACCCGTACCAGCCGATCGGGGGCATGACGAGACCTCGGCCTCGCGACGGCTCAGCCCGCGGCGCGCACGGCCTTCGGCACCCGGCGCCCCCCGGTGAGCGTGGGGTAGGGCGGGAACGCCGCGCACAGCTCGGCCACCCTGCCCCGCACCTCGGCCAGCGCCGCCTCGTCGTGCCGACGCCGCAGCGTCGTGCCGAGCAGCTCGGCCACGGTGGCCATCTCGGCCGGACCCATGCCGGCGGTGGTCTCGGCGGGGCTCCCGAGCCGGAGGCCCGAGGTCACGAACGGCGGGCGGGGGTCGTCGGGGATCGTGTTGCGGTTGCACGTGATCCCGGCCCGGTCCAGCACCTCCTGGGCCTCCTTGCCGGTGAGCTCGGCGTCGAAGGGTCGCAGGTCCACGAGGACCATGTGGTTGTCCGTGCCCCCCGAGACGAGACGGAACCCCTCCGCCCGCAGGGCCTCGGCGAAGGCCCGGGCGTTGGCCACCACCTGCGCCGCGTAGTCGGCGAAGGCCGGGCGGGCGGCCTCGGCGAAGGCCACCGCCTTGGCCGCGATGACGTGCTCCAGCGGACCGCCCTGGAGCCCCGGGAAGACCGAGCTGTCGATCTTCTTGGCCAGCTCCTCACCGCAGAGGATGGCGGCACCGCGCGGGCCGCGGAGCGTCTTGTGGGTGGTGAACGTCACCACGTCGGCCACGCCGACCGGGCTCGGGTGGACGCCGCCGGCGATCAGGCCGGCCGGGTGGGCGGCGTCGAAGAGGAAGCGGGCGCCGACCGAGTCGGCGATCTCCTTGAACGGGATCGGGTCGATCACCCGGGAGTAGGCGGTGGAGCCGGCCACGATGAGCTTGGGCTTCTCGGTCTTGGCCAGGTCGGCCACCTGGTCGAAGTCGATGACCTCGCCCGGGCGCTCGGGGTCCTCGGCGGCGGGGGTGACCCCGTAGGCGACGAAGCGCCAGATCTTGCTCGTGATGGAGGCCGGCGAGCCGTGGGTGAGGTGGCCGCCGTGGTCGAGCCGCATGGCGAGCACGGTGTCGCCCGGTTGCAGCAGGGCCTGGTAGGCGGCGAGGTTGGCCGAAGCCCCGGCGTGGGGTTGGACGTTGGCGTGCTCGGCCCCGAAGAGGGCGGTCGCCCGGCGGCGGGCCAGGTCCTCCACCTCGTCGATGACCCGGTTCCCGCCGTAGTAGCGGCGCCCGGGGTAGCCCTCGGCGTACTTGTTCGTGAGGACCGACCCGGTGGCCGCGAGGACCGCCGGCGAGCAGAAGTTCTCCGAGGCGATCAGCTGCAGCGTGGTGCTCTGCCGGTCGAGCTCCTCGCCGACCAGGGCCGCCACCTCGGGGTCCTCGGCCAGCCAGCCGGCGAACGGGGGGTCTGCCTCGGACGCCATGGGCCGAAGTGTACGACCTCGGGCGAGGACCCACGGGAGAGGGCCTCCCGCCCCGCCGGTACGCTGCGCCCCCGATGGGCCTCGATCCCCGCACCCCCGTGGTCGTGGGCGTCGGACAGCTGACCGAACGCCCGGGTCACGACGGGGCGGGCGGCCCGGAGCCCGTCGAGATGATGGCCGCGGTCCTCCGGGCGGCGGCCGAGGACTGCGGCCACCCGGCCCTGCTCGAGCGGGTCGGCCGCCTGGCCGTCGTCTCTTCCCTCTCCTGGCGACCGCCCAACCCGCCCCTCGGCGTGGCCCAGCGGCTGGGCCTCGACCCCGCCGAGCTCGTCCTCTCGACGACCGGCGGCAACGCGCCCCAGTCGCTCATGAGCGCGGCGGCGGGCGCCATCGCCCGGGGCGAGCACGAGGTCGTGGCGGTGACCGGGGCCGAGCGGGTCTACACGCTCACCGGCCGCCGCCGCAGCGGTTCCGAACGGCCGACCTTCGCCGAGCAGCCCGCCGACACCACGTTGCCCGAGAGCTTCGGCGTCGACCACCCGCCGGCCACCGACCTCGAGACGGCCCGGGGCCTCCACCTGCCGGTGCAGGCGTACCCCCTCTTCGAGAACGCCCTCCGGCACGCCGCGGGGTGGTCGCTCGAGGACCACCGGCAGCGGCTCGGCCGGCTGTGGGCCTCGTTCTCCGAGGTGGCGGCGACCAACCCCTACGCCTGGTTGCCGACCGCCTTCAGCGCCGACGAGCTCGTCACGCCCAGCCCGAAGAACCGGCCGGTGGCCTTCCCCTACACGAAGCTCTGCACGGCCAACCTCCAGGTCGACCAGGCGGCCGCCTTCATCTGCTGCTCAGTCGAGGCGGCCCGCTCGGCGGGCGTGGCCCCCGAACGGTGGGTCTTCCCGCTGGCCGGGGCCGACGCCAACGACCACTGGTTCCTCTCGGAGCGGGCCGACCTGCACTCGTCGCCGGCCATCCGACTGGCCGGCCGGCGGACGTTCGAGCTCGCCGGCGTGGGCGTCGACGACGTCGGGGCAGTCGACCTCTACTCCTGCTTCCCCTCGGTCGTGCGCATCGGCGCGACCGAGCTCGGCCTCCCCGTGGACGATCCCTCGCGCCCGCTCACCGTGACCGGCGGGCTCACCTTCGCCGGAGGCCCCGGGAACAACTACGTGTCGCACAGCATCGCTACCATGGTCGAGCGGCTCCGAGCGATGCCCGGGGCGGTGGGGCTCGTCACCGCCCTCGGCTGGTACGCCACGAAACACGCGATCGGCCTCTACGCCTCGCGGCCGCCGGTCGACGAGGGCCGCGGCGGCTACCGCTGGGAGGACGTGCAGGCCGAAGTGGACGCGCGGCCGAAGCGGCGTTGGGACGCCGAGGCCACCGGGCCGGTGCGGATCGAGAGCTACACCGTCACCTACGACCGAGACGGCGTACCCGAGCTGGGCATCGTGGTGGCCCGCACGGCGGACGACGTCCGGGCCTGGGGCAACGTGCGCGACCCCGGGGAGCTCGAGACGCTCGTGACGAGCGAGGGCTGTGGGCGGCCGGCGACCCTCGACGCCGAGGGCGTCGTGCACCTCATCTGAGCCGCCTCAAGCGCACGCTCCGAGGATGCGCGTCCACGGGAGTGCTCCCTCGCGGACGAGCCGCGGCGGGTCGACGGTCACGTCGACGACGGTCGACGGGGCGCCGTCACAGGTGCCCCCGTCGACGACGAGGTCCACCGGTTCGTCGGCGAAGGCGAGACGGACCGCTTCGGCGGTCGTGCAGGGCGGCACCCCGTGGCGGTTGGCGCTCGTGACAGCCAACGGCCCGGTCCGGCGGAGCAGCCCGCGCAGCTCCTCGTGATCAGGCAGGCGGACACCGATCGTGCGACCGTCCCCGCCGAGGAGCCGGGCCAGCGCCGGCCGAGCGGTGACGACCACGGTCAGGCCCCCGGGCCAGAGACGCTCGGCCAGGCGATGGGCGACGGGCGGCCAGGCGACGACGACCCCGTCGAGCTGGGACTCGTCGGCCACGAGCACGGGGAGGGCCAGCTCGGGTGGTCGGTGCTTGGCGTCGAAGACCGCGGCGACGGCGGCCGGGTGGTCGGGGCGGGCGGCCAGGCCGTAGACGGTGTCGGTCGGGACGGCGACGACGGACCCGGCGGCCAGGGCCGCCACCACGACGTCGCTGTCCTCGAAGGTGACGAGGCGGCAGCTCTCGCCACTCACGTCGGGGATCGGCGGGCCACGAGGACCCGCGGCCGACCGGCGAGGTCGGGGCGCACGTCCACCGCGGCGAAGCCGGCGCGACGGGCCAGTGCGCTCGCCGGTCCGGCCTGGTCCGGCGCGAGCTCGACGACGAGCGCGCCGCCGGGGGCCAGCCAGTCGACCGCACCGGCGACGACCGCCTCGACCGCGGCCATCCCGGGCGTGCCGTCGCTGGCCGTCTCGGCCACGAGGGCCAGTCGCGGCTCGCGCCGGACCTCGCGGTCGAGCGCGTCCCACTCGTCGACCGCCACGTAGGGCGGGTTGGCCAGACCGAGGTCCACCCGGCCGCGGAGCCCCTCGGGGAGGGCCCGCCACCAGTCGCCGGACCGCAGCACGACCCGTTCGGCGGCCCCCGGGTGACGGGCGCCGACGAGCTCCCGGTTGCGCTCGGCCACCGCGAGGGCGCCAGGCGAGACGTCACCCGCCCACACCCGGAGCTGGGGCCGCTCGGGCAGCGCTTCGACGGCCACCGCGAGGGCGATGGCTCCGGACCCCGTGCCGAGGTCGACGACCAAGGGATCGGGCCGCTCCCCCGCCACCTCGGCCAGCACGCCGAGAGCCACGTCGACCAGCTGTTCGGTCTCCGGACGAGGGATGAGCACCCTCGGGTCGACGTCGAGCTCGAGGGTGCGGAAGGCCCAGTGGCCGAGGACGTACTGCAGCGGCTCGCCGGCCCGACGGCGAGCCGCGAGGTCGGCGAGGGTGCTGAGCGCGGCGGCCGACAGCGCCGGGCCGGCCTGGCCGGGCCGGCGGGACGGTCCGAGCACCTCCTCGGTCAACCAGCGGGCCTCGCTCGGCGAGCCGAGCTCGTCGGCCAGCGCCGCTTCGAGGTCCCGGCGGGTGGTGGCCGCCGACAGTGTCGACGGCGCGCTCACACCGCCTCCTCCTCCCCGGCCAGCTGCCTCGCCCGTTTGTCGGCCATGAGGGCGTCGGTCAACTCGTCGAGGTCGCCCGCGAGCACCTGGTCCAGCTTGTGCAGCGTGAGGTTCACCCGGTGGTCGGTCACCCGGTTCTCCTTGAAGTTGTAGGTGCGGATCTTCTCCGACCGTCCGCCCCCGCCCACCTGGCTCTTGCGGCGGACCGCCAGCTCGGCCTCTCGGCGTTCCTGCTCGGCCCGCAGCAGGCGGGAGCGCAGCACGACCATGGCCTTGGCCCGGTTCTGGATCTGGCTCTTCTCGTCCTGCATGGCCACGACGATGCCGGTCGGGAGGTGGGTGATGCGCACCGCCGAGTCGGTCGTGTTGACCGACTGACCACCGGGACCGGTCGACCGGTAGACGTCGATCTTCAGGTCGGCCGGGTCGATGGCCACGTCGACCTCCTCGGCCTCGGGCAGCACCGTGACCGTGGCCGACGAGGTGTGCACCCGGCCCTTGGTCTCGGTGACCGGCACCCGCTGCACACGGTGCGGCCCGCCCTCGTGCTCCAGGCGGGACCAGGCGTCACGGCCCTTCACGAGGATGACCCCCTCGTTCAGGCCTTCCCGCTCGGACGCGCTCTCCGAGAGCACCTCGCTCTTCCAGCCCCTGCGGGCCGCGTAGCGCAGGTACATGTCGAAGAGGTCCCGGGCGAAGAGGTTGGCCTCCTCGCCCCCTTCGGCGCCGCGGATCTCGAGGATCACGTTGCGCCCGTCGTTGGGGTCCTTCGGGAGGAGCAGCGTGGTGAGCCTCGTGGTCAGGCCCCCGATGGCCGCCTCGGCCGTCTCGACCTCGGCCCGGGCCAGCTCCCGCTCGTCGCCGTCGGCATCGGTCAGGAGCTCGCGGGCGGCCTCCAGGTCGGCCCGGGCCTGCTGCAGGTCCCGCCAGGTCCCGACGACCTCACCCAGCTCCTTCTGGCGCTGGGACAGCTCCCGGAGGCGGGTCATGTCGGCACTCGTCGCCGGGTCGGCGAGCTCGGCCTGGACGGCCTCGTATTCCTTTTCGAGCGCGCGCAGCCGGTCGTCGAGCACGATCAAAGGCTACGAGACGACGGCACGGGCGCGGCCGGACCCGGCCGTCCCGGGAGGGTCAGCGCTTGGCCGTCTTCTTGGCGGTCCGGGCGCCGTAGCGGCGCTGGAAGCGCTCGACCCGGCCACCGGAGTCGACCAGCTTCTGCTTGCCGGTGAAGAAGGGGTGGCACTCGTTGCACAGCTCCACGTGGAGCTCGGCCTTGGTGGAGCGGGTGGTGAAGGTGTTGCCGCACGAGCAGCGCACCTGCGCCACGTGGTACTCGGGGTGGATCTCGGACTTCATGGTTGCTCCAGGTTCGCTCGTGTTCTCGTGCCCGCTCCAGCCGGTAGAAGGACCGGCGGGCCCAGGTTATTCCCCGCCTCAGCCGTTGGGCGTGGGGCCCTTGGCGATCTCGGCCAGGAACTCGTCGTTGCTCTTCGTGGTGCGGATCTTGTCCATCAAGAGCTCGAGGCCCGCCGCGGCGTTCCCCTCGCTGGCGAGGGCGTTCAGCACCCGGCGCAGCTTCCAGACCTGCTGGAGCTGGCCCCGGTCGAAGAGGAGCTCCTCGTGCCGGGTCGAGCTGGCGTTCACGTCGATCGACGGGTAGAGCCGGCGCTCGGCCAGACGGCGGTCGAGGCGCAGCTCCATGTTGCCGGTGCCCTTGAACTCCTCGAAGATGACCTCGTCCATCTTGGAGCCGGTCTCGACGAGGGCGGTCGCCAGGATCGTGAGCGAGCCGCCCTCTTCGATGTTGCGGGCGGCGCCGAAGAACTTCTTCGGCGGGTAGAGGGCACCCGAGTCGACACCACCGGACATGATCCGCCCGGTGGCCGGCTGGGCCAGGTTGTAGGCCCGGGCCAGGCGGGTGATGCCGTCGAGGAGGATGACCACGTCGCGACCCAGCTCGACGAGGCGCTTGGCCCGCTCGATGGCCAGCTCGGCCACCGTGGTGTGCTCGTCGGACGGCCGGTCGAACGTCGAGGCGACGACTTCGCCGTTCACCGACCGGCGCATGTCCGTGACCTCTTCGGGGCGCTCGTCGACGAGCAGCACCATGAGGTGCACCTCGGGGTTGTTCATCTCGATGGAGTGGGCGATCTGCTTCATGATGGCCGTCTTGCCCGCCTTGGGCGGCGAGACGATCAGGCCTCGCTGGCCCTTGCCGATCGGCGACAGCAGGTCGACGATGCGGGAGGTGAGGTTCTCCTTGTCGCCCATCTCCTCGAGCCGGAGCTTCGAGTCGGGGAAGAGCGGCGTCAGGTCCTCGAACCGCGGGCGGTCCCGGGCCTCCTCGGGATCGAGCCCCGAGACGGTGTCGATCCGCAGGAGCGCCGGGTACTTCTCGTTGTTCGACGCCGGACGGCACGCGCCTTCGATGTGGTCGCCCCGCCGGAGGGCGAAACGCCGGGCCTGGCTGATCGAGACGTACACGTCCTTGCTGGAGGGGAGGTACCCGTCGCAGCGGAGGAACCCGTAGCCCTCGTCGCGCAGGTCGAGCAAACCTCGCACCTCGACGAGCTCACCTTGGTAGGCCGACTCCTGGTTGGCTCCGCCCTGGAGCTCGCGGTCGCCGCCGCGCTCGGTGCCGCGGTCCCGGCCGCGCCGCCGACGGCTGCGCCGGTTGCCGGCGTCGACCTGACCCTGGCCGTTGTTGTGGCGCTGGCGCGCCGAGCCCTGCTGGGTGGCCACCTGGCCGCCCGGGTTCGACGCCGGCTGGGGGTCGTTCGCCTCGGCGCTGGCCGCGCCGTTCGTGCTGGCCGCATCGACCGACCCGTTGGTCTCGGGCTCCACCGCGGCCTTGCCGTTGGCGGACTTCGTGTCGGCCTCGGGGGTGATCACCCCGGTGGCCTCCAGGATCTGATCGATGATGTCGGCCTTTTTGGTCCGCGTCGTCGTCTTGAGCGACATCGCCTGGGCGATGGCATGGAGCTCTTCTCGCTCCTTGCCCTCGAGCACTGACCGTTCGAGCTGCTGTTCGGCAGTCATCGGCCTCCTCTTCTTCAAGGATTCTTCAAGGACCGCAGTGGTGGTGGTTCGGGACCACGAACAGTGCGGAAAAAACGGGGATGAGAGCCGGACGGGCGCCTAGCCGCCTGCCCCCATCACCACCGGCAACGGCTCCAGATGGGACCGGAGGGGTGTCCGCGTCAGACTCCGCGGCGCTGGTGGGATGTCATCACGATAGCTGTTCGCAATCGCCTGAGCAACAGTATAGGGCCCGGCCAGCGGAGTACCGCGCGCCCTAGAAACCCAGCTCGGCCAGGATGGCGTCGAGCTCGGGCTCCACCACGGTGGGCACCGAGATCTGACTGATGGCGAGGTCCGGGTCCTTCAGACCGTGCCCGGTCAGCACGCAGACGACGGTGGCGCCGGGGGGCACGCCCTGGCGGAGGAGCCCGGCCACGGAGGCCGCCGAGGCCGCCTCGCAGAACACCGACTCCTCCTCGGCCAAGAACCGGTAGGCGGCGAGGATCTCCTCGTCGCTCACCGCCGTGATCGAACCCCCCGACTCGCTCGCCGCGGCGGTGGCCGCGTACCAGCTGGCCGGGTTGCCGATGCGGATGGCGGTGGCCACGGTCTCGGGGTCCTCGACCGGGTGACCGAGCACGATGGGCGCAGCCCCCTCGGCCTGGAAGCCGAGCATCCGGGGCAGGCGCGATGCCCTCCCTGCCCCCTTGTACTCGCAATAACCCCGCCAGTAGGCCGTGATATTCCCGGCGTTGCCCACCGGGATGCAGTGGACCTCCGGGGCGTCCCCCAGGGCGTCGACGATCTCGAAGGCCCCGGTCTTCTGCCCCTCGATACGGAGGGGGTTCACCGAGTTGACGACGGTCACCGGGGCCCGGTTCGGCAGCTCCCGCACGATCGTGAGGGCCTCGTCGAAGTTGCCCCGCAGCTGGAGGACCCGGGCGCCGTGGATGAGTGCCTGGGCCAGCTTGCCGAGGGCGATGTGGCCCTCGGGGATGAGGACGATGCAGCGCAGCCCGGCCCGGGCGGCGTAGGCCGCGGCCGAGGCCGACGTGTTGCCGGTCGACGCGCAGACGACGGCCTTGGCCCCTTCCTCCACCGCCTTCGAGATGGCCATGGTCATCCCCCGGTCCTTGAACGACCCGGTGGGGTTGGCCCCTTCGACTTTCAGGTGGACGTCGGCGCCCACCCGCTCGGAGAGGCGGGGCGCGGGGACGAGCGGGGTGCCGCCTTCCAGGAGGGTGACCACCGGCGTGTCGTCGTCGACGGGGAGGAAGTCCCGGTACTCCTCGACCACTCCCCGCCAGGCTGCCATGTCAGGCCTCCGCCTCCGGGTAGCCCGGTTGGAAGTCGGGTCCCATGACCCGCAGCACCGCACCCACCCGGTGCACCTCGGGGAGGTGGCGGAGGTCGTCGATGGTGGCGGCGACGTCGCCCTGACGGGCCTCGTGGGTCAAGAAGACGAGGCGGGCCTCGGCCTCGTCGCCCAGCCCCACCTGCTCCATCGAGCGGATGGAGACGCCGTGGTTGCCGAAGACACCGGCCACCGCGGCGAGGACGCCGGCCCGGTCGACGACGTCGACGTTGAGATAGAAGGCCGAGCGCAGGTCCTCCACGGGGGCGAAGCGCACCGGGACCCGCCGTGAGGGCGGAGGGGCCGCGGTGCCGTCGTGGCGGTGCCGGGCTGCGTCGATCAGGTCGCCGAGGACCGCCCCGGCGGTCGGTCGGCCGCCGGCCCCGTGGCCGTAGAGCATGAGCTCGCCCGAGATCTCGCCCTCGACGAACACCGCGTTGAAGGCGCCGCCGACGGTGGCGAGGGGGTGGGACGTCCCGATCATCGTCGGGTGCACCCGGACCGACACCTCCTCCCCGGCCGGGCCGTCAAGCAGCTCGGCCACGGCCAGGAGCTTGATGGCGTAGCCCATGCGGGCGGCGAAGGTCACGTCGATCGCCCGCACCCCGGTGATGCCCTCGTGGTGCACGTCGGCGGCCACGACGTCGCACCCGAAGGCCAGCCCGGCGAGGATCGCCGCTTTCGCCGCCGCGTCGAGCCCCTCGACGTCGGCCGCCGGGTCGGCCTCGGCCAGGCCGAGCCGTTGGGCCTCGGCCAGCGCGTCGGCGTAGTCGATGCCGTCCTCGGACATGCGGGAGAGGATGAAGTTGGTCGTCCCGTTGACGATGCCCATCACCCGGACGATGCGCTCGCCGGCGAGCGACTCGCGGAGCGGGCGGATGACCGGGATGGCTCCGGCCACCGAGGCCTCGTAGAGCAGGTCCACCCCGTTGGCCTCGGCCAGCTCGCCGAGCTCCCGTCCGGCCGCGGCGAGCAGCACCTTGTTGGCCGTCACCACGGGCCGGCCGGCCCGGAGCGCCGCCTCGACGAGGTCGCGGGCCGGATCGAGGCCCCCGATGAGCTCGACCACCACGTCGACGTCGTCCCGCTCGACCAGCCCCTTGGCGTCGTCGGTCAGGACGCGGTGCGGGAACCACGGCGCCTCGGAGCGCTGACGGGCCAGGTCGCGCACCGCGATGCCGACGACCTCGAAGGCCACGCCGGACCGGAGCGTGATCTCCTCGGCCCGGGCCGGCTCGGTCAGGAGCTCGACGAGGGCCCGCCCCACGTGGCCGCAGCCGAGCACGGCCACGCGCACAGGAGCCCGTTCGGAGGACGTGCCGGTCACCTTGCAACGCTACCAACGGCCCGGCGGGCCTCCGTGGCGTCAGGTGTCCAGTCGGAGCAGATCGTCGAGCGTCTCGCCCCGGACGACGACTCGGGCCTCGCCCTCAGCCACGAAAACGACCGGGGGACGGGGCACCTTGTTGTAATTGGAGGCCATCGAGTAGCCGTAGGCACCCGTCACCGGCGTGGCCAGGAGTTCGCCCACGGCGAGGCCCTCGGGCACCCGGGCATCGGCCACGAGGACGTCGCCCGTCTCGCAGTGCTTGCCCACCACCCGGACGGCCGTCGGCCTGGGAGCGTCGGTGCGCGCCGGGAGGAACGCCTCGTAGCCGCTGCCGTAGAGGACGGGACGAGGGTTGTCGCTCATCCCGCCGTCGACGGCCACGTACGTGCGGATGCCCGGCAGCTCCTTCACGACCCCGACCCGGTACACGGTGAGCGCGGCGGCCGCCACGATGGCCCGGCCGGGCTCGGCCGTCACCCGCACGCCGGGGTGCACACCGGCGGCCGCGCAGGCGGCCCGGGTGGCGTGCGCCCACTCACCGAGGCTCGGCGACCGCTCGCCGTTCACGTAGGCGACGCCGAGACCACCGCCGACGTTGAGCTCGGGCAGCTCGAGCGGCACGAAGAACTCGGCCAGGATCTCGACCGCCTGCTCGAACGACGAGACCTCGAACACCTGGCTGCCGATGTGGGCGTGCAGGCCGACCAGCACCACGCCGGGCAACCGGCGCAACCGCTCCACCGCGGCCTCCGCCGCCCCGGAGGCGATGGAGAAGCCGAACTTCGTGTCCTCCTGCCCGGTGCGCACGAACTCGTGGGTGTGGGCCTCGACCCCGGGCGTCACCCGGATGAGCACGGCCGGCCGCCGGGCCGACCCGGCGGTAAGGGTCTCCAGTCGGTCGATTTCGTCGAAGGAGTCCACGACGATGCGCCCGACACCGACCTCGAGGGCGCTCGTGAGCTCCCGCACCGACTTGTTGTTGCCATGGAGCACGAGCCGGGCCGGCTCGGCGCCAGCGGCGAGCGCCACGTGCAGCTCGCCGCCGGTCGACACGTCGAGCCACATCCCCTCTGCTGCGGCGAGGCTGGCCATCGCCCGGCACAAGAAGGCCTTCGTGGCGTAGGCCACGCCGTCGCCCCACGCCTCGACCGCTTCCCGGCACTTCGTGCGGAGATGCTCCTCGTCGTAGACGAAGACCGGGGTGCCCGTCTCCTCGGCCAGCGCGCACACGTCGACACCGCCGACGAAGAGCCGTCCGTCCGCCGCGACCTCGGCCGTGAGCGGGAGGAGCCGCCGCTCGAGCGGCGCGCTGCTCGGCTCCGTCGCGGGCCCGTCACCGGACGACGCAGCGCGCGCGCCATCTCGAATCGCGGCCACAGCGCAGGATATCGGGACCTCTCCCGGCCGGCCGCGGCTTGCGCCCGTGACACCGACCGGGTCGTCGGCGATGAGGACTACCATCGGTCCTCGCTCGGGCCCCAGTAGCTCAGCGGATAGAGCACCGGCCTCCGGAGCCGGGTGCGCAGGTTCGAGTCCTGCCTGGGGCGCTCTGCCCTGGGGCGCTCTCACCGCGCCGGCCACGGGATAAGGGTTATGGCCGCGGAAGTGCCGCACCTACCCCGCCCGCCGCGGCCACCCGGAACCGGGGAGGGAGGGGGCACGGGGCGGAGGGGTGGCAGCCACGACCAGACGTGGCGGGGTCCCTCGGGCCCCCCCTTTCGACGTCGTTGAGCTGACCGTTGGGGGGGCGCCCCGTACGGCACTGACGCAAGGAGGACGCGGCGGAGGACCTCGTGAACCTGGCCGCGGCCCCAGAGCCGGGGTCGCCGAACTCCGATCAGTGGCTTGGAGTCTTGCCCTCGAGTAGCAACGCATGGCGCAATCCGTGATCGCGCGGAACACGAACTCTCACCGGTAACGATGGATGATCGGAAGGCATAGGGGATAGGCGGGTCGGTCCTGAACCCTTGCTCAGACGGTGAGCGGTGGGATGCCCTTGGAGATCAGACTCACGCCAAACACAAGGAACAGCACGGTCATGATGGCAGCGTTGTGTACCGCCAGCCACTCCCTCAGCGACTGGAGGGCGGTTTCGGCGCGGCTGCCGCCAACGAGGTAGTAGATGACCGGTCCTGCGATGGTGAGGCTGCCGACAACCACGAACACGATCAGCGAGACGAGCGCCTCGGTTGAGGTCAGTCCGAGCTCGGCCAGACCCGCGGCCGCGCCGAGAGTGAGCAATAGGTTCTTCGGGTTGAGCCCGGCCAGCAGGAGACCGAGGCCAAGCGCCTTCAGAGGCGTGAGGGTATCGATACCAGCCATCCACTTCGGCCCTTTGGGCTCGGCGCCGGGCGCCGGGCGCTTCTGCCAGGTGCGGCCGGCCAGGAGGAGCAGGAGCACCCCGAGGACGATTTGGCCCCACGAGATGGTATTGATAGCGGTGCTACTGGTAGCGGCCCCGGCGGCGTCGGACGCCGCATAGGCGACCCCGCTTATCACACCGAGCGCGACCACCCACCCCATCAGGAACATCGGGCCGTTGACCTTGGCCCGTGCTGAGAAGAGCATCAGGATCACCGCGATGATCGGCACCGGGCTGATGGCGACGCCAACAGCATACGTCAGTACTTCTGAGATCCCGGCGCCCACGACGACTCCTTTGAAGAACTTCAGTCGATGGAGAACCAGGCGCGAACCTGGGCCTCATGATCGATGTAGCGGTCGCCTGAGACGTCGATCACAACCTTGTCGATGGTGCCGCCCGTGAATGGGAACGTGCCGCGGTCCGCGTAGTCAGGGGTCACCGGCGATGCGCTATCACGTCCCACGCAGATACCGTCGCCGATGAGGCAGAATGCGCCAGGTTGGGTCACGATCTGGTCCGAGCCGACCGCCTCGTCGTCCACGAACAGCGTGAGCGTGCCCGCCGCGCCGGGCATGTCGGCACGCTCGCTGCGACCGGTGGCTGTGAACTCTGCCGTGACGACGTGGGGGCCGGGCGCGAGTTGGCCCGCTGAGCTGACGGTCTGCAGGACCGTGCCGACCCAGTTGAAGGCGTAGTGAAGGTGCTGGTCCTTGACGTACAGGCTGTGGCCGCCGGCCACGCCTCCGTGGGCGAAGAGCACGCCCTCGGCGTCGGCCGAGTCCAGAGTCACGCCGGCCGCGATGGTGTAAGAGCGGCCGCCGATGGCGACACCGGCCGATTCGGGTACGTCGGCGGCGTTCGGGTAGTAGGTGTACTGGGCCCGCAGCGGGCCCCCGAGGGGCCGTTCGGCCAGGATCTGCTCGATGGCGGCACGGTCGTCGAGAGGCAGTCCCTTGTAGATGCCGGCGTAGTAGAACCACAGGTCCTTCATCGACTGGAGGCGCCCGAGTTCGCTCGCAGCCAGATTGTGCAGTTGCGCCCGATCCTCAGCCAGGTGGTACAGCTCCCATTCGTCGTGTTCGAAGTTGCCCCAACCGCTGATCGGTGGGTGGAGCGTCGACGCGAGCCAGCCGTCATGATAGAGAGATCGCTGCCCGAGCATCGAGTAGAACTGCGTGCTTCGACCGGGCGCGGCGGCATCTTTCAGCGAGGCGGCGAAGCTCTCGCCTTCGATGGGGCTCTGCAGGTATCCCTTGATGACCTCCGGGGGTTCGATACCCAACAGGTCGTACAGGGTCGGCACCACGTCGACCACGTGGACGTATTGCTGGCGCGGATCGGCGCTGGCTCCGATGCGAGCCGGCCACGACACGATGCACATGTCCGACACACCACCCTCAGCGCCCGCCCACCGCTTCCAGTACGGGAACGGTGTGTCGAGGGCCCAGGCCCAGCCGGTGTTGTAGTGGTTGTAGGACTGGGGGGTGCCGAGCTCGTCGATGTGGGGCAGGGTCCCTTCGGTGGTGTCGGGCACACCGTTGAAGAACCGCCACTCGTTGAAGCTGCCGTTCGGTCCACCTTCGCCGCTGGCGCCGTTGTCGGAGATCACTACGATGAGCGTGTTGTCGAGCTGGTCGGACTCCTCGAGATAATCGAGGATCCGACCGAACTGGTCGTCGTAGTACGAGATGTAGCCGGCGAAGACTTCGGCCATGCGGACGAAGAGCCTGCGCTCGTCGTCGCTCAGTGACTCCCATGGCCTGACCGTGTCGAGGAGAGGCCACGGCTGGCCGTCGGGACCAGTGCGACCGGGCTCACCGTGCGGGTTGATAGGTGAGAGCTCGGTCCCCTCTGGCAGCAGCCCCAACTCGATCTGGCGCTCAAGGATCCCGGTCCGGATGGCCTCGTACCCTTGGTCGAAGACGCCCTTGTAGCGGTCGGCCCACTCGCTCGGCACGTGGTGGGGCGCGTGGCCGGCCTGCGGCGCGAAGTACATGAAGAACGGCTTGTCCGGATCGATGACCTTGGCGTCACGGATGAAACCGATCGCCTTGTCCGACAGGTCGTCGGCGAGGTGATAGCCGTCCTCGGGCCGACCCGGAGGCTCGACCTGGCGGTTGTCCTCCACGAGATCCGGGTACCAGGAGTTGGTTTCTCCGCCGAGCCAGCCGTAGAACCGCTCGAAGCCCCGACCGAGCGGCCACCTCCCCTTGAACGCGGCCGTGTTGCACTCCTCACCCGGGGTCAGGTGCCACTTGCCCACGCAGTACGTGTTGTAGCCCTGCTCGGCGAGGACCTCGGAGATGAAGCCGTTCTCGAAAGGTATGCGCGTCGAGATGCCGGGGAACCCTGCGGAGAACTCGGCGATGGTCGCCATGCCGTTCGATGTGGCGTTGCGGCCGGTGAGCAGCGACGCTCGGGTGGGCGAGCACAGTGCGGTGGTATGGAAGTTGGCGAACCTTACGCCCCTCTCCGCGATGCGGGCCATGTTCGGACACGAGACAGGCCCGCCGTAAGAGTCCATCGCGGCGTAGCCCAGGTCATCCCACGCCACAATGAGCACGTTCGGCGCCCCTTCCGGGGCCTTCGGCGGCAGATACGGGCTCCAGTCGGGTTCCGAGTCTCGGATGTCGAGGGCGATGCTGCCGTTGAACGTCTTGGACATGTACAGCTCCTTGATCAGGTGGCCAGGATCTTGGCCTTCTGGGTCTCAAACTCGGCGTCGGTGATGACACCTCGGGACTTGAGGTCGGCCAGCTTGGAGACCTCGTCGGCCGTGCTGGCGCCGGTGCCTGCCGTCTCCTTGACGTACTCGTCGAAGGCCTTCTGCTGCTGGGCTGCCTCTTGGGCCGCCCGCTCGTGCATCTTGCCGCCGCGGGCGATCAGGTACACGAAGACTCCGAGGAAGGGGAGAATGATGACGAAGATCACCCACAGCGCCTTGGCCCAACCGCCCATGTCGTGGCTGCGGAAGATGTCGACGAACACCGTGATCAGGAGCCAGATCCAGATGACGAAGAGGAAGAAATACAGCATCGTCAGGAAGAAATCGAGAATCGGGTATTGATAGCTGGCGAGGATCATCACTCCTCCTTGCGCCGTTGTGCAGGGCCACCGTGGTCGATCATGGTTGGCCAAGTCTGTGGAATTTCTACACTCGCGCGGACGCGCTTCGGGCAGTAGGGCCATAGGTCCCCCCGAGTCAAATCGCTTGGGTGGGCCGGTGGACGAGATCGGTCTGTCGTGACGACGCCCCGACACGCTGCTGCGAGAACGGGGGCCTTGTGACCTTCTTCTCCCGGGCACGGTCAGCTTGTGGCTCAATTGCAGCGTGAGGAACTCAAAGTCGTCGCGGTCGAGCACCAGGACAACCCCAACCTCAGACTCCGGCATCCCTCGTCAGGTCTCGGACCCGTCCCAGCGCCCTGCAACGAAGAACCGGGGACCGCGAAGAGCACCCGGATCCCCGGTTGGTCCTGATCAGGTCCGGCGCGCCGTGTTCGACGCTGCAGCTCTCCTATTCGCCACCCGTGGGATCGACGCCGTGTCGTTACGTGACATCGCGGCCGAAGCGGACGTGGACCTCTCGCAGATCCGGCGCTACATCGGGAACCGGGCGCAGCTGGTGTCGGCCGTGTTCGAGGACCTTTCGGACCAACTCGCGGAGGATGTCATTGCAGATCCCCTATCTGGGCAAGGTCACGGCACCGACACCGTCGCGGGCCGATGGGCCCGGATCGCCGGTGCCCTGGCCATCTCAGGGGAACTCGTCGGTCGACCAGGGTTCAATCCGGTTCGCAGCATTGCAACGACGCTCGAGGTGGGCTACGGGCTCGATCCCGATGCAGCGCGCCTGAGGGCCGCACAGATCGTCGCTTTGGGCCTCGGATGGCGCCTCTTCGAGGACTATCTCGTGGCAGCGGGTGACCTGGAGGCCATTCCCCTTGCCACGCTGCGCAGTGAGGAATTGCGTTCGGCCCGCCGGATGGGCGCGACGCCGTGGCCGTCGCCACCGGACCCAGCGCGACACACCCGCTGACGGAACCCGCACCGGTCGGGACCTTCGCCCCTAGGGAATGGCCGTGCCGGCTGATTCACTGGCTACAGATGTAGAAGTTGGACCAGGCGGCACACCCGCGGGAGCGAAAGGTGATCACCAATGCCAGAGACTGACATCGACGAACTCGGGCCGGTCGACTACCTGGTGGTCGAGTTCCCCCCAGGGGTCTCGCACTTCACCGGCGAGATGGCCGAGGAGCTCGCGAAGCTCGTCGACAACGGCACGATCCGGATCTTGGATCTACTTGTCCTCGCCAAGGACGCCGACGGGAACATCGAGGCGCTTGAGATCGAGGACCTCGAAGACGTCGACGAGCTCCGGACCGCCGAGACGCAATTGGCCGATCTGCTGGCGGCGGACGACGTCGCCGACCTAGCTGTGGCGATGGAGCCAGGGACGACCGCCGGGGTCCTGGTGTGGGAGAACGCTTGGGCCGCACCGTTCGCCTCTGCCGCCCGCCGCGCCGGTGGTCAGCTCATCGCCAACGGGCGCATTCCGATTCAGGCCATCTTGGCCTCGCTCGAGGCCGACGAGAAGGGAGACTGACATGCCACTTGGACGAGGACGAATGGGTCGGCGCGGCGTCATCGGGGGACCTGTCGTGCGAACGGCGGCCGTGGCGGGAACGGCTGCCGTCGTCGCACACGGAGTGGGCCGTCGCCGTGACCGGCGGGAGGATCGCCGGGACGATCGGGGCGATCGGCGGGACGATCGCAGGGACCGGCGCTGAGGTCAGGTCGGCGATGACTGGCGCAGGATCGGTCGGTCTCGACGACCTCCTCCGACGGCCAGCTGGTAGCCGCATCGAGGGTGACTTCGATTCTGGCCCACGGGTCGAGATTCCTGCGACCAGGGCCACTCTCTCGGTTGGTCGCTTGGTGCGCGATGTGCTCGTGTGGAACGGGGTTCCGCTCGGACTGCGCAACACGTCATCGGAATCGACGAAATCGCCAGTGAGTGCAATGCCGACACCGCTGAGGTGTAGCAACTCGGCGAACATGGTCGCCGAGTTGCTCGCGGGAAATGCGGTGATCGACGTGGCCGCCGACGTCGCGGATCACGATCTGCTCATCGGCCAAGGCGAGCTTTGATGGCTGCCCTCCTGGCACTGTTGGCGGCAACTCGAGCTGCCGGAGGGCACTCTAGGCTGAGGTCCTGAATCGTGCCGCTGAGAGCAGCCCGCGTGCCCCACTCCCGCGCGAAGTGGGGCACCTTTAGGGCCTATCGGCCTGCCTGCGCTGTCAAGGCGCTGCGATACCTTGGGACTCGCAATGGTTCTTAATCTTCTGCTGATCGGCCTGGCGATCTCCCTCGAGCCGATCCCACTTACGGCATTCATCCTGGTCCTCGCGTCGAAGAACGGAGTGCGGAAAGGAGCTGCGTTCATCTTCGGCTGGCTCGTGTCGCTAGCCCTGGTCATTGCATTCACTCTCGTTGTGACGGGCAACAACCCTCCGAAGCCGAGCACAGCACCATCCCTGGCTGCACTTGCAGTGAAGATCGCCATCGGTGTGGTGCTCGTGATCATTGCCATGCGGAGGCGTCGCAAGTTGAGTGAGCCGAAGGAGCCAAAGAAGGTCCCGAGGTGGCAGACAGGGATCGACAACATGTCGACCTGGTTCGCCATCGCCCTCGGTCCTCTGACCCAGCCATGGGGGCTTGTCGCGGCAGGCGTGGCCACCATCATGGAGGCAAAACTCTCCTCCTGGGAGTCATCACTCGCCCTCATTCTGTTCTGCCTCGTTGCAACTGCAACCTATATAACGATGGAAATCTACGTCGGCTTCTGGCCCACGAAGGGCCAGGCCACCCTTGCCCGTCTGCGTTCGTGGCTGGACAACAACACAGATCAAGTAATCATCATCGTGTCATTGGTGCTTGGCTTTTGGCTGATTGGAAACAGCATCTACTTGGTCGTCAGCCAACAGTAAGAGTCAACGATGGATTCATTACAAACATTCAAGGTGGCCTCAAGACAGCATCAAGGTTTCGTAGGAGCGCGACACAGTCCTCTCCGATCAAGGTGGTGAGGTCGTGGCCTCCTACCATGGACGGCGCGGCCGGAACGGCGAGGTGGGCCGGGGCGTCGGCCTCGTCCTGCACGCCTGGAACGCCTTCTTCCGCCGCCCGCTCACCGAGTCCGACGTCGAAGGGGAGCTGCGCCGCCACCGCCGCTGAGCGAGCACACCCGGCCCTCAGGCCGCCGGTGGGCTCCAGGTGTCGAGCACAATGAGGGTCTTCGTGCCGGTGACCCGCCCGCCCCGACGCAGCCGCTCGATGGCCCGCCCGAGTTGCTCCATGTCCCTCACCCGCAGCCAGACGAGGGCGTCGGGATCACCGGCGGTGGTGAAGACCGACACCACCTCGGGCATGTCGGTGGCCACCCGGCGGATCTCCTCGAGGTCCGAGCTCCCGGCGAAGCGCACCTCGGTGAAGGCCTGGATGGGGCGGCCGGTCCGGGCGTGGTCGAGCGTCACCGTGTACCCGGTGATGACGCCGAGGCGCTCCAGGCGGTCGATGCGCCGCTTCACGGCGGAGGCCGAGAGGGAGACCCGCTCGGCGATGTCCCCCATGCTCCGGCGGGCGTTGGCCGCCAGGAGCTCGAGGATCCTCTCGTCGGTGCGGTCCAGCTCGACCTCGGCCATCCCGCAATTTTATTGCAAGAACACTCCTATTCACGCGTATTTCTTGCGTTCTCAGGGCCTTTGACCCCTCATCAGGCTTAGAGAATCCCCTGGATGGCCATAATTCTTGTGTGACGATCGTGAGCGAGCACCTGCTGCGGTGGTCGGACGAGGCGACGGGCCTGCGGGCCGTGGTGGCCATCGACGACACGGCCCTCGGACCCGCCCTCGGCGGGGTGCGGGCGAGGCCCTATCCGAGCGAGGCGGCGGCCGCGGCCGAGGTGCAACGCCTGGCCCGGGTCATGACCCTCAAGAACGCCGCGGCCGGCCTCCCCTACGGCGGGGCCAAGTCGGTCATTCTGGCCCCCACGGGACCCGAGCTGGCCGCCCGCCGGCCCGAGGTGATGGCCGCGTTCGGACGCGCCGTCGGCGCCCTCGGAGGGACCTACCTCCCCGGTATCGACATGGGGACGGGCGTCGAGGACCTCGAGGTGATGGCGCCCTACGCCCCAGGGATCTGCTGCGTCGACCCGTCCGAGCTCACGGCGCTCGGCGTCTTCGCCGGCATCGAAGCCGCGCTCGACGGCAGCTGCGGCGGTCGCCGGGTGCTCGTCCAGGGGGCAGGACACGTCGGCGCTTCGCTCGCCGCCCGACTCGCCGCGGCCGGGGCCCTCGTCGGCGTGGCCGACGTCGACATGGAACGGGCGGAGCGGGTGGCCCGGGCGGTCGACGGCCTGGTGGTCGACCCTGACAAGGTCCCGGGCAGCCCCTGCGACGTCCTCGCCCCGTGCGCGGTGGCCCGGGTGGTCGGACCGGCCAACGTGGACGAGCTGCAGTGCGCCATCGTGGCCGGGGCCGCCAACGACATCCTGGCCGACCGGGCCACGGCGCAGCTGCTGGCCGACCGGGGCGTCGTCTATGTGCCCGACTTCCTCCTGAACGCGGGGGGTGTCATCGCCATCCATGCGCTGCTCGCCGGCTGGGACCACAATCGGCAGGAGGAGGCAGTGATGGCCATCGGTCCCCGCGTCCGACAGGTGCTCGACGAGGCCCGGGCGTCCGGGCGCACGCCGCTCGAGGTCGGCGAGCAGTTGGCGTCCGAGCGGCTGCGTCGGCCGATCGTGGCACCCGACTGACCAGGTGCCCGCCGCTCCGCCCCCCACCACCACGGCGACGAGACCGGCGGCCGCGGGAGGCGGCACCGAGCTCCGGCCGGTCACCCTCACCGACAAGTACACGGCCACACAGGGGACCGTCCTCATCTCTGGTATCGAGGCCCTCGTCCGATTGACGCTCGACCAGCGCCGGCTCGACCGCCGGCGCGGCCTCAACACCGCGGTGTTCGTGAGCGGCTACGAGGGTTCGCCGCTCGGCGGCCTCGACCTCGAGCTGCAGCGCCGGTCCGACCTCCTCAGCGAGGCCGGGGTGGTCTTCACGCCGGGCCTCAACGAGGAGCTGGCGGCCACCGCGGTGGCCGGCACGCAGCTGCTCGGTGAGCTCCCCGGTCGACGCCACGACGGCGTGACCGGCTTCTGGTACGGCAAGAACCCGGGCCTCGACCGGGCGGCCGACGCCATCCGGCACGGGAACTATTCGGGAACGGCGCCGCTCGGCGGGGCGGTGGCGCTCGTGGGCGACGACCCGATGTGCAAGTCCTCGACCCTCCCGTCGTCGTGCGAGCAGCTCATGAAGAGCCTGCTCGTCCCGCTGCTCACGCCATCCTCGGTGGCCGAGCTCCTGACGTCCGGGCTCCACGCGGTGGCCCTCTCCCGCTACGCCGGCACGTGGACGGCGGTGAAGGTGGTGGCCGACCTGGCCGACGGCGCGGCCACCGTCGACCTCGCCGACCCGGCCTCGTTCATCCCGATGCCCGAGACAGGGCGCGAGATGCACGAGCCGATCCTCGTCGGGCCACAGTCCCTCGACGCCGAGCGCCGCCTCCTCGCCTTCCGGCTGCCCCGGGTCGGCGAGTACGCACACCACAGCGGCCTCAACCGGGTGTGCTTCGAGCCCCGCCGCCCCCGGCGGGCCGTGGTCGCACCCGGGCTCCCCTTCGCCGCGGTGCTCCGGGCCCTCGCCGACCTCGGACTGGGCGAGGCCGACCGCGAGGCGCTCGGGCTGCGTCTCGTCCAGATCGGTCTCTCGTGGCCCATCGAGCCGGTGCACCTCCGCGAGCTCGTCGCCGGGGTCGACGAGGTCCTCGTGATCGAGGACAAGTCGGCCTTCGTCGAGTCGCAGCTGAAGGAGGCCCTCTACCGCCAACCCCACCAGCCGGTCGTCGTCGGCCGGACCGACGAGGTCGGCCGGCCCCTCGTCCCGGCCGTTGGGGCCGTGACGAGCGAGGCGGTCGTGACCGTGCTGGCGGCCCGACTCGGCGAGGAGCTCCCCGCACCCGCCCGGGCCCGCCTCGAACACCTGCGCCGACGGGTCCCGGGCGAGCGGCTCGTGCTCCGGCCCTCCCCCGTCTCCACCGACGAGCAGGGCGACGCACCCCTCCCGGCCCGTACGCCCTACTTCTGCTCGGGCTGCCCGCACAACATCTCCACCCGGGCCGACGACGACCAACTCGTCGGGCTCGGCATCGGGTGCCACATCATGGTGGCCCTCGACGACGCCGGCCGGGGTCACCACGTCGGCATGACCCAGATGGGTGGCGAAGGTGCGCAGTGGATCGGCCTCGCCCCCTTCACGGACGACCCGCACTACTTCCAGAACCTGGGCGACGGCACGTTCTTCCACTCGGGCTCGTTGGCCGTGCGGGCCGCCATCGCCGCCGACGTGAACCTCACCTACAAGCTCCTGTTCAACAACGCCGTGGCCATGACCGGCGGCCAGCCGCCCCAGGGTGAGATGAGCGTGCGGGCCGTCGTCGACTGGTTGGCCTCGCAGGGCGTGCGCAAGGTCGTCGTCACGACGGCCGACCCCCGCCGTTACCGCCGGATCCGCCTCCACCCGGTGGCCGAGGTCCGCCGGCGCGAAGACCTGCCGGCGATCCAGCGTGAGCTCGCCCGCACGCCAGGCGTCACCGTCCTCTTGCACGACGACTGGTGCGCCGCCGAACGGCGGCGCCTGCGCAAGCGGGGCCGTCTGCCCACGCCGGCCGAACGGGTGTGGATCAACGAGCGGGTCTGCGAAGGCTGTGGCGACTGCGTCGACAAGTCGAGCTGCCTCTCCCTCGTGCCGGTCGAGACGGCCTTCGGTCGCAAGACGGCGATCCAACAGGGCTCGTGCAACCAGGACTTCTCGTGCATCGGCGGGGACTGCCCGTCCTTCGTCGAGGTCTTCGCCCATCCCCGGCCACGGGCGAGCCCCGAGCCGCCGGGACCGCTCCCCGAACCGGAGAGACGGGTGCCTGACGACGTGGTCATCCGGATGCCGGGGATCGGCGGCACCGGCGTCGTGACCGTGTCGCGGGTCCTGCAGATGGCGGCCCACCTCGCCGGCCGGCGGGCGGCCGGCGTCGAGCAGACCGGCCTCGCCCAGAAGGGCGGCCCGGTCATCTCCGACGTGCGGTTGGCGACGGACCCGGTCGAGGGCTCGGTCCCGGCCGGCCCACGCTCGGCCGACGTCCTGCTGGGCTTCGACGGGCTCGGCGCCGCCGCGCCCTCGAACCTGGCCGTGTGCGACCCCGACCGGACGGTGGCGGTCGTCAACACCGCCCGGGTGCCGACGGCGGCCATGGTCCGGGACCGGTCGTCGCACTACCCCGACGACGTGGCCGACCGGATCGAGCGGGTCGTGCGCCCGGGTGAGAGCGCCTACCTCGACACCGACTGGATCGCCGGCCGGCTCTCCGACGACCACCTGGCGACCAACATGGCCCTCCTCGGCGCGGCGTACCAGCACGGCTGCCTGCCGGTGCCGGCGACGGCCATCGAGGCGGCCATCGCGCTCAACGGCGTGTCGGTGGACGAGAACCTCAGGGCCTTCCGCTTCGGACGGGCCGCCGTCGTCGACGAAAACGCCGTCAGACGGGCGCTCTCGCCGGCGGCCACCCCGCCCGTCCCCACGACGACACTGGCCGAGCTCGTGGCGGCGCGGTCGGCCGACCTCGTCGCCTACCAGGACCGCCACTACGCCCGGCGCTACGAGGAGGCGGTCGCCGCGGTGGCCGCCGTCGAGGACGAACGGGCCCCCGACGCCGGGCACCCGGTGGCCTTGGCCTTCGCCCGGGGCCTCTACAAGCTGATGGCCTACAAAGACGAGTACGAGGTGGCCCGTCTCCACCTCGACCCGGTCGAGCGCGCCCGCCTGACCGACGAGTTCGGCGCCGGGACCCGGACGAAGGTGCTGCTGCGGCCGCCGCTCCTCACCCGCTTCGGACTGCGGCGCAAGATCCGCCTCGGGTCGTCCGCCGGACCGGCCTTCCGGGCACTGCGGGCCGGGCGCCGGTTGCGCGGCACCCGGCTCGACCCCTTCGGTCGGACGACGGTCCGCCGGCTCGAGCGCCGGCTGCCCGCCGAGTACCGCGCGGTCGTCGAGGCGGCCCTGTCGCGTCTCACGCCGGCCACGGCCGGGAAGGTCACCGAGGTGGCCGAGCTCCCCGACCTCGTGCGGGGCTACGAGCAGGTCAAGCTGGCCGGCGTCGAGTCCTTCCGGTCCCGGGCCGACGAGCTCCTCGCCGGACTCGACGCCGCCTGACGCCGCCCCGCCGCGGCGTGTGGCACGATGCTGTCCGGCCGCCCGGCCGGGGAGGAGGTGCGACAACCGTGCACGACCACATCGCGCCTCTTCGACCGGCGGCCTGACGCATCCGGTCGTGGAGGTGCCTCCACGGAGGAACTTCCGACATGACCGCAAGGATCCGAACGATCACGTTCGACTGCGCCGACCCCTACCGCCTGTCCCTCTTCTGGACCGCGGTGACCGGCTACGTCGAACACCCCGACGACCCGAACCTCCCCGAGCACGACGAGGACCTCATCTGCGCCCCCGACGGCTCGGCCAACCTGCTCTTCATCAAGGTGCCCGAGGGCAAGACCGTGAAGAACCGGGTCCACCTCGACCTCGTGCCACAGGACGGCGAGCCGGCGACCCGTGACGCCGAGATGGCCCGCCTTCTCGAGCTCGGGGCGACGCTCGTCGACGACCGCCGCCGTCCCGACGGCACCGGGTGGGTGGTCCTCGCCGACCCCGAGGGGAACGAGTTCTGTCTCGAGCGCGGCGTCTTCGGCGGCTGAGGACGCGACCGCGCCCGGCGCCCTCAGTACTGGGACACGTAGCCCACGAAGAAGACCTCGCCGTGGTGCTCGAGCGGCGTCACCTCTTGCACGAGGATCGTCCCTGACACCTGGTCGTAACCGACCGGATGCCAGGAGCTGAGCGGCGTGGCGTTCACGACGACGTTCGAGAACTTGACCTGGTGGAACTGGGGGAACGGTCCCGCTTGGGCCACCTGGCCGGCGTCGAGACCGTCGACCAGGAACCCCGGGCCGCTGAGGGTGAGGGGGGCCGAGGTCGTCCCGGTGAGGGAATAGGTCTCACTGGTGGCGTTCACGAACGCCTCGTAGGTCAGCTTGTCACCCGGCTTCACCATCTCGGACACCGACGCGCCGAGGGAGTTCGTCATGCTGACCTGGTAGGTCGTCTTGCCCGTCGAGGTGCAGCTGATGAAGTCCTCCACGCCGCCCTCGGCGCTCGTCCCGATGAGATCCGCCTCGGTGGCGAGGTAGCCGTCGAGGCCCTGCTTGTTCAGGCAGGTGGACCTGGGCACGCTGAACGTGACGTTGAAGGTGATCGCCTGGGCGGGGAAGGAGGCCGTGTAGCCGGCGAAGGTGGGGCTGCCCCCCTGGGCCCCGGCGTCGCCCAGCGGCACGAGGACGATGGCCGTTCCGAACAAGACCGACAGCACCGCGGCGACACGCTTCATCGACTTCCCCTCTCCCGCACCGGTTCAGCCCGACGACTCCGGCGGCCGTCGCACGTTGCGACGCCCACCCTACGGTCCGGGCTCGGGCCACCGCACTTCTGTGTCGGCGGTCGGTCGCCCGGCCCCTCGGCTACGTTGGCCCCAGCCGCGCGATCACCCGGAGTGTGCGTATGCGGGCTCCTCGACGGGCCTGAGTCCTGACCGGACCGTAGGAACCATGACGCCGGCACCTCTGGTGCCC
Source organism: Acidimicrobiales bacterium (assembly GCA_035297265.1). GTDB lineage: Bacteria > Actinomycetota > Acidimicrobiia > Acidimicrobiales > RAAP-2 > DATGZH01. The sequence continues at coordinate 21,970 of DATGZH010000042.1, read as the reverse complement.
GTTCCTCGGCGTACGCCCTACGCCTGAGCGAGGAGACCCTCAGTGAGCGACACCCCCGGGGGCGCCAACCCCTTCTTCCACCCGCGCTACCGGCGCGCCAACCGCTACGACCCGCACTGGGTCCACGAGAACCAGATGGGGCCCAACGCACTCTGGCTGCTCGAGTCCCTGACCGAGGTGCTGCCCCTCGAGCCCGGCCTGCGGGTCCTCGACCTCGGGTGTGGCCGCGCCATGACCTCGATCTTCTTGGCCAAGGAGTTCGGCGTCTCGGTCACCGCGGCCGATCTCTGGATCGACCCCTCCGAGAACCGGGCCCGCATCGAGGTCGCCGGGGTGGCCGACCTCGTCGTCCCCGTCCACGTCGAGGCGCACACCCTCCCGTTCGCCGAGCAGTCCTTCGACGCCGTCGTGAGCATCGACGCCTACCACTACTTCGGTACGGCCGACCTCTACCTCGGCTACGTCGGACGGTTCCTCCGGCCCGGTGGGCGCCTCGGCGTCGTGAGCCCGTCGCTCGCCGGACCGGTCGGCCGGGTCCCCGGCGAGCTCGTCGCCTTCTGGGACTGGGAGTTCTGCTCCTTCCACGACCCGTCGTGGTGGAGGACCCACTTCGAGAAGACCGGCCTCGTCGAGGTGGAGGTGGCCGACGACGTCGAGGACGGCTGGGCCGACTGGCTGCGCTTCGACGAGCTCACTGCACCGCGCCTCGACGGCTGGCGCAAGGAAGCAGCCGAGCGCTCGGCAGCGATGCTGCGGGCCGACGGCGGACAGCACCTCGGCTTCGCCCGCGTCGTGGCCCGTTGGCGGTGACGGGCGCCGAGCCGAGCGGCGCGACGACCGTCGCCCCCGGAGCCCTGGGTTAGAGTCACGCTGGTCCCGGTGACCCCCGCGGGACCGTCCCGCGGGAGGCAGGACGACCGCTCGTCGTGCCGACCAGGCGGGGCCCAGTGGAGCTGGCGGAGCGTCGTCTTTGGCTGAGTCGGAACCCGGACCCTCCACCGCAGAGCAGTCGGACGGCTCGGCGTCCACCGAGGCGCTGTTCTCGTTCTTGTCGCTCTTCCCCGACGCGGCGCTCGTCGTCGACGGGGAGGGCCACATCGTCTCGGTGAACGAGCAGGCGGAGTCGCTCTTCGGCTACGAGCCGGGCTCGCTCACGGGATCGCCGGTCGAGACGCTCATCCCCGAGCGGGCACGCGAACGCCACCGTCAGCACCGATCGGCGTTCGCCACCGCCCCGGCGCGCCGACCGATGGGCAACAAGCTCGAGCTGAGCGGCCGGCGGCGCGACGGTACCGAGTTCCCCGTCGACATCAGCCTCGCCCCGATCTCGGCGTCGGGTCGGGACCTCGTGGTCGCCGCGGTGAGGGACGTCACCGAGCAGCGGGCCGCCACCGCGGCCCAGGCCGAGCTGGCAGCCATCGTCCGCTCCTCGCTCGACGCCGTGATCTCGACCACGCTCGCCGGCCTCGTCACGAGCTGGAACCCGGCGGCGGAGGAGCTCCTCGGTTACCAGCCAGAGGAGATCGTCGGCCGGCACGTGAGCGTCCTCGTCCCCGAGACGGCGCGGCCGTTGCTGGACGAGCTCATCGCCCGGGCGGTCGACGACCCGAAGCGGGGAGCGACCGACATGCGGTGGCGGCGCAAGGACGGGGCCGAGGTGGACGTGGCGGTCTCGGTGTCGCCCCTCCGCGACCGGGTGGGCGTCCTCCTCGGGTTCTCGTCGGTCGTCCGGGACATCAGCGAGCGCAAGCTGGCCGAGCAGGAGCTGCAGCGCCTCTTCGCCGAGGAGGAGCGACTGGAGCGCCAGCAGTCGGCCACCGCCGAGATCCGCCTGGCCCTCCTCTCGGGCACCCGCCTCGACGAGGTGCTCACCATCATTTGCCAACGGGTCGCCGAACTCGTGGACGCGGCGGTGGCGGTGCTCTCCCTCCGACGGGGCAGTCGCCTCGAGGTGGTGGCGGCCGCCGGTCCGGCCGCACCCATGGTGGACGACGTCCTCTCGGGCGGCTCGTTCTCGGCCCAGGTGCTCGAGTCGGCCCGGCCGGGCCAGGTGGCCCGGCGCTCGCTGGGCTCGGACGTGGTCGTGCCCGACGGCGTGCCGGACGGCCCGATGCTCGGCGTGCCGGTCCTCGCCGGCGGCGCGGCTGACGTCGTCCTCATCCTGGTGCGCGAGGAGGGCCGCCCCGAGTTCAGCCCGGCCGACGTGGTGGCGGCCGAGGGCCTCGCCTCCCAGGCCGCCCTGGCCCTCCAACTCGAGCGGGCCCGGGCCGACCGGGAGGAGGTGATGCTGGCCGGCGACCGGGAGCGCATCGCCCGCGACCTCCACGACCTCGTGATCCAGCAGCTGTTCGCCACCGGGATGACCTTGCAGTCGACGCTGGCCTTCATCGAGCGGCCGACGGCCAAGGAGCGGGTGTCGGGGGCCATCGAGGCGCTGGACGACACGATCAGAGAGGTGCGCAACACCATCTACGGCCTGTCCCGACCGGCGCACGCCGAGCACCAGCTGCGCGCCCTCGTGATCGAGCTCGCCGAGCGGGCCGGCGAGCAGCTCGGGTTCGAGCCCTCCGTGCACTTCGACGGCCCCGTGGACAGCGCGGTCCCCGACGACGTCGTGCCGCACGTGCTCGCCGTGGTCCGCGAGGCGTTGTCCAACGTCGCCCGCCACGCCCGGGCGACGGAGGCTCGGGTCGAGGTCGTGGTGGACGACGGCGACCTCTGCGTCGCCGTCGAGGACGACGGCGTCGGCATCGGCGACGCCAGCCGGCGGAGCGGCCTCGCCAACCTCGAAGAGCGGGCCAAGCTCCTCGGCGGGTCGTTCCGGCGCTCCGTGCCTCGGGGCGGCGGCACCCGCCTCGAGTGGCGGGTCGCCCTGCGTCGCTGAGCGCTCAGGGACGGCGCGACCGGACGAAGGCCTCCTCGCGCGCCGCCGCCTCGTAGGCCCCGAGACGGGCCATCGGCGCCACCCACGGCCGCCCGGACCCCAGCCAGTCGGGCCCGAAGCTCGGGAAGCGGACGAGGTCGTAGCCCGGCTCCCAACCCGGCGGGAAGAGGCCGGCGTACCACGCCCGCACCTCGACCTCCTCCGCCTCGCCCCGCGGCTCGACCACGTAGTCGACGCGCCACTGGCGCCGGCGCTCGCCGCCCGAGCTCCCGTGGACGACGTGCTCGTCGAGGACGACCACGTCCCCGGGGTCGGTCTCGACCGCTTCGCCGGCCTCCTCGCCACGGGCGTCGGCGTCGGCCAGGGCGGCCGCCACCGCCGCCGGTTCGCGGTGGCGGTTCGACCCGGTCAGGACCCGCAGCGCCCCCTGGCCGGCCCGGAGCGGCTCGAGGTAGGCGAGGAAGCCGACGCTCGGTACCCCGAGATCGCTGTCACGGTGCCAGTCGGCGCCACCCAGGTACTCGGTGCCCTTGGCCCGCCCCGGCAGCACGGGCCGGCCGAGCAGCGCCTCGGCGGCGGCAAGGAACCCCTCGAGCAGCCCGAGGCTGACCGGCGTGCGGGTGGAGGTCATCGGGAGGTAGCGGAACCGCACGTCGCCCCCGCCCCGGTGGAGCGGCGCACCGTCGCTCCATCCCACGGCGAGCGATCGGTCGATCTCTTCGCTGAGCGGTCGGGGGTCGAAAGCCTGCCGGAGCACCACGAAGCCGCGCTCGTCGAGGTGCTGGCGCTCGTCGTCACCGATCTCGGTCGGCACGGCCACTCCGGCCTCCCTCGGGCCACGCCGCCACGGCGCCGGCCCGCGCAGCGTAGGCCGGCGCCCGAGAGGGACGACGCCGCTCAGGCCGGGGCGTGGCGCCGCCAGTGGGCCCGCACGAGGGGGACGAACTCCTCGGCCCGCTCGTCGGGGAAGAAGAGCCTCGCCCCGTCGAGCTCGACCACCTCGGTGACGCCCGGCACGAGCTCCTCGAGCCAGTGGGCCCACTTGGTCTCGAAGAACGCGTCGTCGGTCCCCCACACGACGAGGGTCGGGACCTCGAGGCGGCGGAGCCCGGCCTCGGCGGCCAAGAGATCCTCGGCCCGCAGACCGACGAGCAGCTCCTCGAAGCGCCGCGCCGACTCGAGCGAGTCGAACAACGGACCGAGGAAGGCCCGGACGACGTCGTCGGGTGGCTCCGTCGGGTCCTCGTAGCCGGTGCCGAAGGCCACCCCGCGGATGGCGGCGACGTCGGCCATCAGGTCGACCCCGAGCGGGGCCAGCTCGCCCCGCTCGGCCATCTCGACGGTCGGCTTGAAGGCCTCGGGTGGCAGGTTGTCGTGCGTGTCGCAGTCCGTGAGGACGAGCGTGCGCAGCGTCTCGGGGTGCTCGGCCGCCAGCACCTGGGCGACGGCCCCGCCGGTGTCGTTGGCCACCAGGTCGACCTCCGCCTCGCCGAGGCTGCGCCGTACGTCGTCGAGCACCCGGGCGAGGCCGGGCAGGGACAGGTCCTGGCCCGGGCGGGCGGGGCTCCGACCGTGGAGCGGGAGGTCGACGGCCACGCAGCGCCGGTCCTCGGCCAACGCCGGCAGGGCGTGGCGCCAGAGGAGGGCGTTCGTGGCCACGCCGTGGACGAAGAGGGCCACCGGGCCGTCACCGACGTCGAGGCAGCTGACGGGGCCACCGTCGGTCTCGAGGGTCCGGCGGTGCTGCTCCAGCGTCGCGGTGTCCATCGTGCGTGGCCTTTCTCTCCGTGTGGGTTCTAAACCGACTGTCGGTCTGTATTGTCTAGACCGTCGGTCGGTTTGTCAAGTGGGCCATACTGCGGGGGTGGAGGCCGTGAGCCGTAACGTCGCCCGGGGGGACGCCACCCGGGAGCACCTGGTGGCCACGGCCACCGTCCTCTTCGGTGAGCGGGGCTACGAGGGGACCTCGGTCGAGGCCGTGCTGAAGGCGGCGGGGACCAGCCGGGGCTCGCTCTACCACCACTTCGAGTCGAAGAGCGCCCTCTTCGAGGCGGCGTTCGAGGCGGTCGAGCTGCGGGTGGCCGAGGAGGTGGCGGCGGCGGCCGGCGGCGGGACGTCGGCCAAAGAAGCCCTCCGGCGGGGCGGCCGGGCCTGGCTCGACCTGGCCTCGGGGGACCCGGTGGTGCGGCGCATCGTGCTCGTCGACGCGCCGGCCGTGCTCGGCTGGGCCCGCTGGCGCGAGCTCGAGGAGGAGAGCGCCCTCGGCCTGGTGAGGGCGGCCCTCGAGGTGATGGCAGCCGAGGACCGGCTGGCCCCCGAGCTGGTCGACGTCATGGCCCACGTCCTCCTGGCCGCGGTGAACGAGATCGCCCTCTTCGTGGCCACGGCCGAGGACCCGGCGGCGGCCGGCGTCACGGCCAACCGCTCGCTCGACGAGCTGCTCGACCGGCTGTTCCCCGACGAGGCCGAAGGCGGCCGGTGAACACGGCTGGCAGAATCGGCGCGGTGCAGCGGGTCACCCCGACGGTGGCAGACGTGGTGGGTGCCCTGGACCGCGACGGCTACGCCGTCGTGGAGGGGCTCTTCCCCGAGGCCGAACGGGCGCGGGCGAAGGCGGACATGCAGCGCATCCTCGAGACCGTGCCGGGCGGCCGCAACTTCTTCGAGGGGGCCAAGACCAAGCGGGTCTACGCCCTCTTCGCCAAGACCCGGACCTTCGACCAGCCGGCCATCTGCCCCCTCGTCCTCGGCGTCCTCGACGAGGTGCTCGGCCACTACCAGCTAAGCGCCCCGACCGGCATCGAGATCGGACCGGGCGAGGAGGCCCAGATCCTCCACTACGACGACTCCATCTACCCGGTGCTCCGGCCCCACCAAGAGATCGTGGTCAACACGATGTGGGCCCTCGACGACTTCACCGAGGCCAACGGGGCGACCCGCCTCGTCCCCGGCAGCCACCGTTGGGGGGCCGAGCAGCCCGCCCCCGACCAGCCGACGCTCGTGGCCGAGATGCCGGCCGGCTCGGTCCTCTTCTACCTCGGCAGCCTGTGGCACGGCGGCGGGGCCAACCGGACCGACCGGCCGCGGCTCGGCGTCATCCTCGAGTACGCGGCCTCCTGGGTGCGGCCCCAGGAGACCCACCTCCTCGCGGTGCCGAGGGAGACGGTGCAGCGGCTCCCGGACCGCCTCGTCGAGCTCCTCGGGTACAACATCCGCCCGCCCTTCGTCGGCTACGTCGACGGCCGCCACCCGAAGAAGGTGCTCGAGGCCGACTGACCACCGTCGTGGCGAGGCCCCAGCGGCGGGCACGCCGTGTACCGTCTCGCCGTGCGAGGAACGGTCGGGGTCGCAGCCCTCCTCGCCGCGTTGACCGGCTCGGCCGCCTGGTCGGCGCCGGCCGGCGCCGCCACCACCGCCGGCTCCCTCTACCGCCACTCGATCGCCGCGGTGAAGGTGCAGTCGTCGGTCCACTACGAGTCCCGGGCCGCCGCGCCGGGCCGGACCGTCGTGATCGTGGCCGACGCCGGCACGACCGAGGGCGTCCGCTCGGTCACGGTGTCGACGCGGGGCGTGGCCGGCCACGTGATGACGCTGCTCACCGGCAACACGGCCTACGTACGGGGCGATGCCGCCGGTCTCACCGGCTTCCTCGGCTTCCCGAAGCCGACGGCCAAGCGCTACGCCGGTCGGTGGCTGGCCATCCCGGCCGGGTCCGGCGGGTTCGGACCGGCCACCGAGGGGGTCACCATCGTCACCCTCCTCGGCGAGATGGAGATGGCGGGGCCGTACACGGCGAGCGGCCCGGTCAGCGCCGGCGGTGTGGCCACCCACGCGGTCCACGGCCGGGTGCCCGCCTCGCTCGGCGCGGGCGCCGGGCCCGAGACACTCTTCGTCCCGGTGAGCGGCCGCCCGCTCCCCGTGGCCCAGACGGCGCAGGTCCACCAGGGCCCCACCCATTACGGCCTCACCGTCAGCTACTCGAACTGGGGCGAGCCCGTCCACGTGAGCGCGCCGAGCGGGGCCATCCCCATCAGCCGGGCGGTGGGCTGAGCCCTCCGCCCCGCCCGGTCACATGTGCTCGGGCGCCTCGATGCCGAGGAGGGAGAGCCCGAGGGCGAGGACCCGCGCCGTGACGTCGGAGAGGAAGAGCCGGCTGCGCCGGGTGGCCTCGTCGGGGGCCTTCAGCACCGGGCAGCGCTCGTAGAAGGTCGTGAAGTCGGTCGCCACGTCGAAGAGGTAGGCACACAGCTTGGACGGGCTCCAGGCCTCGAGCGTCGCCTCGACCGCCTCGTGCAGGCCGAGCAGGCGCAGGGCCAGGGCCCGCTCGGCCGGCTCGGCGAGCTGCGGCGGCTCGGGCGGGGGCGGCGCAACCTCGCCCCGACGGAAGATCGAGCAGATGCGGGCGTGCGCGTACTGCAGGTAGGGGCCGGTGTTGCCCTCGGACGCCAGCATCCGGTCCCAGTCGAAGACATAGTCCCGCATGCGCTCGGTCGAGAGGTCGGCGTACTTGACGGCGCCGATGCCGATGGCCGACGCGGTGGCCGCCCGCTGGCCGGCCGGCACGGTGGGCCAGCGCTCGGCGATCGCCGCGTCGGCGCGCCGAACGGCCTCATCGAGGAGGTCGATCAGCCTCTCCGACTCCCCCGAGCGGCTGCGCAGGAGCTTCTTGTCCGGCCCGAGGATGCTGCCGAAGGCCACGTGCACGGCCTCGGCGCCCTCCGGCAGCCAACCGGCCAGGCGAGCCACGGCGAAGCACATCTGGAAGTGCTGGGCCTGCGGGGCCCCGACTACGTAGAGGATGAGGTCGGTGCCGAGCCGCCCCACCCGGTCCCGGATCGTGGCCAGGTCCGAGGCGGCGTAGCCGTAGCCGCCGTCCGACTTGCGCACGATGAGCGGCAGCGGGTCGCCGGAGCGGTTGGTGAAGCCCGGCGGGAAGACACAGAGCGCCCCCTCGTTCTCGACGAGGAGGCCGAGCGAGTCGAGCTCCGCCACCACCTCGGGGAACTGGGCGTTGTAGAAGCTCTCGCCGACCACGTCGTCGGCCGTGAGGAGGACACCCAGGCGCCGGTAGACCTCGTCGAAGTGGGCGACGCTCTCGGCGACGAGCACGTGCCACAGGCGCATCGTCTCCTCGTCACCCGACTGGAGGAGCACGACCCGGCGCCGGCTCCGCTCGGCGAAGCTCTCGTCGGCGTCGAACGACTGGCGGGCCTCCTTGTAGAAGGTGTCGAGGTCGCCGACCGAGAGCTCCCGGAGCCCGGTCTCCCCGCCCAGGTCGGCCAGGTGCTCGATGAGCATGCCGAACGGCGTGCCCCAGTCGCCGACGTGGTTCTCCCGCACGACGGCGTGGCCGACGAACGTGAGCAGCCGGCAGAGGGCGTCGCCGATGACCGTCGTGCGGAGGTGGCCGACGTGCATCTCCTTGGCCACGTTCGGGGCCGAGTAGTCGACCACCACCTTTTCCCGGTGCTCGGTCGGCTCGATCCCGAGGCGCCCGTCCCCGGCCACCTCGGCCAGCTGCCGGGCCACGAAGCTGTCGTCGAGCGTGAGGTTGAGGAAGCCCGGCCCGCTGACCTCGACGGCGGCGCAGACGTCGGCCAGCTCGGCCCGGGCGACGATGTCCTCCGCCAGCTCCCGTGGGTCCCGTCCCAGCCGCTTGGCCAGGGCCAGCACCCCGTTGGCCTGGTAGTCGGCGCGATCGGAGTGCCGCAGCATGGGGTCGGCACCCGGCTCGACCGCGTCGAAGGCCCGCTGGAGGCGTCCGGCGAGGAGGGTTTTGGTGTCGGCCATCCCCCATCTTCGCGCCGGCCCCGCACCGGGCCGGCCGTCGCTCAGCCCGGCGCCCCCATGAGCCCGTCGGTCAGCCCGCAGCGGCGGTAGGGGCCGAAGAAACCGTGCTCGCAGAGGCCGTAACCGACGTGGTCGCCGTAGGCGTAGCGGGCGACCTGGTCGACGATGCCGTACTGGGCGATCCCCTTCACCTCGTCGACCTCGAGGACGAGGCCCTGGGTGAGCGGCTCGGGCCCGTGGTACATCCCGTGGCGCCAGTCGGCGTCGATTCCGTAGCCGGTGCCGATCGAGATGAAGTTGGCGAGGAGCGGCGTGCACTCGATCACGACGTCGCTGTCGGGAAAGGAGATCGTCGACCCGGTGAGCACCCGGGTGCCCGGCTCGAGCCGGTGCTCGTGCTCGCTCCGGCCGAGCTGGTCGACCGGGCGCTCTGGGTCCACCCAGACCCGCTCGCCCTGGACGAGCAGGCGGCTGCCGTCATCGCGCTCGTGGCAGATGTAGAAGATCGCGTGGTCCTCGAACATCATCGGGAAGTAGTTCCACATGCCCGAGAGCACCATCTCCCCCTGGCGGATGCCGTCGCTCTCGGGCTCGCCCACTGGGCGCACCCCCCACGAGCGGTCGCGCACCCCCCAGCACGTCGAGGGGTCCACGTCGATCGTCTCGCCGTCCACGGTGAGCGTGCCCTCCCAGCGCCCCGTCTGGGCGAGGCGCTGCGTGTCGAAGATGACCTTGCCCTTCGAGCGGAGGATCTGGCGGGGCTCGGCGTGGGCCGGGGTGTGGCCGGTCCACGTGACGTCCATGGCCACGGGGTGCTCGGTCGGCTCGACCGTCACCCGCAGCCGGCGCAAGGGCTCGAGCACCTCGACCTTGATGGGCCCGACGCTCGTGTCACGCCGGTCGACGAGGGGCTGGCTGGCCCGGACGATGTGCTGGCGGCCGCCCTTGCGCACGTCGACGAAGGCGTCGACCACGCCCAAGTTCGGGTAGGTGCCGAAGCCGAAGATGGCCGACCAGGCGTCCGAGCACGGATGGAGGTTGAAGTAGTAGCGGTCGTAGAAGTTGCGGTCCGAGGTGGCCGGGTGAGCGATGAACTCGGCCGCCTGGTGGACCGGGTAGTCGTCGAAGGAGCTGACCTCCACCCGCCGGCCCTTCAGCGCTCAGCCGTGGCAGGCGCAGGCCGGGCCGCACGGCCCGGCCGCCGGGCCGGCCGACGGCTCGCTTGCCCCGCCGACCGTCGAGAACACCGGCAGCAGCCGGACGGCGCCGGTGTGGCCGGACGGGCACGTGGCCGGGGCGTCGGCCTCGGCCATCGGGCGGCGTTCCTCGTAGTGCACGTCACAGGTGCGGCAGCGGAACTCGTAAAGCGGCATCGGCGACCTCCGGGCGGCGATCGTAGCGGCCGTCAGGGTTGGGCGAAGGCGTAGATCGGAAAGCCGTTGTACCCAGCGGAGTCGGCCGGCAGGTACGGGCCGTTCACGACGACGGCCAGGCTGCCCGTGGCCCCGGGGCCGGCATCGCCCTCGACCGTGTCGATGGCCCCGTCCGGCCACACCTGGGCCACGATCCCGATGTGGACCGAGGTGGCGGTCGAGGAGGGCCCGGTCCCGTAGAGGACGGCGTCGCCCGGCACCGGCGTGGCCGTCGGCGCCAGCACCGCGCCGTTCTGCGCCGCCCAGTCGAAGACGTTGCCGGTGAACGGGTACGACGGGACGGGCCAGCCGCCCTGCTGCCAGGCCCATGTGGCGAAGAGCGAGCACCACTCCTCGCAGGGGCCGTAGGGGTTGCAGAAGTACCCGGTGTCGGGGTCGGGCTGCACCTGGGAGGCGGCGGCGGCCACGATGGCCCCCGAGCCCGGGAACGTGCCGTTCGGGGCCGGGTGGGAGAACGAGTAGTTGAAGCCGTCGGGGTCCAAGAGGTAATAGCCGAGGCCGTCGGCTGTGGGCTCCATCGCCGTGATCGGCGTGGCCGCGCCGCCGCCGCCCAGCGAGCCTTCGAACGTCGCGTCACCGAACGTGAAGACGCCGCCGTCGTTGCCGACGAGCCAGTAGCCCTGGCCGTCCGGGGTGGCCGCCATCCCGACGATCGAGGCGTTGAGGGGCTGGCCACCACGTGAGCCGAGGTACGGCGCGTCGCCGAAGGCGAACATGCCGCCGTCCGCCGCCACCAGCCAGTAGCCCTGGCCGTCGGGCGTGGGGGTCATGCCCACCACGCTGGCCACGAGCGGCTGGCCACCCATCGAGCCGTGGTAGTGGGCGTCGCCGAAGGCGAACATGCCGCCGTCGGCGGCCACCAGCCAGTAGCCCTGGCCGTCGGCGGTCGGGGCCATGCCGACGATCGGCTCGTTGAGCGGGCGGCCACCCATCGAGCCGTAGTAGTTGGCGTCGCCGAACGCGAAGACGCCACCGTCGATGGCCACCAGCCAGTAACCCTTGTCGTCGGGGGTGCGGGCCATGGCCACGATCGGCCCGACGAGGTTGAACTGGGACAGCGATCCGTAGGCCACGGCGTCGCCCAGTGTGTAGACAGAGCCGTCCGCCCCGGTCAGCCAGAGGCCGTTCCCGTCCGTGGTGACAGCCATCGCGACCACGGGCGCGGGCATCGGCGTCGAGAGGGCGGCCGCTCGCAGCTGCGCCGCCGGCGCCGACACCCCGGCGTCGCCGAAACTGAACACGCCGCCACCCGGGTAGACAAAGGGACGCGGCACGGCCACGGTGCCCGGTGGCCGAGGTGGGGGGGCAGCCGTGGCGGCAGGCGCGGCCACGACCGTCGCGCCGAGCGTGAACAGCACCCCGAGCACGGTCGCGACCGGGCGCCGAGAACCCTGGAAGGCGCGCACCAGGAGCGATTCTCGCAGACCCGATGCGCCAGCTGGCGACACCCCGGGAGCCCCGATTCGCCCACCGCCCTGAGCGGGCAGAATGGCCTCATGACCTCTTCTTCCTCGGGCCATCCCGACAGTTTCGGGGCCCGCACCACCCTCACGGTCGCCGACCGGGACTTCGAGATCTTCCACCTCGGCGCCGAGTCCCTCGGGGCCGGCCACGACGTGGCCCGGCTCCCCTACAGCGTGAAGGTCCTCCTGGAGAACCTGCTCCGCCACGAGGACGGCTTGCGGGTCACCGCCGACGACGTGGTGGCCACGGCCGACTGGGCCCGACGGGCCAAGAGCCACGACGACGCCCACGAGATCGCGTTCACCCCGGAACGGGTGCTCCTGCAGGACTTCACGGGGGTGCCGGGCGTCGTCGACCTGGCGGCGATGCGAGACGCGCTGCGCAGCCTCGGCGGGGACCCGGCCCGGATCAACCCGCTCGTGCCCGTCGAGCTCGTCATCGACCACTCGGTCATCGCCGAGCGCTCCGGCGGCCCGACGTCCTACGCCGAGAACGTCGACATCGAGTACCAGCGCAACATGGAGCGCTACCAGCTGCTGCGTTGGGCCCAGGGATCCTTCGACCGCTTCGGTGTGGTCCCGCCGGGGACGGGCATCTGCCACCAGGTGAACCTCGAGTACCTCTCCCAGGTGGTGTTCGCCACCGACGACGGCCGGGCCTACTGCGACACCCTCGTCGGCGCGGACTCCCACACGACGATGGTGAACGGTCTCGGCGTGCTCGGCTGGGGCGTCGGCGGCATCGAGGCCGAGGCGGCGATGCTCGGCCAGCCGCTCTCGATGCTCCTGCCGCCGGTGGTCGGGCTGCGCCTCTCCGGCGAGCTGCCCGAGGGGACGACGGCCACCGACCTCGTGCTCACGATCACCGAGCTGCTGCGGCGCCACGGCGTGGTCGGCAAGTTCGTGGAGTGCTTCGGCCCGGGCGTGGCCTCGGTGCCCGTCGAGAACCGGGCCACCATCGGGAACATGTCGCCCGAGTACGGGGCGACGTGCACGATCTTCCCCATCGACCAGGCCACGCTCGAGTACCTGCGCTTCACGGCCCGCCCCGACGAGCACGTGGACCTCGTCGAGGCCTACGCCAAGGAGCAGGGACTCTGGCACGAGGCCGGAGGGGACGAGGCCGTCTACTCGGAGCTCGTCGAACTCGACCTCTCGACGGTCGAGCCCAGCCTGGCCGGCCCGTCCCGGCCCCAGGACCGGGTGGCCCTCGGAGCGACCAAGGCCGCGGTGGCCAAGGCCATCGACCGGTCACCGGCCGCCGCACCGGTGGCCGGTGACGGCGAGCTCCACGACGGTGACGTGGTGATCGCCGCCATCACCAGCTGCACGAACACGTCGAACCCCCAGGTGCTCGTGGCCGCCGGCATCGTGGCCGAGCGGGCGGTGGCCCGGGGGCTGAAGGTGGCGCCCTGGGTGAAGACCTCGCTCGCCCCCGGCTCGCGCGTCGTCGTCGACTATCTCGAGCGGGCCCACCTCCTGGCCCCGCTTCAGGACCTCGGCTTCTACCTGGTCGGCTTCGGCTGCACGACCTGCATCGGCAACTCGGGGCCGCTCCTCGACGGGCTCTCCGACGCCGTCAAGGTCGGCGGCCTCTCGGTGGCCGCCGTGCTGTCGGGCAACCGCAACTTCGAGGGTCGCATCCACCCCGACGTGAAGCTCAACTTCCTCGCCTCACCGCCCCTCGTCGTGGCCTACGCCATCGCCGGCACCGTGGACATCGACCTCACCACCGAGCCCCTCGGCATGGGGACCGACGGCCGGCCCGTCCACCTGGCCGACCTGTGGCCGACCGAACGCGACGTGGCCGACGTCATCAGGACCTCGCTCAGCCGGGAGATGTTCCGCACCCGCTACGGGGCGGTCTACGACGGCGACGAGCGCTGGCAGAGCATCTCCGTCGAGAGCGGCGAGACCTTCGCCTGGGACCCGAGCTCGACCTACGTGCTCCAGCCACCGTTCTTCGTGGGCATGGGCAAGGAGCCTGCCCCCGTCACCGATGTCGACGGGGCCCGGGTCCTCGTCATGGTCGGAGACAGCGTCACCACCGACCACATCTCGCCGGCCGGCTCGATCCCGCAGGGCTCGCCGGCCGGGCGTTACCTCGTCGAGCACGGCGTCCAGCCGGTCGATTTCAACTCCTACGGTGCGAGGCGAGGCAACCACGAGGTGATGATCCGCGGCACGTTCGGCAACGTCCGCCTGCGCAACCAGTTGGCCCCGGGGACCGAGGGCGGGGTGACCCGCCACTTCCCCGACGGCGAGGAGACCTCGGTCTACGAGGCGGCGGAGCGCTACCGCAACGAGGGCGTGCCGCTCGTCGTCCTGGCCGGCAAGGAGTACGGCACCGGCTCGTCGCGTGACTGGGCGGCCAAGGGCACGTTCCTCCTCGGGGTCCGGGCCGTGCTCGCCGAGAGCTTCGAGCGGATCCACCGCTCCAACCTCATCGGCATGGGCGTGGTGCCGCTCCAGTACCGCTCGGGCGAGTCCGCCTCGTCGCTCGGGCTGACCGGCACGGAGCGCTTCAGCGTGGCCGGGCTCGAGGCGATGACCGGCGGCGGGCTCCCGAAGGAGGTGACGGTCACGGCCGAGGCCGACGACGGACAGAAGGTCGAGTTCACCGCCCGGGTGCGCATCGACACCCCCATGGAGGCCGAGTACTACCGCCACGGCGGGATCCTCCAGTACGTGCTGCGCCAGCTGGCCGGCTGAGCGCCCGCCCGGTCGGATCGGGCGGACGGACCGGGTTCCTCAGCGGCGTTGGCGTCGTCGGCGAAGCCCCGCCAGTTGACGACGACGCGGGCTTCGCGCCGGCCATCCGGGCGGCTCCTTGGGCCTGTCGAGGCTCAGGCGCAGCAGTTGGGACATCGTGGACCTCCTTGTCGGTCAGTGGTCTCGTCGGGGCTCAGTGGTCCCGCGGCGGGAACCTGACGCGGCGGGCGCGACGGCGTCACCTGCCGGGTGGCGGCGGGGTCAGCCCTGGGCCACCTCGGTCTCGACCGGGTTCTTCGAGTCGCGGCCCCATTCGGCCCACGAGCCGTCGTAGACGGCCACCCGGTCCCGGCCGAGCAGGTAGGTGAGGACGAACCAAGCGGTCGTCGCCCGGCCGCCGATCGTGCAGTAGGTGACGAGCGGCCTGTCGCCGTCCAGGTCGAGGAGGGCAAAGACCCGGGCCAGTTCCTCCCGCTTCCTGAACGCGCCCCGACCGTCGTAGAGGCCGTCGATCGGCACATGGCGCGCTCCGGGCACGTGGCCCGCCCGGCCGTCCGGCTCCGAGCCGCCCGAGGGCCAGAAGCACTCGCCCAGGAACTCCGCCGAGGTGCGGACGTCGACGAGGGTGGTGCCCCCGTCGGAGACCGCCCGGATCACGTCGTCCCTTCGCGCCCTCAACCCCGGTCGCTCGACCGCTCCCCGGCAGTCGAGGGGCGCCGGAGCGGCGAGCTCGGCGGTCGTCGGCCAGCCCTCGGCCCGCCAGGTGGCCCGGTCGACGTCCAGGAGGCGGACGTCATCGTGGCCGTGGAGCCTGAGCAGCCACACCCCGAACGCCGGCGCGTAGCCGTAGCACACCACCGTCGTCGCGGGTCCGATCCCCGAGCGGGCGACGAGCGCCTCCACCGTGGGTCCGTCGACCGGCCGGTAGTCACCGTCCTTCAACTCGGTGTAGATGTCCCAGAGCACGGCGCCCTCGATGTGCCACTCCTCGTAGGCCCGGCGGTTCACGTCGACCTCGATCACCCGGACGTCCGGATCCCCGAGATGCGCCGCCAACCACTCCGCCGTCACGAGCACGTCGTCCCCCGACGCCCGCTGGGTCTCTGTCACGTGCACCGTCGCGGTCATGGCCGGCCTCCTCTCGTTCTCCCCCTCGGGACCGAGGGGTTCACCGGAGGCCGTTGTACGACGGACCGGTTGGCGTGACCTTGGCGGAACCTTGGCGCACCTCAGGTCTCGAGCAGGGCCTCGGCCGGGGCCCCGGACACCGAAGGCAACGGGGCGTGGCCCGCTTCGAGCTCGACCGGCTCGACGCCTCGGACCTCGGGGGGTGGCCCACGACGACGAGGTCCCCGCTGGCACCGGCGAAGGCCTCGGGCGCGGCGACGTGGGCCGAAGCCTCCGGGTCGGGTCTTCGGCCGGGAGGTCGACGGTCGGCGCCCGCGCCCCCAGCCCTCCGGCTCGGGGTCGAGAAGCTCCCAGCACCAGGCGCCGGGGACGAGCCCGAAGGTGGCGACGAAGAGCTGCTCCCCGGGTCGTCGGCTATTCGACCTGGATCCAGCCGAGCAAGTCCTCGCGGCCCACCGTGTCGAGGAGCGTCGGATGGTCGGTGCGCATGTGGCCGCGGATCGTGTCGATCACCTCGTCGTCAGTGGTCCCCCGGGCCACGTACCCGCACTCACACCGGATGATCCTGGCCACGGCGCACCTCCCTCGTCGACGTCGAACGCTACTGCCACAATGTTGGCGTGACCTTGGAGCCCGAGCCGACGACGAGGGTGCAGCTCTGCGGCCCGATGATCGTCGAACGGAGCGGCCAGCGCCTCGAGCGCCAGCTGCCAGGGCCGCAGGGACGGCGGCTCTTCGGCTACCTCGTCCTCCACCGACACCGACCGAGCAGCCGGGACGAGCTCGTGGCGGCGCTCTGGTCGGACGACCCGCCGCACGGCGCGGCGAGCGCCCTCAACGCGCTCCTCTCCAAGCTCCGCCGGGTGCTCGGGACCGACGCCTTCGACGGTCGTTCCAACGTGCGCCTCCTCCTCGGCGACGGCGTGATGGTCGACGTGGAGGTGGCAGGCGAGGCCGTCCACCGGGCCGAGTCGAGGGTGGCGCTCGGCGGGTGGAAGGAGGCCTGGGGACCGTCGCTCGTCGCGCTCCTGGTCGCCGAGCGGGAGTTCCTCCCTGGCGAGGAGGGACCGTGGATCGACGAGCAGCGCCGATTCCTCGGCGAGGTCCGGTTGCGGGCACTCGAGACGTACGGGACGGCGGGACTTGAGCTCGGCGGCACCGAGCTACCCGCCGCCGTACGTTCGGCCCGGCAGCTCATCGAGCTCGCTCCCCTGCGCGAGAGCGGATACCAGCTCCTGATGCGGGCGCTCGCCAGGCAGGGCAACGTGGCCGAGGCGCTGCGGGTCTACACCCAGGTCTCGACGACGCTGCGCGACGAGCTCGGCGTCTCGCCCAGTGCGCCCATCCAGGCCGTCTACGAGGAGCTGCTGGCCTGACCCACGGCTTCCACACGGGCGTGTGGTGGTGCCACCCCGGAGGCTCGGTGGCTGACTACCTTGGCCCCCGTCCGTGGCGCCGCCAGAATTCGGAGGTGGAGCCGGCGTCGGTTCCCAGGCGAGCGGACGGGCGGCGAGCACGATCCGCGGGGGGAGGCGCATGAGGAGGGCGGTCTCGGAGGTCGCCTGGTACCGGTACCGGCGTACGTTCCGTCGACGGTTCGGCGGGTACCTGACGATCGTGCTGCTGGTCGGGCTGGTCGGCGGGCTCGGGATGGGGGCGATCGTCGGCGCTCGGCGCACCGCCTCGGCCTTCCCGAACTACCTCGCCGCCTCCCGTGCCTCGGACCTCCAGGTGACCATCTACCCGACCGGCCCCACGCTCGGCCTCTACAACCCGGCCATCACCCGTCAGCTCGCCCGCCTGCCGCACGTCCGGCGGGTGGCGGCCATCGTCTACCTCATCGCCCTCCCGCTGAGTCGCAGCGGCCACCCCGAGCTCTCGCTGCCCATCGCCGAGAACGAGGTGAACACGGTCGGGCCGGTCAACGGCATGTTCGTCTCGCAGGACCGACTCATCGCCGACCAGGGCCGTCTGCCCGAGCCGGGCCACCCGGACGAGATGGTCGCCTCCGCCTCGGCGGCCCGGCTCCTCGGGTGGCACGTCGGTCAGGTCATCCCGATCGGTGGGTACACCTTCGCCGCCGCCTTTAGCTCCACCGGGCCACCGACGGTGCCGCCGGTGGCCCGGATCGACGCTCGGCTGGTGGGCATCGTGGCCTTCCCCCAGGTCATCCGGGACGCGGTCGACAGCTACCCGACGTTCGTCGTCTTCTCACCGGCGTTCACCGACCGTCTCTTGCGAGAGGGGGCAGCCGGCTACGCGGAGTACGAGTTGCGACTCGACGGTGGTGCGGCCGACGTCGCGGCCGTCGAGCGCGAGGTGATCAGGGTGGTGCCGCCGGACTCCACGTACAACTTCCACGTGACATCGGTCGTCGAGGGCCAGGTGCAGCGGGCCATCCGGCCCGAGACCATCGCCCTCGGCGCCTTCGGTGTCATCGCCGCGCTGGCCGCCTTCTTCATCGCCGTCCAGGCCATCAGCCGGGCGGTCCGGGCGGGCGGGCGGGAGCTCGAGGTCCTCCGAGCGCTCGGGGCCCCGCAGAAGATGATCCTGGTCGACTGCCTCGTCGGTCCGCTCGTCGCCACCGTCGTGGGCGCCATGCTCGCCGTCCTGACCTGCGTGGCGCTGTCGCCCGTCTCGCCGATCGGCGCGGTGCGCCAGGTCGATTCTTCGCCGGGCTTCGACTTCGACTGGACCGTCCTCCTCGCCGGCGCCGGCGTCATCGTCATCGGCCTCGGGGCGGTGGCCACGGCCCTCGCCTATGCCGTCGTCCCGCCCCGGGGGACCACTCGGCAGACAGAGCGGGCCGAGAGCGCCTCCAGGGTGGCGAACGGCGCGGTGCGGCTCGGTCTGCCCGCGCCGGCGGTGGCCGGCATCCGCTTCGCCGTCGAGCGGGGACGGGGCCGTGACGCCGTGCCGGTGGGCTCGGCCATGCTCGGGGCGGCGCTGGCGGTCGCCGTCGTGGTCACGACCCTCACCTTCGGCAGCGGGTTGCACACGCTCGTCTCGCAGCCCCAGCTCTACGGGTGGAACTGGAACTACGCCATCGAACAGGTCGGGGGAGGCAACGTGCCGCCGGCGACGTTGCGCTTGCTGGCCCACGACCACGACGTCGCCGCCTGGACGGGGTTCAACTTCGCCAACGCCCAGATCGACGGGCAGACCGTCCCGATCCTGCTCACGAATGCGGGCTCAGCGTTGGGACCGCCCATCCTCTCCGGACACACGGTGGAAGGGAACCGCCAGATCGTGCTCGGTGGGGCGACGCTCGCCCAACTCCACCAGAAGATCGGTGGGACCGTCGTGGTGAGTTACGGCAACCCCAGGAACGGACCCGTCTTCGTGCCGCCGACGAGAATGCAGATCGTCGGCACGGCCACCCTGCCGGCCATCGGCAACAACGGCGAAGAGAACACCTCCATGGGGACGGGGGCCCTGATCCCGACCGGGATCGAACCGCCGGCCATGGCTCGGGCGCTGCGCTCCTCGGACCCCAACCTGAACGGCCCACCCCTCGTCGCGGTGGCCCTCCGCCCCGGCGTGACCCCGGCGGCCGGACTGGCGTCGTTGCAGCGGATCGCCCGCGAGAGCGATCGGGTCGTCGAGGCCGACCCCAACGCCGGTGGCAAGTTCACGGTCGTCGGGGTGGAGCAACCCGCCGAGATCGTCAACTACCGGGCCATGGGGAACACGCCGACCGTGCTCGCGGTGGGCCTCGCCGCGGGGGCCGTGGTGGCCCTCGGCCTCACGCTCTTGGCCTCGGTGCGGCGGCGCCGACGAGAGCTGGCGCTCTTGAAGACCCTCGGCTTCGCCCGCCGTCAGCTGGCGTCGGTCGTGCTCTGGCAGGCGTCGGTGGCCGCGGTCGTCGGTCTCGTGGTGGGACTGCCGCTCGGCATCGCCCTCGGGCGCTCGCTCTGGAGCCTGTTTGCCCGCCAGATCGACGCCGTGCCGAAGCCGACGGTCCCCGTGCCCGAGGTGGTCCTCGTGGCGGTCGGCGCCCTCGTCCTCGCCAACCTCGTCGCCCTCGTTCCAGGGCGTCGGGCCGCCAGGGTCCCCACGGCCTCGCTGCTACGGGTGGAGTGAGGCGGCTTCAGCCGGCAGCCAGGCCGACCAGCCGCTCGACGACGCCGCGGCCGGCCCGCTCGGCGGGGGACCGGTCGCTCGCGGCGAGCTCGACCCCCGGCGGTAGGTGGGGGGCCCAGGCCCCGGCGAGGGCCTCGTCGACCTCGACGTGGAACTGCAGGGCGTAGGCCCGTTCCCCCACCCGGAACGCCTGGTTGACGAACCGTTCGTTGCCGGCCAGCCGCACCGCGCCGCCCGGCAGGTCGAAGGTGTCGGCGTGCCAGTGCACGCACGGCAGGGGGTCGCCCGCCGGCCCGAGGACCGGGTCGGCCAGGCCGTCCTCGGTCAGTCGGACCTCCCCCACGCCGACCTCGGGTTCACAGCCCATCGACACCTCGGCCCCGAGCGCCAGTGCCAGCTGCTGGGCTCCGAGGCAGACCCCGACCACGAGGAGGTCCCGATCGACCGCCACTCGGAGCAGCTCGCGCTCGTCGGCGAGCCACGGGTAGCGGGCGGTGTCGTAGACGCCCATCGGGCCGCCGAGCGCGGCCACGCCGACGACCCCGTCGAGCTCCGTCGCCGATGGCAGGGTGTCACCGCCCCGCGGCTGGCAGACCGTCCAGGCGATGCCAGCCGACTCGAGGGCCAGGGCGAGGAGCCCGGGGCCCTCGTGGCGAGCGTGCTGGATGACGAGGAACCGTGGCCCGTCGCCCACCCCGGGCACGAGTGTCGCTCTAGCCGGTGGCGACGGCCCGGAACGACTCGGCGATCGAGCCGTCCGGGAGCCCGGCGGCCGCCGCGGTCAGCTCGCCCCACTCCCGGAGCCGCTTGTCGATCCATTCCCCCTCGCCGACCTGGCTCCGGTGCTGCTGGAGGGCGGCCACCTTGCGTTCGAACCTGGCGGTCGTGTCGACCGCCAGGTTGCTCGTCGGCCCGGCCATCATCCAGAGCGCGCCCACGGTGTGGGGCTCGAGACCTTCGGCCTCGAGCAGCTCCGGATGGGCGAAGGGGTTCCGGCTGTCGGGGTAGACGGCGCACACCGCGGCCTCACCGGCGGCGAGATGGTCGGGGTGGCTGGCGAAGATGCGGCTGAAGTCGCGCTCGGGGCTCTGGGTGATCACGAGATCGGGGCGGAAGCGGCGGATGACCCTCGTGACGTCGCGGCGCAACTCCAGCGTGAGGGTGAGTCGGCCGTCGGGGTGCCCGAGGAACTCCACCTGGTGGACACCCACCTGGGCGGCGGCGGCCGTCTGCTCCCGGCGACGGATGGCCGCCATCTCGGCCCGGGGCATGGTCAGGTCCGACCCGCCGGCGTCGCCGTCGGTGACGATGCAGTAGGCCACCTCGACGCCGGCCGACGTGAGGGTGGCCACCGAGCCGGCCGCCCCGAAATCGACGTCGTCGGGGTGGGCGGTGACGACGAGCGCCTTTTGGATCCGTCCGTCCGGAACGTAGAGCTCGAGGCTCGGCGCCGCGTCGGTCATGGTTGGGTCAGAGGACGCTCTCGTCGGGCGAAGGCGTCCATCCGGCCAGATTTCCCAGGCGCGAGTCGTTCGAGAACATCTCCACGATCGGGATCCGCAGGCCCAGTCGCCGCTGGATCACCTCGGCCTCGACCGCCTGGTTCCACAGTAAGAGCATGACCACCACGCCAGCCTCGCCCGCCCGGGCCGTCCGGCCCGAGCGGTGGAGGTAGGCCTTGTGGTCCTCGGGCGGGTCGTAGTGGATCACCACGTCGACCCCCTCGATGTGGAGACCCCGGGCGGCCACGTCGGTGGCCACGAGCACCGGGAGCTTGCCCGACTGGAAGTCGGCGAGGGCCTTCTCCCGGTTGGACTGTCGCAGGTCCCCGTGGATGGCGGCGGCCCGGACGCCCTCGGCCCGGATCTGCTCGACCAGCCGGTCAGCGCCGCGCTTCGTGCGCACGAAGACGAGCGACTTGTCGACGCCCCGGGTAATGGCCGCGGCCACCTTCACCTTGTCCATCTGGTGGACCGAGATGAAGCGGTGCTCCATGGCGGCCACCGTCTGCTGGGGCGAGGCCACCTCGTAGTGCACCGGGTCGGCCAGGTAGCGCTGGACGAGACCGTCGACCGCCCCGTCGAGGGTGGCCGAGAAGAGCAGGGTCTGGTGGGCCCGGCCGAGCCGGCGCAACACCCACTCGACCTGGGGCATGAAGCCCATGTCGGCCATCCGGTCGGCCTCGTCGAGCACCAGGATTTCGACGTCGGCCACCGACAGCTCGCCGCGGTCACCCAAGTCGATGAGTCGGCCGGGGGTGGCGATAATGACCTCCACTCCCGCGCGCAACAGGGCGATCTGACGATCGATCTCCGCACCGCCGTAGACCGCGGCGATACGCAGGCCCAGCGTCGCCGCCAGGGGTGCGATCACGGCATGCACCTGCACCGCCAGCTCCCTGGTGGGGAGGAGGACAAGGGCCGCCGGCTTCGCGGGGTGTCCCCGCCGGCCGGCACCCTCGATCGGCCCGATCGAGT
>DATGZH010000041.1:0-12228 GCA_035297265.1 Acidimicrobiales bacterium | reverse complement strand
TCGACGAAGGCGCCGGCCCGTTGGCTCGGCTCTCCGCCGTCGCCGGCGCTGGGGCGAGCGGCCCGACCAGCGGGAAGTGGCAGGCCACGGTGTGCCCCTCGGCGATCTGGCGCAGGACCGGCTCCTCCCGGGCACAGCGGGTCTCGGCCCTCGGGCAGCGGGTCCGGAACCGGCAGCCCGACGGCGGGTTGATGGGGCTCGGCGGCTCGCCCTTCACGGCCACGGGCTTCCTCGGGGCCTCGGGGTCCGGTTCGATGACCGCGGCCATGAGGGCGCTCGTGTAGTGGTGGGCCGGCGCCTCGTAGAGGACGTCGGCCGGGGCGATCTCACAGAGCTTGCCGAGGTACATGACGGCCACCCGGTCGCTCACGTTCTTCACCACCGCGAGGTCGTGGGCGATGAAGAGCACGGTCAGCCCGTAGCGTGACTTCACGTCCTCCAGAAGGTTCAGGATCTGAGCCTGGACCGACACGTCGAGCGCCGAGACGATCTCGTCACACACGAGCACCTTGGGCTGGAGGACGAGGGCCCTGGCGATCGAGATGCGCTGGCACTGACCACCGGAGAACTCACGCGGCCGACGGTCGCCCACGACCGCAGGCTCCAGGCCCACGGCCTCGAGCATGTCGGCCACGATCTTGGCTCGCGCCTCACCCGTCTCCCGGTGCCAGATGTCGAGCGGCTCGGCCACGATGTCGCGGACCCGGCGCCGAGGGTTGAGCGAGGACACCGGGTCCTGGAAGATCATCTGAATGCTGGTGCGAGACTGACGGAGGTCCGAGCGCGAGAGGGTCGTCAGATCGGTGCCGTCGAACCGGATGGCGCCCGAGGTCGGCCGCTGCACCTGGACGATGGCCCGGCCGGTCGTCGACTTGCCGCAGCCCGATTCGCCGACGAGGCCGAGGGTCTCGCCCTCCGCGATGGAAAAGGAGATACCCGCCACCGCCTGTACCCGTTGGTGGCCCCGCTGAAAGGTGACGTACAGGTCGTCGACCTCGAGGAGGGGGCGGCGCCCGGCGCCATCGGTCGTCGGATCGGCGACGGTCTCGCTCACGGTGCTGACTGCTCGGCCGGCGCGCTGGCCGCCGGCGACGCTCCGCGCTGCCCGTCGATGACGCTCTGGTCGCCGTCCATCGCCGGCTCGCTCGACGCGGCCGGGGTCGGGCCGCGACGGCCGCCGAGGGGGAACCAGCAGGCGAACAGGTGCTCCGGCTCGGGCGCCGGGACGAGCGGCGGGCGCTGCTCGAAGCAGACGTCCTTGGCATAGCGGCAGCGGGGCGAGAACGGGCAGCCCTTGGGGAGCGAGAGCAGGTTCGGCGGCCGGCCCTCGATGGCCGAGAGCCGGGTGTGGCTCGGGTCGGCGAGGCGGGGGATCGACTCGAGCAAGGCCTCGGTGTAGGGCATGGCCATCGCCGAGAAGAGCGTCTTGGTGGGCGCCTGCTCGACGATGTGGCCGGCGTACATGACGGCGATGTCGTCGGTCCTCGTGGCCACCACGCCGAGGTCGTGGGTCACGAGGATCATCGCCATGTTCCGCTCCTCCTGGAGCGAGGTCAGGAGGTCGAGGATCTGCGCCTGGACCGTCACGTCGAGCCCGGTCGTCGGCTCGTCGGCCAGAAGGAGGCGCGGGGCGCAGGCCAGCGCCACGGCCATCATCACCCGTTGGCGCATGCCGCCCGAGAGCTGGAACGGGTAGGCCGAGAACCGCTCTTCGGGGGAGGGGATCCCCACCTGGGAGAGGAGGGCGATGGCCGTGGCTTTGGCCTCGGCCTTGTCCATGTCGAGGTGCTCGCGAAGGGGCTCGGTGATCTGGCGCCCGATGCGGACCACCGGGTTGAGCGAGGTCATCGGGTCCTGGAACACCATGGAGATGCGGGCCCCCCAGAGCGACCGCAGCTGTTTGGGGGGGAGGCCGACGAGCTCGCGTCCTTCGAAGAGGACCGATCCGCTGCGCTCCACCCCCTGCAGGGGGAGGAGCCCCATGATCGAGCGGGAGAGGACGGTCTTGCCGGAGCCGGACTCACCGACCACGCCGAGGGTCTTCCCGCGGTCGAGGGACAACGAGACCCCGTCGACCGCCCGGAGAGGCCCTCTGGCCGTGCGGAACGTGGTCCGCAGGTCGCGCACCTCGAGGAGGACGCGCTCCTCGTCGGCTTCGGACGGGTAGTCGTCAGGGGACAGGTGGGAGCGGCCGTGGCGGGGCTGGCCGTCGGGTGTCACAACTTGACCTCGGTCACGTCGAAGTGCTGCCGCAGCCGGTCGCCCATGAGGTTGAGGGCGAGGAGGAAGAGGAACATGGCGAGGGCCGGCCAGAGCGTGATCCAGGGATTCGTCGTGAGGTTGGAGCGGCCCTCGTTCAACATGTTCCCCCAGGACGGGATCTGGGGATTGACCGAGATACCGAGGAAGGCGAGAGAGCCCTCGAGCACGATCACCGTCGCCACCCCGATGAGCCCGAAGGACACGACGGCGGGGGCGATGTTGGGGAACACCTCGCGCCAGAGGACGCGGCGGTCGCTGGCGCCGAGGGCCCGCGCCGCAAGGACGAATTCCCGCGTGGCCACGGGCAGCGTGGCCGCTCTGATCACCCGGAAGAGGAGCGGGGCGCTGAAGATCCCGATGACGATGGTGATCTTCCAGAGCTGGTGGCCCCAGAACGAGACGATGGCGATGAGGGCCACGAGGGCCGGGAAAGCGAGGAGCACGTAGGAGCCGGCGTTGATGATCGTGTCGGTGAGTCCCCGACGAAAGCCGGAGATCATGCCGAGGGTGCCGCCGATGGCGAGCCCGATCGCGATCGAGCCGAAACCGACGACGACCGAGACGTAGGCGCCGTGGACCAGGCGGGAGAAGATGTCGCGCCCGAGGTCGTCGGTGCCGAGCCAGTGGGCCAGGCTGGGTCCGCTGTTCTGCGAGATGCCGATGTAGGTCGGGTCCTGGAGGGGCAGGACGTCAGCCAGGGCGGCGGCCAGGATCACGATGACCACCCAGGCCACGCAGAACCAGAAGAACCAGCCGAGCTTCTTCTTCGGGGCCGGAGCCTCCTCGTCGAGCGCGGTGGCCGTCTCGAGCTCGGGCTCGGCGGTCTCCTCGACCCTGGTCTTGGCGACGGCCGTCACCGCGCGGGCGTCGGTACCGGTGGCGGCGCCGGCGGCGGGGCTGTCCAGGTCACTCACGGGCGATCCTCGGATCGATCACGACGAACAGGAAGTCCACGATGAAGTTGATGATGACGATGGCCACGGCGATGACGAAGACGAGGCTCTGGACGACGACGTAGTCGCTCTGGTTGACCGCCACCACGAGGTCGTTGCCGAGGCCCGGGAGGGACAGGAGGTACTCGACGACGAAGGCGCCGGCGATGAGGGTGCCGATGTTGATCCCGGCCGCGGCGACGAGCGAGATCGATGAGGGCCGAAGGGCGTGGCGCCACATGATGCGCCGGTCCGAGAGGCCTTTCGAGCGGGCCATCGTGATGAAGTCCTCTTGCAGCGTGGCGATGAGGTCGTTGCGGAGGAGGCGGTAGTAGATCACGATCGAGCCGAGAGCGATCACCACCGACGGCAGCACCATCGTGTGGAGGTTCGTCCAGAGGTTCTGGGTGATGGACACGTAGGAAGAGGGGCCCGGGAACCAGCGGAGATGGACGGCGAACACGAGTACGAGCAGCGGGGCGACGATGAAGGCGGGGAGGGAGAGCATGGCGAACGTCGACCCCGAGGCGGCTCGGTCGAAGGCCTTGTTCGGCCGTCGGGCCGACCGTATGGCCAGCGGGATGGCGACGGCGAAGGCGATGAGCTGCGAGAAGATGATCAGCTCGATGTCGACGGGGAAGCCCGTGGTGATGATGCTCGACACCGAGGTGTGGGTGATGAAGGACTGCCCCAGGTTCCCGTGGAGCACGTTGTTGATCCAGATGAAGTACTGCTGCCAGAGCGGCTTGTCGAGGCCGAGCTGCTGGAGGACGAGCGCCCGGTTCTGAGGCGTCTGGTTCGGCCCGAGGATGGTGGTGACGGGGCTTCCCGGGAGCAGGTGGACGAGGAAGAAGGCGCCGAGCGAGACCAAGAAGATGATGGCTACGAGCGCCACGAAGCGTTTGGCCACGTATTTCGCCACGCCGTCGGCCTCCCCCCAGCGCGTGCATCGTTCCTGGTGGCCGCATACTACGCGGCGTCGACGGCCAGGGTCCGGGCGGGCGGACCAGCGCCGGTCGCAAGCGCGTTCGCGTACCATGCCCGGGATGGACGCGACGGCGGTCGACCAGGGAACGCGCCCCGATCCGGCGGAGGAACCGCCGGCGCCTGCGGCGGAAGGGCGCACCGAGGCGCCGCCGCCGTCCGAGCTGACCGGCTGGTGGCACTGGGCGGCGATCGTCTTCATCGTCCTCGTCGTGGCCTTCGGCCTGGTCCTGCGGTTCTGGACGCGCTCGGCGATGTGGCTCGACGAGGCCCTGACCGTCGACATCGCCCGCCAGCCACTGAGCCATCTGCACGTCCTCCTCCGCCGGGACGGGGCCCCGCCGCTCTACTACCTGCTCCTCCACTTCTGGATGCAGGTCTTCGGGACGTCGAACGACGCCGTGCGGGCCCTGTCGGGCGTGCTGTCGGTGGCCACCCTGCCGGTGGCCTACGTGGCGGCCCGGCGCTACTCGGGCCGATGGTCGGCCTGGGCCGTCCTCGTGCTCCTCGCCACCGCGCCGTTCGCCGTCTACTACGCCACCGAAGCCCGGATGTACTCGCTCGTCATGTTCCTCACGGCGTGCGGTTTCGTGGCCCTGGAACGGGTGCTGCGCCGCCCCCGCCCGGGCAACCTCATTGCCCTCGGTATCGTGACCGCGGCCCTCCTCTACTCCCAGTACTGGGCGCTCTACCTGGTCGGGGCGACCGGGCTGTGGCTCGTCTGGCGAGCCTGGCGCGGGGCCGAGGCTGTGCGCCGTTCGGCCCGCTACGCCATCGGCGCCCTCGTCGGCGGGGTCATCCTCTTCATCCCCTGGGTCCCCACCTTCGTCTTCCAGTCGCGCCACACCGGCACGCCATGGGCCCAGCCCCCCAACTTCGGGGCCCTCATCAACGCGGTGACCGGCTTCACCAACAACCAGGCGACCGTCTCGATCGCCGGCACCAACCAGGGGCGGCTCCTCGCCGTCATCTACTTCGTCGTGGCCGCGCTCGCCCTCTTCGGCCTGGCCCGGGGGCGCAACCACATCGACCTCGACCTGCGGACGCGGTCCCCGGCTCGCGGTCTGTCCTTCGTCGTGGCAGTGACGCTCTTCGCCGCCATCGGCGGGGCCATCGCCACCGGCAGTGCCTTCTCGCCCCGGTACGCGGCCATCGCCTTCGTGCCCCTGCTCCTCCTCATCGGCCTCGGCACCCTCACGTTCGCCGACGTCCGGGTACGGGCGGTGATCATGGCCGTCGCCGCGGTGTGCGGTCTCGGCGTCGCCGTCGAGAACGTCTGGACTCAGCGCACGGCGGCGCCGATGGTGGCGTCGGCCATCAACGCGCACGCCAAGCCGGGTGACCTGGTGGCCTACTGCCCCGACCAGCTGGGCCCCTCGGTGCACCGGCTGCTGCCGAACGGCCGCTACGAGCAGGTGACGTTCCCGCGGGGGACGAGCCCCGAGTACGTCGACTGGGTGGACTACAAGCAGGTGGTGCAGGCGACGGACCCGGTGGCCTTCGCCCACAAGCTCCAGGCCGAAGCCCAGGGCCACGACATCTGGCTGGTCTGGGCGCCCGAGTACCAGCCCTTCGGGACCGAGTGCGAGCAGCTGGCGAGCACCCTCCTCGACACGCCGGGCTGGGGCGGCCACCAGTGGGTCTTCTTCGAGCCCAAGCACTTCTACGAGCCGATGGAGCTCACCCAGTTCGCCCCGGAGACGCCGACCGCCTCGTCGGGTTCCGCCTCGCCCAGCACCCCGTGAGCGACGGCGCGGCGCCGGGGGCGAGCGACCTCCTGCGGCGCGCCGCCCGACCGCTCGTGGCCGTCCTGCCGGCTTGGCTCGTGGCCCGGGCCATCGTCATCGGCGCCGTGGTGATGGCCCACCTCATCGTGGACCGGGCCCACGTGGTCGGCCCGGGCGCGGTGCACCGGGCCCACCAGGGGCTCCTCGGGTGGGACGCCGGCTGGTACAAGGCCATCGCCCAGTACGGCTACGTGGCCCTCGGCCACCAGTCCTTGCGCTTCTTCCCGCTCGTCCCGCTCGTCACCCGGGCCCTCGCCGTGCTGCCTGGCGTCAGCTACGGCGCGGCGCTCGTGTTCCTGGCCAATCTCTCGTCGCTCGTTGGTACGGCGCTCCTCTACGTCCTCGTCCGCCGAGAGGGGGGCGAGGCCCTGGCCCGCCGCTCGGTCTGGCTGCTCTGTCTCGTGCCCCCGGCCTTCGTGTTCGTCATGGGCTACGCCGAGGGCACCCTGCTCGTCTTCACGACGGCCTGCTTCCTCGCCATCCGGCCGGCACAGCCGCTCCGGACGCGCACGACCGTGTTCTGGGCGACGACGGCGGCGGAGGGTCCGGGGGCCGCGCTGGCCGAGACGCTGGTCGACGAATCGTCGCCGACGACGGCGGTGCGGCCCGTCACCGTGGCCGGGTGGTCGGCCGCGGCGGTCTTCGGTTTTCTCGCCGCGCTCACCCGGCCCTTGGGGGTGCTGCTCGGCGCGGCGGTGGCGGTCGAGGCGGTGCGCTGGTGGCGGCGGTCCGGTGGCGGGGAGAGGGTGGCCTCGGTGGTGGCCACGCTCGCCCCGGTGGCCGGCATCTGCGTGTTCCTCGGCTGGTCGGCCGCGGCGGAAGGCGACTTCTTCCGGCCCTTGCGGGTCCAGACCCAGTCCGGTCACCACGGCGGCCTGTCGGACCCGATCCACACGCTCATCCACGACGCCTCGGGCCTCGTCCACCACCACTTCGGCACGGCCCTCCACGTGCCCTGGGTCCTCCTCGTCGTGGCGCTCCTCGTCGTGTGCTGGTGGCGGCTCCCCGCCTCCTACGGGGCCTTTGCCACCGCGGTGGTCGTGGTCGCCCTCTCGGGGACCAACCTCGACTCCTTCGAGCGTTACGCCCTCTCGGCCTTCCCGCTGGTCGTGGCCGGGGCCACGCTGCTGACCGGGCCTCGGATGGAGCGGGCGGTCCTCGTGCTGGCCGCGGTGGGCATGGGCTTCTACGCCCTCCTGGCCTTCCTCAACATCCTCGTGCCCTGACCTGGCCCTCGTGCACCCGCCGGGCGGGAGACCCGTGAGGCCCCGCCCGGCCTGGTAGAGCCACTATCCTCGGGCGCGGATGGGGCCCCGGAGCAGGCCGTTCGAGACCGGCCGGTTCGGCGAGCGAGCGATCCGGCGGCCCGCCGAGACCGGTACCGCCCGATGCCCGGGGTCCGCCGACGAGCGCGGCCGGTGGTGGGTGAGGACAGGAAGGACCAGCTGGTGACGACAGGGGTTGGGGGGCCGGGCGGCGCCGGCCACGACGCCGAGCCCGTCGTCGTCGTCGTCGGGGCCGGCCCAGCCGGTCTGACCGCGGCCTACCAGCTGGTGAAGGCGGGCGACGACGTGATCGTGGCCGAGGCCGACTCGGTCGTGGGCGGCATCAGCCGGACGGTGGAGCGCGACGGCTGGCGCTTCGACATCGGGGGCCACCGTTTCTTCACGAAGGTGGCCCCCGTCGAAGAGCTCTGGCACGAGATCCTGCCCGACGAGGACTTCTTGACCCGGCCCCGCATGAGCCGGATCTTCTACAAGGGCAAGTTCTACGACTACCCGCTGAAAGCGCTGAACGCGCTGCGCAACCTGGGGCTGCTCGAGGCCATCCTCTGTGGCTTCTCCTACCTCCGGGCCCGGATCTCCCCGCCGAAGGACCAGACCAACTACGAGGGCTGGCTGGTGGCCCGCTTCGGCTGGCGCCTCTACCGCACGTTCTTCAAGACCTACACCGAGAAGGTCTGGGGGGTGCCGGTGGCCGACATGCCCGCCGACTGGGCCGCCCAGCGGGTGAAGAACCTCGACCTCGGCAAGGCGGTGCTGAACGCACTCATGCCGAAGAGGAACCAGAAGGACATCACGAGCCTCATCGAGGAGTTCCAGTACCCGAAGTACGGGCCCGGGATGATGTGGGAGCGCTGCTGCGAGCTCGTCGAGCACCGGGGCGGCAAGGTCCGCCTCAACACCGCGGTGAAGAGCATCCACGTGACCGGCGGCCGGGCCGAGGGCGTGACCGTGGTCCACGAGGGGTCGGCCGCCGAGTGGGTGCCGGCCTCCCACGTGATCTCCACGATGCCCATGGCCGACCTCGTGGCGGCGATCGAGCCGCCGCCCCCCGACGAGGTGCTCACCGCCGGCAAGGACCTCCACTACCGGGACTTCCTCACGGTGGCCCTCGTGATCCCCGAGGCGCTGGGCTTCCCGGACAACTGGATCTACATCCACGCCACCGACGTGAAGGTGGGGCGCATCCAGAACTTCGGCCGCTGGTCGCCTTACATGGTGAAGGAGGGCCGTACCTGTCTCGGCCTCGAGTACTTCGTCTTCGAGGGCGACGAGCTCTGGGGGAGCCCCGACGAGGCTCTGGTCGAGCTGGGCAAGCAGGAGGTCGAGCGGCTGGGCCTCGTGCGGGCGGCCGACGTCGAGGTCGGCTACGTCGTGCGGGTGCCCAAGGCCTACCCCTACTACGACTTCGAGTACCGGGCCAACGTCGAGACCATCGTGAAGTGGCTCGACGTGCACGCCCCGAACGTGCACCCGATCGGCCGCAACGGGATGCACAAGTACAACAACCAGGACCACTCGATGTACACGGCCATGCTCACGGTGGAGAACATCCACGGCGCCCACCACGACATCTGGGCGGTCAACGTGGAGCAGGAGTACCACGAGGAGCACAGCGAGCGGCCGTCGGGCGGGACGGGCCGGGACGCCCCGGTGCTGCCGCGCCGGACCCCCTCGGGGTAGTGGCTCGGCGGACGGCTGGTCGGGGCGGGCGGTGAGCGTCGACCAGACGGTGGTCCCGGCCGAGGCCACCGAAGACGTCGGGCCGGCGACCCCGCCGGCCGGGGAGCCCTCGACGGTCCGCCGGGACCGGCGCCGGCGCCCGGTCCTCGTGCCCTACCTCGTCGCCGGGCTCTCGTATCTGGGCCTCTCGGTCCTGCTCTGGTGGCACGTCTGGAGCACCCATCCGACGGCCACCACCACCTGCGGCTGCGGGGACCCGGCCCTCTTCCTGTGGTTCATCGAGTGGCCGGCCTACGCCCTCACGCACGGCCACAACCCGCTCTACTCCTCGGCCCTCTACCACCCCGGCGGGATCGACCTCTTGTCCAACACGAGTGTGCTCGGCATCGGGATCCCGCTGGCGCCGGTCACGCTCCTGTTCGGCCCGGTCGCCACGTTGAATGTCGCGTCGACGCTCGCCCCAGCCCTCTCGGCCATCGGCGCCTTTTGGCTGGCCAGGCGCTACGTCCGTTTCACGCCGGCCGCCTGGCTGGCTGGCCTTCTCTACGGCTTCAGCCCGATGATGCTCGACAACCTCGCGTTCGCCCACCTGATGATGGCGATGCTCGTCCTACCGCCGTTCATCTTCGGCGCGCTCGACGAGCTCCTCGTGCGCCAGCGTCGCCGCCCGGTGCCCGTCGCCATCGGGGCCGGCGTCCTCGTGGCGGCGGAGTTCTTCATCAGCACCGAGGCCGTGCTGATCATGGTGGTGGCCGGGGTGATCGGCGTCGCCCTCCTCGTCGGGTACGCCCTGGTGTCGCACCGGGCCGAGCTCCGGGCCCGCCTGCCAGGTGCGCTCGTCGGCCTCGGGGTGATGCTCGCCACCACGGTGCTCCTCCTCGCCTACCCGGTCTGGTACGCGCTGCGCGGCCGGGCGCACCTCTCGGGGCTCATCTGGCCCGGCGCCAACATCCCCGCCATCGGGGGCAACATCGTGCGCGACTTCGTCGACGGGTCCTCGAGCAGCGGGCAGTCGACGATCCAGCTCGGCGGGTACTACGGGCCGATCATGCGGTCCACCGCCTATCTCGGCTGGGGCCTCATCGGCGTGCTGCTCGCCGGCCTCTGCGTGTGGCGCAAGGACCGACGGCTGTGGTTCTTCGGGGCCTTCGCTGTCGTCACCGGCTCACTCACCCTCGGGGTAGGACGGCCGTATTTCGTCCCCTGGAAGCTCCTCCAGCACCTGCCCCTCATGGCCGACGTGATCGAGCAGCGGTTCATGCTCGTCACCTACCTGGCGGTGGCGGTGATGCTGGCCATCGTGGTGGACCGGTCCTACGCGCTCGGCGCTTCGCAGGGGAGCCCGTTCTCGAAGCTGGCGCCGGCCGCCCGACGGGCCGTCGGTTGGGGAGCGGCCGCGGTGGCGGCCCTCGTGGCCCTCGTGCCGATGGTGGTGGCCATCGCGCCGACCGTCCCGTTCACGACCGAGGCGGTGACCATCCCGACGTGGTACGCGCTGGCCGGCGAGCACCTGCCGTCCCACTCGGTCGTCCTCGCCTACCCGGCGCCGTTCAGCGGCATCCAGTCCTCGATGGCCTGGCAGGCCGAGGACCACCTGCACTTCGCCATGGTGGGCGGCGGGGGCCCACAGGGGGTGGCCGATCGGGCCGGGCCCGAGAAACCGGCCTTCATCCTGCTCGCCGGTCTCGCCATCGGTTTCCGGCCGCTCCCCACCGGCACGCCGGCCCAGCTCGCTGCGGTGCACCGCGGGCTCCGTGGCTGGCAGGCCACCACCGTGGTGATCCCGCGCCTCTCGGCGCGGCTGGCGCCCATCCAGCGGGGCAACGACCCGCAGTACGCGGCGGGCTTCATGACCGAGGTGCTCGGCGAGGCACCGGTCTACCAGCACGACGCCTGGGTCTGGCAGCCCATCCACCTCGCGGTCGGACCGCTGCGGGTGCCGGCCGGCACGCTCGTCCGCTGCACCACGGCGGTCGAGCGCCGCCCGTTCGCACCGCTCGGCGTGCCCGACTGTGTGCTCGCCGCGGCCCGGGCGGGACGGCACACCGTCGCTACGGTGGGCAGATGAGCCGCTCGCGCCCGGTCGACGGCGAGCCCGGGCCCGACGGCCAGGTGAGCGCGGTCGAGGCGGCCGAAGCGGCGTTCGAAGGGGTGCCCGGGGCACTCTCGCTCGCCCCGACGTCGACGGTGCCGGTGATCGGGGGCGAGCTCATGCTGCCGCCCGAGGCCCCGCCGGGGGAGGGGACCGCGGGCGACGTCAAGGCGGACACGGTGCGGGCCGGCCTGCTCCAGGCGGGACCGTTGGCCATCGCCGGGCTCCTCGCCAACGGGGCCAACGTCGTCGTCACCATCATCCTCGCCCGCATCCTCTCGACGGGCGGCTACGGCCAGCTGGCCCAGCTGACCGGGCTCTTCCTGATCGTCTCCATGCCCGGCTCGGCCGTCATCGTGGGCGTGGTGCGCCGGGTGACGGCGTGGCGGGGGGAGGGCCAGGCTCACGTCGTCCAGCACTGGGCCCGACGGGCGCACGCCCAAGGCACGACGGTGCTTGTGCTCTTCGCCCTCGTCGTGGTGGCCTGCGGCCCGGCGCTCGCCTCGCTCCTCGGTCAGCACCACCCGCTCGGCCTCGACGCCGTCCTCATGGCCGGGGGCATCTGGGTGCTGCTGTCCCTCGACCGCGGCCTGCTCCAGGCCCACCGCAACTACCTCGACCTGTCGGCCAACCTCCTTGTCGAGGGGGGCGTGCGCACTGTCGCCATGCTCTGCCTGGCCGCCCTCTTCGGGGTGACCGGCGCGGCCGTCGGCTACCTGGTGGCCGAGCTGGCCACGGTGGTGCACGCGCGACTGCGGGCCGACCGGGTCTGGGCGGCCGAGGTGCAGGTCGAAGAGGCCCGGGGCGAGGTCGGTCGGACCGAGGTCGAGAGCCGGACGGCCCGGTTGCGCCGCTTCGCCGCCTCGCTCCGGCCCCACCGTGCCCTTCCGGGAGCCGAGCGGGAGCGCCACGAGCTCATCGTCGACTTCGTGACGGCCTTCTTCGCTCTCGCCCTCCTGGCGCTCCTCCAGAACATCGACGTGATCGTGATGGGCAAGCTGAACCCGCACCTCTCCGGCTCCTACGCCGCCATCTCGGTCGCCTCGAAGGCCATCGTCTTCGGGGCCTTCGCCCTCGGGGGCTACCTCCTCCCCGAGGCCGCCATCCGCTGGCACCAGGGGGGCCACGCCCTGCGCCAGCTCCTCGTCACGCTCCTGCTGCTAGCGGTGCCGGCGTCGGCCCTCGTGATCGTGGCCTTCGCCTTC
>DATGZH010000040.1:0-13333 GCA_035297265.1 Acidimicrobiales bacterium | reverse complement strand
GTGGGAGCGGTAGAAGAGGCCCACGCTCTTGGCCGCCGGGTAGCTCGGGTCCACACTCCCGGTGTCGGCGGCGAACATGTTCGTGAAGGGCTGCTCGCCCCACTCCGGTCCGTCGAAGCTGCCGCCGGTGACCGGGATGCCCTGCTCGTGGAGGTAGCGGGCGGCGTTGTACATGAAGGGGCTCTCCGAGACGATGCCGAAGGCGCCGCGGGAGAGGGCGTCCTCCACCGCGGTCAGGGTGAGCGTGGGGTTGCTCTGGTCGTCGATGACGATGGGCACGAGGCGGTGGCCGTGCACCCCGCCCTCGGCGTTCTGCTGGTCGATGCGGGCGAGGAAGCCCTGCGGCGTCGTCTGGAACTCCGAGGCGCCGGGCCCGGTCACCGACGTGATGAGGGCCACCGTGATCGGCGCCGGGGCGGCCCGGGCGGCCGAAGCGCTCGAGAGCGAGAGGACGACCACCACGACGGGGACCGTGCCGAAGCCCCAGCGTCGCCACCCGGACGGCCGACGGGCGCGGCGGCACACCCTCATGGCCAAGGCCCCCTCAGACGATCCCGAGCACGCGGGCAAGACGCTCCGGTGACGCGGCGGAATGACCGCAGCATACGTGGCCCGGCCCGACGGCGAACGAGCCCGCAGCCCCTAGCCGGAGACCAGCCGGTCGCCGACGACACCCTCGGCGACGAGTCGGACGATCTCCTCCTGATCGAGCCCGAGCTCGCCCAGCACCTCGTCGTTGTGCTCACCGAGGGTGGGCGACGTGCGCCGGAGCCAGGTGGGCACCCCCCGCAGGCGGAACGGCATGATCGGGATCTCGTGGGGGCCGGTGACCGGATGGTCCTCGGTCTCGAAGAGCCGCCGGTGCAACAACTGCGGGTTGTGCACCATGTCCCGGGCGGCGATGACGACGGCGGCGGGCACGCCGGCCCTCGAGAGCTCCTCGGCCTGGTCCTCGGCCGGCCGGGCCGACGACCAGGCCCCGAGCCCGGCGTCGATCTCGTCGTGGGCCGCCCGCCGCCCGGCCTCGGTCCCAAGTTCGGGACGGTCGGCCCAGGCCGGGTGGCCCAGCACCTCGACGAGCACCGACCAGGTGGCGTCGTCGGGGACCGACACGGCCAGCCACTCGTCGTCGCCCGCACAGGCGTAGAGGCCCTGCGGGGCGGCCTCGCGACCGCGGTTGCCGTCGCGCGACAGCACGGTCCCGGTGAGACCGAACTCGATGATCTGCTCGACGGCGGCGTTGAGCGCCGCTTCGACCATGATCGTCTCCACGAGACGCCCACCCCCGTGACGCTCCCGGTCGACCAGGGCGACGAGGGTGGCGATCGCCGCGTGCATCCCGGCGAGCGGGTCGCAGGCCCCGCGGAGCAGCACGGGTGGCCCGTCGGCGAACCCGGTGAGCCAGGCCATCCCGGTCAGGCACTCCATCGTCTGGGCGAACCCCGTGCGATCGCGCCACGGCCCGTCCAGCCCGAAGGCCGGCATCCGCACCATGAGCAGTTCGGGGTTGAGCTCGTGCAGCCGCTCCCAGCCCAGCCCGAACTGCTCCATCACCCGGGGCGTGTAGTTCTCGACGAGCGCGTCGGCCGTGCCCACCAGCCGCTCGAAGACCGCCACCCCCTCCGGGCGAGTCAGGTCGAGGGTGACGCCCCGCTTGTTCGTGTTGGCCCCGTGGAAGAGCGCCCCCCACTCCCACCACTGGTCGACCGACGGCGGCTTGGTGCTCGCCATGCGCATCAGGTCGGGTCGGCGGGTCGACTCCACCTTCACGACGTCGGCCCCGAGCGAGGCGAGGACCTGGGTGGCGGCGGGCCCGGCCCACCACGCCGTGCAGTCGATGATCCGGACGCCTTCCAAGGGGAGCCGCCGTGCCGAGTCGGGCGCCGCGCCTCCGACCGGTGGCCACTCGACGAGGCCGTCGTGCTCCCCGACCGACGGCGCCGGTCCGAACGGGCGCGGCGGGGCGTCTGAGATCTTGAACGGCACCCGGGGCTGGACGAAGCGTCCGGACGGCGCGCCGACGAAGGTTCCGAGCGCCACGAACTGCTCGAAGGACGTCACCGTGCCGCCGTGGAGCACGGGCCCGGCCGGCAGCCGGAAGTTCGCCGCCTCCTCGAGGAGCTCGGCTGTCGTGCGCTTCGTCGTGTGCTCGTGCACGGCGGCGAGGAACTCCTCGCGCCGGGCGAACCGCTTGACCACGAGGGCCAGCTCTCGGTCGTCGCAGAGGTCGGAACGCTCGATCATCACCAGGAAGTCGTGGAACTGCTGGGCGCTGTTCGTCGTCACCACGAAGTAGCCGTCGCGGCTGGGCTCGATCGACGGCACCTCGACCGAACGTCCCGTCCCCCGCATCGGGGGCCAGCCGGCGAACGAGGAGAACAGCGAGGGGTAGGTGGTCATCGTCACGGCCATGCAGTCGAGGATGGCCACGTCGACGTGGTCGCCGTGCCCCGTCAACCCGGCGGAGCGCCAGGCGGCGAGGGCCCCGAGGGCGGCGTAGGTCCCGGCCAGCCACTCACCCGTCCGGCCGCCGCCGGTGATGGG
The DNA here is from genome assembly GCA_035297265.1 of Acidimicrobiales bacterium. GTDB lineage: Bacteria > Actinomycetota > Acidimicrobiia > Acidimicrobiales > RAAP-2 > DATGZH01. The sequence continues at coordinate 10,789 of DATGZH010000040.1, read as the reverse complement.
CGGACGGTCGGGCAGGCCCCGCGACCCGGTCGAGCCGCACGCCGCCTGCAGCGTGAACTCGGTCCAGGGCCGCCCGAACCAGGGCCCGCTGCACCCGTAGGGGGTGATGCTGACGACGACGAGCGACGGGTGCTCGCGCCAGAGCCGCTCGGTGTCGGGCGGGGCGTCGACGACGAGGATCTCGGCACCGGCCACGAGCTGGTCGAGGCCGCCCGTCACCGAGCGCTTCGAGGCGTGCAGGTACTCGAACAGGCCACCGCCGTGCTGGCTTCGGAGCGGGTCGCCCGCCGGGTCCTCCACCTTCACGACGTCGGCCCCGGCGTCGGCGAGGACCTTGGTGCAGTACGGACCGGCGATGCCGGTGGTCGTGTCGAGGACACGGAGCCCCTCGAGCGCCGGCGGGCGGGCGTCGCCGCTCATCGCGGGGCCGGGGTGGGCCCGGATCGTCTCGTCGCCGTCCATGTGGTCTCCGGCCTCGCAGCTGACCGCCGTCGCCGGCGATGGCGCCAGCGTAGGTCGGGGTCACGCGCCGGGCACCGGTCGCGGCCTCGCCGCCGACCGGCTGGCGAACAATTGAGCGACGACCGGCGCGTCGGTAGCGTCGAGCGACGGCCGGTGCCGCCGATGCACCGGGAGGAGGAGTTGGCCATGACGTTCGAGCCCACCGCCGAGAAGCTGCTGCCGGACCTCAGGCCGAAGGAGGAGCTCGTCCTCCTGGCCCGCACGCTCTGGCGTGAGGGCCACAACGACCACCTCGCCGGGCACATCACCTTCAACCTGGGCGACGGCACCCTCCTGTGCAACCCGTGGCTCCTCCTCTGGAACGAGATCCGGCCCCGGGACGTGATCCGCATCGACCTCGACGGCAACGTGGTCGAGGGCGACTGGCCGGCGCCCCTCGGCATCCCGCTCCACCTCGAGCTGCACAAGCTCCGCCCCGGCGTGGCCTGGGCCATGCACAACCACCCGCTCTTCGGGACGGTGTGGGCGGACATGGGCGAGGTGCCCCCGCCGATGGACCAGAGCTCGTCCCTCGGCGGCGGCGAGCTCGTCCTCGTGAACGAGTACGGCGGGGCGGTCAACAACGCGGCCTCCGCCCGACGGGCGGTCGAGCTCATGGGCGGGGCCGACCTCGCGCTGCTGGCGGGCCACGGGGTCTTCGTGCTCGGCGGCTCGGCCCGGGCGGTGCACCAACGGGCCGTGGCGCTGGAGCAGCGCTGCCAGCACGCCACCTACATCCGGAACGCCGGTGGCGCGCTCAACTCCCCCCTGCCCGCCGAATTCCGGCGCTTCATCGAGGCGAGCGACGGTGAGGGGTTCCACGGCTTCTGGGAGGCCATGGTCCGCCAGGAGCTGCGCGAGGCACCCGACCTGCTCGACGACTGACCGGGAGCGGTGGTCCTTCGTCCCGGCTACCTTCGATAGACAGCAGGCGCGCCGGCACGGGACGGCCGGCGGCCGGGCACCAAAGGGGGACCGTGAGACGGTCGAGCGCGTGGCTGGTGGCGGGGGCCCTGACGTTGAGCGCGACCACCCTCAGTGCGTGCAGCTCGGGCGGATCGTCGGGCACGGGCGGCCCGAGTGGCCACGTCCTCCTCGTGGGCACGTTCGACGGCCACCGGGGCCAGTACTCGAGCATCCAGGCGGCGGTGAACGCCGCCTCGTCGGGCGACTGGATCCTCGTCGCGCCGGGCGACTACCACGAGACCGACGACCTCACCCACCCGTCGGCGAACCTGCACGAGGGGGCCTTCGGCGGCGTGCTCATCACCAAGTCCGGCCTGCACCTCCGGGGGATGAGCCGCTCGAAGGTGATCGTGGACGGCACGAAGGCCGGGACCTCGACCCCCTGCACGTCGTCACCGAGCGAGCAGCAGTACGGCACGACCGGTTCGGACGGCAAGCCGGTCGGCCGCAACGGCATCGTCGTGTGGAAGGCCGACGACGTGAGCATCGACAACCTCACCGTCTGCAACTTCCTCGCCGGGACGGAGGCCTCGGGCAACGAGATCTGGTGGAACGGCGGGGCCGACTCCGGGAAGATCGGACTTGACGGCTACGAGGGGAGCTACCTCACCGCCACGACCACCTTCTACGCCAACGAGGACTCGGCCGCCCAGTACGGGATCTTCTCGTCCAACGCCCACGGACCCGGCCTCTGGAACTACCTCTACGCCAACAACTTCAACGACTCGGGCATGTACGTCGGGGCCTGCCAGCAGGTCTGCGACATGACGATCAACCATGCCTGGATGGAGAACAACGCCCTCGGCTACTCCGGGACCAACTCGGGCGGCCAGATCGTCGTCGAGAACTCCCAGTTCGACAAGAACGAGGACGGGTTCGACACCAACACCCAGATCCAGGGCGACCCGCCCGCTCCCCAGGACGGCAACTGCCCGGGCAGCGCCACCAGCCCGATCACCCACACCCGGTCCTGCTGGGTCTTCTGGCACAACTACATCCACGACAACAACAACCCCAACACGCCGAGGTCCGGGGGTGCGGCGGCCGGGCCGACCGGCACCGGGATGACGCTCTCGGGGGGCCGGAACGACACCGTGATGGACAACACCTTCGCTGACAACGGCGCCTGGGGGATCCTGTTCGTGCCCTACCCGGACTCGAACCCGCCCGAGTACCACCAGAGCTGCACGGGCACCGGTGGCGTCGAGATCAGTGGCTTCGGCTGCGTCTACGACCCCATGAACGACGCGCTGCTCCACAACACGTTCAGCCACAACGGGTACTTCGGCAACCCGACGAACGCCGACTTCGGGCAGATCACGGTGGCCGGCAACCAGCCGCGCAACTGCTTCCGGGACAACACCTACCCGAACGGGAGCGCCCCGGCTGACCTCGAGGCCGCCCAGCCCACGTGCGACGGCACGCTCACGACGGCCGCCAACACCGGCGGCGCCCTCTTCAACCAGGTCCTCTGTGACACGGGGTTCGGCACCTGCCCCGCCGGCGCCAGCTACCCCCAGGGCACGGGGGTCGAGATGCAGCCCATGCCGACGTCGGGCATCCCCACGATGAACGATCCGTGCCAGGGCGTTCCGGCCAACGCCTGGTGTGAGAACGGACGGCCCGTCTGACCCACGGGTTCGACCCGGTCAGGGCAGGGGTCGTCTCGGCGCGGTACACGGGACTCACGGGCTCGCCCGTCCGGCCCTGCGCTCAGCCAGCTCCATCGTCATCCACGTGTTGTACGGGCTCTTTTGGTAGTCACCGAAGGGTTCGCACGGTTCGAAGCCCATCTGCCGGTACAGGGAGCGGGCGGGAGCGAACTCCTCCATGGTCCCGGTTTCGAGACTGACCCGCTCGAAGCCCTGCGCCCGGGCAAAGACCAAGATGTGCTCGACGATCGCCCGGCCCACCCCCCGTCGCCGTTCCGCCTCGAGGGTGTGCATCGACTTGAGCTCGGCGTGCCGGTCGTCCAGACGCTTGAGCGCGCCCACGCCCACGAGCATCCCGTCGAGCCGCGCGCTGAAGAACGTCACACCGGGTTCAGCGAGACGCTCGGCGTCCAGGGCGAAGGCGTACGCCGGCGGGGTCGTGGCGTCGGAGAAGGCCAGGTGCTTCGCCAAAAGGGCTCGCACGTCGTCCGCGAGGGGATCGTCGGTCTGGATGGCCAGCGGACCAGCCTCGCCAGGCTCGTCGCCGCGGTCCGCCAGATCGGACATCGTCGTCTCCTCACCGACGAACCGCCGCGCCCGGAACGGCAACGACATCAGCCGGCCGGACGGACATACGGCAGCGACTCACCGTCACCGCAGGGGTGAAACTCGACGGCGACGGCCAGCCCCTCGGCGACGTCGTCGACCTCGCAGCCGATGAGGGAGCTCAGCAGGAAGAAGCCCTCCTCGAACTGGACGATGACCGGGACGTAGGGGACCTGGAAGGCCGGGGTCTGGGGGCGCCAGACGACCGTCCAGCTGTAGACGGTGCCCCGTCCGCTGCTCACCTCCCAGCTCAGGTCGGTGCTGCCGCAACGGTGGCAGCACCGCGGGGCGTCAGCGATCGCCGCCCCGCACGAGCCGCAGCGGGAGAACCGGAGCTCGCCGAGACGGCAGCCCTCCCAATAGGGGGCCGAGAAGAGCGACGGCCGGGGCACCGGGACGCCCGGGGGTTGGGGGGCGAGGGTCACGGGCGCGCCACCCCGAGCAGGAGCACGTCGTTGAAGAGGGCCCCCGAGCCGCCGTTCGAGCACAGGGCCACGGCCGCCCCGTCGACCTGGCCCGGTCCGCCCGAGCCCCGCAGCTGGTGGACCCCGCGGATGACCCGCTGGAGCATCTGGGTGGAGGCCCCGGGATGGGCGAAGGACATCGTCCCGCCGTCGGTCGTGACCGGGAACTCGCCGTCGAGGGCGATCCGGCCGTCCATGACGAAAGGGCCACCCTCGCCGTCGCCGCAGAAGCCGAAGGCCTCGAACTGCCGGATGATCTCGAACGAGAAGGGGTCGTAGAACTCGCACACGTCGACGTCGCTCGGCCCGAGGCCGGCGGCCGCGAAGGCCGCCCGGGCGGCCCGTCGGCCCACGTAGCCGGCCTCGATCTCGCCGGTGCCCGGGAGGTCCCAGACCGGGGGGTGCTGGTAGGAGCCGCCGTAGCTGTCGCTCCCGCCGCCGAGCACGTACACCGGCGGCTGGCGCAGGTCGGCCCCGCGGTCGGCGGAGGCCAGCAGGATCCCGCAGCCGCCCTCCGAGGTGGTGGAGCAGTCGAGGAGATGGAAGGGCTCGGCCACCGGCCGGGAGTCCAAGATGTCCTGGGGGCTGTACGGGCCCCGGCCGAAGTAGACGGCCTCGGGGTTGATGCTGCCGTGGTTGCGGATGGTGGCGGCCACCGTGGCCATCTGTTCGGTCGTCGTGCCGAAGCGGAGCATGTGCCGTCGAGCCATGAGGGCGAACTCCGCCGCGGTGAACATCCCGAAGGGGGCCACGAACTCGTTGCCGGGCCGGGTCCAGGGGGCGGTCGAGGCGTGCTGGGTGTAGATGCCGGCACTGCCGGCGGTGATGAGGACGACCCGGCACTGGCCGCTGGCGATCATCTCGGCCGCCTCGATGACCGCCGGTATCCCGAGCCCGTTCCCCACCCGGGTGACCGGGCCGATCCCGAGCTCGTAGACGAGCTCCCCCGCCCGTTCGCCGACCACGCCGTCCACGTCCCTGCGGTCGAGCCCGGCGTCGGCCAGCACCCCGAGGGCGCCGTCCACGGCGATCGAGAGCGAGTCGTGGCCCTCGAGCTGGCGGGCCTGCACGGTGTTGTAAGCACCGACCACCGCGACGTCGTGGAAGGGATGGGCCATGGCCGACTGAGCATAGGGAGGGGCGGCAGGGCCCCGTCCACTTGCCCGGCGCCCGGAAGAGCCACCACGATGCGGGCATCGGGCCGGGCCCGTCGGCCGCGGGAGACGGGGTCCGACGCCCCACGAAACGAGGTCGCATGGAAGGACAGGTCTCCTACGGGCGCCAGCTGAGCCTCCTCGCCGGGCGTTTCGAGGACGAGACGGCCGTCGTGCACGTGTCGCCCGAGGGCGAGGAGCGCCTCGTCAGCTGGGCCGAGCTCGAGCGACGGGCCAACCAGGTGGCCCGGCTGCTGGCCGCACAGGGGGTCGGGCAGGACGACATCGTGGCCGTGGCCCTCCCCAACTCCGGCGCCCACTTCTTCTCGTCGTTCGGCGCCTGGAAGCTCGGGGCCACCGTCCTCCCGATGCGCTGGGACCTGCCGGCTTGGGAGCGCGACCGCCTCCTCGGGCTGGCCCGGCCGGCGGCCGTCGTGGCCGAGTGGGACGACGGGCCGGCGAACCTGGTCACCCTGGCCGACCTCGACGCTTCGCGGTCGCTCGAGGCCGACCCGCTCCCCGACCGGGTGGCCGACCCGGCCCGGGCCATCGCCACCTCCGGCTCGACCGGCAGCCCGAAACTCATCGTCACCCCGGGCTCGGGGATCGTGAACGCCGACCCCACCGCCGATGCCACGAAGGAGCTCGGCCTGCGCGACCGGGCGACCCAGCTCGTGATGTCGCCCCTGTACCACACGAACGGCTTCGCCTGTATCAACGGCCTCATGAACGGCCAGACGCTCGTCGTGATGGAGCGCTTCGACGCCGCCCTCGCCGTCGACCTGATCGAGCGCTGGAAGGTGAACACGACGATCGCCGTGCCGACGATGCTGCAGCGCATCGCCCAGCTGCCCGACGTGCGGTCGCGGGACTTCTCCTCCATCGACTCGGTCCTCTACGGCGGGGCGCCCGTCGCCCCGTGGGTGGTGCGGGTCTGGTTCGACCTCATTCCTCCCGAGAAGCTCTGGTTCGCCTACGGCGGCACCGAGAGCCTGGGCCTGGCCATGGCCCACGGCGGCGAGTGGCTCGAGCACGAGGGCACGGCCGGCCGTCCGGTGGGCTGCGAGGTCCGCATCCTCGGTCCTGGGGGCGAGGAGCTCCCCACCGGCGAGATCGGCGAGATCTTCATGCGGCGCCTCGACGGGTCCAAGACCTTCGACTACATCGGGGCCACGGCCCGCACCACCGAGGACGGGTTCGGCACGTTCGGCGACCTCGGCCGGGTGGACGAGGACGGCTACCTCTACGTGGCCGACCGGCGGGTCGACATGGTGGTGAGCGGCGGGGCCAACGTCTACCCGGCCGAGGTCGAGCTCCTCCTCACCGAGCACCCGGGCGTGGGCGACGTCGTGGTCGTGGGCCTGCCCGACGAGGAGTGGGGCCAGCGGGTGCACGCGGTGATCGAGCCGGCCGACCCGGCCCACGCACCGACCGAGGACGACCTTCGGGCGTTCTGCCGGGAGCGGCTGGCCGCCTACAAGGTGCCGAAGAGCTTCGAGTTCGTCGAGCGCGTGCCCCGGACGGCCGCCGGCAAGGTCAACCGGAGCGCCATCGTCGCCGAGCGGACCGGCGCCGCCTCGAGCTGAGGCCGGGCCGCGGTCGGCCGCCCGTTTCGGGACCAATGGCCGGTGACAGGCGCGACGTCGTGGCGCGAGGATGAGCCGGTTGTATCGCTCGTGCCCCCGACGAGATGGAGCGGTCCGATGATCGAGGTTCGGCGCCGAATCCGGCCCCTGCTGGCCACGACCCTCCTCGTCGCCCTGGCCTCCGGCGCCGGGCTCGTCGGGCCGACCGCCGCCGGGGCCGTCCGGCCGGCGGCCCGGCCGGCCACGCTGCCCCGCCCCGAGACCGCGGTGCCGCTGAACGTGGCGAACTTCGTGATCATCGCGCCCAACGGCACGTTCAACACCTACAGCGAGCCGGTCACGGTGACGAGCCCGAACGGGGTGAACGACGCCACGTTCCTGGCCGGCGGCTACTCCTTCCACTTCTCCGACGCCGCCCGCGGCCTCCACCCCGGGACCTACTCCACGCTCGTCGACGCCAACTTCCAGTTCGCCAACGATCCGAACTGCTCTGCCGTCGGCCAGCAGGTGGGCACGTTCCGGATCGACCAGGCGGCCTATGACGCGAGCGGGACCAACACGACCTTCGGCGTGCAGTTCTACTTCGTCTGCTTCGACGGCCTCATCCTGTACGGGACGCTCGCCTACCAGCTCCTGAACACCACGCCCAACCAGGGCTACTACCTCTACGACAACAGCGGCGACAGCGAGGGGTTCGGCAACGACAACTACCTGCGCTACCTCGGGTCGCCCTCGTTCCTGCCGCTCGCCGAGCCGATCGTCGGCATGGCGCCCACGGCCGACGGGAACGGCTACTGGACGGCGGCCCGCGACGGCGGTGTCTTCGCCTACGGCGACGCGGCGTTCGCCGGCTCGATGGGGGGCAAGCCGCTCAACAGCCCCATCGTGGGGACCGCCGCCACGGCCGACGGCGGCGGCTACTGGCTGGTGGCGGCGGACGGTGGGGTCTTCGCCTTCGGGGACGCCGTCTACGCCGGCTCGATGGGGGGCAAGCCGCTCGTCAGCCCGATCGTGGGGATCGCCGCCACCCCCACGGGGAAGGGCTACTGGCTGGTCGCGGCGGACGGTGGGGTCTTCGCCTTCGGGGACGCCGTCTACGCCGGCTCGATGGGGGGCAAGCCCCTCAACAGCGCCATCGTCGGCCTGGCGGCCACGCCGAGCGGGCACGGCTACTGGCTGGTGGCGGCGGACGGCGGGATCTTCACGTTCGGCGACGCGGCGTTCGCCGGGTCCGCCGCCAACCTGCATGTCGTCCCGCCCGTCACGGGCATGCTCGCCACGGCCGACGGCGGCGGCTACCTGCTGACCGCCGCCGACGGCGGGGTCTTCGCCTACGGCGACGCGGTGTTCGCCGGCACCCCGAGCACGGCGCAGGTGGGCCTGGGCTTCAACCCGATCGGGCCGCCGATCGGCATCGTCCGCTGACCGCGCCGTCCGGCCCGCCCACTCGGCATCCGCCTCACGTGGCGTTCGGCGCCGTCGGCCGCCGGCGCTCCAGCTCCTCCAGCTCGGCCTGCAGCTGCGCCACGAGCTTCGGCACCTGCCCCTGGAACAGGGCCACGGCCAGCTGGAGGCGGAACCGGACCCAGCCGTCGAGGCGCTCGCCGTAGGCCAGGGTGACCGGGCGCTGGCGGTTGGCCACCGAGAGCGTGGCCGAGCCGTGCTGGCACTCGAAGCCGAGCAGCTTGTCGAAGCGGCACTCCCGGGTCTGTCCCTGGCCCCGGTAGACGACCCGGCGGTCGGTGACGAAGGCCGTGCCCGTGTCGATGGCCGTGGGTGTGGGCTCGCCCCGCATGTAGTGGCCGCGGGTGGCGCCCACCCGGTAGCGCAGGGGGCCGATCGGCACCGAGATCCCCTGGGACCCGCCGGCCCAGTGGCCGCCCTGACTCCTCGACTCGACGAGGCTGACGCCGTCGATCGTGGCCACGAGGGACTCGCCGGGCTGGAGGACGAGCCCGTCGGACGGTCCCCCCCGGTAGTGCTCGGCCAGGTCGATCAGGTGCTCGAGGTCGTCGTGCTGCTCCTGCCAGTCGGCGACGTCGTGGGCGTAGGCCTCCGCCGCCTTCTTCTCCTTGTGCCGCTCGAACATGGGGGCCCCGGTCCGCGCTGTCCTGAGCGAACCGTCGGTCAGAACGCGTGGACGGTCAACCAGACGAGGACGAGGACCGAGGCCACCGGCAGGGCCACGGCCGTCCCGACCGCCGCCGCCCGGACGAGGGCCGAGGTCGGCCGCCAACCGGCCGCCCGGCCGGCCCGGAAGGAGCGGGCGGCGAGGAAGGGCCCGGCCAGTCCGCAGAGGACGACCAGGAGGACCAGGAACGGGTGCGGCGAGGAGCCCTCGGCGGCCCCGGCGGCCAGCAGCCCGGCCACGACGAGCTCGACGGCGAGGGCGACCGTGGCGAAGGCCACGAGGAGGGCGGCCAGCGGACGCCGGTGGCGCCACGCCTCGCCGAGGATGCCGAGCACCGTCGCTACCGCCGTCACCTTCCCTATCGTACGGGGTGGGTCTCGGGGAAGGTGCCCGGCCGAAAAAAGGCCCGGACGCGGCAAGCCCGGCCGAAAGGGGGGCATCGACCGGGCACGCCTGTAGCTGGATTGCCGAGCTCCGAAAAGCTCAACATCATCCTACGAAAAGGGAACCCGGCCTCCATCGACCAAATGAACCAGATTTGGATGGCCAAGGTGGACAGTTCGCCCTGGCCCATCTGGGCTATGGCGCAGCGATCCTCCAGCTGGGGCAGGCAACCAAGGCGGTCAGCCCTGCTCGGCCTTCTTCTTCTCGCGCTCCTTGCGGTACCACTCGGCCGCCGGCAGGTCGGGCGGCATACTCCGCTCGCGCTTCACCTCCGAGAAGTTCTCGTAGCGGGTCAGCCAGGAGACGTGGTGCCAGAGGGCGAGCGTGTCGTCGTCCGACGGCATCTGGCTCACGACGGGCCCGAAGATGGCCGGCCCCGTCCCGCCGTCGAGGACGATCGTGGGCACGCCGAAGCTGCGGGTGCGCTCGACGAGCGCCCGGTGCTCCTCGAGCACGGCCTCCCAGGTCCCGGGGTCGGCGAGGGCCTTGTCACACAGCTCGGGGTCGAACCCTGCGTCGGCGAGGGCGGCCCGGACCGTGTCGGGGTTGTGCTGCTCGGGCGGGGCCTGCTCCCAGACCCGCTTGCCGAGGGCGGTGTAGAAGCGGCCGATGGCGGGCGAGCCCTCGCTGTCCCGGATGGCGATGGCCGACCGCAGCGCCGGCCCGGAGCGGGCCTCGAGTTGCTGCGGGTCCTGGTCCTCGGGCAGGTTCACCACCTCGAGCGAGAAGACGCCCCAGTCGAGGCTGACCGCACCGAGCTCCTCCAGCCGCACCGCCCAGCGCGAGGTCTGGTAGCACCACGGGCACAGCGGGTCGAAGTGGAATTTCACCTGCTCCACAGCCATCGGTCCACCTCCTCGGTCCGGCCCGCTCGCGCCGGCTCCTAACAGCCGACGTTATCCGCAGGGTCTCGGCGACGAACCGGTGACCGATGGTCGGCGCCGACTGGCCGCTCCGGCGGGACGATCCCGGTGCGTGGATCCGTCGACGAGGGTGACCATCACCGGCGGCGACGGCGAGCTGTCCACCACCGTGACCGAGACCGCCTTGCCGCCGGGTCAGCCGACCGGCTGACCATCCTGAGGCGCGCCGGTCAGCTCTCCGGCCACGTCGGGGCCCCGGGCGGAGCCCGCCGCGGCGGCGCGGGAGGCGGCGGGATGCGCGGCGACCGGGGCCCTTCGTCCGGCGGGACCGGCGGCGGCGGGATCCGGGGCGACCGGGGCGGGTCCTCGGGAGGGACCGGCGGCGGCGGGGCCGGAGCCGGAGGTGGGGGGAGCGGTGCTGT
>DATGZH010000039.1:0-87123 GCA_035297265.1 Acidimicrobiales bacterium | reverse complement strand
CGCGCCATTTCGTCGTCACGTTCCATGATTCGATGCTGGAGTGTCTGGCCGCGGGGCTCGCAGGATCATTCGTGGACGATCCGCGACCCGTGTAGCGGATCCCTCTGCTCGGTGCAGCCCGGACGGCCAGCCTCCTCGTGGAACGCTAGACGGCCCAACGGGTCTCGTTGTCGAGCTCCGCTCCCTCCCCGGAGCATTGGGAGGATGACATGAGCGCCGCATTCTGGGCACTGGTCGGTGCCTTCGTCGGGTTCGCCCTCTCCTTCGGGCTCTGGTACGTCACGGCGAAGGTGCTCGTCGCCCATCTGGCCTTGCCGGAGCAGGTGACCGAGAGGGTGGACAAGGAGGGGAGGTACTCCTACTCGTTCACTATCTCGAACACCGGGCAACGCGACGCCATCGACATCACCGTGACCTGCACCCTCCACTCCACCGGCTGGGGCTCCGACAGACCCGGGTTCACGGCGCTCATCACCATCCCGATGAGGCAGAACGGACAGATCACGGTGATCAGGGGCCAGCACGCCCTCCGGCGTCGGCTCGGTATGACCCGCCCACTCGACCGCTATGCCGGCCGCAACGTAGCCGTGAGCTTCAACCTCGGGGACGTCAGCGATTTCCAGAAGGAGAAGCTCAAGGAGCAAGGCGACGTCCTGGCGCGCCTCAACGAGAACCGTGTGCGGCTGCAGGAGCTCATGGAGCTCGGCCAGGACTCGTTCCTCAACATCGTGGTCTTCGCCAACGACCGGTTCAGCGGCAGCCGCAACGTCTTTACCGACGTGGCACTCCGGGCCGAAGACGTCACGCCAGGTTGAGACGGCGGTGTCGGCCCTCTCCCCCGACCGTTCGGCCGCAGCAGCGAAGACTGCAGGGATGGCCGGGGCCCTCCTGATCGGGGTGCTCAGCGTCACGCTCTCGTGGCTTATACACCTTATCTACACGTGACGTGTATACTTCGTGTATGAGCAGGGTGCGAACCAACATCGAGATTGAGGACACGTACGTCCGAACCATCATGGACCGCTACGGCGTGCACACCAAGACCGAGGCGGTCGATCTCGCCCTGCGCCATCTGGCGGGACAACCGATGACACGTGAGGAGGCCCTCGCCATGCGGGGGGCTCGGGCGATCGGCGAGGTCCCCGCTGACGCCGGGCCGCCGACGTCGTGATCCTGGCGGACACGTCGGCCTGGGTGGAGTACGACCGGGCCACCGCCAGCCGCGTGGACCAGCGACTGCAGGAGCTGGTACTCGGTGACGGACCCCTGGCCGTGACCGAGCCGGTGATCATGGAGGTCCTGGCCGGGGCCCGAAGCGACGAGCGTAAGACCGATCTGCGCCGTCTGTTGCTGCGATTCGCTCTCCTCGGCTTCGATGCTGCGATCGATTTCGATGCTGCGGCGAGGATCTATCGCCGCTGTCGACGAGCCGGCATCACTCCTCGCGGCATGGTGGACTGCATGATTGCCTCCGTTGCCCACCGATATGGAGCAACGCTCTTGGCTGCCGATGCCGATCTGAGCCGCGTGGCCAGCGTCGTCGGCCTCGACCTGGACGCCGCATCGATCACCCCCGAATGACGCGGGTGCTCGGGCGAACGTGCCCCCGGTCCGACCTCCCCGACGGCTCGGGGGCGGAGTAGTGGTGGTACGAGGGGGATGAACGGGCTGGCGCCCTCGGATCGGGGTCCCCCGGCGACCAGAATCTGGTGGGAGGGCGGCATGGCGCAGGCGGCGAGCAGCGGGTACGGCAGCCCCCGGGGCCGGGCATGCCGCTGAGCGGGCGCGTGCTGCGCACGGCCTGGTACCGGCTCGGCGCCACCTTCCACCGCCGGCGGGGGGCCTACCTCTCCGTGGTCCTCCTCGTGGGACTGGTCGGCGGCCTCGCCATGGGGGCGCTGGCCGGCGCCCGGCGCACCCAGTCCGCCTTCCCCGACTACCTGGCGGCCACCGACGCCTCCGACCTCCAGCTCCAGACGTACAACGTCGGGAGCCTCTTCGGGGGCGTGGCCTCCCCGACCTTGTCGCGGGACCTGGCCCACCTCCCCCACGTCGAGCACGTCGCCAGCGCCCCGAACCTCCTCCTCGTCCCCTTGGGGCCCAACGGGAAGGCCATCCCCGCCCTCGCCGACAACAACGACGTGACCGGGGTCGGCAGCACCGGCGGCATGTACTTCCACCAGGACGAGGTGGCGGTCACCGAGGGCCGGATGGCTGATCCCCGACGGGCCGACGAGATGGTGGCCACGGCCGAAGCGGCCGCCCTCTCCGACTGGCACGTCGGGGAGACCGTCCGCTTCGGCGCCTTCTCGGGGAGCCAGCTCAACCCGACGTTCAACCCGGTCACGGCCCGGCCGGCCTTCCGGTTCTCCGTGAAGCTGGTCGGGCTCGTGGCGTTCTCGAACCAGATCGTCAACGACGACGTCGACCGCTTCCCGACCGACGTGCTCATGACACCGGCGCTCACCCGCCGGGTGGCCGAGAGCGCCGCCTACCCGTACTACGGGCTCAAGCTGTACGGCGGCAGCCGGGAGGTCGCCACCGTGGAGCACGAGATCATCGGTCTTCTGCCGCGGGGCTCCGTCTACACCTTCCACGTCACCTCGGTGGTTGTCGGCCAGGTGGAGCGGGCCACCAAGCCCGAGGCCATCGCCCTCGGGGTGTTCGGCGCCATCGCCGGGCTGGCCGCCCTCCTCATCGCCGGACTGGCCATCAGCCGGGCCCTGTGGGTGGAGAACGACGACCTCGACGCCTTGCGGGGCCTGGGGGCGGACCCGGTGACGATCACCGCCGACGCCGCACTCGGGATCCTGGGCGCCGTGGTCCTCGGCTCGGTCCTCGCCGTCGTGGTCGCCGTGGCGCTCTCGCCCTTGGCCCCCCTCGGCCCGGTCCGCCAGGTCGACTCGTCGCCGGGGTTGGCCCTCGACTGGACGGTGCTCGGTAGCGGTCTGGCCGTGCTGGTGGTGGGCCTCGGGGGTCTCACGGTGGCCCTGGCGCACCGTCGGTCCAACGCGCTGCGACAAGCGCGAGCCGGATCGGCGCAGGGGTCGGGGGTCGTCAACGCCGCCGCCCGGGCCGGCCTCCGGCCGCCCGCCCTGGCCGGCCTGCGGTTCAGCCTGGAGAGGGGCCGGGGCCGCTCCGCCGTCCCGGTGCGCTCGGCCCTGATCGGAGCGGTGCTGGCCGTGGTCGTCGTGGTGGCCACCGTCACCTTCGGCAGCGGCCTGCGCACCCTCGTCTCGCACCCGGCCCTCTACGGGTGGAACTGGAGCTACGCCATCACCTCCTCGCCCACCGGCGCCAACGTCCCCCCGGTGGTCGGCCGCCTCCTCGACGCCGACCCGGACGTGGCGGCCTGGACCGGGTACAGCTATGCCGACGTCCAGGTCGACGGGCTGACCGTCCCTGCGCTCCTGAGCTCAGACCGCACCGCCGTCGCTCCGCCGATCCTCACCGGACACGCCCTCGCCGCGGGCAACCAGGTGGTGCTGGGATCGGCCACTCTGGCCGCCCTCCACAAGAAGGTCGGCGACACGGTCACCGTCAGTTACGGGAGCCCCCGCGACGCGCCGATCTACGTGCCGCCGACCCGCCTCGTGATCGCCGGGACGGCCACCATGCCGGCGGTCGGCACGAGCGGCGCCCTCCATCCCTCGATGGGCACCGGCGTCATGATCCCGAACGACATCGGACCCAAGAGGTTCAAGGAGGCCCTCCGTTCGCCGGACCCCAACCTCAACGGTCCCAACATCGAGGTGGTGCGCCTCCGTCCGCACGTGGCACCGGCCGCCGGCCTGGCCTCGATGCGGCGCATCGCCGACCAGGCCAACCGGGTGATGGCCGCCGATCCGGAGGGGCAGGGCAACGCCTACGTGGTGCTCGGGGTCCAGCGCCCGGCCGAGATCGTGAACTACCAGTCCACCGGGGCGACGCCCGCCCTGCTGGCCGCCGGGCTGGCCGCCGGGGCCGTCGTGGCCCTCGGGCTCACTCTGGCGGCTTCGGTGCGTCGCCGCCGGCGGGACATGGCCGTCCTCAAGACGCTCGGGTTCACCCGGCGTCAACTGGCGGCCACCGTGGCCTGGCAGGCGTCGGTGGCTGCTGGCGTCGGCGTCGTCGTGGGCGTGCCGGTCGGGATCGCCCTCGGGCGATGGCTCTGGACGCTCTTCGCCCGCCAGATCTACAGCGTGCCCAACCCCACGGTGCCGGCCCTCGAGGTGCTGGCGATCGTCCTCGGGGCACTGGTCCTGGCCAACCTGGTCGCCGCGGTACCCGGACGGATCGCCGCACGGACCCCCACGGCGTTGGTACTGCGGGCGGAGTGAGGCACCTCGCTCCGTCGTCCGCCGGGCCCGGCCGGGCTAGGGGACGACGGTCTCTCGAACCTGCGACCCTCACCTTGGCAGGTCACCAAGAAGATGAACCGCCACCAGCACCCGCGAGGGAACTCCACGTCAAAGGCACCTTTCCGCGCCCATTGGGCACCCGTCGATAACCGCTCGAGCCCGTGCAATCGCGCACACTCCACGCATGCTTGCCCCGGAGGTGACGCCCCAACAGACAACGTCCCGATGAGCGCTCCAACCCCTACGAGAAATTGGTACCATAACTGGTACCAGTCGATACAGGGAGTCCACCATGGCCATCACCGCCAGCGAAGCCCGAAAGAACCTGTTCCCGTTGATCGAGCAGGTCAACGAAGACCGCCAGCCCGTCGAGATCACTTCGAAGCGCGGAGACGCGGTGCTGATGGCTCGGGCCGACTACGACGCCTTGAACGAGACAGCCTGGCTGCTTCGGGCCCCGGCCAACGCCCAGCGCCTCCTCGAGAGCCTGACACAAGCACACTCGGGGCAACGCGAAGCCCACGAACTTGAGAGGTGAGGCTCGTCTTCACCCCCCACGGCTGGGAGGACTACCGCTACTGGCAATCGACCGACAAGGCCACGCTGAAGCGGGTCAACCGCCTGCTCGACGAGGTGCTCAGAGAGCCCACCACCGGCATTGGCAAGCCTGAACCCCTCCGTCATGTCCTCGCCGGTTGCTGGTCTCGCCGCATCGACGAAGAACATCGTCTTGTCTACCTGGTCGACGGCGACGACATCGTCGTTCTCCAAGCTCGGTTCCACTACGAACGCTGAATAACTGGAGCGGACGACGGGACTTGAACCCGCGACCCTCACCTTGGCAAGTCTCCGAGAAGACATGCTGCCGCCGCCGCTCGAAGAGTGAGCTCCAACGTCAAACCCATCTTGACTGTCCACTCGGGACCGCCCAAGGCGCTTCGAGACCGTTCCATAGCGCGCGACACAGCTCCCGACCTGGTGCCGCGGCCAGCTCGCTGGCCAACAGCCCCTTGCCGTGACAACAGCCCCCTGGCTCCCGCCTGGTAGGTGGAAGATCAGCTCGGCAGTGCAGCAATGGCTCAGGTGGTGACTGCAAGGGTTTGCCAACGGGGGCAGACCGGTCTTCCTGCGGAGCTGCGCCATCGATGGGGCGTCACAGATGGTGGCGACGTGGTGTTCATCGACCTCGGGAATGCCGCCTTGGTCCTGCCGAGGCGGGGTCGACGCTGCCCCGGCCGAGGTACGCCGGGTGCTGACGGCCGAGGCCTAGGCGGAAGGCCTGGCTACCTTGGAAGGCCCCGATCTGACCGTCTGCGCGGCTCCTCGACGAACCGGGCCGTGCAGCGCGTCGCACTAACGGTGCGTGCGCAGAGGAGCTCTGCCCAACCGCTGCGAGCGGGCCTCCCCAATCCTCATCGAGCAGCTGCCCAGTTGGGATTCAAGGCTATCTTCCTGCCTTGCGTTCGAGCCTCTTGAGTGTGCTTTGTAGGACGGCGGCCTCAGACGGTGAGAGGGTCTCGGCAAATCGGATCAGCGCGGCGTCGGGATCGTGGCCTGACATCAAGACTTCGCGCATGAGGACAGCAGTATGGGCACCCGGCGAGCCGATCGCGGCGAACCGGATCGTGCGTCCGTCCATCCTGCGCCGGACGACCTCCTTGTGGACCAGGCGATCCAAGACGGTAGCGACTGTCGTGTAGGCATAGCCCGGAAGGGCATCGGACACATCGCGTACCGTCAACTCGTCTTCGGAGCCTTCCCACAGAACCTCCATCACTCGCCGTTCCAGATCTCCGAGCCGGGCCACGCCGCACTTGCAGTCGTCACAGACGCAAGGATCACAAGAGCACATCGGATTGTCACATGTGGTGCTTGCAGCCATTCAGAACTCCAGGATTCGACTCACGGACTGAGGTATAGCGATCAGCGACTGCTCAGAGCATCAGGACCAGCATGTAGGCCATCGTAAGGCACATGGCGATGTGAGCGACCGTCTCGCTGCGGGACGCCAGCCACGGGGCGCTCGGCGCGTCAGCGACGTCCGCCGCTTGCTCATGGATCGAAGCCTCGGCTGTCGTCTCTTGTTCGGTACGAGCCGGCGAGCCAGCCCCGACGACAGCAAATGCTGGGGTCATCTGGCGCTGCATGGCTGATGGAGAGAAGCGTCCGATCCCGTCCAGTGCCCAGACGGACGAACCAAGAAGCGCAAAGATGAACACCATGGGCAAGAACGCGAAGTCGGCAGTCGTGCCGGTGGCCGCTCCCATCGCCATGCTCCCGCCTGACCCGGCTGCCGACGGGACGGCGGACAGGTACATGTAGATCATGGCCAGCGCCATCGTCAGATGGATCAGGCGGCGCGAGAGGCGGTGGACATGGTCGTGATAACGAGTGTCGACGCCCGGGTCCCTCACGAACTGGTAGCACCGCCAGATGAACCAAACGGCGAGGAGAGAGAACACGACCTCCCACAACCCGATCGGCAGGGGGTTGAGGTCCGACACCAGCATGCCGGCCATGCCCACACCCATGAGGACGTGGGCCACATCCACATCTGCATGAGTCGGACGCGACCAGGCCCGAGCAACTACGAGACGACCAGCGCTGTAGACGGCGACCGCCAGCATGACCCCGGCGAAGAGACCGTTCAGCCAACCTGGATTGGACATTTCAGGCTTCCTCGAGCATCAGGACGGGCTCGGTCGTGGTCGCCGGATCGAGCCTTTCGGGCCACCTCCAGTAGGCGGCAGCCAACAACACGAGGAGGGGGCCGGAGTTCATGTCGGTAGCCCCGTTCGTGAGAAGCGCCCCCAGGTTCTCGCCGACCAGCCAGAAGACCGCACCGATGAGGGCGGCCAGCACGACGGTGGCATTGGCGAAGGGCAGAGGGAGATAGGGGCCGATGGCCACGATCAACAGCGCAGCCGCCAACACCACGCTCACGGTCATCCCCCGGTGGTCGACCATGCTCGCCACGTGGCGATCGAGCGAGGCCAACCACCCTGGTTCACCGACGACTTCGCCATAGATCAGATCGTGGAGGTGCTGCGATGAGCGATTGGTGCCCAGGAGCGCGAAGAAAGCGAGAGAACCCCACAGGATCAGCCAGAGTCCTTCGGCGATCGGCACACCCACGGAGCGAGCGGCGATAAAGGGGGCATGCCGTCCCTCCCGTCTCGGCCATAACAGCACGGCCAAGAGCGCATAGATGATGACCGCGCCCGGTGCTCCGTCGACGGGGTTGGCAGTGCCGTTCAGAACGCCACCGAGTCCTTCTCCAATCCACCAGACGCCGATCGACCAGGCGATCGACGCACCCAGTCCGATCTTGACTGTGGGTCGCCAGGCGATGGCCAGGGCGATGGCGATTTGCGCAAGGGCAAAGAGGGAGTCCGTCAGGACGGCATGGTGTCCGATCGCTGTTGCCGACCAGTGAATCGGTCGTGCGATGACCGACGGATTGCCCGAGGACATACCGGAGATCATCTGTAGCCCGAAGCTCTTGGTGAAGAAGAACGACTGCAGCTGCAAGAGTCCGTCGAGGAGCCAGAAGGTGGCGAGGAGCAATTGCAGGATCCTGCGCGCGTCAGGTCTTCTCCACGCGCCCTCCGTCGTGTCCGAACCCGGCTTCTGAAGTTCGAGCGCTCCCGACGCTCCACGGATCGTCGCCTCGTTCGACATCCAAACTCCCTCAGGAACCCCAGGGGCAATGCCACTGAGAACCCAGGCTGTCGTCGGTGATCTCGGACCCGTACAACTACAGCCTGTAGTAGAGGAAGTGTGCCGGCTCGGCCCGTGACGGTCAAGTGCTGCGGGGCCCGGTGACGTCGTGTCCGAGGCCGTGACGGCCGGACACCGCCGCCCCTCACCTCGCTTCGTCGACGACCTCCAGATGCTGGCCTGGGATCCTCCAGGGAAGTCCGCAGTTGCTCCTCTCGGACCAGGCGAATCGGCGCCCCTGGAATACGTGACTATTCGATGGAGCGGACGACGGGACTCGAACCCGCGACCCTGACCTTGGCGAGTCTCCGAGACGATCCACCCGCACCGGGACCGGAAGAGTGAACTCCCACCTCAAGGGCCACTTCAGTGCCACATTGGGAACCGCTCATTACTGGCTACAGGGGGGACTGTTCAATCTCGCACGCTCCGCCGCGTGCCGACAGCCAAGAACAGCCGACGCCAGTTCTGGTGCGATCACCGAAGGGGGGCGAAAAAAATGGATTGGGCGTTCCAGACCAACGCAAGTCGCCTGGCTCGCGCCAGCCCGATGGCCGGTCAGTGCCGGCGCCTGCCCGCCGTCTGCACTGGACGCATGGGGGCTCGTGCAGTGACCAAATCTGCTCCGCCCGGCAAGAATAGGTAGATGGCAACTTGGGAATACCTCATTGTCGCTCTTCCTCAGTTCGAACCGCCGACTGCGGGGCGAAAGCCATCAGCGGCCGTGCAGGCCCTAAACGCTGAAGGCGACCTGGGTTGGGAAGCGATCGGCATGACTCTCCTCGCCGACGGGGCCGTGGCGGTATTGCTAAAGAGATCCGCTGGAGACTGAGGTCGGATCGGCGGTCAACTTCCTCTGGGCTCGACGATTGCTGTTTGACCCGCGCTCAGTCATCGGACGGTCGAGGCGCGTCGGCAAACCTGGCTCCTATTCGTGGTAACGTGGGCACCGTCCCCTCTTGGGAGTGACGCCTTGTTTGGGCAGGACGATCGTTCGATTGTCGCCCCGTACAGGCTCGACGCCTTCTTCTGAGCGTTCGTGGAAGGAGCGTCATGTCAGTTGTTCCTCTGTATTCGCCTCTTGTCGCCGTCGCGTCCGAGCCATCCGAAATGAGCACGGAAGCAGGCGAGAGCGACGACCCCGTTTCGAAGTGCGGGCGATGCCGTCTGAGCTTCGTGCGGCACCCGTCCATCGTTCCAGGCGACTCGCCAAGGTGGTGGCTATGCCCGCCGTGCCGAGCTCGACTACTCGGTGACGAGTCGAAAACGAACGCACGGTGGGAGCGCTCCAAGAAGTGATTGAGGCATCCGGCCAACCCAGGGATGCAGAAGTGTCAGCAGATCGGACAGCTCATAAGCGTGCAACTGAAATGAGGACGGCCGATGGTTGACGGCACCATGAAGTGGACAAGCTCGGCGCAAGCATTCGGCATCCTTTCACCGACCGATGGCACGCGCGACATTTTCGTGTGCTTGTTGCCAGACATTGGGTCGAGGTGGATGATCAGTTGCCAGCGTGTACAACACCTCGCCCGAGCTGGACGTTCGAACTCGAGAACAAGCAGACAAGGTTCCGTTTCCGCTTCGAACGCTTGATACTGCTGTCCGCTATCGATAATACCGTCAGTTGACCCGGATCGAGTTTGGGTGGTTCAACTCCGCAGCCCTTAGATCCGACTGTCCCAGTGGTCGTAGTAAGGACGGACGCCGAAGGCCCTCGCCAGCATCCATAGCGGCGGAAGCATGAGATTCTGCAACCAGACTGGCGGCGAGGTCGCCCTGCTTTCGTGGCGAAAATGCCAGAAGGTGGCGCCGAGCTGGAGTGGGTTCCTTGGTGCTCCCCTAGGTGTGGTCTTGCCGTCGGCCACCAGACCGGCAAGCGCCTCATGCCACTCTTTGGTGTGCAGTGGCGGACGCAACTCGACGACACCCTCGATCTCGACCGATCCGGCGTTACCTTCGGAGTGACGAACCCCAGCGGGCACCACGATCGTCTCACCTGCTCGGGCAACGCGCTCCTCACCGTTGAGCGTGAAGTGGGCTTCACCCGTCATGATGGTGAAGCGCTCCTCCTGGTGAGGATGGACGTGCTCGGTGATCACCCCACCGGGCTCGCTACGCCAGTTGAAGCGCACCAACTCCCCACTGGTGTCCTCCGCGATGGCGGTGTACTCGATCCACTCGCCGGTGGCGGGATTGAAGAATGCTTTGAAACTGGTCATGTGCGTCATGGATTTGACTACCGATCAGAGGGCCCGCGCGCTCACCGGGACCGGACTTGATGAGTCAAGCTGTTGAACACTCGCGAGGTCGTGGAACCCCGCAGCAGCGGTGATCAGAAGTAGGACGCCAGCGGCTATGCCCGTTGTCGCGGCGAGCGCGGAGCCCGACATCGTCGCCACCAGCACGATCGGTCCGACGATCAGCGCCCAGCCGACCGGACGATACCGGGGAATATCGACTAAGTGGTCGAGCCAGAGCAGCAGCGGTCCGATTGTGATCGCGATGGAAGGCAGCACCCAATCGGAATGGCCAGCCGCGATGACGATGACGGGTAGGACGAAGGCGGCAACCAGCTCGATAATTGTGGCAATGGTCACAGACCGCTCGATGCCCTTCGCTTCGGGACTGGTTGGCCGGGCGCCCGTGCCGGCGGTGGCTCGTATGCCGTACGCCAGTACGGCGACAACGGTAAGGCCGAACACTGTTGCTAGTGCGAGCGCTATCTCACCATGGAGGTTGTAGCTGCCTCGCAGCAGCCAAAAGGCGGCGAAGGCGAGCTGGATGAAGCCGCCGACGCGTAACACGCGCCTCTTCCATGCCGCGGCGGGACTCAGCTCGGCGCCTACTGGCGCCTCCAATGCGGTCATTGCGCGCTCCTTCTGGTTCGGTACCACACCACCGTCTCGGAGATCGCTGCGGCCAGCCGGGTGCCGGCACTTCCGAAGGTGGACTCGTATTTGGTGGTGTCAAGGACGAAGGGCTCTTCGAACTCATAGGCCATCTCGACCAGCTCCCGCAGCATCGGCTTGAACAGTCCGAGGGCGCGCAATGTCAGCTTGGACACCGGGCGAACGGCGATCGGATGTCCGACCTCGCTACCCACGACCTCGAGGAGCGCCCGTGTGGTCAGGGTCTCGGGGCCGGGCAGGTGCCAGACCTCGCCCACCGCACGAGGATCGGTGCCGAGGGTGGCCAGTCCGGCGGCGATGTCGGGAACGTAGCTGTAGGTGTGAGGAAGATTCGGGTTGCCGAGAAAGTCAGCACGTCGACCGGCCAAGGCGTTGGCAAAGACCCGCTCGCCGAGCGTTGACTCGGTGACGCCGGCACCGAAGAAGTCCGAAGCCCGCCCGATGGCGATACGAACCCGACCGGCATCAGCGGCGGCGAGCAGCTCTTCGGTCATAGCCGCTCGGGTCCGGCCCTTGACGGTCGTCGCGGCGAGCGGGAGGTTCTCGGTCATCCGCCTGCCACCGGTGGGGCCGTAGCCGTAGAGGTTCTCCAGGCTCACCAAGAGGGCATCGTTGCGTTCGGCTGCGGTCAGCACGCCCCGCTGCAAGGGCGGGAAGAGCTTCGGCCACTCGGTGTACGGGGCGTTGAGACACTGGTAGACGACCGATGCGCCTTTGGCCGCGTCCGTGGCGGCTTCGGGGTCGGTGACGTCGGCGGCCCGCCAGTCGACGCCGTCGGCCAGTGTGGGGGGCCGGTTTCTCGACACGGTCCGGACTGGGAGACCCAATCTGGCCAGCTGCCCCCCGAGGGCACTTCCAACCTGGCCGGTCCCGAACACGACGTGCAATCGATCGTCGGCCATGGTTGGGTCCTTTCGCAACCGAGCAACCTGGCCGTCGGCGACCGCCGAGCCTCGATGTATCCGAATCTCACCTTACTCATGTTCTAGATAACAAGCAATACGTTTCTAGAATCAGCCGGCTACACTGGTCCGATGGCGGAGTGGAGTTTCCTCACCAACCATGCCCGAGCCCTCGTCTGCATCGCCCACGACCCCGGGGTACGCCTACGCGATATCGCCGCGACGCTCGGCATCACCGAACGAAGCGCCTTCGGCATCGTCAACGACCTGACCGCAGCCGGCTACGTCGTCAAGGAGAAGGATGGCCGTCGCAATCGCTACTCCATCCGAACCGATTTGTCGTTGGGAGAATCAATCGGTCGCGAACGGACGATCGGTGAGGTGCTTGACCTGTTCGTGGAAACGAGGAATGGTCGACGAGCCAAGGGCCGGGTGCGCTCCGTTCCCGGAAGCTCACCAAAGGCTCCTTGAGAGCTGTGCACCGGCGGTGGCTCCCAAAAGGGGCGTGACCAGGGCCAGCGTCAGGAACGCGCCGGCTCCCATCGCGACCGAACGATGAACCCCCCGCTTTCTGCTTACGTGCAACGCGCCGCCCGCCTGCTCGATTGGTCGGCCCCCAGCTCACCGACCGGCGCTCAGGCTACGGCCCTCCCTAGAGGCCGGCCACGACGGACCGGTCATGGCGGATGACCTGCAGCGATATCGGGAAAAGGCTCGAGCGAGCCTTGGCTGGGAAACGCTCCTTCCAACGCCCTGACTGTTACCCGCTCGCCTCTTCGATCCCAGCGCTCGGAGATGTCGGTGCGATCGCCCGTACTCATTGAGCTCAACGTCGCCGCAACGGCGGCGCGAGAACCACAGCAGCGCGTGGTTCGGCTCACTCGCCGAGGGAGCTCCCCCGGTTCCTCACGGCTCGGGCCGCGGCCATAGGGTGGGTGGGTGCACGTCGAAGCACTCCACGACGTGGTCGTGATCGGGGCCGGGGCGGCGGGCGTGAGCGCAGCCATCGAGTGCTTCGACATCCAGCTCGATGTGGTAGTGCTCGAGGCCACCGGCAAGGTGGGGGGCCAGATCGACCAGATTCCCCACACGGTGCGCAACGTGGCGCCGGCACCCGAGGGCAACGACGCCCTCGTCGACGCGCTAGCGCACCACGCCGCGATCTTGGGTGATCGGCTCCAGCTCGACCGCGAGGTCACCCGGCTCGATCTTGACGGCGGACTGGTCGTCGCGGGTACGCACCGATACCGAGCTCGGACCGTGCTGATGGCTACCGGGTCTCGCCGACGTGAGCTCGAGCAAGCGCCCGATGGGTCCTTCGGGGGAGCCGTGACCTACCTGGTCGAGCCCCATCTGGCGCGCTTCGCCGGCCTGCCGATGGCAGTGTTCGGTGGTGGGGACAGCGCGGCGTTGGACGCGTTGACCCTCGCTTCGGCGGGATCGACGGTGACGTTGGTCCACCGCTCGCCGCAACTCATGGCGAGAAGAGACCTCGTCGAGCAGATCCGGTCGGAGAGTCGCATCACCGAGATGGCCGGCTGGACCCTCGACTCTCTCGTCGGGTCCGATCACCTCGAAGCGGTCGGCCTGACTGACGGCGCTGGCGAGCGTCGGCGGCTCGACGTCGGCGGCGTCGTCCTCAAGCTCGGACGCGAGCCGCGGATCGACCTGGTGCGCGATCAGTTGGCACTCGGCGTCCACGGTGGGATCGTGGTCGACGGCGCCCTCCGCACTTCGCACCCGCAGGCCTTCGCCGCCGGCGATGTGGTCGAGGGCGCCTACGAGCGCATCGCCACCGCCATCGGCCAGGGCTCGCTGGCAGCCCGCTCGATCCTCGAGCATCTCGAGTCCCGCCCGTGAGGGTGTCCGCCCTCCCCACAGCGGCGACGATCCTGGCCGCCCTGCGGGGCGAGCCGGCGTCGGACGACCCGAGGCGACCTAACCCAACGCGGGTCGAGATCATGGACCCGATCCTGGCCCTGCACGCCAACAACGCCGAGCAGTGGAACGCCGAGGACGACGCCCGCCGGGAGGGGGCCGACGACGCCGTCGTGGCGGCGGCGAAGCGGGACATCGACCGGCTCAACCGCGCCCGCCACGGCTACATCGAGGCGATCGACCGGGCGATCTCGGCCGCCCTCGGTCCTCGTGGAGGAGAGCCGCTCGTGACCGAGAGCCCGGGCATGGCGATCGACCGCTTGTCGGTGCTCGTGATCCGATTGGCGGCCACCGAGGCCAGGGCGGCGGCGGGGGCGGCCGACGCCGGGCGCTACGCCGGACGGCTCCCCCGACTACGGAGCCAACTCGATGCCCTCGAAGAAGCGACGGCGACTCTGCTCGACGACCTGGCGAGCGGCGCACGCCGCTTCCACGCCTACGAGAGCCTCAAGCTCTACGGACCGGGAGATCCCGGACAAGCCGGCTGAGGGTGCGCAGTGGTACGACGTGCAGCCGATAGCCGCCCCGATTGAAGCCGACGACGAGCTGATCGCCCACCACCGCGGCATGCGCGATGCCGAGCGGGTGCGGTGCCACCTGGTCGGTCAGCCGGGTAGTCACGCTCGCACCGGGGGCCAGCAAGTGCAGCTCGCCGGAGCGACCCACGCCGCAGGGCACGCCGTCGGCCACCACCAGTGCCACGCCCCCACTCCCCCATGCCAGGTCGTCGCCGAAGCGGGCGGACGCCACCGCGGCCCCGGTGGCCAGGTCGAGCTGGGCCAGCCCCCCTCCGCCCAGTTGCTCCCAGTCGTAGTCGTCGAGACCGGCCCCGCCGAGGGCGCTGCCGGCCGCCCAGAGGGAAGAGCCGCCCGCCACCAACACAGCGCAGCAGAAGTCGATGGCGGCCTCCCACCGGGTGGCGCCAAGACGCCCTTGGCGCGCCTCGACCAACCGGACCCGTCCCTCACCGCCGAGGGCGACCCAGCCGGTACCTCCCGGCGCGGAGCTGGCGGCGAGAGCGGTGACGAAGCCGAAGGACTCGTGGGCGGTGCTCGACCCGAGCAGCTGGCGGGCCGTGGCGATGGGTTCGCTCACCAGCACACCGTCCAGGCGCTGCCCGCGGGGCCGTGAGGTCACCAGGCGGTCCCCGAGGCCGACCACCCGCTCGATGTCCTCGACGAAGTGGAGCCGCCGCCCCTCGGTGAGGTCGGGTCCGACGACCGGGTAGGGCGCGCCCGACCAGGGCTCGAAGAGCCGCACAGTGCCCAGATGGTTCAAGATGGCGACCTGGGCGGTATCGGCGAGCTCGACGATGGCGTGAATGTCGAGATCGAACTGGGACGCCTCGTCATCCTCGGGGAACATCGTGTCCCCGAAGATGGCCAGCGGATGCAGCGAGGCGTCGGCGAAGACGACGTTGCGGCCCAGGTTGTTCCAGGCGCACCGGCCCCCGAGGGGGACGAGCCGCCCGATCCCCGCCGGCTGCGAGTTCACCGCCCGGCTCACGGGTACCGAATCGATCAACACAGCTCCTCTAGGGCCTTCAGCACCGATTCGGGCTCGATCGCCTCCAGGCAGCCCACCCCCGCCGGGCACACCCGTGGCTCCGGGAGGGCGGCGCTCAGGTTCACGACTCGGTTGTAGGCGTACTCCTGCTCGGCGCGCTGGCACACCGGAGCGCATGCCGGTCCGGCCACCAGGCGGGTATGGTCCCAGGCCCGGAAGTACACCGCCGGGGTCCGGCAGACGGTGACCGTGGGAGTACGTTGCTGGGCGGCGATGTGCGTCAGACCCGTGTCGACTCCGACGACCGCCCGACAGGCGCTCAGAGCGTCGACTGCGTCACCGGGGGTCGCGGCCACGATCTCGGCCAGTCCCCGGTCCACCAGGGCGTGGCTCCCTTCGCCGCGGGTCACGACAGCGGAGTCGAGGCCCCGCTGGCGGAGCTCGGCGGCCAGCGCCATCCAGCGCTCGGGCGCCCAGCGTTTCGTCGGGCCGTCGGAGTCGGCGATGAACAGGACCAGGCCCTCGGCGTCCGGTCGTCCCCGGGACTCGAGCGGTGTCGGCGCCGAGAAGTCGCCGACGACCCCGAAGTCGGCCCCGATGCGGGCGACGATCTCGTTGATCGACAGGCACCCGTAGGCGGCGGCGAACTCCGGCGAACCCCACCAGTAGTCGCGCTGCAGTGGGTGGTTGCGCAGGTCGATCAGCTCGTCGTTCGGCCCGACCGCGACGTCGTCCTCGGCGACGGTGCCGGCCAGACCACCGACGCGTTCTGCTAGCGCCACCTGGCTGGGCGACCGGGCCACCAGCCAGACCTCGGTGCCCGAGCGCTCGCCGGCGCTGACCGCCGCCTGCACCACCGGGAGGGAGACGACGAGATCTCCGAGACCGAACGACACCGGCGCGATAACTCGCCGACGCAGCGTGCTCACGACGTGGCGTACTCGGTGGTGTCGGGAATGCCCAGCTGTCGGAAGGCGAGCTGACGCTCGGCACATTTGTTGCAGCGTCCGCAATGACACGCCGAACGCGGCGAGATACAGGAGAAGGTGAGGTCGAGCGCGAACAGCCGACCGATATCGAGCACCTCACGCTTGGCCCGGCCGGCGAACGGCGTGATCACCTCGAGGGGACAGCCGAGCGCCCGGCTGGCCAACGCCGAGAAGCCCGTGAAGAACTCACGGTCGGCGTCGGGAAAAGGGTTGGCGGCCAGCGTACCGAGGGCGATGATCTGAATCCCGTTGAGGGCGCACCACACGCTCGACTTAGCCAGCAGCAAGAGGTTGCGCCCGGGCAGGTAGACCGCTTCGTCGGGAGTGTCGCTGTCCGGAACATCGTGGCCCGTGACGCTCCAGTGCTCCCCGTAGACGTCGGCCACTGGCAGGTCGAGCACAACGAGTGGCTTGGCCCCGGGGGCTGGCAATGACGCCAGGAACTTGCCCAGATGGCGGACCTCCGCATCCTCCCAGGCCAGTCCGAACCGCACGTAGATGGGCGTGACCTCTTGCCCTTCGCCCACGAGCTGACCGAGGAGAATCGCGCTGTCGAGGCCGCCGCTCGCCAAGACGGCGACGGCGTCTGTTCCGGCCATCGCGCCTAGACCTCGCCGCGGTAGACGCAACCCGAGGTGCACGTCTCGCGCACCACCACCTCGGAGAGCTCCGGCAGGGCCACGGTCAGCCGGGTCCAGATCCAGCGGGCCATCACCTCGCTGGTCGGATTCTCGAGCCCCTCGACCTCGTTCAGGTAGGTGTGATCGAGCAGCTTGAGCAGGGGCGCCATGGCACAGCTCATGTCGTCAAAATCGCGGACCCAACCGCTGTCCGCACCGACCGGACCCCTCAGGTGCACCGAGACCCGAAACGAGTGCCCGTGCAGGCGGCCGCACTTGTGGCCGGGTTCGACGTTCGGAAGCCGGTGGGCGGCTTCGAATGTGAACTCCTTGAAAATCTCCACGCCGAAACCCTAGAGGTCAACAGGCTCCCCCCGGAAGGTCAACCAGGACTTTCATGCCAACGGTAGAACATCACCATTTTGGAGTGACGCTCCACTGCCACCTCAAGGGCCATTTCAACGGCGGGTGGGGTACCGCCCGAGACCGCTCGAGCCCGTTCAGCCGCCGCACGCTCCGCGCACGGCACCGCCCGGACAACCGCCCGGATCCGGAGAACCACGAGATTAGCCCCGGAACCAGATTTGGTATCATCAAGCCATGGACGCCGGCCTGCTGCTCACCGAAGCCCGTCGGCGAAGCGGTCTGTCGCGTCGGCAATTGGCCCGGCGGGGACGCACCTCGGCCTCGACGTTGGCGGCCTACGAGTCCGGTGCCTCGGTCCCCTCAGTGGCCACGCTGACCCGTCTCCTCAGGGCGGCCGGGTTCGATGCCCAGGTCTCCCTCCAAGGGACCGGCTCCGCTGAAGACGCGGAGCGGGGTGCCGCTATCGAGGCCCTGCTGGTCTTTACCGACGGGCTCCCCCGGGCCGAGCGGGGCTCACTCGGCTACCCGGTGTTCGGCTGCCGGCGGGCTGGAGCGGACCGGTGAAACCCATCTTGGACGCCGTGGTCGAGCTGCACGACGGACTAGAGGCCGCCGGCATCGCCCACGCCTTCGGCGGTGCCTTCGCCCTCTTGTGGTGCACGGGGGAACCGAGGACCACGGTCGACATCGACCTCAACGTCTTCGTCCCGCCGGACGAGCACCCTCGAGTGCTGGCCGCCCTCCCGGTCGAGATGGAGGTGACAGAGGCTGACCGCAAGGCCCTGGCCGATGACGGGCAGGGGCGGCTGCACTTCGATCGGATACCGGTCGACCTCTTCTTCGACACCACTGGCTTCCACGCCGACCTTCGCCTGCACGTCGTCCACCACGAGCTTGGTGGCCGTAGCCTTCCGTTCCTTAGCTGCAACGACCTCGCCGTGTTCAAGGCGTTCTTCAACCGGAGGAAAGATTGGGCCGACCTCGAGGAGATGCTGCGGGCCGGTCGCCTAGATGTCGCCTATGTGACGGGCGTTCTGGCGGAGTACCTCGGGCTAGACGACGAGCGCGTCCACACCCTGCATGCGTTACGGGACGAGATGACTGGACCCAGTTCCTGACGTCGGGACCATGAGGACTTAGGACTTCGAGCAACCGCGATGGCCTTGGAAGTAGTGGGGAGCGGTACTGGCTCCCCCAGTCGTGGGCAGGCCCCGGATTCAATCGCGCAGGACGCGCGCGCGGCCTTTCAGAGGCGAACACGGCGAGGGGACCGCAAACCAAGCCTCACCTGGGAAGACAATGGAGGGGACGACGGGACTCGAACCCGCGACCCTCACCTTGGCAAATCGATCGAGCCAGGCCGCCAACCTGGCGGGCAGTGCACACGACCTGGTCAGAGCGTCTTTCCAGTATGACTGCGTCCACGCTATCGGCCCCAAGCCCGCGCCCTAGTGGCACGCAATGTGGCACGGAATCTGGTCCAGTGAGGACCGCTCCTCAGGGTGACCGGTGCCGCGGCACAATCTCTCCGCGGAGGTCCTGACTGGCGGCGACCGCCTCTGCCGAACCGAGACCGTTATGGCCCAGTTGGGCCGCTCGGGGTCCAAGTGCTACTGAACTCGTCGTACTGGCCGACGATGTTGCCGTCCACGTAAGCGCTCACCACCTGCGGCGGCAGCCTGCCGCCGAGGTGCTCCTGGCTTGGGCTGATGACAAGGGACACCTGGTGGGGTTCGTCCGTTCCGACCTCCACGTCGATCTGCTGCGTTCCGGGACGACGCTTCAGCACCAAGGCGCCATCCACCGAGACCTGCACTTTCCCCCAGAGCGGCCTGGTAACGAAACGGACGGTGTGACGCTCCTTCGCCCCGACGTCGAAAGTGAAATCCAAGCTCATATTGACGCACTTCGTGTCACGCCTTCCCGTTCAACCTCACACCCCCGATGGATCCATCGGGCCGAATCGGAAGTGGGTGCTCCGCCCCTTGGTAGCGCCGCGGGCTCTTCAGGGCGCTGCTGACGAGAGCGCCGGATTTCTGTGGCACTTCGTAGCGTGACGTCGATTCCACCCGGAACGCTCGATTGGAGTAGCGAGGGAGTAGCAGCTCGAAGCCGCGGACGTTGATCTCAGCTATCGCTAAGGCGCGGGCGGCGGTGACTCCGCCACGACACCTATGCCGACCAAAACACCCCAGAGCTCGGGCGTCTGCTCGTTGGCGGATATTGCCAGCTCTACCTGCTCGTTCGACTGTCGCCCCGCTATTGCGATCCAGCTCCGCCAGCGAGTCCGCAGCTCGGTGGCTTCGCGCATGTGCGTACCAGCAGCTTCAAAGAACCACCTGCTACCGGTGAGAGCGCCTGCGCCGGATAGCTGAACATTGAGCTCAAGGCTGCTGGGTCGGACAAGTAATTCCATGAAACCCAGGTTCTTGCCACTCCATGCTCCGGTCTGTGGCACGCGGTATTTGACGCGGACGTGCTGCCTGTAGAGGATCGGATCGTCAGCGTGAGCGTCTATGAGGGGCAGAAGGCGAGCTTGTCCTCCTCGGATACTCTGCGGGCTCTTGCTCCACACCTTCCACAGCATCAGCGCTGCTGCGATCACAACGAAGAGGATGATCAGATAGCGCACGATGATCGAATTCTGATTGGGGACCGTTGATCTGTCCGCAGAGTTCGCTCCAGTCCACCCAGGAGGATGTGCAGTCGAGCAGTCCGCTCAACTGCTCGCCGTCCATCGGTTAGATGAAAGCCTACGTTGACGCCGTCCCAGGGTCTCTCCATCGCCCCTCGGTCGATCTGTTGGCCAGTCCTCCGGCGCTTGCTCGTGCCACCGCTGACCTCACTCTCTTTGACAACGAGCGATAATTAGAGTCACGCAGTTCCATCTCTGATGAAGCGGCCTGTCAACCCTTCGACGAGGTTTTGTGGATGCTTCTGTGAACGTTCGGCCGTCCATCCAGTCTGTCTGCGTCGGTCGAGGGACGCTCTGAAGCAGGGCCGTGGGGCGTGAGTTCATCGAGTGCTGACGCCGGCGGCGGTCGCTAGACGTCTCGTTGGGAGGGTGCTCGCTCCAGCATCTTTTGGCCGGGGGTGCGGGCAGGCCGGAGAGGCTGCCGTTCATCTCTTCGCCGCGCTTCGTGGCGGCATGGAGCGATCCGGCCACAGCCGGTGGGCTCAATCACCGAAAGCGATCCGCCGTGGGGATCATGGAACTGTCGGAGATCTGGCACGAATGTGGCACGCACCGCCCCAGACACGACAAGAGGGCTCCCTCCGGAGCCCTCTCTAAAACTGTGAACTGGAGTTTCGCTGGAGCGGACGACGGGATTCGAACCCGCGACCCTCACCTTGGCAAGGTGATGCTCTACCAACTGAGCCACGTCCGCGTGTGGGTCCACACTCTACCGCCGGGCCCCCGGCCCCGGCGGACGGTGGACCCTCAGCCGGTGGCCCCCTGGGCCCCGAGCGTGGCCCCGACCAGCTCGTCGAGGGCCGCCTCCATGGAGAGCGCCAGGTCGGCCACCTCGGGGACGAGCCGGCGGCAGGCGAGCAGCCCCACCTGGAGCTGGTTGAGGTAGGTCATCGCCGTGACGTTCAGCCCCGAGCCCTCGACGACGGGGCCGACGGGGTGGAGCCGGACCACCCGGCTGCCGGCGCAGAAGAGTGTGACGTCCGGCCCGACCATGGAGGACACCACGACGTTGAAGACCGGGGGCACCCGGTCGAAGAGGCGCAGTCCCGACGTCCACTTGGCGGCCCGCGAGGTCACGGCCGGTGAGGTCACCTGGGTCAGCTGGGCGAGCAGCCGCCCGCCGGCGAGCTGCTCCTGCGCCTTGGCCACGAGGCTGGCCGCCACGATCTTCTCGAGCCGCCGGACCGGGTTGTCCTCGGTCGTGGCGAGCGACACGAGCATGGCCGACACCCGGTTGCCGAGGTTGTGGCGCTCCTCCACCTGGCGCGTCGACACCGGGACGAGGGCCACGAGTGGGCGGCCGACCTCCTCGCCCCGGGCGGCCAGGAGTCGACGCAGCCCGCCGGCCACGCAGGCCAGGAGGACGTCGTTCACGGTGGCGCCGCAGGCCCGGCCGACCATCTTCACCTGCCCGAGGTCGAGGGAGGCGGTGGCGTAGCGCCGTCGTGACGAGATCGTGCCGTTGATCGACGTGCGTGGCGCGCTGAAGGGCGCCGGCGGCGGTCGCAGGCCGTCGCCGGCGAGCCGTCGGTTGTGGCT
Source organism: Acidimicrobiales bacterium (assembly GCA_035297265.1). Lineage (GTDB taxonomy): Bacteria > Actinomycetota > Acidimicrobiia > Acidimicrobiales > RAAP-2 > DATGZH01. Next base: position 65,596 of record DATGZH010000039.1, on the reverse strand, counting down.
CGACACCCCGAGCGCCGAGTTGACCGTGCGCTGGACGGTCTCGGCCATCTCCTTCGGCTGACGGCCGAGCGAGCCGACCGCGTGGCGGAGCAGCTGCGCCTGCGACGGGAGAGGGGCCGGGCGCCAGAGCGGGGCCGGCTCCACGAGGCGGGGTCGAGGACCAAGGTCGAAGAACGCCGCCATGAGGGAGGCCCCCGAGACGCCGTCCAAGATGGCGTGGTGGAGCTTGGCCACGACGGCCGTGCGCCCGCCGGCCAGCCCCTCGACGACCACCATCTCCCACAGCGGCCGGTCGGGGTCGAGCGGCCGGGCCACGATCTCGGCCACGAGCCGGGCGAGCTCCCCGTCGTCGCCCGGCTCGGGCAGGCTGGCCCGCAACACGTGGTCGTCGAGGTCGAACTCCGGGTCGTCGACCCACACAGGGTGGTGGAGGCCGAGCGGCACCCGGACGGCCCGCTGGCGGAGCGGCGGCGCCAGGTGCACCCGCTCGGCGATGACCCGCCTGATCTGGGCGAACCGGGTGGAGGGCGAAAAGAGCGAACGTCGGCCCTCGGGCGGGTCGAGGACGAGGGCGGCGGCGATGTGGAGCCGCGTGGCCCCGGCCTCGAGGGCGAGGAAGGCGGCGTCGAGTCCCTCGAGCGGTTCCACGGTCAGCGCCCGCTGTGCCCGAAGCCGGCCTCGCCCCGCTCCGACTCGGGGAGGTGCTCGGTGCTCTGGACCGCTTCGAATCGCACGTGCTCGACCCGCTGGACGACGAGCTGGGCGATGCGATCGCCCCGCTGCACCTCGTAGTCGTCGTCGGGGTCGGTGTTCACGAGGAGGATGGCCAGCTCGCCCCGGTAGCCGGCGTCGATGAGGCCCGGGGTGTTGAGACAGGTGATGCCGTGGCGGAGGGCGAGCCCGCTCCGGGGGAGGACGAAGCCGGCATGGCCCGGCGGAATGGCCACCACGAGACCGGTCGGCACGAGCGCCCGGCCGCCACCGGCCTTGAGCTTGGCCCCGGTCCGGGCGAACAGGTCGGCACCGGCGTCGTCGGTCCGGGCGTAGGTGGGCAGCGGGAGCTCGGGGTCGAGGCGGTGGACGGGCACCGTCAGCACGCGAGCACCTTACCGGGGAGGGTCATTTCGACGGGGGTGCCATAGGCTGGCCAGCCGTGCTGGCGTGGATGGACCTCGAGATGACCGGCCTCGACCCGACCAGGAACACCATCGTCGAGATCGCCTGTCTCGTGACCGACGACGACCTCGCGGTGATCGCCGAGGGCCCCGACCTCGTGGTCTCGGCGAGCGAGGAGCAGCTGGCGGCCATGGAGCCGGTCGTCCGGGAGATGCACACCCGCTCGGGGCTCCTGGCCGCCGTCGAGGCCTCGTCGCTCTCGCTCGAGGAGGCGGGGCGGACCACACTCGAGTTCCTCCGGGAGCACCTGCCCGAAGCGGGCACCGTGCCGCTCGCCGGCAACTCCATCGGCACCGACCGCCGCTTCCTCGCCGCCCAGCTGCCCGAGATCGAGCGGTGGTTCCACTACCGCTCGGTGGACGTCTCGACCGTGAAGGAGCTCTGCCGCCGCTGGTATCCCGACGTCCTGCTGGCGGCACCGGTGAAGCGCGGCTCGCACCGGGCGATCGGCGACATCAAGGAGAGCGTGGAGGAGCTGGCCTACTACCGCTCGGCCGTGTTCCGCCCGCCCGAGGGCGAGCGCCCGTCGGCCGGGATGAGGGTGGGCACCCCGGAGGCCCGGTGACCGACCTCGCGGCGGACCCGCCCGTGTCGCTGGCCGAGGCCACGGCCACCCTGACCGCGCCGGGGCAGCTCTTCGAGATCGACGAGGTCGTGATCCGCGACGTGCCCACCCGGGTCTGGCGCAACGCCCCACCGACCTTGCGGGCCATCCTCGAGCTCTCGCTCGGCCACGGCGACGCCGACTTCATCGTCTACGAGGACGAGCGGACCACCTTCGCCGGGCACTTCCGGGCGGCGGCCACGTTCGCCCGGCGCCTGGTCGAGGACTTCGACGTGGTGAGGGGCGACCGGGTGGCCATCGCCATGCGCAACCTGCCCGAGTGGGTCACCGCCTACTGGGCGACCACCGCCATCGGGGCGGTGGTCGTGCCCTTGAACGCCTGGTGGACCGGCGAGGAGCTCGCCTATGGCCTCGTCGACTCCGGAAGCGTGGTGGCCGTGGCCGACGTGGAGCGCCGCGAGCGCCTGCTCCCCCACCTCTCCGAGCTCCCCGACCTGCGGGTGCTCGTCGTGGCCAACGAGCACCGTGGTGAACCGGTCGCCGACGACAGGGCGGGCGGCACGGCCGTGCGGGCCTGGACCGAGGTGCTGGGCGAGGTGCCCGACGACGCCGCGCTGCCCGAGGCCGAGCTCCACCCGGACGAGGACGCCTCGATCCTCTACACGTCGGGGACGACGGGGCACCCGAAGGGGGCGGTCGGGAGCCACCGCAACCTGTGCACCAACCTCATGAACATCTACTTCGTCTCGAGCCGGGCGACGCTCCGCTTCGGCGAGGGCGGAAGAATGGGACCGGTTGGCGGCCGGCCGGCCATCCTCCTTTCCGTCCCGCTCTTCCACGCGACCGGGTGTCTCTCGATCATGATGACCAACCTGGCCGCCGGCGGGAAGCTGGTGATGATGCACCACTTCGACCCCGAGCGGGCCCTCGAGCTCATCGAGCGGGAGCGCATCACCACGTTCGGCGGGGTGCCCACGATGGTCATGCAGGTGCTCGACTCGCCCGACTTCGACAAGCGGGACACGTCCTCGGTGACCGGCATCTCCTACGGCGGCGCCCCGGCCCCAACCGACCTCGTGCGCCGCATCCGGGAGCACTTCCCGACCGGCCAGCCCGGCAACGGCTACGGCCTGACCGAGACGTCGTCGCTCACGAGCATGATCAACGGGCCGGACTACGTGGACAAGCCGGACAGCGTCGGCCCGCCGGTCCCGGTGACCGACGTGGCCGTGGTGGACGAGGACTTCACCGGCGACGAGCCGGACCCGGACCGGCCGCAGGGCCCGACGGTCACCGGCGAGCTCTGGATCCGCGGCCCCCAGGTGGTGCGGGGCTACTGGGGCCGGGCCGAGGAGAGCGCCCAGGTCATCACGAAGGGCTGGCTCCACACGGGTGACGTGGCCCGCCTGGACGACGAGGGCTTCATCTACATCGTCGACCGGGCGAAGGACGTCATCATCCGGGGCGGGGAGAACATCTACTCGGTCGAGGTCGAAGACGCCCTCTTCACCCACCCGGCGGTGGCCGACTGCGCGGTCATCGGCGTGCCCGACCCGGTGCTCGGCGAGGGGGTCGGCGCGGTCGTCGTCCTCCGACGAGGGACCAAGGTGGGCGGCGACGAGCTGGCCGCCCACGTGCGCGAGCACCTGGCGGCCTACAACGTGCCGAGCAAGTTCTGGTTCGTGGACGAGCCGCTGCCGCGCAACCCGGCCGGCAAGGTCCTGAAGCGGGCCCTTCGCGACCGGCTGCTGGGCGCCCGGCAACAGGGCGCGCCGCAGTAGAGGGTCGGGCGGGGCTGCCCACCCCGGCCCGTCACCGGGCCGGGGTCAGACGGCGTCGGTCCTCAGCGGTTGGGCTGGGGGGTGACCCGGAGGTAGGGCTTGAGCGCCTTGAAGCCCTTCGGGAACTTGGTCTTGGCGTCCTCGTCGGAGACGGCGGGGACGATGATGACGTCCTGGCCGTCCTTCCAGTTGACCGGCGTGGCCACCGAGTAGTCCGCGGTCAGCTGCAGCGAGTCGAGCACCCGGAGGATCTCGTCCACGTTGCGGCCGGTCGAGGCGGGGTAGGTGAGCGTGAGCTTCACCTTCTTGTCCGGGGCGATGATGAACACCGAGCGCACCGTGAGGGTGTCGTTGGCGTTCGGGTGGATCATGTCGTAGAGGTCCGCCACCTGCCGGTCCTCGTCGCCGATCAGCGGGAAGTTGAGCTCCGAGCCCTGGGTCTCGGCGATGTCGCCGGCCCAGCCCTTGTGGGAGTCCACCGAGTCGACCGAGAGGCCGATGAGCTTGGTGTTGCGCTTGTCGAACTCGCCCTTGGCCTTGGAGAAGGCCCCCAGCTCGGTCGTGCAGACCGGGGTGAAGTCCTTCGGGTGGGAGAAGAGGATCCCCCAGCTGTCGCCCAGCCACTCGTGGAAATTGATGGTCCCCTCGGTGGTGTCGGCGGTGAAGTCGGGGGCGGTGTCGCCCAGTCGGATCGCCATGGATGCCTCCTGTGCCGGGCCCGGGCGGTGCCGCCGCCCTCGGGGCCGATGTCTCGCTGTCGTTGTCGATAGGAGACTAGTGGTTGACCGACCAATAGTCGACCGGTTGGGTCATGAATGGCCCCCGAGGCGTCGTCCCAGGTGGGCCGGCATGCCCCGAGCGCGAGAGGAGCCCGTGCGAGAATCCTCAGCCGTGTCCCCCGGCGAACCAGGCGAGGTCGACGCCCGCCCGAAGGTCCTGGTCGAGGTGGACGGGCCGGTCACCGTGGTCACGATCGACCGGCCGGAGGTCCGCAACGCCGTGGACAGCGCCACCGCCACCGCCCTCCGGGAGGCCTTCTCGGCCTTCGACGCCGACGAAGGGGCGAGCGTCGCCGTCCTGACCGGGTCGGGCGGGATGTTCTGCGCCGGGGCCGACCTGAAGGCCATCACCGCCGGCGACCGGCGCCCGGTCCCCGACGCTGGTCCCGGGCCCATGGGCCCGACCCGCGACGTCCTCTCGAAGCCGGTCGTGGCCGCCGTCGAGGGCTACGCCGTGGCCGGGGGGCTCGAGCTGGCGCTGTGGTGCGACCTGCGGGTGGCGGCGGAGGACGCGGTCTTCGGCGTGTTCTGCCGACGCTTCGGGGTCCCCCTCGTCGACCTCGGCACGGTCCGGCTCCCCCGGCTCATCGGGCACTCCCAGGCCATGGACATGATCCTCACCGGGCGGGCGGTGGCCGGGCCCGAGGCCCTCGAGTTCGGGCTGGCCAACCGGGTGGTGCCGCACGGCGAGGCCCTCACGGCGGCCGTGGCCCTCGCCCACGAGCTGGCCGCCCTCCCCCAGATCTGCCTCCGCAGCGACCGTCTGTCGGCCATCGAGCAGTGGGGCCGGAGCGAGGACGAGGCGGCGGTGAACGAGGCCCAGCGGGGGCGCGAGGTCATTTCCAGCGGCGAGACCCTGGCCGGGGCGTCGCGCTTCGCGGGCGGCGCAGGCCGGGGCGGGGCGCCCGCATGACGGCCGCGTCGCCCGACGACGGCCGGCAGGGACGTCCGACCGTCGCCGTCTTCGACTTCGACGGGACGCTCACCGAGGGCGGCAGCGTCTTCTCCTTCCTCGTGGCGGTCCGGGGACTCCTGCCGGCCCTCGGGGCGGTGGTCCGGACGTCGCCCAGCCTCGTGCGCGGCGCCCTCTTCGGCGGGAGCGCGGCCGACAAGGCGAAGGAACGGCTGTTCCGCCGGCTGCTGGCCGGCCTGCCCGAAGGCAGCGTGGCCCGCCAGGGCCGGGCCTTCGCCGAGTCCCACCTCCGCAAACACCTGCGTCCCGACATGGAGGCCCGCCTCGAGTGGCACCGGGCGGAGGGCCACCGGGTCGTCATCGTCTCGGCCTCGCCCGAGTGCTACGTCGAGCCGGCCGGTGAGATCCTCGGGGTCGACGGCGTCCTCGCGACTCGCCTCGCCGTCGACGGCACCGGCCGCCTGACCGGCTTCTACGAGGGCAAGAACTGCCGGGGCGCCGAGAAGTACGCCCGCGTCGTCGGCTGGCTGCGCAGCCAGGGCCTGGCCGACACCGGCGCCCCGCAGGCCGTGCTCTGGGCCTACGGCAACAGCCGCGGCGACCTCCGGCTCCTCGAGGGGGCCGACCACGGCGTGAACGCCGGGCGGCTCGGGCGCTTCGGCCGCCTGGGTCGCTTCCCACCGCTCGGCGCGGTGGCCGGCAACGGCAAAGTACCGGTCGCCGACGACGAGGCCCACCCCCGCTCCGACGAGCCGGGCGTCAACGCCTGAGAGAGGTCGGCTCAGCCCGGGGTGACCGCGGCGGCCACCACCCGTCCGCTGTAGGAGCTGAGCACCGTGGTGAGGTCGCCGAATTGCGGGGCGTCGCCGAAGTTGGTGGCCTGGCCGACCGACGTGACGATCAGGTAGCCGAGCCCGGTGTGCGTCGGGATGAGGGCCGCCGTCCCGACGCCGGCCGGCGTGCCCGCGGCCGAGCCCTGGTAACCGGCGTCGCCGAACGTGAACACGCCGCCGTCGGCCGCGACGAGCCAGTAGCCGCCGCCGTCGCCGGTGGGCGCCATGCCGACGATGGGCTGTTGGAGGGTCATGGACCCGGTCGAGCCCCAGTAGTGGGCGTCGCCGAAGCTGAAGATCCCGCCGTCGGAGGCCACCAACCAGTAGCCGCCCCCGTCGGGCGTCGAGGCCATGGCCACCACCGGCTGGTTGAGCGGCTGGCCGCCCATCGAGCCGTGGAAGGGCGCGTTGAAGCTGAAGATGCCCCCGTCGGAGGCCACCTCCCAGTAGCCCCCGGTGGCCGGGTCGGCGGCCATGCCGACGACCGGCTCGTTCAGGGGCCGGCCCCCCATCGAGCCCCAGAAGTGGGCGTCACCGAAGCTGAAGATCCCGCCGTCGGAGGCCACCTCCCAGTAGCCCTTCTGGTCCGCCGTGGAGGCCAGGCCGACGATCGGCTCGTTCAGCGGCTGGCCGCCCATCGAGCCCCAGTAGGTGGCGTTGCCGAAGGCGAAGACCCCGCCGTCGGCCGCCGCGAACACGTAGCCCCCCACGCCGCCGCTCGGCTGGGCGGAGAGCTCGAACCAGTCCGAGTTGAGGCCGATGTTGTCGGCGAACTCCGGCCCGGTGAGCTGCACCGTGCCCCCGGTGCCGACGAGGTTGACCGAGAGCACCCGGCCGCCGTAGTCCCCGTAGCCGTTGCGCTGCGTGACGTTCACCGCGGTGAGCGTGCCGACCGCCGGCCAGTCCGCCTCGATCGTGCTCACCGGGACCTGGGCCCGCCAGTCGTGGTTGGGGTTGCAGGCGCCGGGGATGCAGATGCCGTCACCGGCGTCGGGCTCGATCGTGAAGGGACCGCCGGTCGTGTAGCCGCCGGTCGAGGCGGAGTACTCGGTCACGGCGATCGGGCCACCGGTGCCGACCTCCATCACCTCGCCGGCCGTCGACGAGACGGCCAGGATCCCGATGGCCGATTCGTTCGTGATCCCCGGGTAGCTCTGACAGGTCTGGTCGCAGGTGTCGGCGTAGCCGCCGTAGCCGTTCGGGGTGGAGAGCACGTAGGAGCGGGCCGCCACCGCCTGGGCCTCGAGCTCTTGGAACCCCCAGTCCTGCCCCTGCGGGCCGGGGCCGCCGAGCGTGGCCCAGCCGCCAGACGACTCGCTCGTGACCACGTCGTCGAGGTACTGCCCGAGATTGACGACGTTCACCGTGCGCGCCGCGCCGCTCGAGTTGAAGACGCCGTCGAGCGACCCGTGGTAGGAGATCCCGTTGTTGCAGAGCTCGATCGAGCTGGCCGAGACGGGCGACGTCGCCGGGTTGGCGACGGGAGACCCGACCATCGCCCAGGGCCCGGCGCAGCCGGGGCCGTCCCACACCTGGAAGACGTTCCCGCCGACCGGCTGGAAGAGCACCGCCGACTGCGCCGTGGTGCCGGGCACCGTCACCCCGCCCGGCGCGGTGGCGATGACGTCGCTGCCGTTGTTCTCGGTGAGGGCGATCTTCACGTTGACGTTGTCGCCGGCGTCGGCCGCGTCGTTCTGGAGGGTGGCCGGCGTGTAGTAGTGGTTCACGATCCACTGGTAGGTCTGCGGGCCGAGGCCCTGGTCCTGGCCGACGGCGTAGCCGAGGGCCCCCCACTGGCCCATGCCGATCCCGTGGCCCCAGCCGTGGCCGACGAACGTCACGTCGGGTGTCGGATAGGCGGCGGCCGGCGGTGCGGCGAGCAGCAAGAGGCCGCCGCCGAGCGCGACCGCGGCGGCGGCCGCGGCCGCGGCCAAGCGGGCGACGAGGGGCCCTTGGAGGCCCGATCCGCCCCTGCGGACGGGTCGTGGACCGACCGGAGCCGTGTGGCTAGAGAGGCCAGAGTGACGGATGCGAGAGAAGTTACCGCCGGTCCGGCGCCCGTTGGCGTATACCCGCCGGACTGCGGCGTACGCTCACCGTCACATGCGCGTCGGTATCCACCTGCCCCAATACGGCAAGCTCGCCGGTCCCGCGGCCATCGTCGAGGCGGCCCGGCTGGCCGAGTCACTCGGCTTCGCCGACGTCTGGGTGAGCGACCACACCGTCCACCCGGCGGCCCAGGACTATCCCTCGCCCCGGCTCTTCGACCCGCTCTTGACGCTGGCCACCGCGGCGGCGGTGACCGAGCGGGTGGGCCTCGGCACGAGTGTGATGGTGGTGCCGACCCACAACCCGCTCGGCCTGGCGAACGCCCTCGCCAGCCTCGACGCCCTCTCGGAGGGGCGCCTCATCCTCGGCGCCGGCGCCGGCTGGTCCGAGGCCGAGTACGCGGCGCTCGGCTACGACTTCGCCAGCCGGGGTCGGCGGCTGGACGAGGCGCTCGACCTCTTCCGCGTCGTGTGGCGCGACGACCCGGCGACCTTCCACGGGACCTACAGCGACTTCGAGGACGTGCGGGTCCTGCCGAGACCGGTCGGTCCGGTGCCGATCTGGATCGGTGGCGTGAGCGACACGGCGATCCGTCGGGCGGCCGAGCGCGGTGACGGCTACCAGGCCATCGGACTGACCCCCGAGCAGGCGGTCCCCCTCGTGGCGAAGGTGCGGGCGGCCCGCCCCGAGACCTCCTTCACCATCTCGCTCCGCACCGGCTGGGACCCCCAGGGTATGGAGCCCTCGCGCATCGTCGACGAGCGGGCGGCGTTCGAGGAGGCCGGCATCCAGCACGTCGTGGCCGCGCCGTGGCAGCGCGACCTCCCGAGCTGGCTCACGTCGATGTCGACGTTGGCCGAGCTGCTCTCCTTCTGAGAACGGCGCCCTGGCCGGGCGTTGGTACGCTCCGCGCCGTGCGAGTGGACCAGGTCATCCCGTCCCTCGCCTCGCGCGACGCCATCGGCCGCCACACCCTCGAGATCAGAGACGCCCTACACGAGGCCGGGTTCGACTCGGAGATCTTCTACGGCAACTGCACGCCCGACGTGGCCGAGGAGGGCCGGCCGCTCGCCGCCATGGGCCGGACGGGCAAGGACCGCTTCCTCCTCTACCAGGCCTCGATCGGGAGCCCGACCTTCGACGTCCTGGCGGCGCGCGACGAGCCGAAGCTCGTCAACTACCACAACATCACCCCGGCCGAGCTGCTCGACGAGTGGGCCCCCGAGGTCGGCTACGAGGTGCGCCTCGGCCGCACCCAGCTGGCCCGACTGGCCCCCGACAGCCGCCTCGCCGTGGCCGACTCGGGCTACAACGAGTCCGAGCTCGTCGAGGTGGGCTACGCGAAAACCGCGGTCGTGCCGCTCCTCATCGACATGACGAGCGCCGGCGAAGAGCCCGACCCCGCCGTCCTGGCCCGCCTGGCCGGGGCCCGGGCCGAGGGCGGCGCCGACTTCCTCTTCGTGGGCAAGGTCTCGCCCCACAAGGCGCCCCACGACCTCGTGAAGATGCTCGCCGTCTACCGCCGCCTCTACGACCCGAAGGCCCGGCTCCACCTGGTGGGCTCACCGCTCGGCGACCGCTACGAGCCGGCCCTCCTGGCCTTCGCCGCCCGCCTCGGCCTGGCCGACGCCGTCGTCGTCACCGGGTCGCTCAGCCCGGCCGGCCTCGAGGCCTACTACCGGACGGTCGACGCGTTCGTGTGCGCCTCGGACCACGAGGGGTTCTGCGTCCCGCTCGTCGAGGCCATGGGGCACGGCGTGCCCGTCGTGGCCTACGGGGTCACCGCGGTGCCCGAGACGGTGGGTGACGCCGGCCTCGTCCTCCCGACGAAGGAGCCGGCCCGCTTCGCGGCGGCGGTGCACCGGGTGCTGACCGACGAGGCCCTCCGGGCCCGGCTGGCCGAGGCGGCCGCCCACCGGGTGGAGCACTTCTCCCTCGCCCGCTCGAGGCGCCGCTTCGTCGAGCTGGTCCAGGCCGCGGCGGCCTGACCGTCAGCCCTCGCGCACCCGGCGGAGGAGCTCCACGAGACGGGGCCCCGCCTGGTCGAGGCGGAGCTCGGGGAGCCGCCGGCGACCGGCGGCCACCCGGGCGGCCCGCCAGGCCGGGTCGGCGGCCAGACGGTGGACGGCGTCGGCCACGACGAGGGGATCCTTTGTCGAGAGGAGGTCGGCCGCGTCGCCGAGCACCTCGGGGAGCGCCCCCTCGGCGTAGGCCACGACCGGGAGGTCGTTGGCCATCGCCTCGAGGGCCGGGAGGCAGAAGCCCTCGTGCTCGGAGGTGATCACGAGCACGTCGGACGAGCGGTAGGCGGCCACGAGGCCGGCGTCCTCGAGCCGGCCGGTGAACCGCACGGCGTCGCCGAGCCCCAGGTCGGCGGCGAAGCGGCGGACGGCCGTCGCGTAGACCGGGATAGCCGGCCGGCCGACCACGGTGAGCGTGGCCTTCGGGTCGTGGCGCATCCGGTAGACGAGCAACGCCTGCAGGGTGTCCTCGAGCGCCTTGTTGGGGGCCAGCCGACCGACCGCGAGCCAGCGGGCGGCGCCCCGCCCGTCGGCCTCGGGCGGTGCCGACGACGGTGCGCCGGTGGCGAAGCGCACGATCGGCGGCACGACCGCCGTCTCCTGGTAACCGGCGGCCACGAGGTCCCGGCGGTTGTACTCGGACACCCCGACGCCGAGGGTGGCCCGGCGGGCGAGCATGACGAGCTCCTCTTTCGCCCGGACCTGGTGGCGTCCGAGGCCGTTGTCCCACGGGGCGAACAGCTCGGCCGGGGTGATGTTGTGATAGTTGACGACCAGCCGCTCGGGCCGGGCAGCCAACCAGGGCGCCAGGTCCGACGCCGTGGCGAACTGGTAGACGAGCAGGTCGCCCCGGGCGGCGTGGTCGGGGTAGGAGCCGGCCGGCCTGGTGAGGTGCACGGTGTCGGGGTCGTCGAGCTCGACGTAGATCTGCGCATCGACCCCCGACTCGGTGAGCAGCCGCCGGAGGTCGAGCGTGTGCTGGCCCACGGCGTCGCCCACATGGAGCAACGGGACGAACTGGTGGATGCCGCCCACGGTCGTCGCCTCAGGCGGGGCGCACCGCGCCCAGCACCGAGAACTCCCGTGCCGCCTGCTCGGTGACGACGATCGGGGTGACCTCCGAAAAGCCCGTACGTTCGAGGAGGAGCACCCAGGTCTCGAGGTGGCGCGGCCGACCGGGGAGGAGGTCGGCGGCCACCGCCGACCAACCCGACCCCGACGGTCCGGGCTTCGCCCCGACGAGCACCAGGGGCGCCCCGGGGGCCAGACGGCCGAGCGCCAGCGACAGCAGCGCGAGCACGTCGTCGAGGGCGACGCGGTCCACGACCCCGCTCAGGACGAGGCCGCCGACGGAGCCGGCCGCGACCCCGCCGAGATGGCCCGCCGCCTCCTCCACGCTCACCGGGAGGCCCTTCGACGAGACCTCCCACGCCAGGGCGCCCCGCGGTTCGACGCACTGGACCCCGACGCCGGCCTCACCGAGGCGGGCCGCCAGTCCGCCGGCCCCGGCCTCCGCGTGCACCACGTCACCCACCGGTCCGTGGGCGCCGAACCACTCGGCGAGGGGCCCGGCGAGACCCGAGAGGTCGGCCGGCTCGACCAGCCAAGCGAGACCGTCGACCGGCTCGTGACGGCGGCGGGCCGCCGACTCGAGGGCCTCGACCCGGGCCCCGAGGAAACGGAACGCCTCGACGGTGGCGTCGAAGCCCTCGGCCACGAACTCGGGGTCCTCGGCCCGGGCCACCGCGGCGTCGGTCGCCGGCGGCTTGGCCTCGCCCCGCCGGGCGCCGGCCCGGCGCCGGCCTCGGCCGGCCGGGGCGGCGCCGGGAGGCGGGGTGGCGAGCGACGGTCGACGGGCCGGCTCGCCGAACATGGTCTCGAGCCGGGTGAAGGCGTCCGAGAAGTTCCAGTTCAGGCTGCCTTGGGGCCGGAGCCGCTCGAAGGCCCGCTCGAGCTCGGCGAAGAACTCGGCGTCGGGGGCTGCCGCGTTGCCCTCCCGACGGGCCGCTGCCCCGCTGGGCGCCCCTTCGGCGGCCGCGGGCGGCCCGCTGCCGGTCGAGCCGGGGGCATCCACGACCGGCGATGTTACCGCCGGCGTCCCGGATGCTTCCCGACCTGGGACTCCTCGCCGCGGGGTCGGCGAGCGCAGCACATGAGGGCCGGCCGATCCCGCCGGCCGGGGCGGCCGCGGCCCAGAGGCCGTACCAGTCGGGCATGATGAGGAGCGGTCTGGTCTCGACCACTGGAGGGGAGTCGATGCGGAAGACCTTGATCGGTGCGGGCGCGTCCGTCCGCAATCATGGACGTCACCGGGTGGCTGCGATGGTCGCCGCGGCGACCATCGGCGGCGTCACCGCCCTGGCGGCAACGGGCGGTCCGGCCGGCGCCACCACGCTGCGGCCGTCCATCGGGAGCCTCAACCTGACGTGGTCGGTCTTGCTGCCCGACACGGGGAACCCGGTCGCGCTGTCGTCGCCCAACGTGGCCCAGCTCCCCGGCGGTCCGGCCGCGGTGGTCGGTGACCGGGCCGGCAACGTGTGGGCCTACTACCTGAACGGCGGCGGTCCGGTGCCCGGTTGGCCGTTCCACACCGGCGGCGTCCCCGTCGACTCGACCCCGTCGGTGGCACCGATCGGGGGCAACGGCCTCGACGACGTCTTCGTCGGCGTCGGCAACCCGTCGAACCCGGCCGAGTACCAAGGTGGCTACCAGGCCATCGGACCGTCCGGGAACGACCTGTGGTTCCGCCAGGTCCAGAACCCCTCGACCGACACCAACCCCTTCGAGGCGGTACGGGCCTCGCTCGCCGTCGGCAACCTCGAGGGTGGCACCGACGTGATCGCCCCGTCGCTCGGTCAGGAGACCTACGCCTTCGACGCCCCGACGGGCAACGTCCTCCCCGGCTACCCCTGGTACCAGGGTGACGCCGACTTCGCCACGCCGGCCCTGGCCGACCTGTACCACAGCGGTCGGACCTACATCGTCGACGCCGCCGACAGCTCGGCCGGCATCTCCTACGGCGTGACCTACACCAACGGCGGGCTGCTCCGGATCGTCTCCCCGTCAGGCAACGCCGGCACCGGGGCTCCGGCCGGCGGCCAGGTCTGCCAGTTCCAGACGAACCAGGCGCTCGAGTCCTCCGCCGCCGTCGGCGAGTTCATCGGCTCGAGCCAGACCGTGGGCATCGCCTTCGGCACCGGGGCCTTCTTCCAGGGCGCCTCGGACACCAACAAGGTCTTCGCGGTGGACACCCACTGCAACGAGCTGTGGTCGGCCAGCCTCGACGGCGTGACGTCAGACAGCCCGGCCCTCGCCGACGTGCTCGGCAACGGCCAGCTCCAGGTGGTCGAGGGCACCAACATCGGTGACGCGAACACGAGTGGGACGGTCTACGTGTTGAACGGGGCCAACGGGGCGGTGGACTGGAGCGAGCCGGCCGACGGCGCGGTCATCGGTTCCATCACCACAGCCGACCTCACGGGCCAGGGCTACCAGGACCTGCTCGTACCGACGACCGAAGGCGTCGACATCTTCGACGGGCGGACCGGGGCGAAGGTGGCCGTCCTCGAGCAGAATGAGGAGGGCTTCCAGAGCTCACCCCTCGTCACCAATGACCCGAACGGCACGATCGGCATCACGATCGCCGGGTACACGAACCAGAACCAGGGCGTCATCGACCACTTCGAGATGGCCAACCCCGGTGGGGTGAACGCGGACGAGACCGGGGCCTGGCCGATGTTCCACCACGACCCCCAGCTGACCGGCGACGCCGGGACCCCGGTGACCATCGTGGTGCCGTGCAACCCGCCGGCCGGCAAGCCCATCGGCTACTACATGGTCGGCAACGACGGCGGCGTCTTCAACTTCGGCAACCTGCCGTTCTGCGGGTCGACCGGGGCCATCGCCCTCAATCAACCGATCGTAGGCATCGCCGTCACCCATGACGCCGGTGGTTACTGGCTCGTGGCCAGAGACGGCGGGGTCTTCGCCTTCGACGATGCCAGCGAGTACGGGTCCTTACCCGGCGACAACGTGGCCGTCACCAACGTCGTGGGCATCGTGCCGACCGCCGACGGCAAGGGCTACTGGATGATCGGCAACGACGGCGGAGCCTTCGCCTTCGGCGACGCCGGGTTCGTCGGGTCACTGCCGGCCCTCGGCATCCACGTCAACAACATCGTGGGCATCGTGCCGACCGCCGACGGCCGCGGCTACTGGATGGTGGGCAACGACGGCGGGGTCTTCGCCTTCGGCGACGCCGGGTTCGTCGGTTCGCTCCCCGCCCTCGGCATCCACGTGAACAACATCGTGGGCATCGTGCCGACCGCCGACGGGAAGGGCTACTGGATGGTGGGCAACGACGGCGGGGTCTTCGCCTTCGGCGACGCCGGCTACGTCGGCTCGCTCCCGGCGATGGGCGTGCACGTCAACAACGTCGTCGGGATCACGCCCTCCCCGTCCGGTCGCGGCTATCTCATGGTGGGCGACGACGGCGGGCTCTTCGCCTTCGGCGACGCCCAGTTCTACGGGTCGCTCCCGGCGATGGGCGTGCACGTGAGCAACATCGTGGCCACCGCGGGGGCGCCGTAGCGGTCCCCCTCCCGGATGCATCCACGGAGCCCGGTGGCGAGTCAATCGCCACCGGGCTCCACCCTTTCAACCCGACCCTCGAGCCCCGTCTGACCTCGACCTATGAAAACAGCACTCCCTCTGCGCCAAACTCTCTGGATGGCGGGCTCCCTGCGGCAGGCTCGCTGGCTGCTGTACCTCGGGATGTCCCTCGTCCTCGTCACCTGGGTGCTTGAGCTCTCCCCCAGCGCGCCCACTGCGGCGGCGCCCCCGATCCAGCTGCAATGGGAAGTGGCCGCAATCAACAACGGGGGCCAACCCATCGCCGAGTCCTCGCCGAACCTGGCCCAGCTGCCCGGTGGGCCAGCGGTGGTCGTCGGCGACCGGGCCGGCAACGTCTACGGCTACTACCTCAACACCCATTACCTGAGCTCGCCCGGGCCGGCGACGGCCGTGCCCGGCTGGCCGGTCAACGCCCAGGCCCCGGTGGACTCGACCCCATCGGTGGCCCCTTTGCCGGGCAACGGCCTCGACGACGTTTTCGTCGGTTCGGGCAACGCCGCCGTGCCCCTGGCCCCGAACGCCGGCTACTACGGCTTCGGGCCCACCGGCGTCCAGCTCTGGTACACGCCGGTCGTCGACCCGCCGACCGACGCCCAGCCGGCCAACGGGGTGCAGGCCTCGCTCAGCGTCGGCACCCTCCAGGGCAAGACGGGCGTCGTCGCCGGCTCACTCGACCAGGAGGAGTACGCCCTCGACGCCGGGAGCGGGTCGGTCCTCCCGGGCTGGCCCTTCTTCACCTCGGACAGCGACTTCTCCACCGCGGCCATCGGCGACCTCTACGGGACCGGCCGCAACGAGATCGTCGAGGGCGGCGACCAGTCGCCGGGCTTCGCCAACGGCCAGGGCTACACGGCTGGGGGACATCTGCGGATCCTGAACGACCGGGGCGGCCTCATCTGCCACGACGACACCGACCAGACCGTCGACTCCTCCCCGGCCATCGGCGGCATCCTCGCCGGCGGGGCCACCGGGATCGTCGTCGGGACCGGGAGCTTCTTCCCGAACGCCGCCGACACCGACACGGTGAAGGCCTTCGACACCTCCTGCCACCAGGTCTGGTCGACCGACCTCGGCGGGGCGACCGGGAGCAGCCCGGCCCTCGCCGACGTGCTCGGGAACGGCCAGCTCCAGGTGGTCGAGGGCACCTACAACTCCTCAGGCGCCCAGGTCTCGGTCCTCGACGCTGCCACCGGAGCGGTCGTCTGGCAGAGCGACGTGTCGAAGCTGAACGAGACCGGCACACCGAACGAGATCATCGGCTCGGTGGTGGCGGCCGACATCTTCAACCAGGGGTACGACGACATCCTGGTGCCCACGATCCAGGGGCTCTTCATCATCGACGGCCGCACCGGCGCCGTCGTGAGCGAGCTCGCCACCTCGCACCATATGTCCGGCTTAGCGAGTGTCCTCGGCCTCCAGAACGCCCCGCTCGTCACCGACGACCCGGACGGCAACGTGGGCATCACGATCGCCGGTTACAGCGGTTTCGACGCCTCGCAGGCCTACATCCAGCACTACGAGATTGCCGGCACGAACGGCGCCGAAGCCGTCGGCGCCGGCTCCTGGCCGATGTTCCACCACGACCCGCAGCTGACCGGCAACGCCGGCGGGCTCCCGGCGCCGAACAGCATCCCGCCGTGCACCATCCCCGCCGCGGCCTGGGACGGCTACAACCTGGTCGCCTCGGACGGCGGCATCTTCAGCTTCGGTCAGCCCTATTGCGGGTCGACCGGCGGTCTCCATCTCGATGCCCCGATCGTGGGCATGGCCGAGGCGCCGTCGATCGGCGGCTATTGGCTGGTGGCCTCGGACGGCGGGGTGTTCGCCTTCGGGCAGGCGCAGTACCACGGCTCGATGGGCGGTCAGCACCTCGTCGCGCCCATCGTCGGGATGGCGGCCACGCCCGATGGCGGCGGCTACTGGTTGGTGGCCTCCGACGGCGGGGTGTTCGCCTTCGGCGACGCCACCTACTGGGGCTCGGCCGCGGGCATAGCCCTGCACGCCCCGATCGTCGGCATCTCGGCCACCGCCGACGGCGGGGGCTACCGGCTCGTCTCGAGAGACGGCGGGGTGTTCACCTACGGTGACGCCCAGTACTTCGGCTCCATGGGCGGCCAGACGCTCGTCGGGACCATCGAGTCGCTCGACCTCGAATCGAACACCGCCGGCTACTGGGAGGTCGGGACCGACGGCGGGGTGTTCGCCTTGGGCGCGCCCTTCTTCGGCTCGATGGGCGGCCGCCCGCTCGCCGCGCCGATCGTGGACGCCATGGCGACGGCCGACGGCGGCGGCTACCGCTTCGTCTCGCCCGACGGCGGGGTCTTCGCCTTCGGCGACGCGGCGTTCGCCGGCTCGATGGGCGGCCAGCCACTCGCCGCACCGGTCATCGGCATCGCCGGGTTCTGAGGGCGGCCCGAGGGGGGCCGCCGCTCAGACGTAGGCGTGGACGACCGCCCGGTAGGCACAGGTCGGCGCGGAGGGTGGCGGGGGTGGCGGGGCCGAGCGGTTGCGCAGGCGCCAGGCCCGCGACGGCTCCTCGGGCGGCGGCGCGGCGGGCGGCCCCTCGACCACCTCGACCTTCGAGAAGCCGGCGGCGATGCAGAGGGCCCGCAGCGCGGCGATGGTCGGCACGAACCAGTTGCCGAAGTCGGTCTGCACGTCGCTCCCAGCGTGGAACTGGAGCAGCGGCTCGTGGTCCATGTGCTGGAAATGCACGGCCTCGGTCTCGATCGCGGCCACCGACCCGGTCACCTTCCGCACCCGCTCGATGGCGCTGAGCGGCTCTTTCATGTGGTAGAGCACGCCGAGGTAGAGGACGACGTCGAACGGGCCGAGGGCGTCGAGGTCCGAGGTCATGAAGTCCCCCAGCACGGGCTCGACCTTGCTCTCGAGCACCCGGTGGGCGAACTCGAAGCCCCGGCGACCCGGGAGGTCGGGGCGCCAGAACTCCGTAGTGTCCTTCGACTGGTCCGGGAGGACGCCCTCTTCGATGCAGCGCTGCCAGTAGGCGCCGCGGGCCACGAAGTCCACGCCCCAGGCGTAGTGGTCGAGGGCCACCACCCGGGTGGCCCCCTGGCGCTCGGCGAGGAAGGAGTAGTAGCCGTCCCACGCACCGATGTCGAGCACGGTGCGACCGGCCATGGAGGGCAGCTGGTCCTCGGAGAGCGCCAGTTCGGACAAGCCCTTGGTCCGCACCCCGTGGCCGAGGTCGATCGAGTGGAACCAGAGGATCTGGTCGGCCTCGGCCTGGAGGTCTCTGGCTGCGGCCACGGGTCCGGAGACTACTTGTGGCCACCCGGTCGCACTCTCAGGCCCTGTTCAGAGGACGCCGGTCAGCCCGCGACCCCGCTCGGTGACCCGGTCGAGGAAACGGGCGTAGCGGGTGATGAGCTCGGGCCAGTGGTAGTGGCGCTCGACGTACTCGCGTCCTCGGGCGGCGAGCGAGGCCCGCAGCGCGGCGTCGGCCAGCAGGTGGTCGAGTGCCGCCTCGAACTCCCGGTAGGAGCCGAACCAGAGGCCCCCGCCGGAGCGCTCGCAGTGCTCGCGGGTGGGGGCGCACGTGGCGTTCACCATGACCGGCACCCCGGCCGACCACGCCTCCAGCACGACGAGGGAGAAGGACTCGAGGGCCGACGGCGAGACCGACACCACCGCGCTGCGCACGATGTCCCACTTGTCGGCCTCGTCGACCGGTCCGGGGACGACGATGTCGGGGTCGGGCGGGATCTTCTTCGTCGACACCGGGCCGACGAGGGCGAGGGCCAGCGGTCCGGGGTGGCGCTCCTTGTAGGTGCGGAAGAAGGCGGCCAGCATCGAGGAGCCCTTGTGGTCGTCCACCCGGCCGACGCTCACGAGGTAGGGCCGGTCCCCGAGGCCGAGGAGCTCGCCCCCCGGCCGTCCCGTCCCCACGTCGGGACCCACGCCGAGCCCGAGGACCATCTGGGGCAGGTGGGCGACCGGGTGGACGCGCTGGACCAACCGGCGCTCGGCCACCGTGTGGTACACGAGGGCGTCGGCGTTGACGTACGTGCCGCGGAAGATCGGCAGGTAGAGCGCGGGCTCGTCGTGGGCCGCCGGGTGCAGCACGCCCGGCATCGGCACCTTCCCGATGCCGGCCACCGCCGGGTAGTAGAGGTAGGGGTAGAAGGCGGCCACGTCGACCCCGCTGTCGGCCAGCGCCTCGACGAGGGAGATGGTGACCGGGCCGTTCAGCTCCACCCAACGCTTGGCCTGGTCGCGGGTGGTGTCGCGCGGGGCCACCCGCACCCTGGTGTCGAGACCGTAGAAGTCGGGGTCGCGCCCGGCGGCGGAGGTGAACCGGTGCACGAGGACCCCGGCCATCATCTCGTCGCCGGGCGCCAGCACGTCGTCCCACGTGACGTGGTCGAGGGCGCAGGTCGTGAACACCTCGGCCGCGACGCCGCAGTCGGCCACCAGGTGCTCGGCCAGCTGGCGGGCACCGGTCTCGGCCCCGCCCATCACCTGGGGGCCGTAGCGAGGGGTGACGAAGGCCACCCTCACGGGCCGACCACCGACGCCACGGCGGCCACCGCTATCCGGCCGCTCTCCTCGAGGGAGAGGGCCGAGATGCGCTCGCGCCCCGCGGCCACCAGGTGCTCGCGAAGCGACTGGTCGGTGAGCACCCGCTCGACCGCCGCGGCCACCCGGGACGGCTCGTCGTCGGCGAGCAGGAGGGCGGCGGTCCCGGCGGTCGAGGGCAGGCCCCCGGTGGCGAGGGCCACCACCGGCACGCCCGAGCGCATGGCTTCGAGGAGCGGCACCCCGAAGCCCTCGTGGACCGAGAGCGAGACGTAGACGTCGGCCGCGGCGTAGTAGGCGGCGAGGGCGGCGTCGCTCACCTCACCGGTGATGCGCACCGCAGCCTCCAGTCCGAGGTCGACGACGAACGAGCGCAGCGCGGCCAGGTAGCGGCCGCTCGGGGCCGAGCCGACCAGGTGGAGCCGGGCGGTCGGCCCGTAGAGGCGGTGGTGAGCCCAGAGGGCCTTCACCAACTGGTGCTGGGCCTTGCTCGGCACGAGGCGGCCGACGAAGAGCCAGTCGCTCCCGCCCTCGGCCTTCCTCGCGGCCAGGCGTCGGGCCACCCTCGGGTCGGGGTCGGCGAGGCGGTCGAGGTCGACGAGCACCGGGACCACGGCCGTGCGGCGACAGCCAGCGGCCACGAGGTCCCGCTCGTTGAAGGCGCTGTCGGCCAGCCCGAGGACCGCTCGCGGGGCGAGGAGCCGCAGCTGCTGCTGCGCGGCCGCCGCCCGCCGGGCGGTGGCCGGCTCCCAGCCCTCGTAGTGCTCCGGTCCGGTGACGTTGTGGTAGTCGAGGATGAGGGGCTCGCTCCGAGCCGCCAGGACCTCGGCCACGACCGAGCTCGTGGAGAACTGGTAGACGAGCACGTCGCCGGGCGCGGCGTGCTGGTCGTAGTCCTCGACAGGGATCGACTCGTCGAGGAGCTCGTCGTGGGTGGCCTCGGCGAAGATCTCCGAGCGCCAGCCGGCCGCCCGCAAGGCCTCACGCAGGAGGAGCGTGTGGCTGCCCGTGGCGTCGCGCGGGATCAGGGCCGGGACGAACTGGTGGACGGCCCGCGGCCTCGGGCCGGGGCCCGGCGCGGCAGGTTCGGTCACCTCGGGGGCGGTACCGAGTCGCCGAGGGTGGCCACGACCAGGTAGTCGAGCCCCGTCGGCCCCTCGGCCACCCGGGCGGTGCCGCCCATGCGCCCGAGCAGGTGCACCCACGTGGCCGGACGCAGCGGATGGCCGGTCGACAGGTCGGCCTCGGGCGGGGCGTCGGGTGCCTCCCAGGCGGCGCCCGAGAGCGAGTGGACGGCCAGGACGCCGCCCGGCGGGAGGGCCTCGACCACGAGGTCGAGGAGCTGCTCACGCTCGCCGTGGGACATGCCGTCGACCACGCCGGAGAGCACCACACCGCCGAGGGCGGCGGGCTCCACCGCCCGCAGGTGAGCGAGGATGCCCTCTTCGCGCAGGTCGAGCGACCCGAACTCCGCCTCCCCGACGAGGCCCGGTCGGGGCTCCACGCCATAGGCGTCGACGCCCCCGTCGACGAGCGCCCCGACGAGCCAGCCCGAGCCGGCCGCCGCGTGGAGCACCCGGCCCTCGACGGTGCCGAACGCCGTCACGACCTCCTTCACCCACCAGGCGTCGGGCGCATGGACCGCGGGGAGCTCGACGATCTCGGCCGGGACGACGTGCTGGGAGTCGAGCTGGGCCGAGAGCGCCCGCACCTGCTCGTCCAGGAGATGGAGCGTCTTGCTCACCGCCGAGGCGAACTGGCTCACCTGGCCCGTGACGTAGCCCACGTACCACATGGAGAGCGAGCGGAGGGTCTTTTTGACCGCCGCCCCGCCGGACTTCGTCGACTCGACGGGGACCACCGGGTCGATGAAGGCCGCGGCGTCGACCATGCGCAGCTGCTCGGCCAGCCCGCCGCCTCGCCCGGCCACCGGCGAGTACTCCAAGAACAACTCGTCGAGCTCCCGCTCCAGGCGGACCGGCAGGTCGCCGGCGGCCCGCCGCTGGCGGACCTCGTCGTCGATCTCGGCGAGCACGCGCTCGAGGTAGGCGGCGTCGTCCTCGGAGCCGGTCGTCACGACGGCACCACCGTCTGGGACACGCCGGCGGCCACCTCGGCCATCGGCCCCTCGACCATGAGGGCCTGCACCGGCAGGTCGACGATGCCCGTCGAGCGGCCGGGGTGCATGACTTCGAAGCTGGCCGCCGGCTCCCGCCAGTCGAACACCACGCCGCCGAGGCGGCTCTGGATGCCGGCGTGCACCTCGTAGGCGCCGTCGAGGAACGGGAACGTCGCGAACCGGAACTCGATGGCCCCGGTGCCCTCGGGCACGTCGATCTGCTGGCCCAAGATGTCGGTGTCGGTGCGCAGGATGCAGTTGCCGCCGGTGTCCCGCAGCTCCAGCACGAACACGACGCCCTTGGTCACCGTGGTGGCGTTGAAGTGGAGGCGGATGTGGAGGGCGTCGCCGGTGAGGAGATAGGGGCGCTCCTCCATCCCGGGGTAGTAGACGCGGACGTCGGTGAAGCGCACCGGGCGGAGCCCTTCTTGGACGAACGACCTCGCCGCAGCCTCGTCGGCCACCGCCTCCTCCGAGACGGCCGGCGTCTGGCCGACCGACCCCTGGTTGAGCACGTCGGAGGCCTCGAGGAGGTGCTCACGGAAGATGCGCACGGCCTCCCCCGGCGGGCCCTCGGCCACGAGATGGCCTTCGTCGAGCACGACCGCCCGGTCGCAGATGCTCCGCACCTGGTCGGGCGAATGGGTCACGAAGAGGATCGTCCGACCCTCCTCCTGAAAGGTCTTGATCCGCTCCATGCACTTGCGCTGGAACCGCTCGTCACCGACGGAAAGGACCTCGTCGATCACGAGGACATGGGGGTCCATGTTCACGGCCACGGCGAAGCCGAGCCGGACGTACATGCCGGAGGAATAGAACTTGACCTGGTGGTCGATGAACTGCTCGAGCTCGGCGAAGGCCACGATCTCGTCGAAGATCTTGTCCACGTCGCGCTTGGACATCCCGAGCATCGAGCCGTTGAGGTAGATGTTGTCCCGGCCCGAGAGCTCCTGCTGGAAGCCGGCGCCGAGCTCGAGGAGGCCGGCCAGGTTGCCTCGGACGATCACCTCGCCCGACGTGGGTTGGAGCACGCCGCAGATGCACTTGAGCAGCGTCGACTTGCCCGAGCCGTTGCGCCCGAGGATGCCCACGGTCTCCCCCTCGGCCACCGTGAAGTTCACGTCGCGCAGCGCCCAGAGGTCCTCGCGCTTCACCCGGCCACCGTGGATCACCCGCTCCTTGAGCGAGGTGTACCGCTCCTTGGCCAGCTGGAAGCGCTTGGAGACGTCCCGGACGTCGACCGCCGTGGTGCTCATCTTGTGATCAGAGCTCCTCGGCGAAGTTCCCTTCGAGCCGGCCGAAGACGACGAGCGCCAGCACGAACAGCACCAGCCCGATGCCGAGCACCGCGAGGTCAGCCACCAGGTAGGTGCTGCCGCTCCAAGGAGGGAGGAAGCGGGCCACTTGGTAGGGCTTCACCGTGAGCCGGCCGACCGGGATGTTGTAGAGCACCCGCTGGAAGGTCATGACGAGCGGGGTGAGCGGGTTGAGGAAGTAGATCCAGGTCAGGTGCCACTGGTGCAGCTTTGACGACTTGGCCACCGTCCGCTGGTACGCGTACACGATCGGGCAGGCCCAGAACCACGCCGTGAGCAGCACCTCGACGAGGTGCTGGGTGTCGCGGAGGTAGACGTTCACCGCCGAGAGGAACACGGCGAGCGCCGCCGCCCAGACGGCCCCAGCGAGGAGGGCGAGGAAGACAAGAGGGATGAGCGAGTAGTCCGGCGCGTTCGGCACGAGGAACAGGAAGATCACCATCACGATGGCCTGGAAGAAGAAGAACACCGAGGCCGTGCCGACCGACGCCAGGGCCAGGATCTCCCGGGGGAACGACACCTTCTTCACCAGGCCCGAGTTGTTCACGATCGTGCCGGTGCCCGTCTGGACGGCTGTCTGGAAGAAGTTCCAGAGGAGGAGGCCCGAGAACAGGAAGATCACGAAGTGCGGGATGCCGTTTTTGAGCAGGAAGCTGAAGACGATCGTGAAGATGATGAGCGTCATCGCCGGCGCCACCATCGACCACATGATCCCCAGGACCGAGTTCTTGTACTTGACCTTGATCTCGGTGCGGACGAGGTTGGCCAACAGCTCCCGGGAGCGCCAGACGGCGACGACCCGCCGCCACAGGCCGACATTCGCCGAGACCGTCCGCGTGACCTTGGCGGCGCCGTTCCCGTCGGGCCAGGGGGAACCGAAGGTGAGCTCGGTGGGCGACCCGTTCTCCTGCTCGGTCTGGTTGACGTCGCTCGGCCCGGGCACGGGGCCCGGCACCTCGAGGACCACGCTCAGCCTCCCACCCGGGCGACAGAGTGGTCGATGACCTGGTCGATGAACCCGTAGTCCCGGGCCTCCTCGGCCGTGAACCAGCGGTCCCGGTCGGAGTCCGCCTCGATCCTCTCGATCGGCTGGCCGGTGTGGAAGGCGATCCGCTCCGCCATCATCCGCTTGAGGTAGACGATCTGCTCGGCCTGGATGGCGATGTCGGCCGCCTGGCCCTGCATGGACCCCGACGGCTGGTGCATGAGGATGCGGGAGTGCGGGAGGGCGTAGCGCTTGCCCGGTGCCCCGGAGCAGAGGAGGAACTGACCCATCGAGGCGGCCAGGCCCACGCAGATCGTCTTTACGTCGCAGTGGACGTACTGCATGGTGTCGTAGATGGCCAGGCCGTCGGTGACCGAGCCCCCGGGCGAGTTGATGTAGAGGGCGATGTCGCGGTCCTGGGCCTCGGCCTCGAGGAGCAGGAGCTGGGCACAGACCAGGTTGGCGGTGTTCTGGTCGATGGCGCTGCCGATGAAGACGATGCGCTCCTTCAGCAGCCGCTGGTAGATGTCCATGGTCGGATCCGGGCCGTTCGACGCGGCCATCACGAGGGGGAGGGAGAGGTTCTCAGCCATCCAACGAGGCTACCTGGCGAGGCCCCGGCCCTGGGACACTCCCCCACCCTCGACGACGGCGTCCGGCCTCCTTCCGGCGACGTGGGAGCCGAGGGCCAGACGCCCTGGTCAGCGTCGCGGCCGCCGTAGACTCGCCGGGTGCCCGAGGGCACGGTTGCGGGCGTGGCGGAACGGTAGACGCGCCGGGTTTAGGACCCGGTCCCTTCGGGGGTGGAGGTTCGACTCCTCTCGCCCGCACCGGTCGTGCGGACCGGACCGTCGAAGGGCCGGCCCGCGACCTCGAGGAGGTCGGCGGCGTACTCGTGCGGTTCTACAAGGTGGAGGAGAAGGGTCGCCGCTCCTGTCACTGGGATGCGGTGCGGGGCAAGCGGTCCCGGGTCCCGGGCACCTTCATGGCCGCCGGGACGGGCCTGCCCCATGACCTCAGCCAGTACGTGGTCGAGGCGGCCACCGGCTACGAACGGGGCTTCTGGGGGCTCCTCGACCGGGGGGCGACGTTCAGGAGCACGGGCAGGAAGGTGACCAGGCCCGGGCGGGCGATCGTCGCCGCCCACCGGCGGGAGCTGGACCTGGCCGAAGGGCTCGCCGCCCACCACACCGGCCGGTGGCAGGCCGGCGCCCTGGACCCGGTGACGGCCGCGCTCACCCGCGCCCTCGAGCAGTGGCGGGTCCTCACGCCGGGCGAGGCGATCGTCTTCACCTGGCCCTCGCCCAACGGCGAGATCGAGTCACCCGCCGCCGCGGCCAGCTGAGGCCGGCGCCCGGGGACGACCCCCTGCCCTCACCGCGCCCGGCCCGCCGCCGGGCACGGTGAGGGGTGGCTCGGGCACGGCCGGAGGGGGTTGGCCGAGCCCGGCCGGTCGCTGTCCTTTTGGATCAGCTCCCGGAGGTGCCGGAGCTCCCCGAGCTGCTCGAGCCGGAGCTGCCCGAGCTGCCGTTGCCCATGTTCGGGCACGGGTGGCTCGAGGACGGGGTCGTCGTCGAGGGGCTCGTCGTCGACGGTGCGGTCGTCGACGGGCTCGAGGTGGAGCCCGAGGACGAGCTCGACGACGTCCCGGACGAGGAGCTGGCCGTGGTGCTGGCGGCGGGCTGGTTGGTCGACGTGGCCGTGGCCGCTGACGACGCAGCCAGGCTCACCCCGAGTCCGATACCGAGTCCCGCGCAGCCGAGCGCCACGGCGAGCAGCGGACGTTTCAAGTTGAATGCCATGCAGTACCTCCTGGTCGTTGGCCGGCCCTTCCTGAGCGAGGGCCGGCCACCTGCAGTGCACCATCTCGATATTTGTGCCGGCTGTGACCCCGTTAGGAGGAGTTGAAGAACTCCGTAAGGATCCGCCGTCGGGCGTCGGCCCCAGGTCGCCGGCGGGGTTCGCGGAGATGCTCGGCGGCCGCGGGGCCTAGTGGCCGGCGCAGACGATCGCCGACGGGGGCTTGGGGGGTGCGCCCGATTTCATCGACGGGAAGACGAGGGCGGCCGGCGGGGAAGGCACCGGCGGTGACGTCCCGATCTTCAGATAGGTGATGCCGTTCTCGAGCACGGCCTTGGGTGAGGAGTAGCGGTAGCTCGCCTTGTACACATAGCCGCCCTTCACGACGACGGTGGCCACGGTCAAGACCTTGCCGGGGCCGAAGGCCTGCTTGTAGGTGGGGTTGGTCGCCGGGCCGAGCGACCGCGACGTGAACGTCGACCCCTCCTGGCGCAGGTTGGGCAACCTCAGCAGCTGGCGCAGGTAGCTGGTGGCCGCGGCCCCGGCGTTCTCCGACGGCAGCAGGGGGCTGGCCCACCACCAGTAGGCGTGCGTGCCGTCGGAGCACACCATCGTCTCGCGGAGGTAACGGGTCGTGCCGATCGTGATGTTGCCGAGGGGCTTGCCGACCGTCCCACCGATGGTGCGGTCGGGAGCCTGGTAGATGACGTTGCTGGCCAACCCGAGCTTGAAGCCCTCGCGGTCGATCTTCTGGTAGCCCTTCATCGTGAAGCCCGAGGTGGCGAGGGTCGCCCTCACGGCGCGCTGCAGGTTGGCGGCCGGCGTGCTCACGGGGCCAGCGGGCGAGGAGGTGGTCGACGTGGTGATCGCCGCCCCGGCCGGTGCGACGGCGGCGCCCGCCCCGACGGCGCCGACGGCCGCCACGAGCGCGCCGACGGCGCGCCAGTAGGCACCGGTACTGCGGAAGGACCCCCTCACGGGCCCTTACGATAGGCAGCGCCGACCTCGCCGGTGGTGTCACCCTCGACGACACCGCCCGTCCCGGAGGTCCCGGTGCCCCATCGGGCAAGCTGAGACGGTGGGCCACCTCGTCGCCGCGCCGGACAAGTTCCGCGGCACGGCCAGCGCGTCCGAGGTGGCCGCGGCGGCGGCCGAGGCCGCTCGACACGGCGGGTGGACGGCCGACGAGGTGCCCCTGTCCGACGGGGGTGAAGGTCTCCTCGAAGCGGTCGGCGGCGAACCCCGGGTCACCGAGGTGCGGGGTCCGCTCGCCACCTCGGTGGCGGCCGAGTGGCGGCTCGTGCCGGCCCTGCCTGACGGGAGCGGCCCGGTGGCCGTCGTCGAGATGGCCACCGCCGCCGGCCTCCTCCTCGCCGGCGGGGCGGAGCGCAACGACCCGCTCGGGGCCAGCACCTTCGGGGTCGGCGAGCTCGTCCTCGCCGGCGTGGCCGCCGGGGCCCGCCGGGTGATCGTCGGCTGCGGCGGCTCGGCGACGACCGACGGGGGCCTCGGCGCGGTCAGCGCCATCGGATCGAAGGATCGCCTCCGTGGCGCCGAGCTCGTCGTGGCCACCGACGTCACGACCCGCTTCGAGCGGGCGGCGGAGCTCTTCGGGCCCCAGAAGGGGGCCACCCCCGAGCAGGTCGTGGCACTCACGGCCCGTCTCGGCGACGTCGCCGAGCACTACGAGCGGGCGTTCGGCGTGGACGTGCGCGACGTGCCCGGTGCGGGGGCCGCCGGCGGCCTGGCCGGCGGCCTCGTCGCCCTCGGCGGCCGCGTCGTACCGGGCTTCGATCTCGTGGCCGGCCTCGTCGACCTGCCCGCCCGCCTCGCCCGGGCCGACCTCGTCGTGACCGGCGAGGGCCGGCTCGACCCGACATCGCTCGAGGGCAAGGTGGTGGGCAGCGTGATCCGACTGGTGGCCGGCCGGGTGCCGGTGCTCTGCATCGTCGGCGACGTGGACCCGGCCGTCGTCGACGACGAGCAGCTCGGCCCCGGCGTCGAGGTCGTGTCGCTCGTCGATCTCGCCGGGCCCGAGCGGGCGCGGGCCGCGGTGGCCGAGCTCGTCGGCACCGTCGTGGCCGAACGGCTCCCCCGCTGAGCACGGGGCACCTTTTGCCGGGCCGGCGGGATTTCGGCAATGCTGCCCGGGCCGCGCCGTGCTGACGGACCGTGTCCTCGGGGACCGACGAGCGGCGGCACGACACGAAACGAGGAGGTCAGATGGGTTTGCTCGACGGCAAGGTCGCCATCATCACCGGGGCCGGCCGGGGCATCGGCCGGGAAGAGGCCCTGCTGTTCGGCTCGGAGGGTGCGTCGGTCGTGGTGAACGACATCGGCGGCTCGGTCTCGGGCGAGGGCGGTGACCGGACGCCCGCCCAGGAGGTGGTCGACGCCATCACCTCGGCCGGCGGCACGGGCATGGTCAACAGCGACGACATCAGCTCGTGGTCCGGCGCCAAGAGCCTCATCAACCAGGCCGTCGACACCTACGGCTCCCTCGACATCCTCGTCAACAACGCCGGCATCCTGCGGGACAAGATGTCCTTCAACATGGACGAGTCCGACTGGGACGACGTCCTCCGGGTCCACCTGAAGGGCCACTTCACCTGCTCGCACTTCGCCGCCGTCTACTGGCGCAACAAGTCCAAGACGGGTGAGCCCACCTCGGGCCGCATCGTCAACACCTCCTCGGAGGCCGGCCTGTTCGGCAACGCCGGCCAGGCCAACTACGCCGCGGCCAAGGGAGGCATCGCCTCGCTCACGATCGTCCTCGCCCGCGAACTGCAGCGTTACGGCGTCACGGCGAACGCCATCGCCCCCCGGGCCCGCACCCGGATGACCGAGGACCTCTTCGGGGCCATGGCGGCCAAGCCGGCCGAGGGGTTCGACGTCTGGGACCCGAAGAACATCGCCAACCTGGTCGGCTTCCTCGTCTCCGACGAGGCGGCCGACGTCACGGGCCAGGTGTTCGTGGTGGTCGGCGGCGACATCTGGGCCATGGGCGGCTGGCACCCGGTGGGCGAGCTGCACCGGGACCACGAGTGGACCCCACAGGACCTGATCGCGGCGAAGGGCGAGCTGTTCAAAAGCGCCTCACCGGGCCTGCCGCCGTTCAGCTTCGTCTGACCGTGCCACCGGCGGGGGCCGAGGGGAGGTGGCGCTCGCCTCTCGTCGCCGCCTGGGAGGCGTTCGGTCGCTACGACACCTACGACGGGGTGGAGGTCTTCACCCTCGACCTCCCACCGGTCGGTCCGGCCGCGCACGAGCCGCTGCTCGTGCTGCACGGCTTCCCCACGTGCTCGTTCGACTTCCACCTCGTCGTCGAACGCCTGCGCTCACGCCGCCGGGTGCTCATGGTCGACTTCCTCGGCTACGGCCTGTCGGCCAAGCCCGACCGGCCCTACACGATGGGCCTGCAGGCCGACCTCACCGCCCGGTTCGTGGCGAGTACCGGGGTGACCGAGCTCTCCCTTCTCTCCCACGACATGGGTGACACGGTGGGCGGTGAGCTCCTCGCCCGCCAGCTCGAGGGTACCTGGCCGGTCGAGGTGGTACGGCGGGTCGTCACCAACGGCTCCGTCTACATCGAGATGGCGCATCTGAGCCCGGGGCAGGAGCTCCTCCTGTCGCTCCCCGACGAGCGGCTCGGCCCGGAGGCCCCGATCGACGAGACCACGCTCACGGCCAGCCTGCGGGCCACCTTCAGCCCGACCTCGACCGTCGACGCCGAGGAGCTGGCCGCCCTGTGGGAGCTCGTCTCCCACGACGACGGGCACCTCCTCTTGGCCCGGCTCATTCGCTACATCGAGGAGCGCCGCCAGCACCAGTCCCGCTTCACCGGGGCCATCGAGGAGCACCCCTCGCCCCTCGCCGTCGTGTGGGGCAGCGAGGACCCCATCGCCGTGCGCCAGATGGCGGAGCGGCTCCACGGGGTCCGTCCCGACGCGCCGCTCCGGCTGCTCGACGGCGTGGGCCACTACCCGATGGTGGAGTCCCCGGACGCCTTCGTGGCCGCCGTCCTCGCCGGGCTCGACGGCTAGAGACTCGGCACCGGTGGCCGGTCGGGTGGCCGGACCCCGACGAGCGCCGCGCCGGCGAGGCCGGCCACGGTGAAGAAGGGAATGGCATAGGGCGCGAGGCGCGGCCCGAACCACAGCTCGAACATCGCCACGTCGTCGCCGGCCCGCCGTTGGAAGACGCCGAGCGGGCAACCACGGGCGACGGCGAGGGCCACTCCTTCGACGGCGAGGACGCCGAGTGCCACGTCGAGCACCCGGTCACGACGGCGGCGGACACCGCACCACCACACGTAGCCGAGACAGGCCAGCTCGGCGAAGCCGATCGCCGAGTGCACGTGGCGGAGGAGGCGAGCCTCGCGGCTCAGCCGCCTGGCCGGCGCCTCTCCCAGGCGTCCTGTTCCACCACCACCCCGGCTCGGCTTCCCAACGGGCCGGCGCTCAGACGCGGGAGGTGACCGCCCCGGTGGCCTCGCCGACCACCTTCTCCTCGCCGTCGGCGTTCACGAGGCGCACGTCGAGGTCGACGAGATGGCGCCCGCCTGCTTCCCGCTTGCCCGTGACCTGGACCTTGGTGCTCAACACCTCGTTCGGCCAGGTCTGCTTCACGAAGCGGACCTTGTAATGGACGACGTTGCCGACCCCCACGTAGTCGGTGACCGCGGTGGCGAGGAGGCCCATCGAGAACATCCCGTGCCCGAAGACGCTGGGCTGGCCGGCCGCCTTGGCCTGCACCTCGTCGTGGTGCATCGGGTTGAAGTCGCCCGAGGCCCCGGCGTAGCGGACGAGGTCGGTGCGGGTGAGGGTGTGGGTCTTGACCGGACCCTCGTCGCCCTCCTTCACGTCCTCGTAGTAGAGCCGCTCGTCAGCCATCGTCACCCCCGTCGGCGATCCGTCGGGCGCCACCTTGGGCGGGCCGCCGCCCACCTGTCAAGACCACGGCCCGCCCTTCCTCGTCACTTGAACCCGATGACCTGCTCGAAGGTGTCGGCGATCTCGGTGTAGCCCGCCGTCGTGGCGTGGATGTTCGGACCGCGCCCCGAGCACATCCACGTCCAGTCGCAGATGAGCTGGACGTTGATCGGGAGGTCGCCCGGAGCCGGATAGGGGGTGAAGTTGGTGGTCTGGAAGGCGTTCCCGACGGGGGCCACGGTCACCCCGTAGGCCGCGTAGATGCCGTCGAGGTCACTGTCGAACCCCGAGGCCAGCGTGGCCGACTCCTCGGCCAGGGTCTGCTGCCCGAGCAGCCAGGCGAAGAGGAACGGGTCGTAGTAGTCCATCGCGTAGATCGGCACCCCGGGGTCCGCCGCCTCCAGGCCCGACACGATGAGCGGGAGGTTGGTGTTCACCGCGGCGATGCCGTTCTCGAGACACGTCTCGTCGATGCCCGACGGCCCCACACAGCCGTCGATGTCGTTGGCCCCGATGTCGAGCGTGACGAACGAGACCTTGTTGCTGGCGAGGAAGGCCTCGGCCGCCGCCAGCTGGTTGCCGAGCGGGTCGCCCCCCGTCACGCCGGATGTGTAGGTGCAGATGCCGCCGTCGACCATCGTGGTCGTCGTCTCGCCCGGGCAACCCAGCTTCTCCAGCTTGAAGGCGGCGATCTGGTGCCGGTAGAGCTTGTAGATGTCGTCCACGTAGCCGTGGTTGGTCTCCAGGCTGACCTTCTCCTTGTTGGGCTGGACGCCCTGCGACAAGGAGTCGCCGAGGGCCAGGTAGTAGGTCGGCGTCACGGCGGCCCCCGCCGGGGCCACCTGGGCCACCGGGGCCGAGCCCACGAAGACCGTGGCCAGGAGCACGAGGCCCGCCGCCGACATCGTCGCCGTGCGGAGCGACGTCGTTATCCCTCGCCTGCGCATGCTTCCCCCCTTGCTGTCGTGGCGAACCGGCGGTCCGCCCTCAGGTTCGGTGCATCACGTTGAAGCTCGACGTCACGACCGGTTCACCTGTCTCTTCGTCCGACCAGGTGGTCTCGGTGACGATGAACGTCATGACGTGGCCCTTGCTCTCCTTCTGGTAGGCGTCGGAGATCTTCCCTTCACCTACGAGCACGTCGCCCACCACGACCGGTCGGTGGTAGGTGAACTCCTGCTCGGCGTGCAGGATGAGGCCGCCCCGGGCCATCAGGCGCCCGAAGGCCTCACCCATGCCCCGGCCCCCGGTGGCCGTGGCCTCCTGCAGCTCGGCGAAGGCCCCCCAGTAGCCGAAGCCGATTGGCATGGTGGGCGGGGCGGGGATGCCGGTCAGTCCGGCGTCGGCCGCCGCCGCCGGGCTCTTGTAGACCCGACTCGGGTCGATGACGGCGTCGGCGAACTTCTCGACCGGCCCCCGCTCGATGACCACCTTCGTTCGTCCGGTCGACTGGCCGATGATGCTCTGCAGCAGCTCCGCGTCGGACTGGTCCTCGCTCACCTTCCGCCTCCTGACCTGGGCGGGCAACCCATCGAGCAGCCCAGGGTCGAACCCGGCGACACCGTAGCCGCTCCCCCGCGCCGGCTCACCAGAGCTCAACTGGGGCGGGCGGCGAGGGCCCGGGCGAGCGCCCGGAAGGCCCGGCCCCGGTGCGAGCAGGCGTGCTTCTCCACGGGCGTCATCTCGGCGAACGTCCGGCCGCCGCCCTCGTCGGGCACGAAGACGGGGTCGTAGCCGAAGCCACCGCCACCGCGCGGCGCCTCGGCGATGTGGCCCTCGACCACGCCCTCCCCCACGACCTCGTCGCCGTCGGGGAAGGCGGCGAGGGCCACCGTGACGAACCGGGCCCGGCGGGCGCCGCCCTGGTCGGCTAGCGCGGCCAACGACGAGAGGAGCTGGCGTACGTTGTCGGCGTAGCTGGCGTCCTCGCCGGCGTAGCGGGCGCTGTAGACGCCGGGCGCACCGCCGAGGGCGTCCACCTCGAGCCCGGTGTCGTCGGCCACCGCCGGCCGGCCCGTGGCCGCGACGAGGGCTCTGGCCTTCAGGCGGGCGTTCTCGAGGAGGGTGCTCCCGTCCTCGACCACGTCGGGCACGTCGGGCGGGCGGGGCAGCACTTCGATGCCCACCGCCGCGAGGATGTCTCGGATCTCGGCCGTCTTGTCGGGGTTGGCGGTGGCGAGGACGAGGGGCGATCGGTCGCCCGGGGCGGTCAACGGGCGACTGGGCTCAGCGCGGCGCCGGCGGCTCGGCGAGCACCGCCGCCTGGGCCGCCGTGAGCTGGCCGATGCCGCCCTCGGCCAGGGCCAGGAGCTCGTCGAGCTCGCCCCGGGAGAAGGGGAGCCCCTCGGCCGTCCCCTGCACCTCGACGAAGCGCCCACCGCCGGTCATGACCACGTTCATGTCGACCTCGGCCCGGGCGTCCTCCTCGTAGGGGAGGTCGAGCATGCAGACACCGTCGATCACGCCGACCGAGACCGCGGCCACCGCGTCGGTGAGCGGCTGGTCCTTCAACGCACCCTTCCCGATCATGCGGGTGAAGGCGTCGTGGAGGGCGACGTAGGCGCCGCAGATCGAGGCGGTCCGGGTGCCCCCGTCGGCCTGGAGGACGTCGCAGTCCACCGTCACCTGGACCTCGCCCAGGGCCACCATGTCGCAGACCGAGCGGAGGGACCGGCCGATGAGACGCTGGATCTCCTGGGTCCGCCCGGACTGACGGCCGCGGGCCGCCTCGCGTGAGGAACGCTCGGCCGTCGAGCCAGGGAGCATCGAGTACTCCGCGGTCACCCAGCCCTTGCCCGTGCCCCGCATCCACTGCGGGACGCGGTCCTCGACCGAGGCCGTGCACAGCACCTTCGTCCGACCCATGCCGACGAGCACCGAGCCCAGGGCGAACTCGGTGAAGTCCCGATGGAAGGAGACCGGCCGCAGCTGGTCGAGCGTCCGTCCGTCGCCGCGCAGTGTGCGCGGGTCGGCTCCGGCATCCTCCCCTGCCACGCCGCTCATCGGTCGGTCGCCCTCCTCGTTGGTCTCGTCGTCACCGGGCGGTCCCCGGCGTCACCACTCGACGACCTTGCCGATGACCGCCTGGTCCACCTCGGCCCCGAAGGCCTCGGTGGCCTCGTCGCCGAGTGGTTCGGCCGCCACCGTAGGCCAGCGGTGCGTGGCCAGGAGCCGGCGGACGCCGGCGTCCTTGGCCATGCGCCCCGCCTGGCGGGCGCTCAGGTGGCCGGGCGTCCCTTCGAACTCCTTCGTGAACGAGGCCTCGCACAAGAAGAGGTCGATCCCTGGGCCGAGCTCCTCGACCGACCAGTCGGGGCCGGTGTCGGCCGAGAAGGCCAGGGACCCCGGCTCGGGGCCGTCCCGGTCGAAGCGCACCGCGACGGTGGGCGGACCGTGGTCGGTGGCGACGAAGCTGGCGGTCACGTCGCCGATCCGCAGCCGGGCCGACGGCTCGACGGTGTGCCAGGCCAGGGCGTCGTCGTCGCCGAAGTAGGAGCGCTCCTGCAGGCCCGGCGGGGCGTAGACCGGGACACCGTGGCGGTGGAGCCAGTAGTGGCACACGACCGTGAACGACTCGAGGTCGCTCCAGTGGTCGGGGTGCTCGTGGGAGAGCACCACGGCGTCGATGGCGGCCGGGTCGCACCACCGCTGCAGGTTGGCGAAGGAGCCCGACCCGGCGTCCAACCAGATGGTCGTCCCCGGCGTGCGCAGGAGGTAGCCGCTCGCCGCCCCGCCCGGCCCGGGGTAGCTCCCGTCGCAGCCGAGGATGGTGAGGGTGGCCCGGGCGTCCCCGGCTCCGGCGGTCGCCGTCACCGGGCGACGGGCGCGAGGCGCATCAGAAGTAGATCGTCGAGGTGGCCCGCTCGGCCACGACGTCGATGTCGTCGGTCCAGGCCCCCGTCGAGAGGTACTTCCAGCCCTCGTCGGCCTCGATCGTGACGATCGTGGCCTGCTCCCCCGCCGGGACGAGCTCGGCGCACTTCACCGCCCCGGCCATGATGGCGCCGGTCGAGAGGCCCACGAACAGCCCGAGGTCGGCGAGCTTCCTCGTCCACACGATCGAGTCCCTCGGCCGGACGATCGTCTTGCGGTCGAGCAGCTCGGCCCCGCCCAGCTCGTCGAAGATGGGCGGGACGTAGCCGTCGTCGAGGTTCCGCAGGCCGTCGACGAGCTCGCCCGCCGGCGGTTCGACGGCCCAGATCTGGACGGCGGGATTGCGCTCGCGCAGGTACCGGCCGACCCCGAGGAGGGTGCCGGAGGTCCCGAGCCCGGCCACGAAGTGCGTGACCTCTGGGCAGTCCCGCCAGATCTCGGGCCCGGTGCCCTCGTAGTGGGCCTTCGGGTTGGCCGTGTTCCCGTACTGGTAGAGG
This sequence comes from Acidimicrobiales bacterium, assembly GCA_035297265.1. GTDB lineage: Bacteria > Actinomycetota > Acidimicrobiia > Acidimicrobiales > RAAP-2 > DATGZH01. Next base: position 30,787 of record DATGZH010000039.1, on the reverse strand, counting down.
AAGACCCATTCGGGGTGCTCCTCCGCCAGGCGCTGGGCCATCCGGACCGCACCGTTCGAGCCTTCAGCCCCGGGCGATTCGATGATCTCGGCCCCCCACACCTCGAGGAGTTGTCGCCGCTCTTGTGAGACGTTCGTCGGCAGCACCACCTTCAGGCGGTAGCCCTTCAACCGACAGACGAGGGCCAGGCCGATCCCGGTGTTGCCCGACGAGGGCTCCATGAGCACCTGGTCGGGCTCGCCCGGTAGGAGCTTGCCGTCCTTCTCGGCCTCCTCGATCATCGACAGCGCCACCCGGTCCTTGACCGACCCGCCGGGGTTGCGCCCCTCCAGCTTCATCACGATCCGGACGTCGGGGTTCGGGCTCAAGGCGGAGACGTCGACCATCGGGGTGCCCCCGATCAAGTCGAGCACGCTGTGGAGCACGGGCACGGCTCGCTCCTACGTGGTGCCGCCAGCCACGGCGGGGAGGATCGACACCTCGTCGCCGTCCTTCACCGGGGTGTCGAGGAGCGAGAGATAACGGACGTCGTCGTCGTTCACGTAGACGTTCACGAACTTGTGAAGCGTCCCGTCGTCGTTGAAGACCTGGGGCGCGATGCCCGGGTGGTCGGCCACGAGGCTCCGGAGGACCTCACCGATCGTGGCGCCCTCCACGCTGACGCTGGACTGCCCGCCGGCCTCTGAGCGCAGGACGGTCGGCAGGCGGACGGCGACGGGCACGGGACCTCCCAGGGTCGGCGGCGGACCGGGGCCGCCCAGGCCGCCGGACCGGAGTGAAATGTTGACCTGTCAGGTGGGGATTCTACCGGGGCCGGGCCACCGCCCGTCGGTGGCGCCCCCATGCCTCCGGCTCAGACGGCCTGCTGGAGGTGGGGACGGACCACCACCGACTCCTCGTCCACCCGCCCGTCGACGATGGAGTAGCTGCGCACGACGGGATGGGTGTCCCGAAGCGAGACCAATACGTAGTGCCAGCCCGGGTCGGGGGCCTGGGCCACGTCGGTCGGCGAGGGGTAGGCGTCGGTGTGGGTGTGGGAGTGGAAGACCCCGATGATCTCGAGGCCCTGACGCTCGGCGTCGCGGTCGGCCTGGAGGTGCTGCTTCGGGTCGACGGTGTAGAGCTTGGCCGAGGCGGCGATGTTCGTCGTCGGATAGCAACTCGTGACATCGCCCGTCCGAGGGTCACCTCCGAGGAGCCCGCAGGCCTCGTCGGGCAGGCCGGCGAGGCAGTGCCCGATCATCTTGAGGTAGACGTCCGAAGGCAGCCGCAGCATCTCGGACGCGAGCGTACCGAGCCCCACCAGCGGCGATGCGGATACGAGCCCGGACACGGAGGTCCGAGGTGCGCCTTGTACGCTCGGAGCGAGATGGCACGAGCCAAGCGCACTGCGGCCAAGCGGGAAGAGGCCCGCAAGACGGGCCAGCAGTCCAACGACAAGGTGGTCGCCACCAACCGCCGGGCCCGCCACGACTACGACATCCTCGAGACCTACGAGTGCGGCATCGTCCTCCAGGGGAGCGAGGTCAAATCCCTCCGGGCCGGCCGGGCCCAGATCGCCGACGCCTACGGCCGGGTGGTCGAAGGCGAGGTCTGGCTCTACGGGATGCACATCCCGCCCTGGCAGTTCGCCACGGGCGGCGCGGCCCACGACCCCGACCGGCGCCGCAAGCTCCTCCTTCACCGGAGGGAGATCGACGAGCTGCTCGGTCGGACCACGCAGCAGGCGCTCACGCTCATCCCCCTCTCCGTCTACTTCACCCAGGGCCTGGCCAAGGTCTCCCTGGCCCTCGCCCGGGGCCGGAAGCTCTACGACAAACGGCAGGCCATGGCGGCCCGCACCGCCGAGCGGGAGGCCGCCCGGGCCGTCCGGGAGGTCGCCCGATGGGGCTGACCCGGGGGCCTGTAGAATGGGGGGGCTGGCCCAGAGCGGGGCAGCACCCGATCATGGGGGTGAATGGTCTCGACTTCGGATGTCGAGGTGGGAGAAGCGAGCCGTGGTCCCCGGAGCCACGTTAAAGAGCCGGGACCAAAAATAAACGCGACGCCTCAGTTGTCGCTCGCTGCTTAAGAAGTAGCGCGTCTGCCCGGTCTCGGCCCTACAGGCCGGTCGCAGGCGTCATCTCGTAGGGCTCACCTGAACGGCTGCTCCGACCGGTCGCCAGGGACACCTTCGTCGGATACGGGGCGGTGCAGTTCGCCGGTGGCAGCGCCGCCCCCGACAATCCTCAGCCGGCTGCGCTCGGAGAAGGCCCACTGAGTCACCGAAGGACGCGGGTTCGAAACCCGCCACCTCCACTCCTGATGCATCTATTTTCCAGAGGAGAGAGGTTCTTTCGACTCCTCGCTGACGGTGGCGAGGAGTCGAAAGCTCGTCCGCCATCCCGAAGAACGGACAGACTGCCGGCCTTCGGGCCGGCAGTTTGGTAACCGCTACTGATGTCGGGCTGGCGTTGGCTTCTTCCCCCTTCGCTCGACTCGAGCATCTCCCGGCGCCACGAGTTGCGCGATCCGCTGATGAGAAAGACCGAGTAGATAGCCGGCATCCCGCAATGGAACACCGGCTCGAACCATCTCCCTTGCAGCCCGACGAGTTGCCTCACCTGAAGTCTCCTGGGCGTCTGACAAACGGCCTCGAGCTGCGTTGGCCTCCTCTACGGCGTCGGCCACTCGCTGCGGAAGTCCGACGATGTTGGAGCGACGAACATCGACATGATCAGGACTGATATCGAGATGCAACGAGATGATCGACTTTGCCATCCGGTCGGTGTCCCGAAGGTGGCGAGCTTGGGTCGTCAGGCCGAGCTGGGGAACCGCGACAATCCACCATCCATCTTCATGATGGATGTCGTACGGGTACACGCTCGGCTCCGTCATGGCATCCACCCTTCTCCCAGACAGGGAGCCAGGGCGTCTCGGATGCTGCGGCAGACACCAGCGGAGATAGTTCTGTGCTTCGGCACGTAGGCCTGGCAGTTTCCGATTCTCCAGACCTCATGATCCCCGTCCTCGCGCACCTTTACGACCCCGTTTCGCCTGAGCAACCTCACCAGGTCGCGCTTCGACCTCGGCTTCACAAGTTAGTCTACCCTACTTGACAGCTTACGTCTAGTTCACTAGACGCCAAGTGCACCTACGTTCGGAACGGTCGCGCACCACTCATCGCGGTCAAGCTCCCGTTGACCAGTACTCCACGACGAGCTCTGGCATCGGAAAATCGTCGACGTTGGCGGTCGCCAGGCTCGCATCCACGCCGACGGCTGCCGCGGCGACGGGACAGTCGGCCTGATGCAACGTGACGCCCTGTCGGGCGAACTCTCGTCGCCAGGTTCCTGCTCGGACGCCTTCCACCACCCCTAGAGGCGCCGGACGCAGGGAATTGAACAGACGACGTGCGGGCGCTTCGTCGCCCGGCAGTAACCCCCGCCACACCTCTTCAACTGAGATGGCGCAGACCCACGGCTCCACCCCGCGGCGGCGGAGTGCAGCAACCTGATCGGCCGCTGGGCGACCACGCAGGGCGTCGATCAGCACCGTCGAGTCGAGCAGCACCCGGGCCACCTCACCCCGCTCTCCGCTCGTCCCCTCGGCGCTGGGCGCGTACCCACTCGGAAGGGTCGGCATCCCAGTCGTGGCCGGTATCTGGGATATGACCCAACGCGGCCTCAATCTCGTCCCATCGGCGCTCGTCATCGAGGCCGTGCTCGATCAGCAGGGCAATGAATGCGCTTCGCCGGCGAGGACCCTCATCGTTGGGCCACGGGCCCGGTCGCCACCCTCCCCGATCCGGCCGGGACCGCCCCCGACTTCTTCGGCTCGCCGGCCCTCTCGGGCCACACGCTCGTGGTCGGCGACGCGATCGCCCAACCGGCGGGTGCCGCGTACGTATACATGTCCAACGGCCTCTCATGGCCTTCCAGCCCGACGGCGACCCTCACCCCTCCCTCCGACCTGTCAGTGAGCGGGTTCGGGTCGAGCGTGGCCCTCAGCGGCCGGAGCCTGATCGTCGGGGCGTCCGGCGCCCCGGTACTCCCCGGGAGCGCCTTCGTCTATCACTTATGACGGCGCGACACGGACGCGGTGGACGAGGGACGATGCAGCTTCTCGGCGAGTTCGCCGGCCTCAACCACCGTGACATGGTGGGGAGCTGGGACGCTCGGCACGACCAGCGAAGGCTGTCGTTCGGGGCCTCGGGATCAGCGTCAGCCTCGGGTCAGCGGGCTGTGAAAACTTCTCACTTTTGGTCCTTGATCTTCATCTCTCCGAGGCCCGGAGCCACGGCTCTTCTGCAGTCTCATGCACTCGGCAGTTGGTCCGAATTCGCCAAGAGCGTGCCACACACCTTCGTCGGGTGCACGAATGCGTTACCTTCGAACTGGGAGAGATACTCGCAGAGACCGTGCGGCGCCTTGCCGAACTCGCTCAGTGAGAGGTTGACCGAGCCCAGCAGCCCGTTGGCGCTGTAGTCGGTGTCCTTCTGGAGTGCGGCAATGAACGCACTCCGCGTCGGTTGCTTTCCCGCCAACTCCAGGCCCTTGATCATGAGGTCGGCACCGCCCCACCCCTCGTACCAGCTGAAGTCAGGCACGCCGGTGTAGTGGGCGTACTTCGCCAGTGCCGCCTGAAACGCCGTCGTGGCGGGCGTCTTGAGCCCTACGGGGACGCCGGTCGACAGGAACCAAGCACCCTGGGCATCGGGCGCCGCGAGCTTGTCGCTGACGAGTACCTGTCCGTAACCGGTCGCGTTGATGATCACCTTCATCTTGACACCAGCTTGCTTCAGGGCGGTCATGATGGAGAAGTTGGTGTTCCCATCGAGCGGCAGCCAGAGGGTGTTCACCCCGGCCGCCTTCAGCTGGAGCACGAGGGTGGTGACGTCGACGGTTCCGAAGGGCACCTGGGTATCGAGGAAGGCATTCTGCAAACCTTCACGCTGGCACGACAGTTGGAAGCCGGTGGCCGAGGCCCGTGAGGACGGCGAGATGGCGTAGCCAACGGCGCCGCACTTCGTGCCTCCGTGATCCTTGGCGAACACCGCGAAGTTGTCGTACTGCGGGTCCTTGGCGTCGCCCGGCCCCGAGATGCTGAACATGTTGGTGTTGGGCTGCTGGTACCACTCCGGCCCGTCGTAGGCACCGCCGACCACGGGTACTCCCGCCTGCTGGAGGAGTTTGTAGCCACCGAAGGTGACCGCGCTGTCGTCGATCACGCCGAAGACCCCGTCTGAGATGAGGGCCGCGGTGGCCGTCTGATCGGCGACCGGGCTGGTCTGGTCGTCCTTCACGATCAGCTGGATCTTGCGCCCGTCGACCCCGCCCTGGGCGTTCTGAAGGTCGATCCGCGCCTGGGCCGAGCGCACCATGCCGTTGACCGGCGGGGCCCCGGGCCCCGTCAGCTCGGTGATGAGCCCGACGGTGACGGTCTTCGACGTGACGCCCGGCGAGCTGGCTCCGGCCGGCGTCATTGCCGGTAGGAGCGACGCCACCACGAGTCCAGCCACCACCGCCACGGTCGTCGATCTGCCTCGGACCATGGACCCCCCTTGGTTGCTGCCCCAGTTTGTCAATCCTGTGGGAACCACGCCAGGGTGATGACCGCACCACAGGGAGCACCAGAGCCGCCCGGCACGCCGGTCCCATGAGCCACGCGGCGATGTTCGGGCACCGAAACGCTCACGAGATCCTCGCAGGCTGCGGATGAGGGAAGCGTCCGTCATCGCGTCGAGCCGAGCAGTCGCCCTTCCGGGCGGCAGTTCGACATCGGCTCCGAAGCCATCGGGAAAGGACGTCACTCTCAGGTCGGCCAGCCGAACGGACGAACCGGGCGAGGCCCCTCACTCCGATTGGCGGAGGGAGCCGATGCCCAAGCTGCCCTCCCCCGGGTCGGGGGGAACCGTCCCGAGAGACTCGGCGGCCAAGGGATTCAACTGCGGAGGCCCGACGCGGGTCAGCGTGTTCCGGTCGATGTGGCTGAAGGGCTCGTCCCGGTCGGGAAGCTGTAGGACGCCTTCCTCCTCGTAGGACCACGTCCCGTCGTCTTTGATGGTCACGTGGATCCGGTAGCTGAGGGTCCGGAAGGACTCGTACAAGAACGGGTTCGAAAGGATCCCGTAGACCTCCGAACCGAGTTCCGCGGTGAGCTCGAAGTCGGTGGCGTCCGGAGTCGCCGGGCCCGAGGCCAACAGCACCTGGGCCCGGGGTATCCCGAGGGTGAACGTGACCGCACCGGCGGCCGGCTCCCAGAGCCAGTAGCCGACCTGGTCGTGAAAAGTCTCGGCCTCGCCCGGCTTGGTGATGTGGGTGTGGTAACGGAGTCCGTAGAAGAGCTGCGGCCCGTTGGTCTGGCGGTCGATTGGATGCAGCTCGTAGTGCTCGACGAAGTCGTTGTGCTCGACGCCGTCGGCCACCGGGTGCTGGTCGGTGCCCTTCAGTCCCTCCCACACGCCGGCCATCGGGGCCAGCGGCCCGAGGTTGGCCAGGGTGTCCGGGCTGCCCTCAGGTTCGGTGTAGATGTCCGATCCGTAATCTGTCACGTCCGACTCCCGTCAGTCGCGGGCGAAGGCGGCGATGTCCCGTGCGGTGTCACGGGAGATGTCCGGGCAGGCGATGGCGAAGATCTCCGTGCCGTGCATGGTGCCCATCATCTGCCGGCACTTCGCGGGGACCCCGGCCAGGAGGAGCAGCCGGTAGAAGCCGATGCCTTCGTCCCGAAGGGGGTCGCACTCGTTCACGTTGATGACGGTCGGCGGGAACCCCGTCACGTCGTCGACGGTGGCGAAGGACGGCCAGGCCAGCGGGTTGCGCTCGTTGAAGGCCTCGATGCCGTACCCCATCGCTCCACGGTTGTTGTGCAGACTGAGGAGAATCCCGTCGTTGTCGGTCGACGAGGGGTTCTCGGGGAGGGGCCACTGCCCGGCGATGTACGGGCAGAGAGCGTAGAGACCCTTGACCAGGCCGAGCTCCCCGTCACGACGCAGTCGCAGACCGGTGGCCAGCGTGAGGTTGCCGCCGCCGCTCTCGCCGGCCACGACGATCCGCGCCGGGTCGACACCCAGTTGCGCTGCGTGCTCGACGACCCACTTGAGGCCGGACACGCAGTCGTTGAGCCCGGCCGGGAAGGGGGCGACCTCGGGGACCGACGACGCTGAGATGGCGTTGCGAAAGTCGACCATGACCACCGCGACACCGTTGGCCGCGATGATCCGGCCCCAGCTCCGATACATCCCGTCGTAGCAGGACAACGAGGCCATACCACCACCGTGGATGTAGTACACGCAGGCGAGCACCTCGTCGGAGTCAGGTCGGATCACCTGCAGGTTGATCGTGTTGCCATCGGGCGAGGAGGTGACCTTCTCGCTGTGCACTCGGAGCCCCGCCGACGGGGCCACCTCCTCGGAGTCGCACAGCTCCATGAAGGACTGGAAGAGCTCTGCGCCCTCGCGGGCCTCCTCCGAGTTGGCCTCGGCGAGCAGCGCCTCGCGGCTGTCCACGTCCCCGCCAGCGAACGGCGGGATTGCGGCGAGGAACGGCTTCAGCCTCGGATCGATCCTGGGGTCAGCGGCGATGTCGACGGCCATCTGGAGTCCTCCCGGCTGGCTGCTTCGTGTCTGAGGAGACTATCGAGCCCTGGTCCTCCGTTCATGGCCGTCACTCGATCGCACGCGATGGCTCGGCCCGTCGCTGCACCGCTTCGCCCCGACCCCGAACTCGAGGTCGATCTGCGCCGGCGCGACACGAGGTCAGCTTGCATCCGTGGGCCGCGCACCTCCTCTGTTTGGAGGGCGGAGGGCACGGGAGGCGCGGTCGTCCTGGGCGAGCAGCGGCAGTGGCTCGAACACGTGGGCTGGTGCTGGGTTGACGACGCGGGTCTCTGTGTGACGAAAGACTCTTGCCTGCCTCGACAGCCGCCACCCAAGCTAAGGATGATGCGAGCCATCACCACCCGGTACGAGCAGTACCTCCGATGGATGTACCGGTCGGGGAGACCCAACTGGTTGGCCCGCCCTCAGAACTGGCTTTCCGAGCGCTTGTTCCGCACGGGCATCTGGCCCGGCCGTGTGGCCAGCCTCGAGGTGCGCGGTCGTCGGAGTGGCCGGCCCATCACCCTGCCGGTCGTCATCGCGGACTGGCAGGGCGAGGAGTACCTCGTCGCCATGCTGGGCGAGCACGCCAACTGGGTACAGAACGTACGGGAAGCGCACGGATGGCGGTCCTTCGACGGGGACGGTGCCAGTCGGTGACCCTCGAGGAGGTCGCGCCCGCAGCCCGCGCCCCGATCATCCGACGGTACGCCGCCGTCGCTCCCGGTGGACGCGTCCATCTCGGAGTCGAGCGGGACGAACCAATAGAGGCGTACGAGCAGGTGGCCAAGTCCACACCGGTGTTTCGGATCGCGGCTCGAGGTTGACGCAGTCACGAGGGCGATCCGTTGCCATGCGCTCCCATCCTTCGAAGCGGTGGCTGAGAGCTCGACCCCAGTTCAGGTGCTGCGGCCCGGGGTCGCGGCGGGAGGGGCGACGTGGGGAAGGGCCAGGACGGGTTCGAGCGGGTCTCCGCCCTGTTCGTCGAGCGCCCGGCGGATGAAGGCCTCCAGGGCCAACTCGTGGGCAACGTAGGCCGAGGCCACCTGGCGCTCCTCCTCGTCGGACGCCTGCGCCTCCAATTCCCGGTACTTGGCGAGGAACTGGCTGATCACGGGTTGGAACGAGCCGAGGAAGTCCTCCCAGGCCATCGGGCCCACGCCTTCGACCATGGCCGGAACGGCGGCCAGGGTGGCCGCCGTGTCGCCGCGGTCGATGCCTCGGCGCTCGAGCACCGGCTCGGCCAGCTCCTTGGTGGCCCGCTCCATGCAGCAGAGCACCTCGAGCTGCTGTCGGCGCTCCGCGTCTTCTTCTCGCTCGGCCAGTGCCGCGAAGAAGGCCTCGCCGAGCACTTCACCCTGGTAGGCCTCGGTCCACAGATGTGTCTCGGTCACCTCGCCGACTGTAGTGTCCGACCACCGGAACTGGCCGAGGTCGTCCCCGTCCGACGGTGACGAAGCAAGCTTGCTCCCGGCGGCAAGCCCCGCCGAAGGAGGCCGCGATGGCATCGCGCGACGACGCTCTCTGGGACGAGTTGGGCCGGACCTTCAAGCAACGCCCCGGCTGGGGCCTCCAACCCTCATCGACCCCGGGCGCTCCCCCCGCCTGGTGCTTCGGCAAGGGTGGTGAGAACGACCTGATGGTGTCGGTCGACAGCGGTCGGGTCTACGTCTACGTGATGGAGACCGACCGGGACTTCCTGTTCGACACCGTCGAGGACCTGACCCGGTGGCTGGACGCCAACGAGGCGGCCGCTCTGCAGGGCCCTCTGCAGGCCGGTGAGATCCTCGACGACCTGGTCCACGGTCGGGTGGTTCCCTGGGAGCAGAAGGACCTCTAGTCCGGCGGCGCCCTCAGGTCGGCGTTCGCCAGTCCGGGTGGAGGTGGTGCTCGCGGGCGAAGCGCTGGGCCAGAATCGTCTGACCGTTCAGCTCCTCGGCTTCGGCGGCGCCGGCCAGCCAGGCGATGACCGAAGCGGGGACGGACGGGGGGGCGCCCGGGTAGCGGCGCTCCAGACCGAGGGCCGCCGCGTTGACCAGCTGTCGTTCGGTCTCGACGTACCCGGGATCGACGTTGTAGATCCGGATGCCCCGATCCCCGAGCTCCACCGCGATGACCGGCGCGAAGCGGTGGAAGGCCGCCTTGGAGGCGGCGTAGGCCGCCCCCCAACCGCCGGCCCCGACCGGGGCGGGCGGGTCGTGCATGGCGACGTGCGACGAGACGTCGACGATGACGCCCTTGCCGGCGGCCAGCATGGACGGCAGGACCGCCTGGATCAGGACCGCCTGGGCCACGACATTGGCGGCGAGCTTGCGCTCGAGCTGTTCGACCGACAGCTCGAGGAACGGGACCATGCTCCCGGGCCCGGTGTCCACCGCGTTGTTGACGAGGACGTCGATCCTCGCCCACTGGTCGAGCACCTCGGTGACGGCAGCCGTCAGCGAGACGTGGTCGTGGAGGTCGGCCACGACGCCGATCGATCGGCGGCCCCGGGCCTCGACCTCGGCTGCCGTGGCGTCGAGGCTCCCCGGGATCGGACGTCCGCCCCCCACGTCGGAGTCGTCGACCCCGCTCCCCTCGTGCAGCGTGCGCGCCGTCACAGCGACGTCGAAACCAGCGTCGGCCAGGGCGATGGCCGTGGCCCGACCGATGCCCCGGCTGGCCCCGGTGACGAGGGCCGTGGGCGACCCACCCCGGTCCGTGCTCGGCATGGCGCAGTGTCCCATGCCTGAGCGCTTCGGTGCGGCGCGGCGCGCGCTGCGGGTGCGTCAGAGCGGCGCGTCCACCTGCCGGGCGAGACGGCGTCCGGTCACCGTGTGCGGGGTGATCCGCAACCAGATGCCGTGGACCCCCTCGGCCCACGGTGTCGGGAAGCGACCGTCCATCTCCTGCAACAGCTCGGGCACCTCCTCGAGATCCACCTCGCGACCCACCCCCCGGGCGAGCACGCTCCAGCCCGAGTGCTGCTCGTGGTCGATGGCGTCCACCTCGAAGGCGATCACCGGCTGCTCCATCGCGAGCTGCTTGATGCCGCCTTCGACCCGGATGACGATGTCGCTGCCGACCATTGTGTAGTTCACCGGGACGGCGGCCGGGCCGTCGGCATCCTGGTAGACGAGACGCCCGATCTCCCCACCGGCGAGGAGGGCCAGACACTCCTCCTTCGAGAGCACTTCGAGTCGACGGTGGGCCACGGCCACATTGTCCGGCCGGGCCTCCTCCTCGAACAGTGCCAAAGGTCCTTCCCACCTCCACCGCGGCGGTGGCCGCTACGAACCGAAGGCCTGCTTCAGCCGGACGGCGACAAGCTTCTCCACGAGCGGGACCGGCAGCGGTTGGTCGACCGGGAAGTGGAGGGAGCCCTTGGTCATCTCGTAGCCGTCGAGGTCGGGGCCGAGCTCCGCCAGCACGGACCCACTGTGCGGGAGGTAGCTCAGGTGGTGCTTGAACGCGGCGAAGCCGGCCACCGTCTTCCCCCGGACCTTGAACGCCGGCAGGCCGTAGGCGATGGTCTCTTCGGCGTCCGGGATGACCCCGAGGATCGTCCGGCGGAGCTCCTCGAGGGTCCCTCGCTTGGGTTCGTCGAGGCCGGCCAGGTACTCGTCGATGTCCCGGGCGGCCACACCCCACTTTCCAGCGCGGCGCCGGCGGGGTCAAGGGCGGGTCCGAACTTCGCTCCGCGCTACCTCAGGGGCGACGGCCGTTCGGCATGATGTCGTCGGTGCCCCACTGGTCGAGCGAGTTGAGCTGCACCTCGTCACCCGTCGCCTCGACGATGCGGTTGCCGCCGACGTAGATGGCGGTGTGGTACACGGTCGTCCAGTCGGCCGTGTTGGACCCCCAGAAGACGAGGTCGCCCGCCTGCAGGTCGTCCATCGACACCGGTGAGCCAGCCGTGTGGTACTGGTCGTCGGCCACCCGGGCGAACGAGATCCCGTCGGCCTGCTCCCACGAGGCGAGGGCCAGGCCCGAGCAGTCGTAGCCGACGGGCCCGTTGCCGCCGTAGATGTAGGGCTTGCCCAGCTGGAGGAGGGCGAAGAGCACCGCCTTGTCGCCGGGCGTCAACGGCTGGAACAGCACGGCCTGGGCGGGTGGCTGCTTGTCGCTGGCCGTGCCGAAGCCGACCGCCGTCCCGTTCTGCTCGATCACCCAGTAGCCCTCGCCCGAGGCGGTGGCCACGAGACGCTGCGCCGGCTCCGCGGGGACGCCGGGCGACGAGCCCAGGTAGGCGGCGTCGCCGTAGTTGAAGACCCCGCCGTCGGCGGCGACGAGCCAGTAGCCCTTGGCGTCGGGGGTCGGCGTGACCGAGGCGATCGGCGCGTTCAGCGGGCCGGTGGCGGCCGAGCCGTAGAAGGCGGCGTCGCCGAAGGCGAAGACCCCGCCGTCGGAAGCGACGAGCCAGTAGCCCTTGCCGTCGGGGGTGGCGGCCATGGCAACGATGGGCCGCTGCAGCACGAGGCTCCCGGTCGAGCCCTCGTACGCGGCGTCGCCGAAGGCGAAGACCCCGCCGTCGGAGGCGACGAGCCAGTAGCCCTGGTCGTCGGGGGTGGGGACCAGCCCGACGATGGGCTGCTGCAGCGCGAGGTTGCCGGTCGAGCCGAAGAACTGGGCGTTGCCGTAGGCGAAGATGCCGCCGTCGGCCGCCACCATCCAGTAGCCGAGCTGGTGCTGCGTGGGGACGACGCTCACGATCGGCTGGTTGAGGGGCGCCGTGGCCGGCGAGCCGTAGAAGGGCACGCCGTAGGAGTAGACGGCGCCGTTCTGCGTGACGAGCCAGAAGTCGTTGGCCGGGTACGACGGCTGGCCGTCGCTCCCCTGGAGCTGCACCGCGCCCCCGGCAGTGGGCCACCAGGCGGCACCGGCGAGCGCCCCTGCAGTCACGACGAGCGCGGCGAAGCCGGCGCGCGCCGCGGTGAACCTCCGTGGTCGATGCATCCCCCGGACTCCCCTCCGGCTTCCAGCCTGGCACCCGCCGGGCGCGGGGACAACGGCGGGGCCCCGGTCGTCACCGACCTGTAAGCAGAACTCAAGGCGGCCGACGGAGGGGTGCCGTTGCTCGTCTCAGGTGCCGTAGGTCGAGGCGAGCTCTTCGCCGAGGCGGGCCAGCTGGGCCCGGGCGGCCGGAGGCGAGACGACCTCGACCCGGCGGCCGAAGCCGGCGAGCTGGGCGGTGACCTGCTCGACGCTGTGACCGCGGAGCCGCACCTCGACCCGGCCGTCCGCTCCGGTCGCACCGACCGTCATCTGCCGCTCGAAGAGCCATCGCAGGACCCGCAGGACGGACGGATCGGCCAGGGCCTCCACCTCGTGCGGCGTCCGCAGCTCGTCCACCCGGTCGACGAGCTCCCGCCAGGTCCGGGCCAGGTCGAACCCCTCGGGCCGGTCGACCGGGACACCGGTCGGCTCGACCGCGTCGACGCGGCTCACCCGGAAGGTCCGCAGTCCCCGGTCGGTGCCGGCCACGAGGTACCAGACGGTGCCCTTCAGCCCGAGGCCGAGCGGATGGACGACCCGGCTGGTGCGCTGCTGGGCCCGGTCGACGTAGCCGAGCTGCACCTGTTGGCCGGCGGCCACCGCCGACTGGAGGGCCTCGAGATGGGGGGGCCGGAACACCCGCCGCTGCTCGCCCCATCCCCCGGGGTCGACCACCACCGAGGAGGCCGCGCTCGCCGCACCCTCGCGGAACGGCTCGGGCAGGGCCCGCACCAGCTTGCGGAGCGCGGCCTTGAGGGCGGGGGTGGCCATGGCCTCGGGGCCGGCCACGAGGAACAGGGCCCGGGCCTCGGCCTCGGTGAGACCCGACAGGTCGGTCCGGGCGCCGCCCAGCAGCCGCCACCCGCCGCCCCGACCCCGCTCGGAATAGACGGGGAGTCCGGCCATCGACAGGGCCTCGAGGTCGCGCCGGGCCGTGCGCTCGGACACCTCGAGCTCGGCCGCCACCTCGGCCGCCGTCACCCGTTGGCGCTGCTGGAGAAGGAGGAGCACTGCCACCAGACGGTCGGCCCGCATGCCTCCAGCATCCCACTAAAAGTGGCCAGAGGATGGCCGCTTTGGTCCGGCACACTGGTCCACGACCACGACGACCGAGGAGGTCCGCCATGCCCGGCTTCGCCGAGTTCCGCACCGACGAGCGCGAGCAGCTGCTCGCCTACCTGGCCGCCCAGCGCGAGCTGCTGCACACCGCCAGCTACGGCCTCACCGACGAGCAGGCCCGCCTCACCCCGTCGGCGAGCTCCCTCAGCATCGGCGGGCTGGTGAAGCACCTCGGCCGGGCGGAGACGACCTGGAGCGACCTGGTGGCCGGGCAGCACGCCCCCTACGACCCCGAGGCCGTCGCCGACTACGAGGAGGGCTTCCGGCTCGGGCCCGACGAGACGCTCAAGGGCGCGCTGGCCGAGTACGAGGCGGTGGCGGCCGAGACCGACCGGATCGCCCGCTCGCTCCCGCTCGACCACGAGGTCCCGGTGCCCGAGGACGTGCCGTGGATGCCGAAGGACGTCGAGGTGTGGAACGTCCGCTGGGCCCTCCTCCACCTCATCGAAGAGACGGCCCGCCACGCCGGGCACGCCGACATCGTCCGCGAGTCCATCGACGGCGCCACGTGGTTCCCCCTCATGGCGGCGGCGACCGACTGGACGCCGCCGGTCCCCTGGATCACCCCGTGGTCCCCGTCCCCGGCCGCATGACCGGCGTGTCCGTCGGCGACCCACCCCGGGGCGCCAGATGACAGGAGGTTGACGGGAAGCTGTCGAGCTCGACGGGAAGCTGAACTCTCCGCCGGCGACGGCCCCCGTCCGAGTTGAACAAGCTCGAGGACAGCTCCGGCAAACCGGTCCAGGCCGTCGAGTCGGGCAGCAACTCGGGTTCGAGCCCGGCCTGTGGCCCCGTGCCGCTGGCCACCCGTCCCGCCGACGACTACGGCTTCGGTTCACCCGTGACGTTCCCCGGCGAATGGTGACGGCCGAGAGCCACACGTCCTGGACCGGCCGGGCCGAGACCACCCGGACCCGGCCGGTCCCCTCCCAATGCAGCGGCGCGGGACCGCGCGTAGAGTCCGGGCGTGCCCGCCGAGCTGGCCCAACGGGAGCGCCAGGAGATCTGCGACCTCTTCGAACAGCTCGGCCCGGACGCGCCGACGCTGTGTGCGGGCTGGCAGACGGCCGACCTGGCCGCGCACCTCGTGATCCGGGAGCGCCGGCCGGACTCGGGCCCCGGCATCGTCTGGGCGCCGCTCGCCGGCTACACGGCCAAGGTGCTGCAGAAGGTGCGTGACGGCACGCCGTGGCCCGACCTCGTGGCCACGGTGCGGCGGGGGCCGCCCCGGCTCCTGCGGCCCTTCGACGGCCCGATGAACACGATCGAGCTCTACATCCACCGCGAGGACATCCTTCGGGCCCAGCCCGACGGCCAGCCCGGCGAGCTCTCCCCCGAGCTGGCCGACACCCTCTGGGAGCGGCTCGGCCCCGGGGGTCTGGCCAAGCAGGTCCCGGCCACCGTGGTGCTGGCCGCGCCCGACCGCACGCCGAAGGAGCGCGGGACCGGCCCCCGGGTCACGCTCAACGGAGATCCGGGCGAGCTCACGATGTTCGTCTCGGGTCGACAGGGCGCGGCCCACGTGACGATCGACGGCGACCCGGAGCTGGCCCAGAAGCTCCGCGAGGCCAAGCTCGGGATCTGAGCAGACGGGGCGCCGGTTCCCTACGATCTCGGCCAGCCCCTCCGGTGAGGGGTACAACCGGTCGCGGCGAACCGCGCCGACGTCAGGGCGTCGGTCGGGCGTTCGACCGCCGTCCGAGAGGAGCCTCGATGGCAACGAGCGACGGGAGCTGGGCGGGATCCCAGCCTCTCCCCCTGTACCTGGCGGCCAACCCTCCGACCGGGGAGCGCAACCGGCTGACCTGTGGCCTCCGGCTGATCTGGGTCATTCCCCAGATCATCGTGCTCTTCTTCCTGGGCATCGCGGCCTTCGTGGTCCTCGTCATCGGCTGGTTCGGCGCCCTCATCACCGGGCGGCTGCCGCAGTTCGCCGAGGACTTCTTGAGCGGGGTGCTCCGCTGGTCGACCCGGGTCTACGGGTATTTCTTCTTCCTGACCGACGACTACCCGCCCTACAGCCTGGAGCCCGAGGAGCAGTACCCCATCGTCATCTCGATCCCGCCGCCCGACGAGCTCAACCGGCTGAGCGTGCTGTTCCGCATCTTCCTCGCCATCCCGGCGGCCATCGTCACGAGCGTCGTCGTGGCTGGCCTCGAGTTCGTCTCGATCGCCAGCTGGGCCGTGATCCTCTTCACTGGCGAGCTGCCGGATCCGCTCTACGACGCCGCCCGAGCGGTCATGCGCTACGCCACCCGCTACTACGGGTGGTTCGCCATGCTGACCGCCGAGTACGCGTGGGGCCTGCTCGGCGACGTGCCGTCCGACTCCTACGAGACGCCGGCCCAGGCCCCCGCCGAGGGGGCGAGTGGCTGGACCATCCGACTGACCTCTGAGGCCCGCACGGTCATGATCGTCATCATCGTGATCGGCGCGATCGTGACCCTCTTCAACGGCATCCGTTACCGCTGACCCGAGCGAACGAGGAGCGACCGATGGGCGTGATCTACCACGAGGCCGACGCCGACCCGAGCGTGCTGGCCGGCAGCAAGGTGGCCGTCATCGGCTACGGGAACCAGGGGCGCTCCTGGGCGCTCAACCTGCGCGACTCGGGGCTCGACGTCTGGCCGTGCATCCGCCACGACGACACCCGGGAACAGGCCGAAAAGGACGGCTTCACCCCGAGGGAGGTGGAGGAGGCGGGCCAGGCCGACGTCATCTGCCTCCTCATCCCCGACGACGTGATCCCGACCGTGCCGCTGTCGCCCAAGCCCGACGCCCTCGTGGTCGTAGCGAGCGGCTACACGCCCGCCTTCGGGCGCCTCGACCCGGCCTGTGACGTCGGCATGGTGGCCCCCCGCATGCTCGGGCCCGAGGTGCGCCGGTGCTACGAGGAAGGCAAAGGCTTCATCACCGCGGTCGGCGTCCATCGCGACGCCACGGGGCGGGCCAAGGAACGGGTGCTCGCCGTGGCCCGCGCCATCGGGGGCCTGCAGCAGGGGGCCATCGAGCTCACGCCCATGCAGGAGGCGGTGCTCGACCTCTCGGTCGAACAGGCCCTCTCGCCGGCCCTCACCCGGGTCAACAGCTCCTTCGTCCAGGTGATGTTGGAGCACGGCATCCCGATCGAGGCCATCGTGACCGAGCTCGTGCTGTCGGGCGAGTTCGAGCGCACCTACCGGCTCGTCCGCCTGGAGGGCGGGGCGGCTCAGATGCACTACCACTCCCCCACCAGTCAGTACGGGCAGATGTCGCGCTCGGGTACCTTCGACCACCTCGACGTGACGGCGAAGATGCGCGAGGCCGTCGACTACATCGAGTCGGGCCAGTTCGCCGACGAGTGGGACGCCGAGCGCGATGCCGGCTACCCCGAGCTCACCGCGCTCCGGGCCAAGCACGTCTCGCCCGAGATCCTCGAGTTCGAGGCCGACCTCCGCAAGAAGCTCGGCGAGGGGGCCGTCGCCGCCGGCTGACGCCCTACGGCGCTCAGAGCGACCAGGGCCCGACCCGTCGGCTCACGACCGGTCCCGGGTCGAGCAGGTCGTCGGCCTTGCGCAGCCGGGCCCCGAGCTCGGCGAGCATCTTGCGGGTGACCGACGGGACGAGGGCCTGGACGCTCGAGAACTCCCGACGGGAGAGGACGAGGAGCAGCATGTCGGTTTCGGCCACCACCGTGGCCGTCCTCGGGCCGCCGTCGAGGAGGGCCAGCTCGCCGAAGAACGAGCCCGGGCCGATGGTGGCCAGCTCCACCCGCTTCCTCGAGACCGTGGCCCGGCCCTCGACGACGATGAAGAACTCGAGGCCGGGGTCGCCCCGCTTGGCCAGCACCTCGCCCGCCTCGGCCCGGTACTCCGTCGTGAGGGCGGCGATCCGCCCGAGCTCGGCCGTCGAACAGCCCGAGAAGAGATCGACCTGGCGGAGCAGCGCCACCCGCTCGTTCTTGTGCAGCGACAGTCGGGGCATGCGCCGCCTCCTCGAGACGCCGGGCCGGTGACCCCCCGGGCCGGTCCGACGCAGCATACGGGGCCGTGCCTGCCGGGGCGCGGTGTCAGACGACGGGTCTCGACGCCACCTCGTAGGGTGGTCGGGCAACATCGTCACCCCGGCCGGGTCCGGGAGAGCCAGGGAGTGCCACATGTGCCGAAGCATCGTCACCCTCCGGGGCACCGAGCCGGGCCGGTCCGACATCGACGCGGCGGCGCTCCAGTTCGTCCGCAAGATCGCCGGGTCGAGGAAGCCCTCGCAGGCCAACCTCGAGGCCTTCGAGCGGGCGGTGCGTGAGGTGGCCGACGCCAGCGAGCGGCTCCTCGACGCCTGGGTGGCGCCGCACGCCGCGGCGGCCCACTGAACCGGACGGAGGAACGCAGGTGACCGCCACCGACGAGAGAGCCAAGGTCGACCATCCGCTCGCCGCGCTGACCGCCGACGACGTCACCGTGGCCGTCGAGGTGGCCAAGGCCACCGGCAGGCTCATCGACAAGCCGCTCTTCGCCTACGTCGGGATCCAGGAGCCCGACAAGGAGACGGTGCGCAACCACACACCGGGCGACCCCTTCGACCGCCAGCTCCGCCTCGTCATCGTGAACGGCCCCGACGCCTCGGTGATCGAGGCGGTGGTCTCGGTGACCGAGCGGGCGGTGCGGTCCTGGGAGGTGCTCGAGGGCACCCGACCGGCCCTCCTCATCGAGGAGGCCATCCGGGCCATCCGGGCCCTCCGGGAGAGTCCCGACTGGCAGGCGGCCCTCGCCCGCCGGGGCATCGTCGACGTCGAGCAGGTCCAGATCGACCCGTGGCCGGCCGGCAGCTTCGGGGTCGAGCACGAGGAGGGCCGGCGCATCAGCCGCTGCCTCCCCTACTACCGGGAGGACCCGACCGACAACGGCTACGCCCGCCCGGTCGAGGGCCTCATCGGCTTCGTCGACATGGGGCGCAGCGAGGTCCTCGAGATCGTCGACTACGGCGTCGTCCCGCTCCCGCCGGGCCGGGGCCGCTACTTCCCCGAGGACCACGAGCCGCTGCGCACCGATCTCAAGCCGCTCAACATCGAGCAGCCCGAAGGCCCGAGCTTCACCGTCGAGGGGAACCTCGTGCGCTGGCAGAAGTGGTCCTTCCGGGTGACGATGGACCCCTACGAGGGCCTCGTGCTCCACACCCTCGGCTACGAGGACCAGGGACGGGTCCGGCCCATCCTCCACCGGGCCGCGGTCAGCGAGATGGTGGTCCCCTACGGCGACCCCGGCCCCATGCACGGCTGGAAGAACGCCTTCGACGCCGGCGAGTGGGGGCTCGGACGCATGGCCAACTCGCTCACGCTCGGCTGCGACTGCCTCGGGGTCATCCACTACTTCGACGCGGTCTACGCCGACGAGCGGGGTCGGCCGCACACCCTCGAGAACGCCATCTGTATGCACGAGGAGGACTACGGGATCCTCTGGAAGCACCTCGATATGAACATCGGCCGGGCCGAGGTGCGCCGCTCTCGCCGCCTCGTCATCAGCTCGATCGCCACGGTCGGCAACTACGAGTACGGCTTCTACTGGTACCTCTACCTCGACGGCACGATCCAGCTCGAGGTGAAGCTCACCGGCATCATGTCGACCCAGGCCGTCGCCCCCGGCGACGACCCGTCCTACGCCACGGTGGTGGCGCCGGGCCTGGCCGCCCCCTACCACCAGCACCTCTTCAACGTGCGACTCGACATGGACGTCGACGGCCCGCTCAACCGGGTCTACGAGGTGGAGTCCCGCCCGGTGCCGCCGGGTCCCGACAACCCCTGGGCCAACGCCTTCACCGCCGAGTCGACGCTCCTCGCCAGCGAGAAGGACGCGACCCGGCTGATCGAGCCGCAGCGCAGCCGCTACTGGAAGGTCGTCAACCCGAAGAGCACGAACGCCCTCGGCCAGCCGGTGGCCTACAAGCTCGTGCCCGGGCCCACGCCCACCCTCCTCGCCGACCCCGAGTCGAGCGTCGGCAAGCGAGGCCGCTTCGCCACCGCCAACCTCTGGGTGACCAAGTTCGCCCCCGGCGAGCAGCGGGCGGCGGGCGACCACCCCAACCAGCACGAGGGTCTCGACGGCCTCCCCCGCTGGACGGCGGCCGACCGCTCGCTCGTCGACGAGGACGTGGTCCTCTGGCACACCTTCGGGGTGACCCACATCCCCCGGCCCGAGGACTGGCCGGTCATGCCGGTCGAGTACACGGGGTTCCACCTCGTTCCCGTGGGCTTCTTCGACGCCAACCCGGCCCTCGACGTCCCACCGAACGACCCGCACTGCAGCGGGGGGTGAGCGACCGGGCCGGACGGCCCGGGCACCGCCGTCCGACGCCTCAGGCGTTGAAGGCCAGACGCAGCCCCTGACGGGGCCAGCGACACGAGACGAGCCGCCCGGTCATCGACAGCGTGAGGTAGGCCGTCGTCAGGTCGTCGCCGCCGAAGCAGATGTTCGTGACGAGCGGCTCGTCGAACCCGGCCGGCAGGGCCAGGTGCTCGTAGTCGCCGTCGGGCGAGACGACCGTGATGCCCGGGTCGAGGAGGGTCCCGACGCAGACGTTGCCCGCCGAGTCGACGGCCAGCGAGTCGAACTGGGCGTAGCCCGGGAGCCGGAGGAGGAGCGGCCAGAGGTCGAGCGGCCGGCCCCGGAACACCGTCCGGGTGTCGACGGCATCGGCCGGCACGAGGCGCCCCGGGGCCGCCACCCGCCGCCGCTGGACCCGGGCCGCGTCGGTCTCGGCGAAGTAGAGGATGGAGCCGTCGGGGCTCAGGCCGATGCCGTTGGACACGTCGGTCGGGTGGACCGCCCGCTCGATCGAGGACCCGTCGGCCGCCGCGTAGTAGACGCCGCCCCGCTCGTGGGTCCAGCGCCCGGCCTCGCCGATGTCGGTGAACCACAGGCCGCCGCTCGTGTCGAACACGAGGTCGTTCGGCGAGAGCAGCGGCCGGCCGTCGCAGCTCTCGTAGAGCACCTCGACGGCCCCGCTGGCCAGGTCCACCCGCTGGATGCAGCCGTGCCCGAGGCGGCGCTCGCCGAACCCGCCGTTGTTCGTGACGTAACAGGCCCCGTCGGGGCCGATCGCCGCGCCGTTCGGGCCGCCGCCGCAGTCCGCCACGACGTCGAGCGAGCCGTCCTTCCCGACCTTGGTGAGGTGGCCCCGGTTGATCTCGGTGACGAGCACGCCGCCGTCGGCGAGGGCCACCGGCCCCTCGGGGAAGCCGAGCCCCTCGGCCACCACCTCGACGTCCTGGAGCTCGCCCATCACCCACCTCCTCGTGGCGCCGTCCTGGCGGCGGCCCCACGGTAGGGGGACGGGCGACGGCCTGCCCGCCCCCGACGCGGCGCTCACCCCGGAGACGGTATGAAAGGTCGATGAGCCTCCTCGACGACATCCGGCAGTACTGGGACGACGACGCCGCCACCTACGACCGCACCCCGCAGCACCGGCCGACCAGCCCGGCCGTCATGGCCGCCTGGACCGCGACGCTCGAGCGGCTGCTGCCGCCGGTCCCGGCCAAGGTGCTCGACTGCGGGGCGGGCACCGGGTTCCTGAGCCTCATCGCGGCGCGCCTCGGCCACCGGGTCACGGCCCTCGACCTCTCGCCGGGCATGCTCGAGCAGCTGACCCGGTCGGCCGCGGCCGAACACCTGGCGGTCGAAGTCGTGCACGGGCCGGCCGACGAGCCGCCGGCGGACGACTTCGACGCCGTCATGGAGCGGCACCTGCTGTGGACCCTGCCCGACCCCGCGGCCGCCCTCGCCGCCTGGCGGCGGGCCGCGCCAGAGGGCCGCCTCGTCATTGTCTCCAGCCTCTTCGGCACCGTCGACCCGGTCGAGGCGGTCCGGGGCCGCCTCCGCCACCGCCTGCGCCGGCTGCGGGGGACGCCCCCCGAGCACCACGCCGAGTACCCGGCCGAGGTGCGCCGGCACCTCCCGCTCGGCACCGGCACCGACCCGGCTCGCCTGGTCGAGCTGGCCGGCTCGGCCGGGTGGACCAACCCCCGCCTCGAGCGCCTGCGCGACGTGGAGTGGGCCGAGCGACGGGAGCTCCCACTCGCCGAGCGGCTGCTCGGCGTGACCCCGCGCCTCGCGGTCAGCGCCCGCTGAGGGCGGCCTCAGGTCGGGACGGCGCCCACCACGTCGTTCACCGTCACCCCGAGGCCGGGCAGCGAGCCGAAGTACGGCGCGTCGCCGAAGCCGTAGACCCCGCCGTCCTGGCCGATGAGCCAGTAACCCTGGTCGTCCAACGTCGGCACGAGCGAGACGACGTCGAGGATGGGCGTGTTGGACAGGTCACCGAAGAAGTGGGCGTCGCCGGCGATCTGCACGTCGCCCCCGATGTCGACGAGCCAGTAGCCGAGGCCGTCGCTGGTGGCGGCGATGCAGACGTAGGGGAGCTGGCCGACCACGCCACCGTAGGGGTGGGCGCTGCCGAAGGCGTAGACCGTGCCCGTGGCCTCGAGCACCCAGTAACCCTGGTCGTCCGGGGTGGCGGCGATGCTCGTGATGTCGTCGAGCGCGACGCCGAGGCCGGGAAGGGAACCCTCGTACACGGCGTCGCCGAAGGCGAACACCCCACCGTCGCGCCCGACGAGGAAGTAACCCTTGTCGTCGGCCGAGGGCACAATGCCCACGATGTCGTTCAGGTGGATCCCGAGGCCCGGGAGGGAGCCCTCGTAGGTCGTGTCACCGAAGCTGAACACGCCGCCGTCGGAGCCGACGAGGAAGTAGCCCTGTTCGTCGAAGGAGGGCACCATGCCGACGATGTTGTCGACCGTGACGCCCAGGCCCGGGAGCGAGCCGAAGTAGCCGCTGGCCGAGCCGAAGACGAACACGCCGCCGTCGGAGCCCACCAGGTCGTAGCCCGACGTCGGGGCGACCTGCGGCGCCGGCCTCGCCGGGCGAGCCGCCCCGGTGGCGCCGGCCGCCCCCGGGGCCAGGGTCACCGCCGTGACCAGGGCGGCCAGAAGCCAGGCCCTCGGCCTGACAGTCAGAACGATCACTCAGGCCCCCGTCTCGTGCCAGTCACCGGCCATAATTGTCCTGCTCGGAGAGCCTGCAGCGCTCTGCACGCCTTCCCGCCGAACTGGCGCCTCCTCGAGCCCGTCGATCGGTACGCAGGGTCAGCGTCTTCCTTCTGATATCATCTGATATCGGAAAGGGGGTGCCCCACATGTCCGACATTCTCATCCGTGACGTACCAGACGGGGTCGTGGCGGTCATCGACGCTCGAGCCGCTGCCCTCGGACTTTCCCGCAACGAGTTCCTCCGCCGGCGCCTGACGCAAGAGGCCCGCCGAGACGCCCGTTCGGTGACCGCGGATGACCTTCGAACGTTCGGGGCCCTCCTCTCCGACTTGAGCGATTCGGAGGTCATGGCCCGGGCGTGGTCATGACCGTTCGGGAGGAGAAGGGCACTTCCTGGTTGATCGACAAGTCGGCACTGGCCAATCTCGGGCGGTGCGCCGATCCAGAGGAGTGGGCCCGCCGGATCGACCGCGGCCTGATCCATGTGACCACAGTGACACTCCTGGAGGCCGGGTACTCAGCGCGCTCTTCGGCCGACCTCCACCAGATCCTGAACGGCCCCCCGCTTTCGTCGATGCTCTTGGAATATCTGACGCCCGCTATCGAAGACCGAGCGGTCGAGATCCTCGTTTCCCTGGCCGAACGTGGTCAACATCGGGCATTGTCCCTCCCGGACATCCTGGTCGCCGCCACCGCAGAGCGCTCCGGGCTCACCGTCCTCCACCGCGACAAGGACTTCGAACTGATCGCCGAGATCACCCGACAGCCACTCGAGCGTCTTGGGATGGGTGACGACTGACACTGGCTACAACCAATCCATACGTCAGGGCGTCATCCCCTCTCGTTGCCGTGCTCGTGGTTGCTGGTGGGCTCCCTCACCTGGTGAAACGTTGGCAGTGGCACAGCGAAAGCGGCGACCCTGGGAGGCAAACGGCCAAGTTGGTCGGTCCTCAGGCGGCGCCGGTAACCTGCTCATATGGCCGGGAAGATCCCTCTCGTCGACTACCTGGTGCTGGACGACGGCAGCCCCCACCTCGTGGCCCGGCGCTGCCAGGACTGCGGCGCCCTCTACCTGGACCGACGCAACGCCTGCGCCCACTGCGGCGCGGCGGGCGAGGACCAGTTCACGAGCCAGCGCCTGGCCGACGAGGGGGTGCTGCGGGCCTTCACGATCGTGCAGCGGGCCGCCCCCGGGGTCCCGGCCCCGTTCATCTCGGCGATCGTCGACCTCGACGGCGGGGGGCGAGTGAACGCCAACCTCCTCGACGTGGACCCCGACCCCGAGAAGATCTCCCTCAACAGCCGGGTCCGGCTGACGACGTACCCCGTAGCCACGGACGACGAGGGCACCGAAGCGGTGGCCTTCGGCTACGTCCTGGCCTGAGCGAAGGAGGCCCCCGGTGCCCGAAGCGGTGTGGATCATCGGAACCGACATGGTCAAGATCGGGCGCTACCCCGAGCGCGACGTCGTGGACCTCGCGGCCGACGCCGCCCTGGGCGCCCTGGCCGACGCCCAGGTGACGGTGCAGGACCTCCAGGTCATGGCGGTCGGCAACATGAGCCAGCTGGCCACGGCCGTCCAGAAGCAGATCGGCCAGACGGGCATCCCCGCCTACAACGTGGCCAGCGCCTGCGCCACCGGGGCCATGGCCGTCCGGGTGGTACACATGGCCATCAAGTCGGGCGAGGCCGACATGGGCCTGGCCATCGGGGTCGAGCAGATGGGCAAGGCCGGCCTCCTCGGCCCGGCCGGCCAGGCCCGGAACTCGGAGAAGCAGGTCTTCGCTCCGAGCGGACGCCGCGGGGCGGTGCTCCCGACCGAGGGCGTCCTCGGCACGGGCCTCATGCCCGGGGTGTTCGCCCAGGCCGGCATGGAGTACGCCAGCCGCAACGACGGCGTGGGCTTCGAGCAGTTCGCCCGGATCGCCGAGAAGAACCACGCCCACTCGTCGCTCAACCCCCTCGCCCAGTACCAGAAGAAGTTCAGCCTGGACGAGGTGATGAACGCCGAGATGATCGCCTACCCGAACACGATCCTCATGTGCAGCCCGACCGGTGACAGCGGGGCGGCGGTCGTGCTCGTGTCCGACGCCAAGCTCAAGACGCTCGATCCCGACGTGCAGAAGCGGGCCGTCAAGATCTCGGCCTCGGTCCTCACGACGGACCCGTGGACCGAGAACGGCAACGAGCTGCCCGACGTGAACACGCTCACCCGGGCCGCCGCCGACCAGGCCTACGCCATGGCCGGCGTCGGGCCGGAGGACCTCGACCTCGTCGAGCTGCACGACTGCTTCTCGACGGCCGAGCTCATCCACTACGACAACCTGCGGCTCTGCGAGCCGGGCGGCGCCGGCGCCTTCATCGACTCGGGCGCGCCCTGGCGGGACGGCAAGACGCCGGTCAACGTGTCGGGTGGGCTCGTCTCGAAGGGCCATCCCATCTCGGCCACCGGCATCATCAACATCTTCGAGGTGATGACGCACCTCCGAGGCGAGGCCGGTGACCGCCAGATCGAAGGGGCCAAGGTCGGCATGACCCACGTCATCGGCCTCGGCAACTCCTGCGGCATCCACATCCTGGAGCGCCGGGCCGCCTGAGCCCGGCCCACCCGGTGACCCCGAGGTCGCCGCACCATCCAGCCCGACGAAGTGACCGTGTGGTGAGGCTGGCGCGGCGCGTGCTCGTGGCCGCGCTCGGCGTGGCCGTCGTCGCCGGCCTGGTCGCCGCGGTGGTCCCCGGCTTCGGCCGCCAGGCCACCGCCGCTGCGACGACGGCCGGTTGGGTCCCGCCGACCGTCTCGCACACGGCCTTCGCCGGCTACGGCTCGGTCGGGCAGGCCTACGTGCTCAACGCCCCGGCCGGGGCGTCGCTCGCCCTCCTTCGAGGCGGGCACCACGTGGGCGGGGGCAAGGCCGACCGCTTCGGCAGCCTCATCGTGCGGGGCCTCCCGGCCGGCCCGGGGTACTCGATCCGGGTGATGAGCACCGGCCGCAGCACCGCGCCCTTCCGGGTGCTCGGTGCCCACGATGTGCCCACCCAGAGCTTCTACGCCGACCAGCACCTCCACGTGGGGCTCAACTACCTCACGATGCGCGACGGGGTGACCCTGGCGGCGACCCTGCGCCTGCCGCCGGGCAAGACCCTCGCCGACGGCCCCTTCCCCACCGTCATCGAGGACTCGGGCTACGCCATCGCCGCCCCCCACAGCCTCATCGACGCCCTCTTGCACCCGACGCCGGCCTCGGCCCACGACCCGCTCCTCCCGGACACGGCCACGTTCGTCGGCTCGGTCCTCACCCCGCTCCTCGGGTTCGCCACCGTGAGTCTCCAGATGCGCGGCACCGGCTGCTCGGGCGGGGCCCTCGGCCTCTTCGACCTCCCGACCACCTACGACGGCTACGACGCCGTCGAGATCGTGGCCGCCCAGCCGTTCGCCCTCGGGCACCGGGTGGGCCTCGTCGGGATCTCCTTCTCCGGCATCTCCCAGCTCTTCGTGGCCGGCACGAGGCCGCCCCACCTGGCGGCGATCGCCCCGCTCTCGGTGACCGACGACCTCTACTCGACCGGTTTCCCCGGGGGCATCTTCAACGCCGGGTTTGCCGGCACCTGGGTGGCCCAGCGCGAGGCCGACGCCGAGCCGGCCCCCGCCGGCGGGCAGGCCTACGCCCGGGCCCTCGTGGCCGACGGCGACCAGGAATGTGCCTTCAACCAGCGGCTCCGCCTCGAGACCCAGGACGCCTTCGGCCTCGTGAGCTCGACCGACCCCCACCGTGACCCGGCGCTGTTCGACCCGCGCTCGCCGTCGCTCTGGGCGAAGCGCATCGACGTCCCGGTGTACCTCTCGGGCGCCCTGGAGGACGAGCAGACCGGGCCGCAGTGGCCCGCCCTCCTCCCCGACCTGGCCAACGACCGCGACGTGTTCGTCACGATGGTGAACGGCACGCACATCGACTCGCTCGGGCCGGACTCGATCACCCGCTGGGTCGAGTTCCTCGACCTCTACGTGGCCCACCACCTGCCGACTATCCCCTCCTTCGTCCGGGCCCTGTCGGGCGCCCTCTACCGGCAGCTGGCCGGGGCGGCCTCCATGCCGCTGCCCGCGCTCCGTTTCACGAACGAGCCGAGCGTGGCCGCGGCCCAGGCGGCCTACGAGCGCGAGACCCCCCGGGTGCGGGTGCTCTTCGACAACGGTGGTGGCGACCTCGGCCCCGGCGCCTTCCAGCCGGTGTGGGAGGCCGACTACTCGGCCTGGCCTCCGCCGCCGGGACGGGCCACCGCCTACTACCTCGGTGGCGGGGGTTCGCTCACGACCACCGTGCCGCCGACCGGCCAGGCCTCCTTCCGGCCGGACCCGTCGGCCCGGCCGAAGACCGACCTCGCGTCGTCGGCCAACCCGGGGGTCGCGCTCCCGCCCTACGACTGGGCGCCGGTCACCGGGACGGACGGCCTCGGCTTCGTCACGGCCCCCTTCCAGGAGGACGTGGTCGTGGTGGGACCGGCCGCCCTCGATGTCTGGCTCCGTTCGACCGCGCCGGACACCGACCTGCAGGCCACGGTGAGCGAGGTCCTGCCCGACGGGGCGGAGCGCTACCTGCAGTCGGGCTTCCTCCGGGCGAGCGACCGGGCCCTCGCTCCGTCCTCCACCCCGCTCCACCCCGTGCCGACCAACCTGCGGGCCACCGCCCGGCCCCTGCCGGCCGGGCGGTACACCCTCGTCCGCATCCCGCTCGACCCGGTGGTGGCGGCGTTCCGGGCCGGGACCCGTCTGCGGGTCACGCTGAGCGCGCCCGGTGGTGACCGGCCGGTGTGGTCCTTCCTCACCCCGGCCACCGGCGGGGCGGTGACCGACACGCTGGACCTCGGGGGGTCGCGGCCCTCGGTGCTCCTGCTCGACGTGATCCCCGGCCTCCGACCACCCGACCCCGAGCCGGCCTGCCCCTCGACCCGGGGCCAGCCCTGCCGGACGTACGTGCCGGCGGGGAACGGCGGCTGAGCCGGCGTCGCCGGCCGGCCCTGGGACAATCGACCCGTGCCCCGACGACGCGCCCAACGGCCGCTCAAGATCGGCTCGTCCCACTGGCGGGCCGACGGCCAGCCGAAGACCCGCTTCGGGAGCGAGCGCGAGGCCCGGGTGGCGGCGGCCGAGCGGGCCGAGGAGGGCGGCGTCGAACTCGTCGTCTACGAGTGCGACTTCTGCACGGGCTGGCACATGGGCCGCCCCAGCGGTCGCGACGACTGACCGCCGAGACCCGCCAGGCCTCCGACCTGGGCCGACGCCGGGCCGGACCCCATGGCCGACCAACGCGACCGATTCTGGGTACGCTGCATCCGTTCGGTCAGACACCGTGTCTGATCGGGTGGAGGAGCCGTCCGATGCCACTGACCGACCTCACCGACCTGGACCTCATGGACTCGGCGCTCTACGTGGCCGGGGTGCCCCACGAGCACTTCGCCGAGCTCCGGCGGACGTCCCCGGTCAGCTGGCACGAGGACCCCCGGGGCCCCGGCTACTGGGCGGTGGTCACCCACCCCGAGTGCGTGGCGGTGAACCGGGACTGGCAGCGCTTCTCCTCCTACCTGGAGACCTGCCTCCCGATGGAGCTGCCCGAGGGCGAGCGCGAGCAGCAGCAGCTGATGATGGTCAACATGGACCCGCCGCTCCACACCCGCTACCGGCGGCTCGTGAACAAGGGCTTCACGCCGCGCATGGTGGGCGCCCTCGAGCAGCGCATCCACGAGGCGGCCGACGACATCATCGACCGGGTGTGCGAGCGCGGCGAGGCCGACTTCGTCACCGAGGTGGCGGCGGAGCTCCCCCTCATCGTCATCGCCGACCTGCTGGGCGTGCCCCAGGGGGACCGGCACCAGATGTTCGAGTGGTCGAACCGGATGATCGGGAACGAGGACCCTGAGTACCTGGTCAACGAGGCGGCACCGGCCGAGGCGGCGATGGAGCTCTACGCCTACGCCAGCGAGCTCTACGCCAAGAAGCGCGAGGAGCCGCACGGTGACCTCATGAGCGTCCTCACCGAGGTGGAGATCGACGGCGAGCGGCTGTCCGACCTCGAGCTCGAGCTCTTCTTCCTCATGCTCACGGTGGCCGGCAACGAGACGACCCGCAACCTCATGTCCGGTGCGATGCAGGCCTTCTTCGACCACCCGGCCGAGTGGGACCGCCTCCTGGCCGACCGCTCGCTCCTGCCGTGCGCGGTCGAAGAGATGCTGCGCTTCGTGAGCCCGGTCATGAACTTCCGCCGCACCGCCACCTGCGACGTGGAACTCCGCGGCGTCACGATCCGAGCGGGTGACAAGGTCGTCTTCTACCACGCCTCGGCCAACCGGGACGAAGAGGTGTTCAGCGACTCCGACACCTTCGACATCGGCCGGGACCCCAACCCCCACATCGCCTTCGGCGGGGGTGGACCGCACTTCTGCCTCGGTGCCAATCTGGCCCGTATGGAGATCCACGTGATGTACGAGCACCTGCTCGACCGCCTGCCGGACCTCCGTCCCGCGGGGCCACCCGTACGCCTGCGCTCACAGTTCATCAACGGCGTGAAGCACCTGCCCGTGACCTTCACCCCCACGACCAAGCTGCGCGGCTGAAGGTGGCCGGCCGGCGCTCCGAGGACCTGAAAGAGGTCATCCGGGACTTCCGCCGGGACCAGATCATCGACGTGGCCCGCCGGCTCTTCGGTGAGCGAGGCACGATCGAGGTGTCGATGGACGACATCGCGGTGGAGGCCGGCGTGGCCCGCTCGACCGTCTACGTCTACTTCGCCAACCGCGACGAGCTGCTGCGGGCCTGTCTCAAGGCCATGTACGCCATCGTCCAGGACCGGCTGGCCACGGTCTTCGCCGGCGCCGCCGAGCCCGAGGAGCGGCTGGCCGCGGTGATCCGGGCGCTGCTCGAGCAGATCGACGAGGACCCGGCCTTCTTCCGGCTGGCCGTGGCCACCCAGGGCTCGCGCGACACGGCCGGCGTGGCCATCGACGCCGAGTTCTTCCAGATCGGCCTCGACGTGGCCCGCCACCTGGAGGACCTCGTGGCCGAGGGCCAACGGGGCGGGCGGTTCCGGCCGATCGACCCGGCCCGGGCGGCGTCGCTCGTCGGTCAGCAGCTCTACGGGGCCCTCGCCGTGCGGGCCGGCGAGGCCGAGTCCCTCCCGCTCGACGAGGCGGTGGGCGAGCTGTGCGACTTCCTCGTCCTCGGGTTGTCCCGACCGCCCTGATCCACCCGCTCAGTAGTGTCGGTTCCCATGGAGCCGACGAGCGCGCTGCGGCGGATCGCCTACCTGCTCGAAGCCGACGGCGCCGAGACCTACCGGGTACGGGCCTTCCGTAAGGCAGCGGCGGCCGTGGCGGCGACCGACCCGGAGCGACTGGCCGAGCTGGCGACGACCGGGCGGCTCCGCGACCTCGACGGCGTCGGCGACGTCACGGCCCAGGTGGTGGCCGAGGCCCTCGCCGGCGACGTGCCCTCGTACCTCGCCAAGCTGGAGGCCGAGGACCGCATGGTTCTCGGTCCGGCGGCGGCCCTCCTTCGGACGCTGCTCCGGGGCGACTGCCACAGCCACTCGGACTGGTCCGACGGCGGGAGCCCGGTCGACGAGATGGCCCGGGCGGCCTTGGACCTCGGCCACGACTACCTGGCCCTGACGGACCACAGCCCCCGCCTCACCGTGGCCCACGGCCTCGACGCCGAGCGCCTGCTCCGCCAGCTCGACCTCGTGGCCGAGCTCAACGAGGAGCTGGCCCCATTCCGCATCCTGACCGGCATCGAGGTCGACATCTTGGAGGACGGCTCGCTCGACCAGGACGAGGAGCTCCTGGCCCGGCTCGACGTGGTCGTGGCGAGCGCCCACAGCAAGCTCAGCATGGAGGCCGGGCCGATGACCGCCCGGCTGCTCCGGGCCGTCGAGAGCCCGCACACCGACATTCTCGGCCACTGCACCGGGCGCAAGCTGGTGGGCCGGGGACGCAAGGAGTCCCGCTTCGACGCCGAGGTGGTCTTCGCGGCCTGCGCGACGACGGGCACCGCGGTCGAGATCAACTCGCGCCCCGAGCGGCTCGACCCGCCGCCGCCGCTCCTGCAC
>DATGZH010000038.1:0-9991 GCA_035297265.1 Acidimicrobiales bacterium | reverse complement strand
GGGCCGTTGGCCGGAGCGCTGGCCGCCGCCTGTCTGGCCGCCGCCCGGACGGTGCGGGTCGCCCATGTGCGGGGCGAGACCTCCTGGGGCGACCAGGTCGACGTCGAGGTGCTCGATGACCGGGAGGGCTCCCGGGCTGGTCGGCTGGCCTCCTATGTGGCCAAGTACGCCGTCAATTCGTCCACGGCCGACGGCGCCCTCGACCAGCGGATCAGGAACGCAGAGGACCTGGCGGCCCGGCGGCTCAGTTCCCACGAGCGCCGACAGGTGGCGACGGCCTGGCGCCTCGGGGCGGGCCGGGATCGTGCGCATCTCCGGCGCTACGCCCACTGCTTCGGCTACGGGGGTCACTTCCTCACCAAGTCGCGGCGCTACTCGACGACCTTAGGGGCGCTTCGGCGGGCCCGGGCCGAGTGGCGGGCCACCAGGCGGCCGAGATGTGGGGCCGACGTCGGCGCGGTTTCCTACGAGTCGCGCTGGCGGGCGGTCGGGGTCGGATGGAAGAACCGAGGGGAGGCAATCCATGCCGAAGAGCAGCGGGAGCACTACTTCGAGAACAAGCAACTGGCCATCGAGGCCCTCGCCGAGGAGCGCCAGCAGCTTGGCTGACGAGCAGTCCGGAGGGCCCGGGGTGAGAGAGGGCCGACACAATCGGGACCGCCTCGCCTTGAGCGTCGAGGAGGCCGCTGGCCTCCTCGGGATCTCGACCTGGCTGGCCTACGAGCTCGTCCACCAGGGCGAGCTGCCCTCGCTCCGCCTCGGTCGACGCATCGTCGTGCCTCGTGCTGCCCTTGAACGGATGGTCGGTGTCGAAGCGGACTCGACACGCGATCATGGGGCCTTGGACTGACAGGCACAGGGGATTGGGAAGACACGGGTCAGTGAACGATCGACACTCGACAGCTGCGCCACGAAGGAACCCGCACACCGGCACCTGGTGGTTCGTGGTCGATCTCGGGCGGGACTCCCACGGGAAGCGGAAGCAAGCGAAGCGACGTGGATTCGCGACGAAGAAAGCAGCCCAGGAGGAGCTCGACAGAATTCGGCGCTCTGTGACGACTTCGAGCTACGTGGCGCCGGCCCGCATGTCGTTCCGCGAGTATCTCGACCGATGGCTTGAAGGCCTCAGTACGACCCTTCGCCCCTCAACGATCGACGGCTACCGACGCTGCCTGCTTTACGTCCCGGCCGCCCTGGGTGCCAAGCGCGTTGACAAGGTCATCGCCTCGGACCTGGACCGTTTGTATTCGGACCTCTTGGTTTCGGGACTTCGTCAGCGCGAGGGTGGTCTGAGCCCGCGGTCGGTTCGCTATGTCCACGTGGTCCTGCAGAAAGCGCTCGGCGACGCCGTTCGGAAGGGCGAGCTAGCGCGCAATGTTGCGCAGTCGGCCGACGCTCCTCGCCCCAAGGACACGAAGCCTCTTGAAATGGCCTGGTGGACTCCCGAGCAGCTCAGGTCGTTCCTCGACTTCACGGGAAATGAGCCACTCGGCCCACTGTTCCGACTAGCCGCGATGACAGGTATGAGGAGGGGCGAAGTCTGCGGTACTCGGTGGGGGGACGTCGACCTCGATCGGGCGACCCTTGAAGTCCGCCAGCAGCTCCTGGCGCTTCGGGGTGAACTCATCTTCTCCGAGCGGACGAAGACGGACCGCGGCCGCCGGAAGATTGACCTCGATCCTGCGACTGTTGCCGTTCTCAGGGCCCAACGGGCCCGACAGGCTGAGGAGCGGCTCCTCATGGGATCGGGTTACGAGGACCACGACCTCGTCTTTGCACGGCCCGATGGCAGCCCGCTCGACCCCGAGAGCGTCGCGAAGGTCTTCGACCGCCGAGTGGTCCGATCAGGTCTCCCGCGCATTCGCTTCCATGACCTCCGACACACCCACGTCGCCCACCTCATTGCGGCTGGCGAGCAGCATCTGCTCATCGCCAAGCGGCTTGGTCACGCATCCTCATCGTTCACGATGGATCGCTACGGCCATCTGTTCGAGTCGGCCGGCGCGCAGGCCGCCTCGGCGGTGGCGGCGATGGTGGACGGGGTCGGCCGGTCGCGCTAGCCCGGGGTTCCAAGACGTGATCGGTGACCATTTGCCGACGCTCGCGAGCTCGCCATTGGGCCCCATGACGCGGTGCCGGAGCGTCAGGAGAGCGAAGGATCCCGCAGATGCGTCCCGCAAGCCTGAGAGCCGCTTCGACGGGCCTGCTCGATTCCACGTCGGCTGTCGTTCAGCGGTGGTCACGGTCTGGCAGCACCGTGAAGGACGTTTGTGACCAAACTGTGACCATGGAGGCCAATTTGGAGGGTGGAGAAGTCCCTAAGCTGGGAATCGGTGGTGCCCGGAGCGG
This sequence comes from Acidimicrobiales bacterium, assembly GCA_035297265.1. Classification (GTDB taxonomy): domain Bacteria; phylum Actinomycetota; class Acidimicrobiia; order Acidimicrobiales; family RAAP-2; genus DATGZH01. The sequence goes on along the minus strand of DATGZH010000038.1, from coordinate 7,642 downwards.
GACTCGAACCCGCACGCCCTTGCGGGCAGAGGCTTTTGAGGCCTCCGCGTCTACCGATTCCGCCATCCGGGCCGGTCGTCCGATGCTATCGGGGGCCTGTCCGCCTCCAAGGACAGCCGGCCGTTCATGAGGCTCCAGGGAGTGGAGCTCAGCATCGTCGAGCTCTTCCTACGGGAGACGGTCACGACGTCGGCGCTCACCCACGACCGTCGCCCGGTGCTCTACGTGAGGATCGTGACCGATGGCGGGGAGGGGTGGGGTGAGTGCGGAGCCCTCGAGACCGGTGACGGGGTGGACGCCCCCCTGGCGGAGGTCTGGCAGACCCTCGTCGAGAGGGCGGTGCCCCGGATCTTCTCGGCCGCCGCCGCCCGGGGCGGCGAATTGCCCGTGCCTTCGGTCCTGGCCCGGATCGTGGGCGACGATGCCCCCGCTCGGATGGCCGGTGCAGCCGTCGAGATGGCCACGCTCGACCTGGAGCTGCGGACCGCCGGTCGCTCGCTCGCGGCATGGCTCGGCACCACCCGGGACGTCGTGGAAGCCGGCGCCGTCGTGGGCATCCCCGACGATCGGGACCTCGGTGTGCTCCTGGCCGCGGTGGCTTCGGCTCACGAAACCGGGGCCCGGCGGGTGCGGATGAAGATCGCCCCTGGTTGGGACGCCACGCCAGTGCAGGCCGTGCGCGAGACGTTCCCGGATCTGGCGCTCCAGGTCGACGCGAACGGCGCCTACCGGAACGGCTCCGACGACGACGCCGACGCCAGCCGGCTCCGGTTGCTCGACCCCTGGCACCTCGTCTGCATCGAGCAGCCGCTGCCGCCGACTGATCTCGTGGCCCTGGCCCGGCTGGCGGCAGAGCTCGAGACGCCCGTCGCTCTCGACGAGTCGCTCTCGACACCACGCCGGCTCCGTGACGCACTCCGCTACGGGGCCTGCGAGGTGGCCTGCCTCAAGCCGGCCCGGCTCGGCGGCCTCGCCGCGGCCCGCCGGGCGGCCGAGTTGTGCGCCGAGGCGGGGGTGCCGGCCTTCGTCGGCGGGTTCTTCGAGACCGGTCTCGGCCGGTCGGCCAACGCCGCGGTGGCCGGGCTCGCCGGGTGCACCCTGCCCGGCGACCTCTCCCGACCGGCGAGCTACCTCGACGTCGACCCGTGCGGGTATCCCGAGGTGACAGACGGTCAGCTGGCCGTGCCGTCCCTCCCCGGGATAGGCCCGCCACCGGACCCCGACGTCCTCTCAGCCCGCAGCGTGGCCCGAGCCTGGTTTCCGGTGGACGGGGAGCCGGAAGACGGGGCCGGGCCCGGCCCGGCGTAAACTCGTGCGTCCATGCAGCCGTTCCTCCTCGAGCGACGGATCCGTGACGTCCACGAGCGCCTCGTCCGGGCGCGCGAGGAACTCGCGGTCCTAGAAGAGCAGTTGGCGGTGGTCGAAGAGGCCGCTGACGACGCCAGGCTGCGCTCCCTCGTGTCCGAGACCCCCCTCGCCACGAAGGACTACGACGAGGTCCGTCGTCACGCCGATGCCATGTCGAAGGCCCGGGCCTCCATGCGAGCCAACGTGGCCGAGCTGGAGCGTCGTCAAGACGAGCTGCTCACCCACGTGGGGGACGGACCGGGGCCAGGCACGAGGTGAACTCCCTTGACGGGGCCACCCGCGTGGTCATCGCCGAGGACGAGGCCATCATCCGGCTCGACCTGAAGGAGATCCTGACCGACGCGGGCTTCGATGTGGTGGGCGAGACCGGCCGCGGCGACGAGGCGGTTGACCTCGTCGAGCGGACGCAGCCCGATCTCGCCATCCTGGACATCAAGATGCCGGGCATGGACGGCCTGACGGTGGCGAGGGCCATCAAGGAGCGCCACCAAGTGGCCGTGCTGATTCTCACCGCCTTCAGCCAGCGCGACCTCATCGAGGACGCGCGGGACGCCGGCGTGGCCGCGTACCTGGTGAAGCCGTTCCGCCGCAACGAGCTCCTGCCGGCCATCGAGGGCGTGCTGGCCCGCTCTCGCCTCGACTGGGCCATCGACGCGGAGGCGGCGGCCTACGACCTGCCCAAGGAGGCGGCCGAGGACAAGATCGAGACCCGGCGAGTGGTGGAGGAGGCCAAGGGGGTGCTCATGGACCGGGATGGCCTGAGCGAGGTCGAGGCGCACTCGTTCATCGAGCGGACGGCCAAGCGCACGAGGACGAAGATGCGCGACATCGCCCGCCAGGTGGTGGACGGGTCGCTCACCCCTTGACCTACCGGAGCAGCACCCCGTGACGCCCGAGCCCGGCAAGGGGCCGGTCATCCTCCTCGATGGGATGTCGCTCGCCTTCCGGGCCTGGTTCGCCGTGCCCGAGACCCTCGTCACGAAGGACGGCACGGTCACGAACGCCGTGCACGGGTTCTCCCTCATGGTCGTGAACCTGGTCCGCGACCACCGGCCGTCCTCCTTGGCGGTGGCCTTCGACCTCCCCGGCGTCACGTTCCGCGACGAGCTGGTCAGCGACTACAAGGCCGGCCGGGCCGAGACGCCCGACGCCCTCTACCACCAGTTCGACCTCATCCGTGACGTGCTCGCCGCGCTCTGCGTCCCGGTCGTGGGCGTGCCCGGCTTCGAGGCGGACGACGTCCTCGCCACCCTGGCCACGGAGGCCCGCGACGAGGGACGGAACGTCATCGTGGTGACGGGGGACCGCGACTGCTTCCAGCTGGTCGAGGACCCCCACGTGAAGGTGCTCTACAACAAGCGGGGCGTACGCGACTACGACCTCTACGACGAGGCCGGGATCGTGGCCCGCACCGGGGTCCCGCCGGCGAGCTACCCGCTGCTCGCGGCGCTCCGGGGGGACACCTCGGACAACCTGCCCGGGGTGCCGGGAGTGGGGGAGAAGACGGCGGCCAAGCTCCTCACCAGCTACGGGGACCTCGACGGCATCTACTCGCACCTCCCGGAACTGACGCCGAAGCTCCGCGAGAACCTCGCGGCCTACGAGGATCGGGTCCGGGCCAACCTCTCGGTCATCCCCCTCATCCGCGACGTCGCACTCGACGTGGCCCTCGACGACCTCACGCTGGGCGGCTGGGACACCGACTCGGCCCGGGAGACGTTCATCGAGCTCGAGCTGCACACCGTATGGCGGCTCCTGGTGCCGCTCCTCCGCGACGGGACGCTCGGCCCGCCGGCCGACGGCTCGGGCCTGCCCGACGAGGTGGAGGGCATGCTCCACCGGCCCGAGCAGGCGGCCGAGCCCGAGGCGCCCACGGAGGGCCGCGGAGTGACGCTCGCCTCGCTCGTCGACGAGCTGCCGGTGCTCGACGTCAACGTTGCGCAACCGGCCGACGCCCGAGCGGCGGCGGCCGCCCTCAAGACCCTCGCCGCCCGGCCCAGGGGCGGTGTGGTGGCGCTGGCCGGCCGCTCGGCCGGCCTGGCCGGCCGCTCGCCCCTGCGGGGCCTCGCCCTCGTCGCGGGGGATCCCCCCACCGAGGCGGTCTGGCTCGACGCCTCGCTCCTCATCCAAAAGTCGGTCGCGACCGCGGTGACCAAGGTGCTCGGGCGGGACGTGGCCGGCCACCACGTGAAGGAGCTCTTCCGGTCGCTCCTCCCGCTCGGCATCGACGGCCGGGGACTCGTGATGGACACCGCGGTCGCCGGGTACCTGCTCGACCCGGCGGCGGGCGACTATCCGATCGTCGCCGCGGTCGACGGTGCGCCCGCGGTCGGCCAGCTGGCCCTCGGCGAGCCCGAGGTCGACGACACGGCCGCGGCAATAGCCGAGGCGGCCGCCGTCACTCGACTCGTGGGGCCGCTCCGGCAGGCCCTCTCGGCCGAGGGGCTGGTCCGGCTGCACGACGAGGTGGAGACGCCGCTCGTGCGGGTGCTCGCCCGCATGGAGGTGCTCGGCGTCCGGGTGGACGTGGTCGAGCTCCAGCGGCTGGCCGAGCAGTTGGCCTCGGACACGCAGGCCCTGGAGGAACGCATCCACGTGCTGGCCGGCCACGAGTTCAACGTGAACTCCACGCCCCAGCTGCGCACGGTGCTCTTCGACGAGCTCGGCCTCACCCCCGGCCGCAAGACCAAGACCGGCTATTCGACCGATGCCCAGACGCTCGAGTCGCTCCGCGACGAGCACGAGATCGTCGACACCCTGTTGCGCTACCGCGAGCTCGAGAAGCTGCGCTCCACCTACGGCGAGAGCCTGCTCGCCGAGGTGGCCGACGACGGTCGCATCCACGCCTCGTTCGGCCAGACGGTGGCCCGGACCGGCCGGCTCAGCTCGGAGCGTCCGAACCTGCACAACATCCCGAAGCGAGGCGAGGCCGGCCGCCAGTTCCGCCGGGCATTCGTCCCGGCCGAGGGGTGCTCGTTCCTCGTGGCCGACTACGACCAGATCGAGCTGCGGGTGCTCGCCCACCTCTCGGGGGACCCCGGTCTCGTGGAGGCCTTCACCTCGGGGGCCGACGTCCACCGGACCGTGGCCGCCGGCGTGTTCTCCGTCCCCCCCGAGGAGGTCACGCCGGCCCAGCGGGAGCGGGCCAAGATGGTCTCCTACGGCCTCGCCTACGGCATGCAGGGCTTCGGGCTGGCCCGGCGCCTCAGCACCGGCGTCGAGGAGGCGACCGAGATCCGGGACCGTTACTTCAAGGCCTTCCCCGAGGTCGCCGCCTACATGGACGACATCGTGGTCGAGGCGCGCGCCCGGGGCTACACCCGGACCGCCCTCGGCCGGAAGCGCCCGCTCCCCGAGCTCTCGGATCGCAACTACCAGGTGCGGCAGACGGCCGAGCGCCAGGCCATGAACGCCGGCATCCAGGGTCTGGCCGCCGACCTCTTCAAGACGGCCCTCGTGCGCCTCGATGCGGCCCTGGAGGACGGTCACCTCGAGAGCCGGCTCGTCCTCCAGGTCCACGACGAGGTGATCGTCGAGGTCGTGGGCGGCGAGGAGGAGGTCGTGGGGCCGCTCACCGAGGCGGCTCTCACCGGTGCGGCCGACCTGTCGGTGCCCCTCGTGGTCTCGATGGCCTTCGGGGCCTCGTGGGCCGACGCCAAATCCTGACGGCGGCCGGTTTCGCATCGCCCCTGGTCGTGGTAGCGTTCTTGACCGGCCGGTGCCCAGGGGACCGGCCGCATCCCGATCGGAGGCCGCATCTCGGCCGCGATCGTCGCTCAGTCCCTATTCCTTCGAAAGCGAGCAGTCCTCCATGTCCGACCAGCCATCGACCGCCCTCCTCTCCAACGAAGCCATGGGTCGCTTCGACGAGGAGGGTCACTACGTACCCCGCCCGATCACCGAAGACGACCTGGGTGGGGTGTCGTTGGAAGAGGTCATGGGGGACACGATCATCGAGTTCGACGACGGTGACGTGGTCGAAGGCGTCGTGGTCAAGATCGACCGGGACGAGGTGCTGCTCGACATCGGCTTCAAGTCCGAAGGGGTGATCCCGGCCCGGGAGCTCTCGATCAGGAACGACGCCCACCCCGACGAGATCGTCCAGCTGGGTGAGCACGTCGAGGCCCTCGTCCTCCAGAAGGAGGACAAGGAGGGGCGCCTCGTCCTCTCGAAGAAGCGGGCCCAGTACGAGCGGGCCTGGTCGACGATCGAGAAGCTGAAGGAGACCGACCAGGTGGTGAAGGGCCCGGTCATCGAGGTCGTGAAGGGCGGGCTCATCGTCGACATCGGCCTGCGGGGCTTCCTTCCCGCGTCGCTCGTCGAGCTTCGCCGGGTGCGTGAGCTCCAGCCCTACGTGGGTCGGGTCATCGACGCCAAGATCATCGAGCTCGACCGCAACCGCAACAACGTCGTCCTGTCCCGGCGGGCCTGGCTGGAGGAGGCCCAGAAGGAGCAGCGCGGCGACTTCCTCGCCAACCTGAAGCCGGGCGAGCGCCGGCGCGGCGTGGTGTCCTCGGTCGTGAACTTCGGGGCGTTCGTCGACCTCGGTGGCATGGACGGCCTCGTCCACGTCTCCGAGCTCAGCTGGAAGCACGTCGACCACCCGTCGTCGGTCGTCCAGGTGGGCGACGAGATCGAGGTCGAAGTGCTCGACGTCGACCTCAACAAGGAGCGCATCAGCCTGTCGCTCAAGGCCACCCAGGCCGACCCCTGGCAGGAGTTCGCCGACACTCACCAGGTGGGTCAGCTGGTCTACGGCCGGATCACCAAGCTCGTGCCGTTTGGGGCCTTCGTCCAGGTGGGTGACGGCATCGAGGGCCTCGTGCACATCTCGGAGATGGCGGCCCATCACGTGGACCTCCCCGAGCAGGTCGTGAGCCCGGGCGAAGAGCTCTGGGTGAAGATCATCGACATCGACCTGCAGCGTCGGCGGATCAGCCTGTCGATCAAGCAGGCGGCCGAGGGCGGCGAGGTCTCCGAGGAGTACCGCGAGGCCTTCGGGGAGCACGCCTACGACGACGAGGGCAACTACATCGGCACCTACGACTACGGCGAGGGCGGCGAGTTCACCCCCGAGACCGAGGCCCAAGCGGCCTGGGCCGACTACGCGGCGGAGGCCGGCGGCGGCCAGGCGGACGGCGAGGAGGCCCCGGGCGAGTCCGAGTCGGCGGCATCAGAGGTCAGCGAGTCCGAGTCGGCGGCATCGGAGGTCAGCGAGTCCCCCGAGGGGGACGCCACCGACTGACGCCGCCGACGACGGCGACGAGCGCCGCCGAGAGGAAGGCCCGATCGCTGTCGAGGTCGTCTTCGAGCGGGTGGGCTCTCCGCGGCCGGGGAGCTGAACGTGCACACCGTGGGCTGCAGCCTGGCCGTCCGCTCAGGCGGGCGCGGCGCCGGCGCACAGGGGAGTGGGGTTCGGCCGAGGATGGTGGTGTCCCCCAGGCCGAAATAGGGGCAACCACGGATGGAACGCCGACGCCCCGACCTTCACCATGGGGCGATGGGCGACTCTGAGGACACGAGCCAAGGGTCGGACGCCCTCGCCGGTCTCGGTTCGGCAGTCGGCGACGAGCATGCCGGCACGTTGTTCGACCCGGCGGCCTGGGAGCGCTTCGCCGCCGCGGCTGAGCCGCCGAAGCGCCGCACTTCGTGGCGGGGGGTCGGTACCGACATCGAGCTGTGCCGGCGGCGTGTGGACCGCCAACTGCTTCGCCGGTGGCGACGTTCCTGGCGCGCGAGCGATGTCCTCAGTTCGCGACGACGACGCTCGACGGGCGTCTCGCCGGCCAGCGGTCCTCACTCGCCCCCCGAGCGGGCAGGGGGCCGACCACCCGTTCGTCCCGGCGTCGCGCCTCGTCAGAGTGCAGGCATGAGTGGTCGGCGGCGTAGCCTCGACTGGACGTCAGGGAAAGACGACGCGCCTTCGCCTGGTCCTCTCGAGGAGCTCAACCCGGCGGCGGTCGCCTCGTGCCTCCTCGCCGTGGTGTGCCCGCTCGGGGCGGCCTGGGCGTTCTTCGTCGTTCGCCCCTTCCAGACGTTCGCGACGGTCCTCGTCCTCGACCTGCTGCTCGGTCCCGCCGCGGTCGTGCTCGGCCTGGCGGCGCACTTCCAGATCAAGAAGGCGACAAGGCAGAGGGGGAGGGCGCTGGCGAACGTCGGCATCTTCCTCGGGCTGCTCGACGTCGTGGCCAGTGCCCTGTTCGTCCTCCTCGTCGTGGAGTTCTACGTGCAGTTGGCCCACTGCACCGTCCAGTGTCCCGGGGCCTGAGGAGAG
>DATGZH010000037.1:0-47699 GCA_035297265.1 Acidimicrobiales bacterium | reverse complement strand
CGAGGAGCGCCGGCAGCTTGGCTGAGGAGCAGTCCGGAGGGCCCGGGGTGAGGGAGGGCCGTCACCACCCGGACCGCCTGGCCTTGAGCGTCGAAGAGGCCGCGGGGCTCCTCGGGATCTCGACCTGGCTGGCCTACGAGCTCGTCCACCAGGGCCAGCTGCCCTCGCTCCGCCTCGGCCGGCGCATCGTCGTGCCCCGGGCTGCCCTCGAGCGGATGGTCGGCCTCGAGCACGAGCCCTCGAAGAGCGGTGACACGGCGTAGGTCTAGGTGCCCCGGCCCACCTCGGCGTCCTCGAGCAGCTCGCCCAGGACCTCGGCCGCGGCGTAGTCGAGGGCCGGCAGGCTGTGCGAGTAGATGTTGAGCGTGGTCGCCCGGTCCCGGTGCCCGAGGCGGGACGAGATGGTGGCGATCGGGGTCCCGGTGGCCGCCAGGCTCGTGGCCACGTAGTGGCGCAGGTCGTGGAGGCGGACCCCTTCGATGCCGAGCTCCTTGCAGAGCCGGGCGAAGCGTCCGGTGGCCACGTCGGGGCGCCACGGGGTCGTCCCGTCGAGGGAAGAGGAGAAGAGGAACGAGTCCTCGGTGACTTTGGTCCCGGCGAGCTCGGCGTACTCCTCCCAGGCGCCCCGGTGCTCGTGGAGCACGGCCACGGTGGCGGCGTCGAGGACGAGGCGCCGTCCTTGGTGGGTCTTGGTGTCCTTCTCGACGACCTCGGTCCCGACGAGAGCGATCGAGCGGGAGATGAGCACCTCGCCAGGCCCGTCCTCGGGCAAGGTGAGGTCCCGCCAGCGCAGGGCCAGGGCCTCACCGCGTCGACAACCGGTCACGGCCAGCACCCGCAGGTACACCCCGAAGTCGGGGTCGGCCTCCATGGCCCCGTTCAAGAGCCGGATGACGACCTCGACCGAGGGCGGCGTGATCTCGTGGTAGGTGTCCCGGGGCGGGGTGGCGTCCTCGGCCGGGTTGAGCGCGAGGAGTCCCCAGCGCTTCGCCTGGGCCAGGGCCTGGCGCAGGAGCACGTGGGACAGTCGCACCGTCCGCGGCGAGAGGGCCCGTCCACCCTTGCCGCCGGACTGGAGCAGCGTCGCGTACAGCCGGTCGAGGTCGATCGCCCGGAGCTTGGCCACCTTCACCGTGCCCATGCGGGGGACGACGTAGTAGTCGGCCACCCGGCGGTAACCGTCGAGGGTGCCCGGCTCGATCTGGTTGGCCTTGAGCTCGAAGAAGCGCTCGAGCAGTTCGGCGACGGTGAGCGCTCCGGCCGAGGCGTAGCGCCCGTCGTTGACCTCGGTCACCAATCGGGCGAGGACTGCCTGTGCCTCGCGCTTGGTACCGCGCACCGTTCGCTGGGCGTAGCGCTTCTTCCCAGTCGTCGGATCACGCCCGAGATAGGCGCTCACCCGCCAGGAGTCGCCGCCCCGCCGCTGGATGTGCCCCTGCATCGCCGCACCTCCTGGCCCTGCTCACCCGGGTTCCGGGATTGCCAGGAGATTGCCACACGGCTGTATCGGTGGGCGGGGCGGCCAGACCTTCCACCTCTGGCCTGGGGTTTTGGTGGAGGCGATGGGACTTGAACCCACGAACCTCTTGACTGCCAGTCAAGCGCTCTACCAACTGAGCTACGCCCCCGGGGAACCGAGCGAGCACGGCGGGCGTGCCGATCGGACTCCGGTGGTCCGTTTGGCGATGTCACGCCATCGCGGACCGGATGACGATTGTATCCCCTGGGTCGTCGTCGCCCGAGCGGGGCCTCGGCTGGTCATTAGCCGAGAGGGGAGAGCACCACCGGAGGGATCGGGCGACCGGTCAGCGAGGCGTAGTGCCGCCAGCCCGCGTAGTGGCGGTCCAGACGGGGCCAGAGCTCGGCCGCCTCGGGGCCGTCGAGTATGCGGGCCCGGACGGCCACCTTCCGTCGGCCCACCTGGACGGTGGCCTCGGGCGCGGTCTCGAGGTTCCGCAGCCAGTTCGGGGGGTCTGGTCGGCCGCCGTTCGAGGCGACCACGACGAAGTCCTCGCCGTCGGGGAGATAGAGGAGGGGCGTCGTCCGCGGCTGGCCGGACTGCCTGCCGGTCGTGGTGAGCAACAGGATGGGCCCGGCCGGGGACCGGAGGCCGACGGTCCCGCCGGTCAGGAGATACAGCCGTCGGTGGAGCGGGTAGATCCACCGGCCGACGGTCCGGTCGAGGGCCACACTGACCTTCGGTGCCAACCCCATGGCGCTCCTCCTTCCTCCGAGGCCCGCCATCTTGGCCCAGTCGGCGAGGTGGTCGGGGCGGGCCGTCGGGTCCGAGGGGCTCAGGAGGCGCCGGTAGCATTCAGCGATGGCACGGGAGTACGACGTCGCCGCGGTCGAGCGGAAGTGGCAGGACCGCTGGCGCGACGAGGGCACCTACGAAGTCAGCAACGACGACCCCCGCCCGCCGTTCTACGCCCTCTGCATGTACCCCTACCCCTCCGGGCCGGCCCACCAGGGCCACGTCCGGAACTACACCTTCGGCGACCTGATCGTCCGCTACCAGACGATGCACGGCAAGGCCGTGCTCTCACCCCTCGGCTTCGACTCCTTCGGGCTGCCGGCGGAGAACGCGGCCATCCGGACCGGCACCCATCCCCGGGTCTTCACCGAGGCCCGCATCGCCGAGCTGAAGGAGTCCCTCACCCGGCTCGGCGCGGTCTACGACTGGCGCCGCGAGGTCGTGAGCCACGACCCCGCCTACATCCACTGGAACCAGGTCATCTTCCTCCGCCTCCTCGAGGCGGGCCTGGCCTACCGGGCGCTCGCCCCCGTCAACTGGTGCCCAGGCTGCCAGACGGTGCTCGCCAACGAGCAGGTGCTCGCCGACGGGACCTGCGAGCGCTCGGGCGACGTCGTCGAGAAGCGCGACCTTGAGCAGTGGTTCTTCCGGATCACGGCCTACGTGGAGGAGCTCCTTCTCGGCCTCGACGACCTCGAGTGGCCCGAGCGGGTGAAGGCGATGCAACGCAACTGGATCGGCCGCTCCGAGGGGGCCGAGTTCGACCTCGTCGTCGAAGGACGCCCGGAGCTCAGCCTGCGGGTCTTCACTACCCGGCCGGACACGAGCTTCGGCATGACCTACGCGGTGGTCGCCCCCGAGCACCCGCTCGTGGACGAGCTCACCAGGCCCGAGCAACGCGCCGCGGTCGACGAGGTCCGCCGGCGCGCCGCGGCCGAGACCGAGATCGAGCGGACGGCCGAGGGAGGAGCCCTCGACAAGCGCGGCGCGTACACGGGGAGCCGGGTGGTCAACCCGTTCAACGGGGAGCCCGTCCCGCTCTACGTGGCCGACTACGTCCTGATGGGCTACGGCACCGGCGCCATCATGGCGGTGCCCGCCGAGGACGAGCGGGACTGGGACTTCGCCCTGGCCCACGGGCTGCCTTACGTCCGCACCGTGGAGCCGCCGGACGGCTGGGACGGGAGCGGCAACGGCGCCTACACCGGCGACGGCGTGAAGATCAACAGCGGCTTCCTCGACGGGCTCGACGTCGTCGCGGCCAAGGCCCGGGCCATCGAGTGGCTCGAGGAGCGGGGGATCGGCGTCCGCAAGGTGAACTACCGGCTGCGGGACTGGCTCGTCAGCCGCCAGCGCTTCTGGGGCTGCCCCATCCCCATCGTCTACTGCCCCGGCCACGGGGCCGTGCCGGTCCCCGAGGCCGACCTCCCCGTGCTCGCCCCCGACGACGTCGAGTTCCTCCCGACCGGCCGTTCGCCCCTCGCCACGAACGAGGGCTTCCTCCACACGACGTGCCCGGTCTGCGGCGGACCCGCCCAGCGCGAGACCGACACGATGGACACCTTCGTCGACTCCAGCTGGTACTTCCTGCGCTTCTGCGACCCGTTCTCCACCGGGATGCCCTTCGACCCGGCGGCCGCCGTGCACTGGATGCCGGTCGACCAGTACATCGGCGGGGTCGAGCACGCCATCCTGCACCTCCTCTACGCCCGCTTCTACACCCGTGCCCTCATCGACGTGGGGCTGGCCCCCGGGTTGCCCCGCGAGCCCTTCCGCCGCCTCTTCACCCAGGGCATGATCCGGATGGACGGGACGAAGATGTCCAAGTCGAAGGGCAACCTCATCGCCCCCGCCGACTACTACGAGTCGGCGGGGGCCGACGCCCTCCGACTCTTCCACCTCTCGGCGGTGCCGCCGACCGACGACATGGACTGGACCGACCAGGCCGACGAGGTCATCGACGGCTGCGCCCGCTTCCTCGACCGGCTCTGCCGCCTGGTGGCAGCCGACGACGTGGTGGCCCGGGACGGCGAGCCGGGGGAGCCCGACATGGCGGTGCGGCGGACCGTGCACCGCACGATCCGGCTGGTCACCGTCGACATCGAGCGCTGGTCCTACCACACGGCCGTGGCCCACTGCCGGGAGCTGCTGAACGAGCTCCTCGTCTACCAGCGCGTCGACGGTGGACCGTGTCGCGATGTGCTCGACGAGGGGCGCGACGCGCTGCTCCTGCTCCTCGCGCCGATGGCCCCCCATCTCACCGCCGAGCTGTGGGAGCTGGTACACGGGCCGGGTGCCGCGGTCCACGCCCAGGCGTGGCCGTCGTTCGACCCGGCCCTCGCCGAGGAGGCCAGCGTGATCCTCGTCGTGCAGGTGAACGGCAAGGTGCGCGACCGCATCGAGGTGTCGCCAGAGGTGAGCGCGGCCGAGGCCGAGGCGCTCGCGCTCGCCTCGCCGAAGGTGGCCGAGCTGCTCGACGGGGGGACACCGAAGCGCGTCGTCGTGCGCCCGCCCCGCCTCGTGAATTTGGTGCTCTGAGCTGGGGTTTTCTACTCAGGCCGGCGAGTTCGTCACTGACCCGTCCGCCTCGCGGCGCCAGTGGCCCGAGCGCCCGCCGGTCTTTTCGAAGACGGCGAGGCCGTCGAGGTGGACGGTCGGGTCGTCCTCGACGCAGGCGGTGATGATGCTGAGCGCGGCGACGGCGCAGGCGGTCAGGGCCTCCATCTCGACGCCCGTCCGGTCGAGGGCCTTGGCCGTGGCCGAGATCTCGACATTCCGTCCCACGGCCACGGTGACGAGCACCTCACCGAGTTCGATCGGGTGACAGAGCGGGATGAGCCGCCAGGTGGCTTTGGCCGCCTGGCGCCCCGCCACCTTGGCCGCCTCCACCACGTCGGCCAGTGCACCGTGCCGGCCGAGGACGGGCCCGAGGTCGCTCTCGCCGAGCACCCGGCAGCGCGCGGTGGCCGACCGGTTGGTCACCGGCTTGGCCGTGACGTCGACCATCCGGGCCCGCCCGCGCCCGTCGAGGTGCGTGAGGTCGCCATTGCTCATGCCGATGCCCCCGCCGGTCGATCGACGGTTCAGTCGGGGAGGGCCCGACGGCGGCGACGGCCCCGCCAGAGGACCACGAGGGCCACGAACCCGAGGACCGCGAAGAGCGGGATGAGTCGCTTCAGGACGGGCGAGGCCGAGACCCCGAGAAGGTCGATGGCGTCGTCGTCCGGCCGAGCCGCCCGCGGTGCCGCCTCGGTCTCGGCGGTGGCGCCGTCGGTCGACGCCTCGGCCGCCGAGCCGTCCGAGGGCGAGAGCTCGTCGAAGAGGTTCTCGGCGAACCGCTCGGTCAGCTTGGTGGCCACGTCGGCGATCACGCCCCGGCCGAACTGGGCCGGGCGGCCGGTGATGTTGAGGTCGGTGAGCACGGTGACCTCGGTGTGGTCCTCCATGTCGAGGAGCTGCGTCGTGACGGTGGCCTTGGCCGTCCCCGAGCCCCGGGCCTCCTTGCCCGAGGCGTCGATCACCGCCTTGTGCGACGCCTCGTCGAGCTCGGTGAAGCGGGCGGTGCCCTGGTAGGTCACCACGATCGGCCCGACCTTCACCTTCACCCGACCTTTGAACTCGTCGCCGTCCACCGAGTCGAGGGTGGCGCCGGGCATGCACTGGGCCACGCGCTCAGCGTCGAGGAGGACCTTCCAGGCCTCGTCGACCGGGGCGGCCACGTTGAATCGGTTCTCTAGTCGCACGTCGCTCCTCTCGGGCCGGCGGCGAGCCGGGCCAGGTCCTCGGGGGTGTCGATGTCGAAGTCGGAGCCCAGATCCTCGCAGGCCAGCTCGGTCACGAGCTCGGGGTGGCTCCGCAGCCAGGCCCGGGCGCCCACGTCGCCGTGCACCATGGTCAGCACCTCGGCCCAGACGGACCGGTCGAGGACCACGGGCGTGCGGGGCTCGCCGTCGAACGTGGCGACCGCGGCCGGCGAGCCCGCCCGCCAGGCATCGACGAGCCGGCGGACCACCTCTTTGGTCACGAGCGGCTGGTCGACGAGGGCGATCACCGCCGCCTCGACGTCGGGCCGACGGGCGGCGTCGGTGAGCCCGACCCGCACGGACGACCCGATGCCTTCCTCCCAGCCGTCGTTCACGACGGTCTCGGCGGTGTCGAGCCGGGCTCGGGCCACCACCTCGTCGGACCGGGCGCCGAGCACCACCACGACCGGCGAGCACCCGGCGTCGGCCAGGAGGCCGACGCCCCGCTCGACGAGCAGTTCCCCGTCGTGGGCGACGAGGGCCTTCGGGCCGCCGAAGCGCCGGCCGCCGCCGGCGGCGAGGAGCACGCCGGCCACGGTCACGGACGGCCTGCGGTCTCGGCGCTCTCCCGGGGCCGGTGGATCGGGCCGGTGACGGCGTCCAGCGGCTCGCCCGTGCCGCCCCAGCGGTGGCGGATGATGTCGGCGGCCACCGAGACCGCCGTCTCCTCCGGGGTGCGGGCCCCGATGTCGAGGCCGATCGGCGCCGACAGCCGGGCCAGCTCCTCCTCGGTCACGCCCACCTCGCGCAGCCGGGCCGCCCGGTCCTCCTGGGTGCGGCGGCTGCCCATCGCCCCGATGTAGGCCGCGGGTCCCCGGAGGGCCACCTCGAGCACCGGCACATCGAACTTGGGGTCGTGGGTGAGGACGCAGATCACCGTGCGGTCGTCCACCGCGGTGCGGGCGAGGTAGCGGTGCGGCCACTCGCACACCACCTCGTCGGCCTCGGGGAAGCGCTGCCTCGTGGCGAAGACCTCCCGGGCGTCGCACACCGTCACGTGGAAGCCGAGGTAGACACCGAGCCGGGCCACCGCGGCGGCGAAGTCGATGGCCCCGAAGACGATCATGCGGGGTTTCGGCGCCAGCGACTGGACGAAGACCTCGACGTCGTCCATCCGGCGCTGGCCGTTGGGGCCGTAGTGGCGCACCCCGGACTGCCCCTGGGCCAGCATCCCCCGGGCGTCGCCACTCACCGCGACGTCGAGGCCCTCGGCCCCGAGCGAGCCCTCGACCCGGTCGGCCCACACGGCGAGCCGGCGGCCGATGGCGGCACCCCGGGTGACCGAGGCGAAGGCCACCGGCTCCCCCTCCTCGGCCGACGCCAGCACCTGGTCGATCACCTGGGCCGTGGCCCGGTCGACCGGGGCGACGAGGATGTCGAGGATCCCGCCGCAGGTGAGGCCGACCGAGAAGGCCTGGTCGTCGGAGATCCCGTAGGTGGCCACCGTGGCCTCGCCGTCGGGGAGGAGGCTCGTGGCCAGCTCGTAGACCGCGCCCTCGACGCACCCGCCCGAGACGCTGCCGATCACGTCACCGGTGGCGTTGACGGCCATCGCCGCCCCGATCTCACGGGGCGCGCTGCCCCGGATGCCGACCACGGTGGCGAGGGCGAAGGGCGTCTCGGCCCGGCACCATCCCCGCAGCTGTCGGCCGAGGTCACGCACGGAGCGGCCGCCTGGCGCTCGTTCGGTCGGTGGCCCCGAGGAGCACCCCGGCCAGCTCCACCAGCGCGGCCACGCTGTGGCCTTCGACGAACTCGTCGACGTGGGGGAGCGCGGCGGCCATGCCGGCGGCCAGCGGCTCGTAGCCGGGCTGGGCCTTGCGCGGGTTGGCCCAGACCACCCGGTGCGCCAGCCGCTGCAGCCGGGCCATCTGCTCGCCGAGGAGCGCCGGGTCGCCCCGCTCCCAGCCGTCGGAGAAGACCGCCACCACCGCGCCCCGGGCCAGCCCGCGCTGGCCGAAGCGGTCGGAGAAGGCCTTCACGAGCTCGCCGAGGCGGGTGCCCCCGCCGCGGTCGACCGCCGCCGCGCTCGCCGCGGCCACGGCCCGGCCGACGTCCGCCCCGACCAGGTGGTCGGTGACCCGGGTGAGCCGGGTGCCGATCGTGAAGACCTCGGTGGTCGGTCGTCGCTGGCGGCCGGCGGCGTAGGCGAAGCTGAGGAGCCCCTCCTCGTAGGCGGCCATCGAGCCGCTCAGGTCGAGGAGGAGGACGAGGCGCCGCGGCTTCGGCCGGCGGTCGGCCCGGGCCACCTCGGTCAGCTCACCGCCGGCGGCCAGCACCCGGCGGAGGGTGGCCGCCGGGTCGGCCCGGCCCCGTCGGGCCGGTCGACGACGGGCGCCCCGGCGGGTGCGGCCCGAGCCCGAGAAGGCCCTGAGGAGGAGCGCGAGCAGCTCGGCGTCGAGGGACGGGAGCTCGGCCAGGTCGGTGGCGGCCAGCCGCTCGATCCGGCTCGCCGTCGGGACGGCCAGCTCCTCGTCGTCCACCTCGCCCCCGGCGCCGTCGTCGAGCTCGCCGAGCTCCACCACGACGAGCTCGCTCGGCACGGTGAGGAGTTGGGCCCCCGGGTCCAGGCGTTGTTCGGCCAGGTAGGCGGCGAGGACCTCGTCGAAGAGCGCCTGCTCCTCCCGGGTGGCGCACATCGTGAGACGCCCGGCCCGGGCCACGTCGTCGGTCGAGAGGGGGTCGAGCGCGTCGAGCGCCCGTACCCAGAGATGGACCCGGTCGGGCGACGCGCTCAGGCCGCGCCGGCGCAGCCGGCGGGCGATGCCGACGACGACCTCGGCCGGGCCGCGGAGCTCAGCCACCGCCCACCCCTTCGAGGCCGACCTCTTCGAGGCCGGCCCCGTCGAGCAGGGCGGCGAGGCCGGTCGCCCGGACCTGCTCTATGTCCTCCTTGTACTTGAGGACGCTCCCGAGGGTCGTCGAGGCGAGGGCGGGCGACAGGTCGTCGGCGCCGAGGGCGGCGAGGGACTCGGCCCAGTCGAGGGCCTCGGCCACGCCGGGTGGCTTCAGCAGGTCCCGGGCCCGCAGGCGCCGGGTGGCGAAGGCCACCCGCTCGGCCAGGCGCTCGTGCACCTGCGGCAGCCGGCGCAAGATGATGGCCACCTCGCGCTCGTAGGAGGGGTTCTCCACCCAGTGGTAGAGGCAGCGCCGCTTGAGGGCGTCGTGCACCTCGCGCGTGCGGTTCGAGGTCACGACGACGACCGGCGGCGTCTCGGCTCGCACCGTGCCGAGCTCAGGGATGCTCACCGCGAAGTCGCTCAGCAGCTCGAGGAGGAGCGCCTCGAACTCGTCGTCGCTGCGGTCGATCTCGTCGATGAGGAGCACGCAGGGTGACGTCTCGAGGGACTGCAGGAGCGGCCGGGGCACGAGGAAGCGCCGGCCGTAGAGCTCGTGCTCGAGCACGTCGGGCGCCTCGTGGCGCCCCGCCGCCTCGGCCGCCCGCAGGTGCAGGAGCTGGCGGGGGAAGTCCCAGTCGTAGAGGGCCTGGTGGGCGTCGATCCCCTCGAAGCACTGCAGGCGGATGAGCGGGGCCTCGAGCGACCGGGCGAGGGCTCCGGCCACCGCCGTCTTGCCCACCCCGGCCATGCCCTCGAGGAAGAGCGGACGGCCGAGGGCGAGAGCGAGGTAGCAGGCCGTGGCCATCTCCTCGTCCGCCAGGTAGTCCTGCTCGTCGAGGGCCGCGACCAGCTCCGCCGGCGAGTCGAACGGCGGCCGCGCCCGGCGCCCCGCCCCCCCGTGCCCGTCGTCGTCCACGCTCACCATTGTCCTCCCTGGCGCGAGCGACTGTCAGACCCCCACCCGGCGGTGGGCGCCTCAGCCACCGGACACCGGCGGCAGCACGGCCACCTCGTCGTCGGGCCCGACGGGGTGCTCGGGGGGGAACTCGGTCCCGTTGACCCAGACCTTGGCCCGGTCGAGCACCCGTGCGAAGTCCTCGCCGAAGCGGGCCGTGGCCCCGGCGAGCACCTCGGCCACCGTCGTGCCCGGGAGCTCGCAGGCCGCCGTGCCGGCGGCCTCGCGGGCGGGGCCGAAGAGGCGGAGCCGGGCCACGAGCTCACCCGCCGATCCGGGACATGGAACGGGCCGGCTGGAGGAACCCGGGGTCGTTGATGCCGTGGCCGGCCAACTTGCGCCAGGTGGCCCGGCGGAACGCCAGACCGAGCTGCTCGTCGGTCGCCCCGCTGCGGAGGAGGTCGCGCACGGAGACCTCGTCGTCGGAGAAGAGGCAGTTGCGGATGGCGCCGTCGGAAGTAAGCCGGAGGCGGTCGCAGGTCCCGCAGAAGGGGCGGGTCACGCTGGCCACCACCCCGATCTCCCCCTGCCCGTCGGCGAACACGAAGCGGTCGGCCGGCGCCGTGCCGCCCCGCCCGTCGTGCTCGTCGTCGACGGCCACGAGCGGCCAGCGGGCGCTGATCCGCCGGACGATCTCGTCTCCCGAGACCACGAGGTCGCGTCGCCAGCCGTGTTGCGCGTCGAGCGGCATGAACTCGATGAACCGGACCACCCGGCCGGTGTCGCGGGCGAAGGCCGCGAAGTCCTCGATCTCGTCGTCGTTCGACCCGGCCAGCACGACGACGTTGACCTTGAGGGGTGTGAGGCCCGCCTCCTCGGCCGCGGCCATCCCCTCGAGCGCCATGCTCAGCCGGCCCCGCCGGCGGATGGCGGCGAAGCGCTCCGCCCGGAGCGAGTCGCAGCTCACGTTGACCCGGCCGAGTCCGGCGTCAGCCAGCGGGCGGGCGAGGCGCGGGAGCCGGGCACCGTTCGTGGTGAGGGCGACGTCGTCGAAGCCCAGCGAGGCGAGGGCCGCGACGACCTCGACGATGCGGCGGTGGAGGAGGGGCTCGCCGCCGGTGAGCCGGACGGAGCGGACGCCGAGGTCCCGGGCGACCCGGGCCACCCGAACGATCTCGTCGAGCTCGAGCAGTTCGTCGCGGGGCCGGAGCGGCACCCCCTCCTCGGGCATGCAGTAGACGCAGCGGAAGTTGCAGCGGTCGGTCACCGAGATGCGCAGGTCGGTGTGGACCCGGCCGAAGCGGTCGACGAGCGGGCCCGCCGAGGGGGCCTCGTCCGCCCCGGAGCGGCGGAAGGGGATGGGCACGGGGACCGGCACGCCGGCCGGCTCGGTCACCGACGACATCAGCGGGTCCCCGAGCGGGCGGGCTGGCCCACCATCGAGAAAGGGACCGGGGCCGGCGCCAGCTCGCCCGCCTCGAGGAGGAGGACCTCGACCTCGTCCCCCGCCAGCACCCCGTCGCCGTCGGGCACGAGGGCGAGGCCGTTGGCGCCGGCCATCCCCGAGAGGAGGTGGGACTCCTGGGCCCCGTGCGGCCGCACGGTGGCCCGGCAGTCGTCGTCGACGTCGACCACCACCCGCACGAGGTGCAGCTTGTCGTCGGGCCATCTCTTCAGGTCCTCGGCTGCCCGGGCGAGCACCTTCGGGCGACCGAGCTCGTGGTGGCCGGCCATCTTGCGCAAGCCCGGCCGCACGAACAGCTCGTAGCTGACGAGGACCGAGACGGGGTTGCCGGGGAGGCCGAACACCGGGGTGCCGCCCTCCGCCAGGTTGCCGAAGGCCTGCGGCTTGGCCGGCCGGATGGCCACCTGCATCCAGCGCATCGCTCCACCCGAGAGCTCGTCGAGCACGGTCTTCACGTAGTCGACGTCGCCGACGGAGACCCCGCCCGACGTGACGAGGGCGTCGCAGGCCGCGCCGCCCGCCGTCACCGCGGCGGCGATGGCTGCCGGGTCGTCGCCCACGATGCCGAGGTCGGTCGCGGCGAACCCGTCGCGACGGAGGATGGCGAGGAGCGAGTGGCGGTTGGCGTCCCGGATCTTGCCCGGCGCCAGCTCGCCCGGCCCCTCGACGAGCTCGTCGCCCGTCGAGAGCACGCCCACCGAAGGTGAAGGTTGCACGTCCACCTCGTAGACCCCGAGGGAGGCGAGCACCCCCACGTGCCCGGGGGTGAGCACCGCACCGGGGGAGAACACGGTCTGGCCAGCGACCACGTCGCCGCCCGCCGCGCGGACGGCGGTCCCGACGCCGACGGCCTCTTCGATGACGACCGAGCGCCCATCGTCGGCCGCCGCCGTGCGCTCCACCATGCAGACGGCGTCGGCCCCGGGGGGCAGCGGGGCCCCGGTCATGATGCGGATCGCCTCACCGGGTCCGACGGCCCGCGTCGGGGCCGCACCGGCCAGGACCGTGTCGACCACCGCCAGCTCGACGGGGGCGCCGGCCACGTCGGCCGCCCGCAGCGCGTAGCCGTCCATGGACGACGTCGTGAACGGGGGGACGGGATAGGGGGCCACCACCGGGGCGGCGAGGACGAGGCCGACCGCCTCGGCCAGGCCGACCTGGCGGGGGGAGAGCGTCGGGCAGCCGGCGAGGACGTACGCCTGCGCCTCGGCGAGCGGGATCACCCGTCTGTGACCACGACGTCGTGGTCGCAGGTCACCCAGTCGCTCCCGCCGTCCCAGGTCTCCTTCTTCCAGATGGGCACCGTGGCCTTCAGCGTGTCGATGCAGTAGCGGGCGGCGGTGAAGGCCTCGTCCCGGCTCGGGGTGGAGACGGCCACGACCACCGCCGCCTCGCCGACCGCCAGCAGTCCGACCCGGTGGAGGAGGGCCACCTTGGTCAGCCCGGGCCACTGCCGGCGGGCGGCCGCCGCCACCTCGGCCAGCCGGGGCTCGACCTGTTCGGCGTAGGCCTCGTATTCGAGGCTCGTCACCCCGGGTCGGCCGTCGCTGTGGTCCCGTACCGTGCCGACGAACGTCACGACGGCCCCGCAGTGGGGGGCCACGACCCAGGCCAGGGCCTCGGCCACCGGCAGGGTTCCCGTCGAGAGGCCCAGCCAGGCCGCGTCGTCGGGGCTGGGAACGCCCAGGTCGCGGGGGGGAGCCGGCGGTGCCACCAGGGGCTCGGTCACGCATCGCATCGTACCGGCGGGTGCGCCGGACCGGGACAGAAGGCCAGGCCGCAGCCCCTCAGACGGCCTCGCGTCGCCAGAGCTTGACCCGGTAGGTTCGCCCGGGCGCCGCCGGCACCTCGTGGTCGTCGTCGATGCCGACCAGGAAGAAGCCGCCCTTCTCGGCCACCCGCTCCGAGGCGGTGTTGCCGATCTTCGTGGCGAGCTCCACCGCGACGATCCCGAGGTCGTCGAAGGCCCATCCGACGGCGAGTTGCAGGGCCCTTGTGGCCACGCCCCGGTTGCGGGCCCAGGCGGCCACCCAGTAGCCGGCAATCACCTCGCCCGTCGCCCAGTCGAACTCCTGGAGGCCGACCGACCCGACGAGGTCGCCGGTGTCGACGTCGACGACGGCGAACGCGGCGCCCGTGCCCCTGGCCCAGGACGCCGGGTGGGTGGCGATCCAGTGCTCGGCGTCGGCCTCGGTGTAGGGCGAGGGGATGGCGGCCGTCCACCTCGGGATCTCGGGGTCCTGGCAGGCTCGGGTCACCGCGGGCACGTCGGCGGCCTCGAACGGCCGCAGCGCTATCGAGCCGTCGGAGAGCGCCGGCGACGGCGGCCGGAGGGCGGGCACACCGAGATGCTACGGAACCACTTCGGGTGCCCCGCGCCGATGGGGCGGCGCCTAGCCGAGCGGTCTGGTCTGGCCGCTCCAGGTCTGGCCGTCCCACCAGCGGAGGACCCCCGCCCGGTGGTCGGCGTACCAACCGGGGGGCGGCTGGGTGGCGTCGACGACCGGTGCGCTCGGCTGAGCCGGCAGCAGTTGGACGGCCCCGCCGACATCCGTCGACGTTGGACCGGCGGCGGCCACCCCCGGCGGGCCGGCCGCCGACGACTCGGCCGTGGGCACGGGGGCGGCGGGCACGGAGAAACCGTCGACGCTCGTCCGGGACTGCACCGCGTGGACCTGGTCCTTCGGTACCTGCCGCTGGGCCTTGCAGTTGGGGCACACCGTGACGTAGCGAGCGTGCAGCGGTATGAGCGGTACGAAGAAGAGAGCGAAGAACGTGCGGATGCGGAAGAGCACCTGCCGGGCCTCGCCGCAGCGACCGCACTGCCAGATGACGACGCCGAGGTTTCGGCTGAGCCGACGGACGCCGAAGATGATGATCATCGATCCCTCCGGCGGCCGCGTCCCTCGACCGCGTGGTCAGCGTAGCCCGCGCTCCTCCGACCGGCTCGTGGCCGAGGCCGGTCTCGGTGGTCTCGGATCAGCAGCTCGGGCAGGCGACCACGGCGGAGAAGATCTCGTCGAGCGGGTGCCGTCCGCGGGACACCGCGCTGCCCCAGCTGACGGCGACGTCGGTGGGATCGAGGGCGGCGATGCCGAACGTGTCGCCCGGCCACACCTTCTTCTTCCCGAAGCCTGGTGACACCTGCACGGGTGGGGCGAGCCAACCCGAGGTGACCGAATACGGGCGGAGGTAGAGCGCCCAGCCGTCCGGGGCGTTGTCGGCCAGCCAGCCGACATAGGCCACCCCGGGCGGGCCGCCCGCCACCTGGACGATGTGGACGGCGTCGCTCCGGTCCGGTGTCACCCTGATGAGCGGCGACCACGTGGCCCCGCCGTCGGTGGAGTAGCTCAGCCACCCGACGTCCTGGCCGTCCACCCGGGTGTCGAACGTGATGTAGAGGTCTCCGCCGGCGTCGACGCGGATGTTGCCGTCGATCCACCACTCGTTGACCGGGACGGTGAGCGACGGCGGTCCGATCTCGACCGGCGAGGACCAGGTCGCCCCCTCGTCCGTCGAGGCGCTGAAGAAGCTGAGCCCGGGCCCGAGCTTGAGGGTCCGCCGGTTGACGTAGCGGTAGACGGGGACCTCCACGTCGACCTGGCCGTCGGGGCTCACGACGACCGGCGGGTCGATGCCGCCGCTGTCCGGGTAGCCGGGGGTGACGGGGACGATCGCCCCGAACGTCCGCCCGCCGTCGGTCGAGACCTGGACCACGGCGTTCACGTCCCCGGAGTCCTTGTAGCAGCTGAAGCTCGTCGGACAGACCTCGTGCACGCTGTGGTTGTCCGGGCCGTAGGTCCACGTCACGTCGACGTTCCCGTTGCCACCCACCGCGATGAAGTCGCGGTCGCCGTAGTTCCGGGGTTTCGGTCCGACGAGCTGGGTCACCTGGGGGAAGGTCGCCCCATGGTCGAACGACGCCTCGACCACGGGGAACGTGTGGTCGTCGGTGTTGCGCATGAAGGCCACGTAGACCGTGCCGGTCGGACTCACGGCCACCGAGGGGTCCCAGGCCCCCTTCGAGTCGGCGAGCACGCTCGGTGTGGCGTAGGTCGCTCCGCCGTCGGTCGAGCGGGCGAGCCCGATCTGGTCGCCGCAGCCCATCCACGCCACGTAGAGGTCTCCCGTGCTCGGGTCGGCGGCCTCCCAAGCCTCGGCGTTCTGGCCCGGGCAGCGACTGACGTCGGTGACCGGGCCGACGACGAGGGCACCGGGCCCGCCCACCGAGGCGCCGGCCGTCCCCGGCAGGACGAGGAGCGCCACCACGCAGCTGCCGCCGGCGACGACTCGGCACGCCCCCCGGCCCGGCCGACGTCGGCGGGACGGCGCGGCGGACGGCTCGACGCTCACGCCGGGTGGGCGGCCAGGGTCCGTTTAGCCGAGGCGTCGGGTGGGCGCGTCGGAGCGCGTCACCCGTCGTCCTTGAACGCCGCGAGGAGCTGGCGGATGTGGTCCTCGTCGACGTGGTAGGGCATGTAGAAGGAGAAGCGGTCGACGAGGTCGCCGAAGCGCGCCTTCACCCGGTCCGGCACCTCGTCGAGCGGGCTCACGATGGCGAAGGCCTCGACCACCTCGTCGGGGATGATTTCGCCCATCTTCTGCCACTCGCCCCGCTTGGACATCGTGTTGAGCTCAGGCTGCAGGTCGCCCCAGCCGTGGAGGTCGAGCACCGGCTTGTAGGCGGGGGTCGAGCCGTAGAAGGCGATCTGGGCCTTGACCGAGACGGTGGCGGCCTCGCGCTCCTTGGCCGTTTCGCCGGTCACGACGAAGCCGGGGTAGGAGACGATGCGGTCGGCCCGGGTCTTGCCGGCCTTCGCCGCGCCCCGCTCGAGGGCGGGCAGGGTGACCTCGCGCAGGTAGCGCTCGGTCGTGAACCCGTGGACGAGGATCCCGTCGCCGACCTCGCCGGCCACCTCGGTCATGAGCTGGCCCACGGCGGCGAGGAGGATGGGCGGGTGCCCGTAGGGGTTCGGTCCCGGGTTGAACATCGGCGTCATGATGGTGTGGGTGTAGTACTCGCCGCGGAACTGGAGCGACTCGCCGGTCGTCCAGCAGTCCCAGACGGCCCGGATGGCGAGGATGAGCTCACGCATGCGGGGCGCCGGGTGGGACCACGGCATCGAGTAGCGCTTCGTGATGTGCGGCTTGATCTGGGAGCCGAGGCCGAGGAGGAACCGGCCCTTCGACAGGAGCTGGAGGTCGTTGGCCACCAACGCCAGCGTCATGGGGTTGCGGGCGAAGGCCACAGCGATGCCCGTCGCCAGCTCGAGACGCTCGGTGACGGTGGCCGCCACGGCGAGCGGGACGAACGGGTCGTGCGAGGTCTCGGCCGAGAACGCCCCGTCGTAGCCGAGACGCTCGGCCCTTTCGGCCGACGCCGCGATGCCCCCGGGCTCGAGCCCGAGGCCGCCGTCGATCTTCATGTCCACCTCCTCGTTCGCCGCCGGCCCGGCGGCGATGACTACTGCTCCTCGCCCCGCAGGAACTGCTCGAGCTCGGCCGCGATCTCCTCGCCTGACGGGAGCTCGCCCACGCCGAGGGGGTTGCCCTCCGACGCGTCGATGCTCTCCTCGAGCTTGCGCACCATGGTCAGGTGCTCGGGGTTGCGGGCGATCAGCTCGTCCACCTGCCGGCGGGCCGCGTCGGCCGCGCTGTGCAAGTGGGCCGACTCGAGAGCGAGCCCCGAGATGGCCGCCGCCCCGTCGATGAGCGCCGCGCTGGCCTCGGGGAAGGCCATGCCCGCCACGTAGTGGGGGACCCGGGCCCAGAGCGTGACGACGTCGACGCCCACGGCCTCGAACCCGAGCTCGAGGGCCGCCTGGACGCCGGCCGGCACCTCGAGCTCGCCCTGGACGACGCCCACCCGTCGGACGAGGTCGGCCGAGGACGACGGGGCGGTGGCGGCCAGCTTCACCGGCCGGGTGTGCGGCGCCGGAGCCGGGAAGGCACCGAGGCCGACCACGAGACGGGTCCCGTGGGCCACGGCCATCCCGACGACGGCGTCGACGAAGCTGTGCCAGTGGAAGTCGGGCTCGGGCCCGACGAGGTAGAGGACGTCGGCCCCCCGTTGGTCGCGGCCCGATCGGAGCTGGGTCTGGGGCCAGGTGAGGTCCTCGGTGATCCCGTCGACGATCCGGGCGATCGGGCGTCGGGCCCGCTGGTCCAAGAAGTGGTCACCGTTGAACGTAACGAGATGCTCGGTCGGCGACTCGGCGAGGAGGGTGGCCACCGCGGTGGCCGCGCCGAGGCCGGCGTCGACCCAGCCCTCGAGGGCGATCAAGAGGACCGGCCGGTCGAGCGTCGGCTCGGTGTGGACCTCGTAGAGCGAGGAGGGCTCGGGTGGGCTCACGGCGTCGACAGCTTCGCCTCGGCCGTCTCGGCCAGGCGCCGGACGTGGGGGAGGTAGGCGTCGACGCTGGCCTGGTCGCCGGCGCCCGCCCCCGCCTGGTAGCGGGTGTAGACGCCCTGGAGCACGCAGGCGAGCTTCCAGTAGCCGAAGGCCATGTAGTAGTCGACGTTCGAGACGTCGAGCCCGGAGAGCTCGGCGTAGCGGGCGAGCACGTCGGCCCGGGAGGCGAAGCCCTCGACGGTGGTGGGGGCCACCCCGACGAGCGCGGTGTCCTTCTCGCCGGGTTCGGCCCAGTAGACGAGGAGGAGGCCGATGTCGGCGAGCGGGTCGCCGAGCGTGCAGATCTCCCAGTCGAGGATGGCGCGCACCCGGCCCGCGTCGTCGAGGACCACGTTGTCGAGCCGGTAGTCGCCGTGCACGATGGCCACGGCCTGCTGGCCCGGCACGCTCGAGGCGAGCTTCTCGCCGACCCGCTCGATCACCCCGCCGTGGTCCTCGCCCGGCACGGCCATCTGCTCGTACTGGCCGCGCCAGCGCTTGAGCTGGCGCTCGATGTAGCCGTCGTGACGCGCCAGGTCGCCGAGCCCCACCGCGTCGACGTCGACCGCGTGCAGCGTGGCCAGCGTCTCGGCCATGTGACCGCCCACCTCGCGCCGGGTGGCGAGATCGAAGGCGGCCTCGGCCTCTTCGGCCTGGCGGACGATGTGGCCGTCGACGAACTCCATGACGTAGAAGGGCGCCCCGTTGACCGCCTCGTCCGTGCAGAGGCCGTAGGTGACCGGGACGGGCACGGGCGTCGGCCCGAGGGCTGTCATGAGGCGGTGCTCGCGGGACATGTCGTGGGCGGTCGGGAGCACGTGGCTGACCGGGGGACGACGGAGGGCGAAGGCCCGGCCGGCGGCGTCCTCCACCCGGTAGGTGCGGTTGGACCGGCCGCCGGCGATCAGTCGGAACGTGAGTGGCGGCGTGACGTCGGCGAGGTTGGCCGTGAACCAGTCGGTCACCTTCGGGGCATCGATGCCCTCGACCGCGAACGCCTGGCTGGACGCGGCGTCGGACGGGCGGGCCATTGGTGAGACGCTACTCAACCGCCGTGCCACCCGGTCGAGGGCCGCGAGCTGGGCTGTAATCTGGATCGCACCATGACCGACGTCCTCGACGTGACCGACGACACCTTCGAGCAGGCCGTCCTGGCCCGCTCCAACGAGGTCCCCGTGGTCGTCGACCTCTGGGCCCCCTGGTGCGGCCCGTGCCGGACTCTCGGCCCCATCATCGAGAAGGTGGTGGCCGAGACCGAGGGGGCGGTCGAGCTGGTCAAGGTGAACGTCGACGAGAACCCCCGGCTCTCGGCCACCTTCGAGGTGCGTGGCATACCGGCCGTCTACGCCCTGCGGGACGGCAAGATCGTCGACGGGTTCGTCGGGGCCCAGCCCGAGGCCCAGGTGCGCGAGTTCGTCAACCGTCTGGCGCCGACACCCACCGAGGCCGACCGCCTCGTGCAGGCGGGCGACGAGGCCTCGCTGCGTCAGGCCCTCGAGCTCGATCCCACGCACGCCGGCGCCATCGCCGCGCTCGCCCGGTTGCTCATCGACAGCGACCGGGCCGAGGAGGCGCTCGAGGTGCTCGGCCGGGTCCCCGAGACCAACGAGTTCCGCACGCTCGGCGCCGAGGCCCGGCTGGCCGAGCAGCATGTGTCGACCGACGACGTGACCGGCCTCCTCGACGGGCTGTTGGACCGAGTGCGCGACGACGAGGCGGCCCGCCAGGAGTTCCTCGACCTGCTCGAGACGCTCGGGCCCGACGACCCCCGGTCGTCGACCTACCGCAAGGCGCTCGCCGCCCGTCTCTTCTGATGGCCGAGCGGTCCCGGGGGACCGTCGGCCCGCCCACGGGCCGTCGGCCGACGCCGATGCTCCGTCTCGGTCCCCGCACCTACGACCTCACCCACCGGGCCCTTCTCATGGGCATCCTCAACCGGACGCCGGACTCCTTCTACGACCGCGGGGCCACGTTCGGTCTCGACGACCTCCTCCGTCGGGCCGAGCAGCTCGTCTCCGAAGGCGCCGACCTCCTCGACGTGGGCGGCGTGAAGGCGGGACCCGGGCCCGAGGTGGACCTGGCCGAGGAGCTCGACCGGGTGGTGGCCCCGGTGGCCGCGCTGACGGCCCGCTTCGACGTGCCGGTGTCGATCGACACCTGGCGGGCCGAGGTGGCCAAGGAGGCGTACGCCGCCGGTGCCGTCATGGGCAACGACATCAGCGGGTTCGCCGACCCCGGTTACCTCGCGGTGGCCGCCGCGGCCGGCGCGGCGGTCGTGGCCACCCATATCCGCCTCGCCCCGCGTGTGCGCGACCCCGAGCCGTCCTACGACGACGTGGTGGCCACGGTGGCCGACTTCCTCGCCGACCGGGCGGCGCAGGCCCGGGCGGTGGGCATCCCGTCCGAGCAGATCGTCGTCGACGCGGGCCTCGACCTCGGCAAGACGGCGGCCCAGTCGCTCGCCTTGCTGCGAGCGTCGCCGGCGCTCGCCGCGCTCGGCTACCCCCTCCTGCTGTCGGCGTCGAACAAGACCTTCCTCGGGGTGCTCTTCGATCTCACCATCGACGGGCGGCGCGATGCGTCCCTGGCCGCGGCGGCGCTCGGTCTGAGCGGCGGCTGCCGGGTCCTCCGGGTCCACGACGTCGCCGGCACGAGGCGGGTGCGCGATGCCCTGGCAGCCGTCTCGGAGGCGGCGTGAGCGCGGCCGGTCGGGCCGACCACGCCGCGTCGGATGCCGCCGCCCCGGCCTACCTCGTCCGAGGTGAGGACGCTTCGCTCGTGGCCCAGGCGGCCCACGCGCTCGTCGGCCGGCTGCTCGGCGAGCGCGACCCGGCCCTCGTCGTCGAAGAACACGGAGGGCCCTCCGCCGACGACCTCGACGTCGGCGCGGTCGTCGACGCCTGCACCACGCCGCCCTTCCTCGTGGACCGGCGGATCGTCGTCGTGCGCGACGCCGGGCGGCTCGGCGCGGCCGACGCCAACCGGCTGGTCGCCGTCCTGCGCGACCCCCTCCCGTCGACGGTGCTCGTGCTCGTGGCCGGGGGCGGCACCGTCCCCCAGCCCCTCGTCAAAGCGGTGGGGTCGGTGGGCGAGTTCGTGGACACCTCCGTCGGCATCGGCCGGGAGCGGGCCCGTTGGCTGAGCGAGCACCTGAAAGCCGGTCCCGTCCACCTCGACTCGGCCGCCGCTTCCCGGTTGGGCGGCCACCTGGGTGAGGACCTCGGACGGCTGGAGGGGCTGCTCGAGACGCTGGCCACCGCCTACGGCGACGGCGCGACGGTCGGTCGAGACGAGCTCGAGCCGTTCCTCGGCGAGGCCGGCGCCGTCCCGCCGTGGGAGCTGACCGACGCCATCGACGCCGGCACGCCCGCCGAAGCGCTGGCCGCACTGCGCCGCATGGTGGGGGCCGGCGGTCGGTCGGGTCCGGAGGTGGTCGGCATCGTGCACCGCCACTTCGCCAACATGCTCCGCCTCGACGGGGCCGACGTCACCTCGCCCGACGAGGCGGCCAGCTACCTCGGCGTGCGGAGCAGCTTCGTGGCCAAGAAGGCCCTCGGCCAGACCCGGAGGCTCGGGAGCCAGCGGATCGCCGAGGCCATCGGGCTCATCGCCGACGCCGACCTCGACGTGAAGGGGAAGTCGGCCCTGCCGGCGGAGGTGGTGCTCGAGGTGCTCGTGGCCCGGCTCAGCCGCTTGGTGCGGGTGAGCGCGCCGACGGGACGACGCTGAGGCCCGGCCGGCTCAGCCGGCCGACTCCAGCTCGGCGATCCGGCGCATCAGCTTCGACTTGCGGTTGGCCGCCTGGTTCTTGTGGATGACGCCGGAGGCCGCCGCCATGTCGATTCGCTTCACGGCCAGCCGCAGCGCCCCGGGGGCGTTCTCGCCCCTCATCTCCGCCTCGACGAGGGCCCGCTTCGTTCGGGTCCGCATCTCGGAGCGGACCGCCTTGTTGCGGAGTCGGCGGCGCTCGTTCTGGCGGTTGCGCTTGATCTGGCTTCGGATGTTGGCCACGCGGCTACCTCGGGATGGAATCGGCGTTGTTCGTCCGCCACGTCCGCCACGTCCGCCGGCCGACGACCGGCCTCGGACCTGCCTGGAGGACGAGGAGCAACGTTACCAAACTAGGAGTACCGAGGGTCCCCGGCCGGCGGGGGAGGCGGCGGCAGAGCCGTCGACGGCTGTGGCGGCGGCGGCGGCGGCGGTGGCGGTGGCGGTGGAGCAGCCGGCTGGGGGTAGGCGACCGGTGGCGGGGGAGCGGGCGGTGGCGGCGGTACGGGCGGCGGTGGCGCGGCCGGCGTCGGGTAGACGACGGGGGGCGGGGGGACCGCCGGGGGCGGCGGCGGGGTCGCCCGGACGGGCTGACCGGGGACCGGCGGGGCCGGCGGTGGTGGCGACCCTGCCGTCGGACCGACGAACTGGTCCCCACCGGGTACGGCGGTGCCCCACACCTCGGGGGGCAGCGTCGTCATCATGAGGGCGAGCTGGCTCCCGCTGCGCCGGCGGGCCGCCTGACGGGCCCGTCGGACGACGAAGATCACGCCGATGGCCACGAGGACGAGGAAGACGAGGGCCGACACGAGGAGCGCGCCGCCGCCCGTGTGCACCTCGCTCGCCACCGTCTGGTTGTCGAGGGACCCGGGCCGCGGGCCGAGCTGGGACTCGAGCTCGGCATGGGTGAAGGTCACCGAGCCGCGCCCGCGGATCACCACGTGGAGGTGGTCGAACTTGCCCGGCAGCTGCTGCCACACGACGCTCGCCACCCCGTGGGCCTGCTCGGTGAGCGGGACCTGGCCCGCCCCGCCCTTCGGCCCGGTGGGGTCGGTCGTGGCGATGACCGTCGTCGGGCCGCCGGCCGGGGTGGAGAAGGTGATCTGGGCGTTGTCGTAGCCCGCGCTCGACAGGTCGTTCTGGGTGTTGATCACGCCGGAGAAGAAGCCGCAACCGGCGAGGAGGGCGCCCCCCGCCAGCACGGTGGCCAGCACCCGGCGACGGCGTCGGCCGACGGGCGCCACGCGCCCGACCGTGACCGCCTCTCCCCTCACATCGCCCCCATCCCACGTCCTGGCGTGCCGCGCGCCGTTCCTCCAGCGTAGCGAGGGGTCCCGGTGCCGACCGGTACGATCGTACGACTGTGCCCTCGTCGATCCACTTCGGGTCGGTCCCGACCGACCGGATCCGCAACTTCTCGATCATCAGCCACGTCGACCACGGCAAGTCGACGCTGTCGGACCGCATCCTCGAGCTGACGGGGGCCGTCGAGCCGCGCCTCATGCGCGAGCAGTACCTCGACTCGATGGACATCGAGCGCGAGCGCGGCATCACGATCAAGGCCCAGAACGTCCGGGTGCCCTACGGCGGCCACGTCCTCCAGCTCATCGACACCCCGGGCCACGTCGACTTCGGCTACGAGGTCAGCCGGTCCCTCGCCGCCTGCGAGGGGGCGGTGCTCCTCGTCGACGCCTCGCAGGGCATCCAGGCCCAGACGCTGGCCAACTGCTACCAGGCCATGGAGCACGATCTCGAGGTCGTGGCCGCCCTGAACAAGATCGACCTGCCGGCGGCGGACCCCGACCGCTACGCGGCGGAGATCGAGCGGGTGCTCGGTATCGACGCCGGGCAGATCCTCCGCATCTCGGCCAAGACGGGCGACGGCGTGGCCGACCTCCTCGACGCGGTCATCGATCGGGTGCCGCCGCCGACCGGCGAGCGGGCCGCCCCGTTGCGGGCCCTCATCTTCGACTCGTCCTACGACCAGTACCGGGGGGTGGTGAGCTCGGTGCGGGTCGTGGACGGCACGCTCCGGAGCGGCTCGCGCGTCCGCTTCATGCAGGCCGGCGCGGTGCACGAGATCGAAGAGCTCGGGCTGCGCACGCCGGCGCCGGTCCCGGTCGACGAGCTCGGCCCGGGCGAGGTGGGCTACCTCATCGCCGGGATCAAGGACGTGGGCGGCGCCCGGTCGGGCGAGACCGTCACCGACGCCGCCCGGCCGGCCGGCGCCCCCCTCGCCGGCTACCAGGACCCGAAGCCGATGGTCTTCTGCGGTCTCTACCCGGTGGACGGCGACGAGCTGCCTGAGCTGCGCGACGCCTTGGAGAAGCTGCGGCTGAACGACGCCAGCTTCACCTACGAGCCCGAGTCCTCCCACGCCCTCGGGTTCGGGTTCCGCTGCGGCTTCCTCGGCCTCCTGCACATGGAGATCGTGCGCGAGCGCCTCGAGCGCGAGTTCGACCTGTCGCTCATCGCCACCGCTCCCTCGGTCGAGTACCGGGCCTTCCTCACCGACGAGACCGAGATCGACGTCGACAACCCGACCGACCTCCCCGAGGCCAGCCGCCTCGACCACGTCGACGAGCCGCTCCTCACGGCCACCATCCTCACCCCGACCGAGTACACCGGTACCGTGATGGAGCTGTGCCAGATGCGGCGAGGCGAGATGCTCCGCATGGAGTACCTCTCGCCCGAGCGCCTCGAGCTCGTCTACCGCATCCCGCTCGCCGAGGTGGTGGTGGACTTCTTCGACCAGTTGAAGAGCCGTACCAAGGGCTACGCCAGCCTCGACTACGAGCCAGCGGGCTACGCCACCGCCAATCTCGTGCGGGTGGACCTCCTCATCAACCACGTCCCCGTCGACGCCTTCTCGACGATCGTGCACCGCAGCCAAGCCGACGCCTATGGCCGGCGGATGACCGAGAAGCTCCGCGAGCTCATCCCGCGCCAGCTCTTCGACGTGCCGATCCAGGCGGCCATCGGGGGCCGGATCGTGGCCCGTGAGACGGTGAAGGCCAAGCGCAAGGACGTGCTGGCCAAGTGCTATGGCGGCGACATCACCCGCAAACGCAAGCTGCTCGAGCGCCAGAAGGAAGGCAAGAAGCGGATGAAGTCGATCGGCCGGGTGGAGGTCCCTCAGGAGGCCTTCATCTCCGCTCTGCGCCTGGAGGACTAGGCGGGTCCCCGGCAGCCCCGGCTCGGCTGGCACTCGGTAGAATCGAGTGCCAGATCCCACCCGTGGAGCAGACGATGCCGACGCCGCCAGAACGCAGCCGTTCGGGAACCCGCTCTGGGGCCGCGAGCCTCGACCCCCGTAAGGCGGCGATCCTCGAGGCGGTGGTGAGCGAGTACATCGGATCGGCCCAGCCCGTCGGCTCCCAGCACGTGGCCGAAGCCTCCGGGGTGAACGTCTCCACGGCCACGATCCGCTCCGAGATGGTGGCCCTCGAGCACGAGGGCTACCTCATCCAGCCGCACACGAGCGCCGGGCGGATCCCGACCGACAAGGGCTACCGCTTCTTCGTCGACCACCTGGCCGATCCGGGCGCGCTCGGCCCGCCGGAGCGCCAGAAGGTGCGGCGGTTCTTCGACCAGGTCCACGGGGAGATGGAGGAGATGCTCGAGCGGGCCTCGGGGCTCCTCTCGGACCTCACCTCCTGCGCCTCGGTGGTGGTCGGCCCCTCCCACGACTCGGCCGCCGTGCGCTCGAGCCAGCTCGTCGGGCTCGGCCCCCGCCTGGGCCTCCTCGTGCTCGTGCTGGCCGACGGGGCGGTCGAGAAGCGCACGGTCGAGTTCGACGAGGACGTCCCCGAGGACGTGTGGGCCGGGGCCAGCGCCCACCTCCAGGCGGCCTGGCAGGGCCGCCTCGTGGTCGAGCCCGTCCACCTGGCCGGCACCGGCGACGTCCTCACCGACCGGGTCCTCGCCGCGGCCATGGGGGCCCGGGCCGCCCTCGGCCGGGACGGCGAGCCCGACCAGGTCTTCGTGGGCGGCCCGTCCCGGCTGGCCGACGCCTTCGACGCGGTGGAGACGGTCCGCTCGGTGCTGGCCATCCTGGAGCAGCAGCTCGTGGTGGTCACCCTGCTGAAGGACGTGCTCGACCGGGGGCTGTCGGTGGCCATCGGGGCCGAGCACGGCTTCGAGCCCCTCGCCTCGTGCGCCGTGGTGGTGGCCCCCCTCTCGGTCGAGGGGCGGGAGGTGGGGGCCGTGGGCCTCCTCGGGCCCACCCGGATGAACTACCCCCGGGCGCTGGCGGCGGCCCACGTGGTGGGTGAGCGGCTGGGCGAGCGTATCGGGGGTACCCTCGGCGTTGGGACGGACCGTCCGGACCCGCCGACACGCCGGACGGAGCGGCGGGCGACGGTGCCCGGCGATCGGCGAGGGGGTCGACGTGGCGGGAGCTGACATGGCCGACCTCTATGAGCTGCTCGGGGTGCCCCGTCACGCCACCGACGACGAGATCAAGCGGGCCTACCGGAAGAAGGCCCGCGAGCTGCATCCCGACGCCAACGGTGGCGACCCGGCGGCCGAGAACCGCTTCAAGGAGGTGTCGCTCGCCTACGAGGTGCTGCGGGACCCCGAGCGGCGGGCCCGCTACGACCGCTTCGGCCCCGAGGGGGTCTTCGGCCCGGCGGCCGGTGGCAACGGGACGCCCTTCGACTTCGAAGGGGGCCTCGGCGACCTCTTCGAGGCCTTCTTCGGCTCGATGGGCGGGGCCGGCCGGTCGCGCCAGCGCGGCCCCTCGCCCGGGGCCGACGCCGAGGTCTCGCTCCACCTCGAGTTCGCCGAGGCGGTGTTCGGGGCCAGGAAGGAGCTCTCGGTCCGGCTCCCGGTCACCTGCGCGACGTGCTCGGGCCTCGGGGCGGCGCCCGGGACGAGCGCCGTCACCTGCCCCGACTGTCAGGGCACCGGCGAGATCCGCCGCATCCGCCAGTCGCTCCTCGGCCAGGTGGTGACCTCGGTCGCCTGCACCCGGTGCCAGGGTCGCGGCGAGACCATCCCGCACCCCTGCACCGACTGCCGCGGCGAGGGGCGGCGCATGGAGGACCGGACGTTCATGGTCGAGGTCCCCGCCGGGGTGGAGGACGGCTCGACGCTGCGCCTCGCCGACCGGGGCCCGGCCGGGCCGCGTGGCGGTCCGAACGGCTCGCTGTTCGTGCACCTCGGGGTGACCCGCGACGAGCGCTTCGAGCGGACCGGCGACGACCTGCACGCCACGCTCCACCTCACGATGACCCAGGCGGCCCTCGGCACCCAGCTCGAGGTGCCGACGCTCGAGGACCCCCGCCCGGTCTCGGTCACGCCCGGCACCCAGACCGGCCACGTGGTCCGGCTGAAGGGCGCCGGCGTGCCGCACCTCCGCGGACGTGGGCGCGGCGACCTCTACCTCCACGTGCTCGTCGACACCCCGACGGCGCTCACCCCGAGCCAGGAGGCCCTGCTGCGCCAGTTCGCCGAGGAGCGGGGCGAGCGGCTCAACGCCCCGGCCGTCCACGAGGGCGTCTTCTCCCGCCTGCGCTCGGCGCTCGGGTAGGGGTGGCGACGGCGGGACGGCCGTCGGCCGCACAGCTCGCCGGTGAGCGCGCCGCCGCGGCGGCCCAGGTGTTCGTCGTCGATGCGGCCGACCCGGTGGTCGAGCCCGACGACGTCCACCACCTCCTCCACGTGCTCCGGCTCCGCCCGGGTGAGACGGTCGTGGCGGCCGACGGTCGCGGCAGCTGGCGACGCTGCCGCGTCGGGAAGGTGGCCGACCGGCTGCTCGAGCCGGACGGCGACGTCGTGCGCGAGCCGGCGCCGGTCCCGCCGCTCACGGTGGCCTTCGCCCCCGTGAAGGGGGACCGGCCCGAGTGGGTCGTCCAGAAGCTGACCGAGCTCGGGGTCGACCGCATCGCCGTGCTCGCCGCCGAGCGGGCCGTCGTGCGCTGGCCGACGGGGAAGGCCCGGCACCACCTGGACCGCTTCGGTCGGGTGGCCCGGGCCGCGGCGGCTCAGAGCCGGCGGGTGTACCTGCCCGAGGTGACCGGGCCGACGGGGCTCCCCGAGCTGGCGGCGGCCGGCGGCCTCGCCCTCGCCCAGCTGGGCGGGGGACCGGCCCGGCTCGACCCCCCGGCGGTGGCCGTGGGGCCCGAGGGGGGCTGGTCGGAGCAGGAGCTCGGCCTCGGGCTCCCCCTCGTCGGCCTCGGCGAGACGGTGCTGCGGGCCGAGACGGCGGCGGTGGCAGCGGCCGTTCTCTACACGTCGCTCCGCCGATACCGTGAGGAGGATGCCTGAGGTGATCGGTGCAGCGACCGGAGATGGGAGAATTGGCGCCATGCTGATCTCGGCGCGGCCAGTCGGGTGCCCGTCGGGGCCTCGGGGCTCGACCGCCTGCCCGTGACCGACCTCGTGACCGCCTGTCCATGACCGACTGCCTCTTCTGCCAGATCGTGGCGGGTGACATCCCTTCGGACGTCGTCCTCGCCACCGACAACGTCGTGGCCTTCCGCGACATCAACCCGACGGCGCCGGTGCACGTGCTCGTCGTACCGAGGACCCACGTGGAGAACGCGGCGGCGCTCGGGCCCGAGCACAAAGACGAGCTCGCCGACATGCTCGTGGCGGCGCGCCAGGTGGCGGAGGCCGAGGGGATCGCTCCACCCGACCGGGGCTACCGCCTCGTCTTCAACGTCGGCCCCGACGCCCTCAACTCGGTCCCGCACCTGCATCTCCACGTGATCGGGGGCCGGGCCATGACGTGGCCCCCCGGGTGAGCGCCCCCGGCCCGGAGGCGGGTCTCCCGACGCAGGCGAACGGCGGCCGGGTCGAGACGCTCGTGCCCCACAACCACCTGATGGTCGGGCTGCTCGGCCAGCGCGACGAGCTCCTCCGCCTCATCGAGGACGCCTTCCCGGAGACCAAGATCGCCGTGCGGGGCAACCTGATCAACGTCGACGGTCCCGACGCCGAGCGGGTGGCCCGGCTCTTCGACGAGCTCGTGCTCGTGCTCGAGTCGGGTCAGTCGCTCGACGCGGTGAAGGTGGCCCGGACGATCGACATGGTGCGCGAGGACCTGCGGCCCTCCGAGGTGCTGAACGCCGAGGTGCTCCGGGCGGCGCGCGGTCGGACGGTTCGTCCCAACACGGCCGGGCAGAAGCGCTACACCGACGCCATCGCCAACAACGTCATCACGTTCGCCATCGGGCCGGCGGGGACGGGCAAGTCCTACCTCGCGGTGGCCCTCGGCGTGCAGGCCCTCCAGTCGCGCCAGGTGAACCGGATCATCCTCACCCGGCCCGCCGTCGAGGCGGGTGAGCGGCTGGGCTTCCTCCCCGGCGACCTGATGGCCAAGGTCGACCCCTACCTGCGCCCCCTCTACGACGCCCTCTACGACCTCTTGGAGCCCGAGGGCGCCCAGCGCCTGATCGACCGGGGCACCATCGAGGTGGCGCCGCTCGCCTTCATGCGCGGCCGCACGCTCAACTCGTCGTTCATCATCCTCGACGAGGCCCAGAACACCACCCCCGAGCAGATGAAGATGTTCCTCACCCGCATCGGCTTCGGCTCGAAGTGCGTGGTCACCGGGGACGTCACCCAGATCGACGTGCCGGGTGGCCGCTCCGGGCTCGTCGGACTGCAAGAGGTGCTCGACCAGGTCGAGAGCGTTGCCTTCGTCCACCTCACCCGGCGCGACGTCGTGCGCCACAAGATCGTGGCCGACATCGTGGCCGCCTACGAGCACCACGAGGCCGAGGGCGAGCACCGCGGCGGGAACGCCGGCCATGCCCGTTGAGGTCTACGCGGCCGACGAGCAGTCCGACCGCCCGGTGGCCCTCGACCGCTACGTGACGCTGGCCCGCGACGTCCTCGTCGCCCGCGGTGTGCGGGGCGACGCCGAGGTGTCCCTCCTCTTCGTCGACGAGCCGGCCATCGCCGCCCTCCACGAGCGCTTCTTGTCCCGGCCAGGCCCGACCGACGTGCTGGCCTTCCCGATCGAGGACGGCACCGGCCCGGGCGGCCGGTCGCCGGACTTCGGGGGGACCGGACCCGGCTCCGAGGCGGGGGAGGAGCCGCTCCTCCTCCTGGGCGACGTGGTCGTCTGCCCCGCCGTGGCGGCGAGGAACGCCGCGGAGCACGGCGTGGCCTACGAGGACGAGGTGGCCCTCCTCGTCGTGCACGGCCTCCTCCACCTGCTCGGCATGGACCACGAGGGGGACGCCGAGGCCGAGGAGATGGAGCGCCTGGAGCGCACCCTGCTCGCCCGCTACGACCGGCCGGCCGAGGAGCAGCGGGCCGAGTGATCGCCACGACCGGGTTCCAGCCCGTCGACGGCGTCCTCATCGCGGTGATCATCGTGCTCCTCGTGGCCTCGGGGCTCCTCGCCCTGGCCGAGACGAGCCTCGTGCGGACGGGCAAGGTGAAGGCCCAGGCCCTGGCGGACGAGGGCCGGCGCGGCTCGCGCCGGTTGGTGCAGCTCGTCGAGCACCCCGAGCGCTTCTTGAACCCGGTGCTCCTCCTCGTCCTCATCTGCCAGCTGGTGTCGGCCAGCCTCGTCGGCCTGCTGGCCGGGCGGTGGCTCGGGGCCATCGGGGTGGTCGTGGCCATCGTCTTCGAGATCATCGTGATCTTCGTGTTCTTCGAGGCGGTCCCGAAGAACTGGGCCGTCCGTCACCCCGAGCGGGCCGCGCTGTTCGCTGCGCCGCTCGTCTCGGCGGTCGTCGGCTTCCCGCCGGTGCGGTGGGTCTCGTCGGTCCTGAACGGGCTGGCCGAGTTCATCCTGGGCGTGCGGGGCGACGAGCAGGTCCGTGGGCACGTCACGGAGTCGGAGCTGCTCGCCATGGCCGACGTGGCCCACGCCGAGAACGTGATCGAACCGGGGGAGCGGGTCTTCATCCACTCGATCATCGAGTTCGGCGACACGGTCGTGCGCGAAGTGATGGTGCCGCGGCCCGACATGGTGACCGCCGAGGACCGGAGCTCGGTCTCGGCCACGCTCGAGGCGGCGCTCACCGCCGGCTTCAGCCGGCTGCCGGTCTACGAGCACAACGTTGACGACGTCGTCGGCGTGGCCTACACGAAGGATCTCGTCCGGGCCGAGCACGACGGCAAGGGCGGCGACGAGTTGCGCCGCCACCTCCGGCCGGCCCACTTCGTGCCGGAGACCAAGCGTCTGGCCGAGCTCCTCCCCGAGATGCAGGAGCGCAAGATCCACCTGTCGATCGTGGTCGACGAGTACGGCGGGACGGCCGGGCTCGTCACGTTGGAGGACCTCATCGAGGAGCTCGTCGGCGAGATCGTCGACGAGTACGACGTCGAGGAGCCGCCCGTCGAGCGGCTGCCCGACGGCGGGCTGGTGGTGACCGGCCGGATGACCGTCGACGAGGTGGACGACCTCCTCGACGCCGAGCTGCCGCAGGGGGCCTGGGACACGGTGGGCGGTCTCGTGCTCGACCTCGCCGGCCGGATACCGCGCGAGGGCGAGGCCGTCGAGGTCGACGGCTTCCGGCTCGTGGCCGAGCGGGTGCAGGGCCGGCGCATCGGACGGGTGCGCATCGAGCGCACCGCCCCGCCCCCCACCGCCGACGTCGAACGTCCCGCCTGACGCGCCGTGCGCTCGGGCTTCGCCAGCGTCGTCGGACGGCCCAACGTCGGCAAGTCGACGCTCGTCAACGCGCTCGTCGGGACCAAGGTCACGATCACCGCCACCGCGCCCAACACGACCCGGTTCAACGTCCGGGGTGTGCTGCATCGGCCCGACGCCCAGGTGGTCTTCGTCGACACGCCCGGCCTCCACCGGCCGCGCACCCCGCTCGGACGGCGGCTGAACGAGACCGCCACCGGCTCCCTGGCCGACGTGGACGTCCTCCTCGCCGTCGTGGACGCCACCGCCCTCATCGGCCCGGGTGACCGTCTCGTCCTCGGCCGGGCCCTCCAGGCGTCGGCCGGGGAGGGCCCGCCGTCGCTGATCGTGGTCGTGAACAAGGTCGACCGGGCCCAGAAGGTGCAGGTGGTCGAGCGCCTGGCCAGTGCGGCGGCCACCGTCGAGCGGCTGGCCGAGGAGGCCGGCCGGCCGGCCCTCGCCGGGGGCGTCGACTACTTCCCGGTCGCCGCCTTGACCGGCGAGGGCGTGCCCGCCCTCGCCGACGCCGTGGTGGCCGGCCTCGAGGAGGGCCCGGCCTACTACCCGAGGGACATGGTCACCGACACGCCCGAGGGTCTCGCGGTGGCCGAGCTGGTCCGCGAGCAGCTGCTCGTGCGGGCCCGGGAGGAGCTGCCCCACTCCATCGCCTGCCGGGTGACCGAGTGGGAGTGGCCCCGCATCCGCTGCGAGATCCTGGTCGAGCGGGACTCGCAGAAGGCCATCGTCATCGGCCGCCGCGGCGAGGTGCTGAAAGAGGTGGGCACCGCGGTGCGCGAGCAGCTCCCGCCCGGCGCCTACCTCGAGCTCTTCGTGAGGGTCGAACCCCGCTGGCAGCGCCGGGAGGACGCCCTCGACGAGCTCGGCTACTGAACGTCGCGCTGGCGGCCGGCGAGGGCCCCCCGGCTGCGGCCGGCGTCGGGCGACGGGGCGTCGTCGAGGATGCGGCGGAGGAAGTCCTCGACCTGGCGGCGGTCGGTCGTCCGGCGCATGGGCGGCAGCCCGGCGAGGAGGACGTGGCGGTAGTTGGCGGTGGCCAGGCGGGGGTCGAGCACCGCGACGACACCCCGGTCCTCGGCCCGCCGGATGAGCCGTCCGGCCCCCTGGGCGAGGAGCGTGGCCGCCCGCGGCACGTCGACGAGGCGGAAGGCGGCGTCGCCCGCCCGCTCCCGTCGGGCCTCGAGCAGCGGGTCGTCGGGCCGGGCGAACGGCAGGCGGTCGAGGGTGACGAGCGTGAGGGCCCGCCCGGGCACGTCCACCCCCTGCCAGAAGCCGAGCGTGGCGAAGAGGCACGAGGACTCGTCCTCGGCGAACTCGGCGAGGAGCCGGGCCTTCGGCCGCTCGCCCTGGACGAGGAGCGGGTAGGGGAGGCGGGGGGCGAGGGCCGCCGCCGCGGCCTCGGTGGCCCGGCGGCTCGTGAAGAGGGCGAGGGTGCGACCCCCGGCCGCCTCGATGAGCGCGGCGAGCTCCTCGTGGAGGGCGGGCTCGGACTCGGGGCGCCGACGGTCGGGCAGGTGGCGGGCGACGTAAAGGAGCGAATGGGACCGGTAGTCGAACGGGCTGCCGACGTCGAGCACGTCGACGTCGTCGGCCGGGAGCCCGAGACGCTCGGGCAGGCGCGCCGGGATCGTGGCGCTCGTGCAGACCGCGGTGACCACGGGCCAGAGCGACTCGGCGAGGGCCGGACCCACGTCGATGGGGGAGAGCCGGAGGAGCGGCGCCCGGGGGCTCCCGTCCACCCAGGCCACGTCGTCGGCCCCCCGGCCGATCAGCCGGGCCACGTCGGCCAGGAGGGCGCCCGCCGCGCTCAGGGCCCGGGCCCGCCGGCCGGCCTGGTCGTCGAGCCGGTCGTCGCGTCCGGCCCGCAACCCGGCCAGCACCTGCTCGAGGCGCATCGAGGCCAGGGTGAGGAGGTCCGAGAGGCGCCGGTCGGCCACCTCGGCCCCCTCGACGCCGTCACCCGGCCCGACCAGCACCCGGGACCCGAGGCGCTCGGCTGTCTCGACGAGCAGGCGGTCGGCCACGTCCCGCAGCGCGTCGGCCGTCTCCGCCTGCTCGGGACGGCCGAGGAGCGGACGGGCCAGCGCGGCGAGGGCGCCGAAGCGACCGGGCGAGATCTCGACGC
Organism: Acidimicrobiales bacterium; assembly: GCA_035297265.1. GTDB lineage: Bacteria > Actinomycetota > Acidimicrobiia > Acidimicrobiales > RAAP-2 > DATGZH01. The sequence continues at coordinate 14,545 of DATGZH010000037.1, read as the reverse complement.
CGAGGCTCTCGGTCATCACCGCCTCGACCTCGTGGGCCTCGTCGAAGACCACGAGGTCGTGCTCGGGGAGGACCGCCCCGCCGCTCGCCAGGTGCGCCCCGTAGAGGTGGGTGTTCACGACGACCACGTCGGCCGCCGCCGCCTCGTTCCGGGCCGCCTCGGCGAAGCACTCGGCCCCCGACGGGCAGCGGAAGGCGCCGGGGCACTCCCGGGCGCCCACGCTGACCATGGCCCAGGCCCGGCCGCCCGGCTCGAAGGGCAGATCGGCCCGGTCGCCCGTCGCCGCGGTGGTCGACCAGGCGAGCAGCCGGCGCACCTCGTCGACGAGGCCCTTGGGCGTGCCCGCCGGGGGCCGGTGCGCCTCGTCGTCCTCGGTCTCCGCCGCCAGTTGCCCTTGGACGCCGCGGTCGGCGATCTCCGCCGCCCGCTGGCGACAGAGGTAATTGCTCCGCCCCTTCAAGACGGCGAAGGAGAACGGGCGGTCGAGCGAGGCCGCCACGGCCGGGAGGTCCTTGTCGGCCAGCTGGTCCTGGAGGGCCTTCGTGGCGGTGGCCACGACCACCTTGCGGCCGGCCAGGGCCGCGGGCACGAGGTAGGCGAGCGACTTGCCGGTCCCGGTGCCGGCCTGCACCACGAGGTGGCGGCCCGTGGCGAGCGACCTCGCCACCGCCCGGCACATCTCGACCTGCTGGGGCCGCAGCTCGCCCCCCTCGAGCCCGAGGGCCACCCGCTCGAGCAGGTCGACCGCCTCATCGGCGTCGACGGTGTCATCGGGCTCGGGGCGCTGGCCCGCACCTTGGTCCTCCACGTCCCGATCATGGCCGACGGCGCGCCGGGCCCCGGACCGTCGGTCCCCAGGCCGCCCAGGACCAACGTTTGGTCGGGACCGCTTGACGGGGCGGGGTTGCCGGCACAGGCTCGTGTCGGCCGCGGCCCGGCCCGCGGCAGAGGCCGTGGGATCCGCCCCGACATTGACCGCGGCAGGAGGAGGGACGATCCCATGCGTGTGTTGAGACTCGTCGCGGTGCTCGCGGCCGGTGCCGCGGTCTTGCTGCCGATCGGCTTGAGCGCCACCGCCGGCGCCAGCTCCATCCAACCGGCTGGCTTCACCGACCTGCACTGGACGCTCGGCAACCCGGTGCCCAACCCGCACCTCGAGGGGACCGTGGCCACGGTGAAGTCCAACGTCTACGACATCACCGGCGGTGCGGGCGACTGCAGTGACGGCTCCGGGCTGCCGGCGACCACCGACGTCGACGTCTACAACACGACGTCGAACTCGTGGTCGAGCGCCGCGGCCATCCCGAACGCCCGGGACGAGGACCCAGTAGCCGCCGTGGTCGGCAAGAACATCTACGTGGTCGGTGGCATCACCGGCTGCGGCGGGACCACGGTGACCGCGGTCGACGTCTACTCGACGAAGACCAATACCTGGTCCACCCTCCCGGCGGCGAGCGACCTGCCGGCGGCCTTCAACGGTAACGAGCACTGTGGCGCGGCCCTCGGCAAGAACGTCTACTACTTCGACAACGGCGACATCGGCGTCCTCAACACCGCGGCCTCGCCGCCGAGTTGGACGGTGCTCACGGGCTACAGCGCCCTCAGTCCGAGCAGCTTCTGCTCGGCGGTGAAGTACAAGACGAGCATCGTGATCGTCGGTGCGGGTGACGGCGGCCCCGATGCCTTCTCGCAGCGGGTCATCGTCTTCACGCCGGCCACCGGCGCCATGGTCGTCCAGCCGGAGACGACGGTGCCCTACGCCGAGCAGTCCGTGGCCCTCATCAAGGGCTCGGTCGTGGTCGTCGACGGGGACTTCTCGCCGAACTCGGTCCAGATCGTCTCGATCAAGAAGGCGACGGTGGTCACGGCGTCGAACACGCCGGAGATCCGGGACGACGCCGGCGGCGCGGGCTTCGTCAAGAACGTGGTGTACGTCGTGGGCGGTGAGGCCGGCGTGGCCAACCGGCACCCCCACGTGCTCATCGGCACACCGATCTGACGACGGGCGGGCGCGCCCTGACCGGGCGCGCCCGCCTGCGTCACGGCTGCGAGCCGGCCGGCGGTAGGTTCGGCCCGATGGCGGACGAGGCCACCGAGGCGCCGAGGGGAGGGCGGCCCACCGCGCCCGACGAGCAGCCGGAGGCCCTCGACCGGGCCCGGGTCCCGGCCCACGTGGCCCTGCTGGCGACGGACGAGGGCCCAGGCGGTCGCCCGGCCGCTGGTGGGGGCCTCCTCGACCTGGTGGAGGGGGCGCTCCTCGTCGGCCTGCGCTGGCTGACCGTGCAGGGCAGCGACGGGGCGGCCGCGTCCCCGCTGGCCGCCGAGGGGGCGGCCCTCCTGGCGGCGCACGGCGACCAGCTGGCGTCGACGGGCGTGGCGGTCCGGGTCGCCGCCCCGGCCGACCCGGCGCTCGGGCCGCACCTCGGCGGACAGCCGGCGCCCGGTGAGCCGGTGCTCACATTGACGCTCGCCGTCGGCGGGAGCGGCCGGGCCGAGATCGTCGCCGCCCTGGAGGCCCTGCGGCGCGGCGGCGCCGCCCCGGCCGAGGTCACCGAGGACGCGCTGCGGGCCGGGCTCACGTGGCCCGACCTGCCCGATCCCGACCTGGTCGTCATCACGTCGGGCGACCGACGGGTGCCGGACTTCTTCTTGTGGCAGGTGGCCTACAGCGAGTTCGTGTTCAGCGATGAGCCGTGGCCGGCGTTCTCCCGCACGCGCCTCTACGAGGCGGTCGTCGAGTTCCAGCGACGCGACCGGCGCTTCGGGGGCGTGCCCACGTGAGGGTCACCCGGATCGTCGTGGCCGCCTCGGTGGTCGTCCTCGGGGTGCTCTGCTATCTCGCGGCCATCGGGTTCACGGCGGTGATCGCCCCGCTCGTCACCGTCGCCGTGCTCATCGTGCTCGTGGCCGGGGGCAACCTGCTGAGCGGGCGGCCGAGCCCGCCGCGCCCGACGACGTCGCAGGCCGAGCAGCGCGAGGCCGAGCGATGAGCCTGTTCAAGGACCGGGGGGTGGTGCTCCGCACCTACCGGCTGGGCGAGGCGGACCGCATCGTCGTCTTCCTGACCGAGGGGCACGGCAAGGTGCGGGCCGTGGCCAAGGGGGTCCGCCGAACGGCGAGCAAGTTCGGGGCCCGGCTCGAACCCCTCACCCACGTGGCCGCGCTCTTGTGGCAGGGCCGGAGCGAGCTCGACGTGGTGAACCAGGTGGAGGTGATCGACGCCTTCCGGGTGGTGCGCGAGGACCTCGACCGGGTGGCGAAGGGCTGCATGCTGCTCGAGGTGGCCGACCAGTTGGCCCAGGAGCGCCACGCCGACTCTGGGCTCTACTCGATGCTCGTCGGGGCGCTCCGGGTCCTCGACCAGCCCGAGCGCGACCCGCTCCTCGTGGTCCCGGCCTTCTGCATGAAGGCCCTCGTGGCCGAGGGAGCCGGGCCCGTGCTCGACCGCTGCGTGAGCTGCGGCGAGACCGAGGACGACGTGACGCTCGTGGCCTTCGACCTGACCGAGGGCGGGGCCCTCTGCCGGCGGTGCCGACGGGGCCGGGCCGTGTCGCCCGAGGCCCTGGCCCTCCTCCGGCGCATCCTCTCCGGCGGCCTCGGCGAGCTGCTGGCCGGCCCCCCGCCGCCGGGCAGCGAGGAGGTGACCGCCCTCGCCACCGAGGCCATGGAGGCGCACCTCGACCGGCGACTCCGCAGCGTGCGCGCGGTGGCCGGCCTCTCGTGAGCGGGCCACCGGTGGCCGGGACGGGCGCGGCCTTGTTCGGGGTCTACGTGCACGTGCCGTTCTGCGCGGCCCGCTGCGACTACTGCGCCTTCGCCACCTACACCGACCGGGACCACCTGATGGGCCGCTACGTGGACGCCTGCTGCACCGAGCTCCGCCGGGCGGCCGACGACGGTGCCCTGCCCCCGACCACGAGCGTGTTCTTCGGGGGCGGCACCCCGTCACGCCTCCCGGCGGAAGAGCTCTGTCGCATCCTGGCCGAGGTCCCGCTCGTCCCGGGGGCCGAGGTGACGGTGGAGTGCAACCCCGAGGACGCCGACGAGGCGCGCTTCGCCACGTACCGCCAGGCCGGGGTCAACCGGCTGTCGTTCGGCATCCAGTCGACCCGGCGCCACGTGGTCGACAGCCTGGGCCGGCGGCCCTCTCCCGGGGCGGCCGAGCGGTGCACGTCGCTCGCCGCGGCGGCCGGCATGGCGAGCTACAACGTCGACCTCATCTTCGGGGCGGCGGCCGAGAGCGACGCCGACTGGGAGGCGGTGCTGGCCGAGGTGCTCACGCTGCCCGCCCCCCCGCCCCACGTGAGCGCCTACGCCCTCACCGTCGAACCCGGCACGCCGCTCGCCGCGGCGCCCGACCGCCACCCCGACGACGACGTCCAGGCCCGTCGCTACGAGCGGGCCGACGCCCTGCTCGGCGCGGCGGGCCTCCGCTCGTACGAGATCTCGAACTGGGCCCGTCCGGGCCACGAGTGCGCCCACCACCTCTTGTACTGGCGACAGGGCGACTACCTCGGGGTGGGGGCGGCGGCCCACTCCCACCGGGCGGGCCGCCGCTCCTGGCACGTGCGGACGCCCGAGCGCTACGTGGCGGCCGTCGAAGCCGGCCGCTCCCCCGTGGCCGGCGAGGAGGTCCTCTCGACCGAGGCGCGGCGCTTCGAGGCCCTCGTTCTCGCCCTCCGCACGGCCGACGGCGTGCCCGTGGCCGCCCTGCCCGACTCGCCCGACCTCGACGGCCTCGTGACCCGGGCCGGTGGCCGCGCCGTGCTCACGGTGCGGGGCCGGCTCCTCGCCAACGCGCTCAGCGCGCGGCTCGTCGCCGACGCGCCCGCGCCCCGCGCCGTCGGGCGGTCCACCGGGCAGCCGATAGCCTCCCGGGCGTGACGAAGGCCGAGATCGTGAGCGACGACGCCGGCGACCGGGAAGGCGCCGCCGCCGGTCCGTCGGGCGACGGGCTCCTCGAGAAGGTCGTCAACCTCTGCAAGCGCCGCGGCCTGATCTTCCCCTCGGCCGAGATCTACGGCGGGTTCCGCTCCACCTACGACTACGGCCCGCTCGGCGTGAACCTGCTGCGAAACGTGAAGAACGCCTGGTGGCGCAGCATGGTCCAGCTGCGTGACGACGTCGTCGGCCTGGACGCGGCGATCCTGTCGCCCCCGGCCGTCTGGGCGGCCTCGGGTCACCTGGCCAACTTCACCGACCCCCTCGTCGACTGCCGCAACTGCCACGAGCGGTGGCGGGCCGACAAGATCGAGGGCGTCTGCCCCAACTGCGGGTCCAGCGACCTCACCGAGGCCCGTTCCTTCAACCTCATGTTCAAGACCTACGCCGGGCCGGTCGAAGAGGACGCCACCGTGGCCTACCTGCGCCCCGAGACGGCCCAGGGCATGTTCATCAACTTCGCCAACGTGCTCAACACCACGCGGCGCAAGCCGCCCTTCGGCATCGCCCAGGTGGGCAAGTCGTTCCGCAACGAGATCACCCCGCAGAACTTCGTCTTCCGGACCCGCGAGTTCGAGCAGATGGAGATGGAGTTCTTCGTGCCGCCCGCCGAGGCCGACGAGTGGTACGGGTACTGGACGAAAGAGCGCCTCCGCTGGTACTCGGACCTCGGCATCAAGGCCGAGCACCTCCGGCTGCGGCCACACGAGGCCGACGAGCTGTCGCATTACTCGACGGCCACCTCCGACGTCGAGTTCCTGTTCCCCTGGGGCTGGGACGAGCTCGAGGGCATCGCCAACCGGACCGACTTCGACCTGCGGGCCCACGCCGAGGCCTCGGGGGAGCGCCTCGAGTACTTCGACCAGGCCACCGGCGAGCGCTACGTGCCCTACGTCATCGAGCCGGCGGCCGGGGCCACCCGCACGATGATGGCCTTCCTCCTCGACGCCTACGACGAGGACGTCGTGGCGGGCGAGGAGCGTACGGTGCTGCGCCTGCACTGGCGGCTCGCCCCCTATCAGGTGGCCGTCCTCCCGCTCTCGAAGAAGGACACCTTGGAGCCCCTCGCCAAGGAGGTCCTCCACCTCCTCCAGCCCCACTTCATGTGCGACTACGACGTGACCCAGTCGATCGGGCGGCGCTACCGGCGCCAGGACGAGGTGGGCACGCCCTGGTGCGTGACCGTCGACTTCGACTCGCTCGAGGACCGGGCGGTGACCGTGCGGGACCGCGACTCGACCGAACAGGTCCGGGTGCCGCTCGCCGAGCTGGTGGCCGAGCTCCGCCGGCGCACGGGCGAGACGTAGGCGCCGCCGGGCGCCCCGGCCCAGGCCGGTACAGTTTTGTACGGCCGGCAACCGCCGGCCCGACCCCTGCGTGGAGGACCGATGTCCTACGTCTTCGACTTCGACCACTCGCACCGCCGCCCGCCCATGGACATGAAGGACCTGCTCGGCGGCAAAGGGGCGAACCTGGCCGAGATGACGTCGGTGCTCGGGCTGCCGGTGCCGCCGGGGTTCACGATCTCGACGGACGCCTGCCGGGCCTACATGGCCTCGGGCTGGCCGGCCGGGCTGACCGGCGAGGCGGCCCGGGCCCGCACCCGGCTCGAGAAGGCGATGAAGAAGGCCCTCGGGGACCCGAAGGACCCGCTCCTCGTCTCGGTGCGCTCGGGGGCCAAGTTCTCCATGCCCGGCATGATGGACACGGTCCTCAACCTCGGCCTGAACGACGAGTCCGTGGAGGGCCTGGCCAAGCAGACCGGCGACGAGCGCTTCGCCTACGACTCCTACCGGCGCTTCGTGGCCATGTACGGCCGGATCGTCCTCGACATCCCGGGCGAGGAGTTCGACTCGCTCTTCGAGGCGGCCAAGGAGCTGGCCGGCACATCCTCCGACGCCCGGGTGCCGACCGAGCTCCTGCGCTACCTCGTCGACTCCTACGGCCAGATCACCGAGCGCTACACCGGCCGCCCCTTCCCCCAGGACCCAGCCGAGCAGCTCCAGGGGGCCATCGAGGCCGTGTTCCGCAGCTGGAACGGACCGCGGGCCGTCGCCTACCGCGAGCGCGAGCGCATCCTGCACGACCTCGGCACCGCGGTCAACGTCCAGGCCATGGTCTTCGGCAACCGCGACGACGCCTCGGGCACCGGCGTCGGTTTCACCCGCGACCCGGCGACGGGTGAGCGGGGGGCCTACGGCGACTTCCTGGTGAACGCCCAGGGCGAGGACGTCGTCGCCGGCATCCGCAAGACCGAGCCGCTCTCCGCCCTGGCCAAGGGCTTCCCGAAGGTCTACGACGAGCTGCTCGACATCTTCGGCCGCCTGGAGCGCCACTACCGCGACATGTGCGACACGGAGTTCACCATCGAGCAGGGCAAGCTCTGGATGCTCCAGACCCGGGTGGGGAAGCGCACCGGTCGGGCCGCCCTCAAGATGGCGGTCGACATGACGTCGGAGCCGAAGATCCGGCTCACCAAGGCCGAGGCGGTCTCCCGGATCACCGAGGACCACCTCGCGTCGGTGCTCCACCCGCACTTCGCCGAGACCGGCCAGCCGGTGCTGGCGAAGGGCCTCGGGGCCTCGCCCGGCGCGGCGGTCGGCCGGGCCTACTTCACGGCCGACGACGCCGCCGAGGCGGCGACCCGGGGCGAGCAGGTCATCCTGGTGCGCAGCGAGACCTCGCCCGAGGACGTCCACGGCATGCTGGCCGCCGAGGGCATCCTCACCGCCCGGGGCGGCCTCGTGAGCCACGCCGCGGTGGTGGCCCGGGGTTGGGGCAAGCCGGCGGTCGTGGGCGCCGAGTCGCTCCGCATCAGCGGGCACTACTTCACCGTCGGGTCGACGACCGTGGCCCAGGGCGACTGGCTGTCGATCGACGGCACGGCCGGCGTGGTGGTCGAGGGCCAGGTCCCCCTGACCGCGGCCGAGCCGCCGCCGGAGTTCTTCTTGGTGCTCGAGTGGGCCGACGAGATCCGGGCCGGGCACCTGGCGGTGCGGGCCAACGCCGACAACGGGCCCGACGCGGCCAACGCCCGCCACCACGGGGCCGAGGGGATCGGACTGTGCCGCACGGAGCACATGTTCCTCGGCGAGGACCGGCTGCCGGTCGTGCGCCGCATGATCCTGGCCGAGACCCGAGAGGACGAGCTCGGCGCCCTGGAGGAGCTGCGGGTCGTCCAGCGCGAGGACTTCGTGGGCATCCTCGAGGCCATGGACGGCCTGCCGGTCACGGTGCGCCTGCTCGACCCGCCGCTCCACGAGTTCCTCCCCTCCACCCACGAGCTGGCGGTGAAGGAGGCCACCGTCGGCCTCGACCCCGAGGAGCAGCGCCTCTTCGACGCCGCCCGCTCCTGGCAGGAGGCCAACCCGATGCTCGGCACCCGGGGCGTGCGCCTCGGGGTGATCAAGCCCGGTCTCTACGCCATGCAGGTCCGGGCGCTCATGGAGGCGGCCCGGGAGCGGGTGGCCGACGGCGGCCACCCCGTCATCGAGATCATGATCCCCCTCACCGTGAGCCGGGAGGAGATGGCCCTTGCCCGGCGCTGGGTCGAGGAGTCGGTGGCCGAGGTGCTGGCCGAGCGGCCGTCGGGGGTCAAGGGGACCCGGGCCAAGGCCGGGTCGAAAAAGGTGACGGGGTCGCTCGACGTCACGATCGGCACGATGATCGAGACGCCGCGGGCCGCCCTCTTGGCGGGGGAGATCGCCGAGGTGGCCGACTTCTTCTCGTTCGGCACGAACGACCTCACCCAGATGACCTTCGGGTTCTCCCGCGACGACGTCGAGGGCCGGATGATGTCGGCCTACCTCGAGCTCGGGCTGCTTTCGGCCAACCCCTTCGAGATCGTCGACGCCGACGGGGTGGGCGAGCTCGTCCGGCTGGGCGTCGACCGGGGACGGGCGACTCGACCGGACCTGAAGGTCGGGGTGTGCGGCGAGCACGGCGGCGACCCCACCTCGATCCGCACCTTCTACGAGGCGGGTCTCGACTACGTCAGCTGCTCGCCCTTCCGGGTGCCGGTGGCCCGGCTGGCCGCGGCCCAGGCGGTCCTCGCCGGGTCGGCAACGGGCCGTCCGTCGGCCAACGGGGCCCGGGGCAAGGGCGCGGCGGTGGTGAACGGGCCGGTCGGCCGGAAGTCTTCGCCGGCCCGGAAGCCGGCCAGCAAGGCCAAGGCGGCGGGAAGGTCGCGGCGGGTCTGAGGCGCGCCGGACCCGGCCGTCCGGTCGGTCGCAGCACCGCGGTACCGTCGCCACTGTGGCGATCCCCGACGAGGAAGTGGCCCAGGTCCGGGCGGCCACCGACATCGTCGGGCTGATCGGCGAGCACTCGGCCCTCCGCCAGCAGGGCCGGCGCTTCGTCGGGCTCTGCCCGTTCCACACCGAGAAGACCCCCTCGTTCAGCGTCAACCCCGAGGCCGGCCTCTACTACTGCTTCGGCTGCCAGGCCTCCGGTGACGCCATCAGCTTCGTGCGGGCCACGGAGCACCTCGATTTCGCCGACGCCGTGCGCTTCCTCGCCGACCGGGCCGGCGTCACCATCCACGACGACGCCGAGGCCGGACCGGACCGCCGGCGCCGGACCGAGCTGCTCGACGCCATGGAACAGGCCGTCGCCTGGTACCACGAGCGCCTGCTCTCGGCCAAGGACGCCGGACGGGCCCGCGACTACCTGCGCTCCCGGGGCTACGACGGCGAGGTCGTCCGCCGGTTCCGCCTGGGTTGGGCGCCCGACGACTGGGACGCTCTCGCCCAGGCGCTGGGCGTCCCCGAGCGGGTCCTCACCGGGGCCGGCCTCGGCTTCGTCAACCGGCGGGGCCGGCTCCAGGACGCCTTCCGGGCCCGGGTCATGTTCCCGATCTGTGATCCGGCCGGCCGGCCGATCGCCCTCGGCGGCCGGATCCTGCCGACGACCGGTGGCGAAGAGGCGCGACCCGAGCCGAAGTACAAGAACTCCCAGGAGACCTCCATCTACGCCAAGCGCCGCACGCTCTACGCGCTCAACTGGGCCAAGCAGGACGTCATCGCCACCGGCGAGGTCGTGGTGTGCGAGGGCTACACCGACGTCATCGGCTGCTTCCAGGCCGGCGTGCCCCGGGCCGTCGCCACCTGCGGCACGGCGCTCGCCGAGGACCACTTCAAGCTGCTGCGCAACTTCGCCAAGCGCATCGTGCTCGCTTACGACGCCGACGCCGCCGGGCAGTCGGCCACGTCGCGCGTCTACGAGTGGGAGCGCCGCCACGAGGTGGACGTGGCGGTGGCCGCCCTCCCGCCGGGCACCGACCCCGCCGACCTCGCCCGGTCGGACCCCGGCGAGCTGCAGCGGGCGGTGGCCGAGGCCCGCCCGTTCCTCCAGTTCCGGGTGGACCGGGTGCTCGAGTCGGCCGACCTGAGCACGGCGGAGGGTCGGGCCCGGGCGGCCGAGCGGGCCCTCGCCGTGGTGGCCGAGCACCCGGTCGACCTCGTCCGGGACCAGTACGTGATGCAGGTGGCCGACCGTTGCCGCCTCGAGCCCGAGCGCATGCGCGAGCACCTCGAGGCGGCCCGGCAGCGCCCGGCCGAGCCACCCAAGGAGCGGTCGCGGCGCCGGGACGACGCCGGCCCACCGGCCGAGCCCCCGCCCGGCGAGAGCGACGTGGAGCCCGACCGTCCGACCGGCCGGAACGGCCGTCGAGCGACGCAGGCGGCGGCCGGGCGGCCGGGCCTCGAGGCGCTGCGGCTCGCCGTGCACCAGCCCGAGGCGGTGGCCGACCGTCTCGAAGAGTTGCTCTTCGACGACGAGCTCCAGCGAAGGGCCTTCACGACGCTCGTGGCGTCGGACAACCTGCACGAGGCGATCGAGGAGGCCCCGCCTGACGTGGCGGACTTGCTCCGTCGCTTGGCCGTCGAAGAGCCGATGTTGCCCGGGGACGGCCTCGGTGACCCGGTCGACGCGGTCGTCAACCAACTCGTGCGCTCGGCCACCAAGCGGGCTCTCGCCGATCTGCAGGCCGAAGCGCGCACCTCACCCGATTCGTTCACTTCGGCCGCAGCCGACGCCGCCCGTGTGCGCCTGTGGCTGGAGGACCTGGACGATCAGCGAAGCGGTCGCGAGGCAGCAGACCACTTGGTAGCGTGGCTCGTGGAGAGGGTTGGGGAGGTCCGATGATCAGCCAATCGGAGGAGGCGGCAGATGGCGCCCGCAGTGGGCCGCCGCAGTCCGCACCTCCCGGCGACGATCTCCCGCCCGGCATCTTGGAGGACGAGTTCACCCGTCTCCTCGAGGTGGGTCGCGCGCAAGGCTCGTTGAGTCCCGATGATCTGATGGACGCTGTGGAGTCCGTCGAGCTCACCCCCGACGCCATCGAACGGGTCATCGAACGCGTCCGCGCCGAGGGCATCATCTTCGTCGACGACGTCCCGGACCCCACCGCCATCGAAGCGGTGGCCACCAACGGCGCCCACGTCGACGACGAGGAACGACCCGGATCCTCCGATGCCGATGTCGAGGTGCTCGCCGACGAGGAAGAGGAGACGACGTCTCGCCGCTCGGCCCGGTCGAGCCGGAACGGCAACGGCAGCCCCCGGGCGAGGTCGTCCTCCAGCTCGGAGTACTTCGGCAATGTCGCCGAGGACCCCGTCCACACCTACCTGAAGGAGATCGGCAAGGTCGCGCTGCTCTCGGCCGAGCTCGAGGTGGAGATGGCCCAGCGGATCGAGGCCGGCAACGAGGCGGCCGAGAAACTGGCCGCCCACGCCCTGGCCGAGGAGAACGGCGGGCCCCAGTGCGACCTGCTCGAGTCGGCCGAGCAGTCGGCGCTGCGGCGGGTCCGGCGGCGGGGGCTCAAGGCCAAGGACGACCTCATCGAGGCCAACCTGCGCCTCGTGGTGTCGATCGCCAAGCGCTACCGCAACCGGGGTCTCGCCTTCTTGGACCTCATCCAGGAGGGCAACCTCGGGTTGATGCGGGCCGTCGACAAGTTCGACTACACGAAGGGCTTCAAGTTCTCGACCTACGCCACGTGGTGGATCCGTCAGGCCATCACCCGGGCCATCGCCGACCAGGCCCGCACCATCAGGATCCCCGTCCACATGGTCGAGACCATCAACAAGGTCGTCTGGGTGCAGCGCCAACTCCTCCAGGAGCTGGGGCGCGAGCCCACCTCTGAGGAGGTGGCACAGCGAGTCGAGTTCCCGATCGAGCGGGTGCGGGAGATCCAGCGGATCAACCAGGACACCGTGTCGCTCGAGCAGCCGGTGGGTGACGAGGACGACTTCTCCCTGTCGGACCTGATCGAGGACCGCGGGGCCGTGGTCCCCGATGACGCCGCGGCGAGGGCCATGCTCGACCAGGCGGTCAAAGAGGTGCTGGCCCAGCTCTCGCCGCGCGAGCAGGACGTCGTGCGCCTCCGGTTCGGCCTCGACGACGGCAAGATCCGCACCCTCGAGGAGGTGGGCAAGGAGTTCGGCGTCACCCGGGAGCGGGTCCGCCAGATCGAGTCGAAGACCCTCGCCAAGCTCCGCCGGCCCGACGCCGCCCACCTGCTCCGCGACTACCTCGAAGAGACCTGACCCGTCCCCGCTCGGCCCTCCTCGGTCGACGTCGCCGGGGTCGAGACGTTCGTGGGGGCTGCTATCTTCGGTCGACTACGCACAGTCCTTCCGGGGTAGCTCAATCGGCAGAGCAAGCGGCTGTTAACCGCTAGGTTGAGAGTTCGAGTCTCTCCCCCGGAGCCTTCCGCTTCGTTCTCCCTGGTCAGTGCTCGGCCGTTCGGTCTCACGAACTTCACGCACTTCTCGGTGCGCTCCTGTTCTATGCCGGACTGGGATCTGTTCGTCACGGTCAGACCTCGCTGAGATCCGCAGAGCCCGATTGCGGAGCAGTGGCACGAGCTATCGCACTTGCAAGTTCTTCTTGTGACCCCAGGAATTCTCCGGACAATGATGAATCCCAGTCACAACACTTCAGCGTAACCATGCCCCCCAACGAAGGGTCACGTCTCGGTGCATCGGCGACCTTGACCACTTCGACCATGTTCCAGGGAACATCGATGGTTCCTTCTGCAGCACCCAGACCTAGATTCGTCCATGACCCAGCAGTCCAATGAAAACCGGACTGACGAATCTCCAGATACCCAACTGATCTGCCCCAACCAAAGAACTGATGTATTCGGCCTCTCCTCATCCGCAGGCCAAGAAACTTCAGCGACTCGAGATCCCTTCCCCGATAGAGCACCAACCCTCTCCAGAGAAAGCTTCCGCCGGTTGGCACGCGCCACGACTGATAAATGGCGTAACCGGAAAGGCCTGATACAGCTAGAACCAATGCGCCTGGTACGAGCGCTATCTTCCAATAACCGTGCGCCGCAATGATAATGCATGCCAGACCAGCTCCTGCGAGAGGCAGGGCCCTTACCATCCAACTCTGGCTTCTCATCGGTCGTTCACGCACAGGTATCTCGCAACGCCCAATTGGTGGCTATATCTCTCGCGGCGAAGGTATCAGCTCAGCCGGCGACGGTGACCGTGATGTCGAGGTCGTGGGCGGCGGTGCCGAGTGTCCGGCCGACATTGCGCTCGGTCCCGAATAGAGCGCCCGACCGTAGGTGAGGCCGGCCGCCAGGGTCTCGGCGACTAGCCATCCGGTCCCGCCGTAGCGGACGGCGATCTGGGCGGCTTCGTCGAGGAGCGGTCGGGAGTCGAGCACCGAGAGCACCTCGGGGTGGGGGAACCGGATGGTCTCCCGATCCGTCGGACTCAAGGCGGCGAGGATCTGCGAGAGCTGCCCGCCGCTCGGGCCGTGGAGCCGCCGAAGCAGGCGCCAGTGGGTGCCTGCGGTGATGGCGAGGTCCTCACTGTCTGGCAGGGCCTCGGGCCAGCTCCCTGCGACCACCCTCACCGCCAGATACTCGTCGATGACGATCACCGGTGGTTGGTGCGGGAGCGGTACTCAGACGTCGTCGCGGTCGGGGCCGGGGCCCAAGATCGGGTCGGTAGCCAGGTCCTCGTCGAGGGCCGCTTGGAACTCGTCTTGGAGGTCACCAGTCGCGATCCGGAGCAGGATGGCCCGACCTTCGGCCGACAGGCGGGGGTCCCCGGCGCGCCGGCGCCGGCGTCGTTCCTCGGCGAGGTTGACGGTGCTCATCGGGGTCGATTCTCACACGTCTGGGACCCGGGGTGCGACCGCCCACAGGGCGATAATCACCTTGCCCAGTTCGAAGCTCAGAATCTCTTCCACCCGCTCAGAAAGGTCGGGGGGCGACTGCTGTGCCGCCCCTGCCCCACAACGCGAGACGACGTCGGTTCGAGCTCTGCGAGACGTGCACGGCCGGGATCTCGGCGGCGAAGTCCCAGACCGATGTGCTCCGTTCGGCGGTCTCCGCAGCCGCTGACCGGGGTGGCCGGACCGTAGGTCGGTCGTGATCCAGAGGGGCGGCCCTATACCGGTTCTCAGACTGCTGTCGAAGTCGGCTGTGGGTCGGCCGTCGGGTCGGCTGTCGGGTCGGCTGTCGGGTCGGCGTCGTGCGCGGACGGTGTCCCCGAAGTTGTTGAAGTGAGGTGGTGGTCCCCCTCCTGAGCCCTGCCGCGAGGTAGGTGTTCAGGAGACCAATCCAAGAACCACCCAGAAA
>DATGZH010000036.1:0-10692 GCA_035297265.1 Acidimicrobiales bacterium | reverse complement strand
TCACAGCTCAATCCGTGGAAGCCGTAGCGGCGGAGCCCCCATCGTTCTGTCCATGCCACCGGTAAGGCGTAGGTGGCGGCCTCAGGCCCGATGGTCGTATGGAACGCGGTGTCGAAGCAGGCCACGGCGGGCACGCCAGGCCGCAGCGACCGTAGGGCGTCGATGGCCGCCAGCGCTGGCGGGTCGTGCAGCGGCGCGAGGTTGGCGACCTCGTCGAGGACCCTACGGACACCGTCGTCGACGACCGTCGGCCGGGTGAGCGGTCCACCGTGAACGACCCGATGCCCGGTGGCATCGGCGGGACCGAACTCGGTGAGGAAGCGGTCCAGCTCGTCCGGCAACGCCGTCCCGGTCGCGTCGAGGTCGACGGCGGCGCTGACTCGGTCGTCGTCTTCGATCATCCGCAGCTTCACGCTGGTCGACCCGGCGTTGACGACGAAGACCCTCATCAACGCCCGCTGGGGCGACTCGTCAGCCGGATCCCCCGCTCCACCGCGCCGGTGCCGTCGCCCCGGGTTCGGCAGGCGAAGCGTTCAGCCACGAGCCGGCTGGTCACCCGACCAGGTCCATCCGAGGACGTCCGGATGGTCCTCTCCCTGGTCTCTCGTCCAGGCCCGCGCGACGTCGCGGGCGTCGACCATGGCCTGGCGGACACTGGCCGCTCGCGGGCCGAGGCCGGGTACCCGGTCGATCACGTCCATCACGAGGTGGTAGCGGTCGAGGTTGTTCATCATGACCATGTCGAACGGCGTGGTCGTCGTGCCCTCCTCGATGAACCCTCGGACGTGGAAGTTGTCGTGGTCGGCCCGGCGGTAGGTGAGCTGGTGGATCGTGAGGGGGTAGCCGTGGAAAGCGAAGATCGCTTGACAATCGACGGGGAACAGGGCGTCGAACTCGGCATCCGTGAGCCCGTGGGGATGCTCGGAAGCTGGGAGCAGGCGCATGAGGTCGACGATATTGACGACGCGCACCTTCAGGTCGGGCAAATGGGTGCGGATGAGCTGGGCCGCCGCCAACGTCTCCAGCGTGGGCACGTCACCGGCGCAGGCCAGCACGACGTCGGGGACCTGGCCGGCGACCTCGGTCGAGGCCCATTCCCACACGCCGATCCCCCGGGTGCAGTGCTCGACCGCCTCCTGCATGTCCAGGTAGTCGAGCGAGGGCTGCTTCCCCGCGACGATGACGTTGACGTACTGCCGGCTCCTGAGGCAGTGGTCGGCCACCGACAAGAGGCAGTTGGTGTCCGGGGGTAGGTAGACCCTCACCACGCTCGGCTTCTTGTTCATGACCACGGTCAGGAACCCGGGGTCCTGGTGGGTCGACCCGTTGTGGTCCTGGCGCCACACGTGGGAGGTGAGCAGGTAGTTGAGCGAGGCCACCGGGCGGCGCCACGGGATCTTCGAGGCCGCCTCCAGCCACTTGGCGTGCTGGTTGAACATGGAGTCGACGATGTGGATGAAGGCCTCGTAGCACGTGAAGAGCCCGTGCCTCCCGGTCAAGAGGTAGCCCTCCAACAGTCCCTCGCAGAGATGCTCGGAGAGCACCTCGATGACCCGACCGTCCCTCGCCAGGTGGTCGTCGCCGGGAACGGTGGCCGCCATCCACTTCCGCCCTGTGACATCGAACACGTCGCCGAGGCGGTTGGAGACCACCTCGTCGGGGCCGAAGAGGAGGAAGTTGTCGGGGTTGGCCGAGATGACGTCCCGTACCCAGCCACCGAGCACCCTCGTCGCCTCGTTGGTGGCCACCCCGGGACGGGGGACGTCGACCGCGTAGTCGCGGAAGTCCGGCAGCTCCAGATCGACGAGGAGCGCCCCGCCGTTGGCCACGGGGTTGGCGCTCATGCGCCGGTCCCCTCGGGGCGGGAACTGGAGCAGCTCGTCGACCGGCGCGCCATCCTCGTCGAAGAGCTCCTCCGGTCGATAGGAGCGCATCCACGCCTCGAGGGCCTGTCGGTGGCCGGCGTTCGTACGGGCGGCGGGGATCGGCACCTGGTGGGACCGGAAGGTGCCCTCGACCTGCTGCCCGTCGACCACCGGCGGCCCGGTCCATCCCTTGGGGGAGTCCAACACGATCATGGGCCAGCGGGGCAGCCCGTGGTCCCTCCGACCGGCCGCCGCCCGGATCTCGGCGATCGAGTTGAGGCACCCGTCGAGGGCCGTGGCGAAGGCCTGGTGGGCCTCGGCCGGATTGGTGTCCGTCGTGATCGTGACGACCCGGGGGTCGTAGCCGTAGCCCCGCAGCAGCTCACGTCGGTCCTCCTCGTCGATCCGGGCGAGGATCGTCGGATTGGCGATCTTGTACCCGTTGAGGTGCAGGATCGGCAGCACGGCGCCGTCCTGCAGCGGGTTGACGAACTTGTTGGCGTGCCAACTCGCGGCCAGCGGCCCGGTTTCTGCCTCCCCGTCGCCGACGACGCAGAAGACGACGAGCTCCGGACGGTCGAGCACGGCACCGTAGGCGTGCAGGAGCGCATAGCCGAGCTCCCCGCCCTCGTGGAACGAACCCGGCGTGTTCGGCGCCACGTGGGAGGGGACCCCGCCCGGGAACGAGAACTGGTGGAACAGCCGGTGCATGCCCTCAGCGTCGCGACGGATCGACGGATAGCGCTCGGTGTACGCGCCCTCCAGCCAGGCGCAGGCGTTCGGTCCCGGACCTCCGTGGCCCGGACCCATCACGTAGCAGGCGTCGAGGTCGCGCTCTTTGATGGCCCGATTGGCATGGGCATAGATCAGGTTCAGGCCGGGGGTGGTGCCCCAGTGTCCGAGCAGTCTCGGCTTCACGTCCTCGGCGACGAGCGGCCGCTCGAGCAGGGCGTTGTCCATGAGGTAGATCTGACCGACGGCGAGGTAATTCGCCGCCCGCCACCAGGCGTCGAGGATGCCGAGCTCTTCGGCGCCCAACGGGCCGGGCGCCGAGGCCAAGCGGTAGCCCTCCGGGGCGATCGTCGGCCCCGTGCCGCCGGCCACGTCGTCGGCGGCGGTGTCGGTCCCGACTGCCTGGTCGGTCGTGGGCATGGGAACCCCCTGAATGGTGTCGAGCCCCGGTTCTGGACTGCCATCTTGGTCCGGTTGCCCGGCCCGTCAAGCCGGGCCCGGGTGCTGTGCTCCCCGCCCTCGGTCAGGTAGAGACCTCGGACCCTGGTCGATCTTTGGGAGTATCGGTGACGATGTCGACGGTGATCAGCACCCGTGGCCTGTCCAAGCACTACGGGCCGGTGGTCGCCTTGACCGACCTCGACCTGGAGGTCGAGGAGGGCGAGGTGCTCGGCTACCTCGGGCCCAACGGCTCGGGGAAGACCACCACCATCCGCCTCCTCCTCGGGCTCATCCGCCCGACGGCGGGGAGCGCCACGATCTTCGGGCTCGACTGCCAGCGGCAGACCGTCGAGCTCCACCGGCGGCTGGCCTACGTGCCCGGCGAGGCCAACCTCTGGCCCTCGTTCACGGGGAAGGAGACCCTCCACCTCCTCGGCCGGGTCCAGGGTCGGGTGGACGACGCCTACCGCGAGGCCCTCCTCGAGCGCTTCGACCTCGACCCATCGAAGAAGGTCCGCACCTACTCGAAGGGGAACCGCCAGAAGCTCGTGCTGGTGGCCGCCCTCATGTGCCGACCGGACCTCCTCGTCCTCGACGAGCCGACGAGCGGGCTCGACCCGCTCATGGAGCAGGTCTTCCGGGAGTGCGTGCGCGAGGCCAAGGCACGGGGACAGACGCTGTTCCTCTCCTCGCACATCCTGAGCGAGGTCGAGGCGGTCTGCGACCGGGTGGCCATCCTGCGGGCCGGCCGGCTGGTCGAGATCGGCACCCTCGCCGAGATGCGCCACCTCTCGGCCCGCCAGGTGGAGGTCACGTTCAACGGGACGGTCCCCGACCTCTCGGGTGTGCCGGGCGTCG
Source organism: Acidimicrobiales bacterium (assembly GCA_035297265.1). Lineage (GTDB taxonomy): Bacteria > Actinomycetota > Acidimicrobiia > Acidimicrobiales > RAAP-2 > DATGZH01. Next base: position 6,796 of record DATGZH010000036.1, on the reverse strand, counting down.
CTTCGGTGGAGCGGGACGGTTCGAGCGTCCGCTGCCAGGTGCGGGGCAGCGTGGAGCCGTTGCTCCGGGTCCTCGCCGCGGCCGACGTGCGGGACCTCACGAGCCGCGAGCCCTCCCTCGAGGAGCTGTTCCTGGCCCAGTACGGCGGAGGCAACGGGGCCCTCCGGGACGGAGCCCGAGCGGCCACCGATGGCGACTGAGGCCGCGCTGGCGCCGCCCCCGGCGGCCGTCGGTCCCACGCCGGCCGGCGGCCACCCGGAGCTGGCGGTGGCCCGGCTCACGGCGCGCCGGGTCGTGCGGGCCGCTGCCTTGTGGGGCTACGTGTTCGGCCTCTACGTGGCCGTCTCGGCCTTCGCCTACAGCTCGACCTACAAGACGGCGGCGCAGCGCCACCAGCTCGTCGTGTCCATCGGCTTCAACACCGGGATCAGCGCCATCCTCGGACCCGCCCACCACATCGGCACGGTGCACGGCTTCGTCGCCTGGCGCGCCACCATGATCCTGAGTCTCGTGGGCGGGGTGTGGGGGCTCCTCACCGCCACCCGGCTCCTCCGGGGTGAGGAGGACGCCGGACGATGGGAGGTGCTGCTCGCCGGCCAGACCACTCGTCGGCGGGCCACGGCGTACGCGGTCGTGGGCTTCGCGGCCGGGTGGGCCGTCCTCTACGTCCTCACGGCCCTCATCACGACGGTGGTCGGCCGGTCGAGCAAGGCGCTCATCACCCCCGACGAGGCGCTGTACCTGGCCCTCGCCCTCACGGCCTCGGCGGCCATGTTCCTGGCCTTCGGCACGCTCACGAGCCAGCTCGCTCCGACCCGGCGCCAGGCGGCCAGCTACGCCGGGGCGGTGCTCGGGCTGGCCTACCTCCTGCGGATGGTGGCCGACTCGGGCACCGGGCTCCTCTGGCTGCGCTGGGTGTCGCCGCTCGGCTGGGTGGAGCAGCTCCAGCCGCTCACCTCGCCCCGTCCGCTGGCCTTCCTCCCGATCGCCGCGTTCACGCTCGGGTGCGTGCTGCTCGCCGTCCACCTGGCCGGCCGGCGCGACCTCGGGGCCAGCACCGTGCCGGACCGCACCGAGGCGCCGGCCCGGACCCGCCTCCTCAACGGGCCGACGGGGGCGACGCTGCGACTCACCCGCCCGTCCATCCTCGGCTGGGGGGTGGCGGTCGCCGTGACCGGCCTCATGCTGGGGCTCATCGCCAAGGCCGGGGGCGAGGCGGTCGGCGCGTCGAAGACGGCCGAGCAGGTGATCGCCCGGCTGGGGCTGCGGGGCACCGGCGCCGTGCTCTATCTCGGCCTGTCGTTCGTCATCGTCGCCGCCCTGGCCGCGCTCATGGCCGCTGGCCAGGCCAGCGCGGCGCGCGAGGAGGAGGCGAGCGAACGCCTCGAGCCCTTCTTGTCCCGGGCGGTGTCCCGCTGGCGCTGGATCGGCGGGCGGGCCGGGGTGGCCGTCGCTTCGCTCGTCGTCGCCGGGGTCGTAGGCGGGCTGTTCTCGTGGTTCGGGGCGACGGGCGAAGGGGCGGGCGTCGCCCTGCCGAAGCTGCTCGAGGCCGGGGTCAACGCGGTGCCGCCGGCCGTCTTCGTCCTCGGAGCCGGCCTCCTCGCCTTCGGCATCCTGCCCCGGGCCACCTCGGTCGTCGTCTACGGCATCGTCGGCTGGTCATTCCTCGTCGAGTTCGTCGGCGGCGCAGCCAACCTGAACCACTGGCTGCTCGACACCTCGCTCTTCCACCAGATGGCCGCGGCCCCCGCCGTCCAACCCGACTGGACGGTCGACCTGGTGCTCGCCGGCCTCGGGGTGGCGATGGCCGCGCTCGGCGCGGTGGCCTTCCACCGCCGGGACCTGGCCGGGGCCTGACCGCCGGGTCGGGCCGCGTTTTCAGTCGGCGGTTACGACGGCTCCGGCCTCGACGAGGCTCGTGACCTCGGTCGCGCTGTAGCCGATCTCGGCCAGCACCTCCCTCGTGTCGGCCCCGAGGTCGGGACCGGTGCGCCGAACGGACGGGAGCTCGTCGTCGAACTGGGCCGGGGCGGCGGCCAACCGGAGCGGCGCGTGGGTCGGGTGGGCCATCAGGTAGCCGTTCTCCACCACCGCGGGGTCCTCCACCACCTCGGGCGGGGAGGCCACGAACGAGTAGATGCAATCCTCGGCCGTGAGCCGGCGGGCGAGCTCGTCGCGGGTGAACCCGCCGATGGCGGCGGTGAAGCGCTCGCAGATCAGTCCCCAGGCGGCCCGTCGGCCGTCGTCGTCGGGGAAGCGGTCGATGAGGTCCTCCACGCCGAGGGCCCGGCAGGTCTGGGCCCAGTAGCGGCCCTCGTCGAGCATCATCAACATGAGCCAGCGGCGGTCACTCGTGGTGTAGGTCCAGCCGAGCGGGCTGCGGTCCCCCGGTGCCGACGTCCGGCGGGGCGCCTCGGCCCCGACGAGCGAGGCGTAGGCCAGGTCCGGGCTGAGCGTCCAGTTGGCCCCGTTGAGGAGCGACGTGTCGACGACCACGCCCTTGCCGGTCCGCAGGACGTGGACGAGGGCGGCGCAGACCCCACCGGCCAGGAACATGCCGGTCGGCACGTCGCCGAGGGCCGGGCGCGCCCCGACGAGCTGCCCCGACGCCGGGTCGGAGAGCGTGTGGGCGAGGCCGCCGCGCGACCAGAACGACACCGCGTCGAAGCCGCCCTGCTCGGCCCCGGGTCCCCGCTGACCCTGGCCGTGGCCCTTGGCGAACACGAGCCGTTCGTTGATGGCGAAGAGGTCGGAGGGCTCCGTGCGCAGCTTGCGCCGCACCCGGGGCAGCTGGTTCGTGATGTAGACGTCGGCCCACTTCACGAGCCGCTCGAACACCTCCCGGCCCGCCGGGTTGAGCACGTCGATCGACACGCCGCGCTTGTTCCGGTTCACGAGCTGGAACAGGTAGTCGTACCCGTCGGCGTCGGCCACGAGCCCGTTCTTGATGATCTGGCGCATCGGGTCGCCGTCGGGCCGCTCGATCTTCACCACGTCGGCCCCCCAGTCGCCGAGGGCCGCCGCGGCCGACGGCACGAAACCGTGCTCCGAGAAGTCGATGACCTTGATGCCGGCGAGCGGGAGCGTCATGGCGTCACCGTAGGCCGGGGGCCCGGCCCGACGCCCGGGTCAGGCGAAGACCTCACCGCCGTTCGTGTCGATGGCCTGGCCGGTGACGGCGGCCGAGAGGTCCGAGGCCAGATAGACGATCGTCCCGGCCACCTCCTCGTCGCTCGGCACCTGACCGAGGGGGACGGCCGCCGCCAGCTCCCGGATCACCTCGTCCCCGGTGACGCCCCGGCTCGCCGAGGTCATCTCGACGTAGATGTCGACGGAGGGGCCGAGCATCCATCCGGGCACCACGGCGTTCACCCGGATGTGGTGCACCCCGAGCTCGTAGGCGAGCACCCGGGTGGCGGTCATCAGCGCGCCCTTGGAGATCGTGTAGCCCCCCTGCAGCGGTTGGGGCTTGCGCGTCACCATCGAGGCCACCATCACCACCGACCCGCCGCCCCGCTGGCGCAGGTGCGGCAGCGCGGCCTTGGTCATCTTGAGCGAGCCGAAGAGGTTCGTCTCGACGATCTTCTGCCATTTCATGAGGTCGACCTCTTCGAAGGACTCGAAGACGTCGACCCGAAAGGCGTTGTTCACGAGGACGTCGACGCCGCCGAACTCCTCGGCCGCCCGGGCCATCACCCGCCCGCACTGTTCGACGTCGGTCATGTTCGTGGGGACGGCGAGGGCCCGGCCCCCGGCTGCCTCGATCTCCCCCGCCACCACCTCGAGCACCTCGGCCCGCCGGGCGGCCAGGACCACGTCGGCCCCGTGGGCCGAGAGCTGCAGCGCCGTCTGGCGCCCGAGCCCCGGACCGACGCCCGAGACCACGCACACCCGGCCGGCGAGGAGGGACGAGCGGCGCCCTGTCCTGTCGGCCTCGCTCACCGTCGGGTCAGCGGGCCCGGTGGGCCCGCCGGAACACCTGCTCGTAGGCGTCGAGGCCCTCCCGGTAGAGGCGGCTCTCGGGCCCCGCGGCGATGCCCACCCGCTCGGGGATGACCCCCCACACCGGGACCCGGGCCTTCGTCCACCAGTCGATGGTCTCGACCAGGTCGTTCGTGCCGAGTCTGGCCGCGCAGACCACGACGCCGCAGGGCGTGCCTCCGTGGACCATCTCGAGGGTGGCCTCGACCCGGGACGGCTCGACGCCGCCGGCCCGGGTGGGGATCACGACGGCGTCGGCCCGGGCGAGGGCGGCCCGCACGATCCGCTCGTCCCCCGGCGGGGTGTCGACCACGACCACGCCCTTCCTGGTCCCCATGGCCCGGGTGACGGTGCGCTCCGAGGGCGCCTCGACGAGCTCCACCCCCTCCACCGGGCTCACCTCGAACCACTCGGCGGCCGACGCCTGGCGGTCGGCGTCGACCAGCACCACGGGGCCCCGGTCGCGCTCGGCGGCCACGGCGGCGAGGTAGACGGCGGTGGTCGTCTTGCCCACCCCGCCCTTCACGTTGCTGACGACGATCCTCACGAGCTCGCCACAGTCACGGGAGGGCCGGTGCGGCGCCGGCGGGGGGGTTCGGGCACCGGACTGTTCTAGTCGCCTCACCAGCGGACCTGCACCTCCGCTGGCGACCCGGAGCACTACAGTCGGGCCCTCGGGACGAAACGGCGGTAGGGAGGACGGGAACAGGATGCTCAGGACCAAGCGTACGGTCGTCGCGCTCACGCTCGCCGCCGCGGCCGGCGTCGGCCCGGCGTTGGTGGTCGTCGGCCCCGGGGTGGCCGGGGCCACGTCGACCAGCCAGATCCAGTCCGAGCTGCAGAAGCTCGAGGGGAACATCAAGAACACGTCGCACCTCAAGTACAAGGCCACCTACACCTTCACTGGCAGCGGCAAGACCCAGACGATCACCGTCGAGCAGGCCCCGCCGAGGTCGGCGTTCAAGACGGGCCAGGCCGACATCATCGACACGGGCACGAAGACCTACTACTGCAGCATGCAGGCCTCGCACAACGTCTGCTTCTCCGAGTCGGGCGCCAACCTGCTCGGCGGGCTGACCACGCTGTTCAGCCCGACCACGATCGCCCAGGCCATGAAGACCTACGGCGCGGAGCTGGGCTCCAGGCTGTCCGGCTTCACCGTGAGCACGTCCAGCGGCAAGTTCGCCGGGCAGTCGGCGACGTGTGTCTCCGCCGTGAGCAAGGCGACCTCGGGTAAGTACTGCATCTTGAGCAACGGGGTCACCGCCTACGTGGGCGGCTCGGGGACCCACGGCAGCACGACGAGCTCCGGCCAGATCAAACTGACCGCCTTCTCGTCGAACCCGCCGAGCAGCGACTTCTCGCTGCCCGCCGGGGCGACGGTGGAGAACCTCGGCGGGAGCACGCCGGGCGCACCCGGCTGACCTCGCGGCGGGCCTGCTGTTGCCGCGACCGGCAACGTTCGAGGTGTTACACCGAGCGACGATGCTGACGAGGTGCCGAGGCAGCGGAACAGCAACAGCCTCCCCGTCGTCTACCGGACGGCCCGGGTCCGGCTGCGGGCCACCCCGGCCCAGGCGCGGCGCTGCTGGGCCCTGCTCGTGGCCGGCGGCGACGTGTGGGCGGGGCTGATCGAGCTCAACCGCTACCGCTTCAGCCGAGGTGGTCGGCCGCTCCTCAACTACCAGGAGCTCTGCCGGGAGGTGGCCGGGGTGCGCGTCGGCGAGCTCTCGGTGACCGCCCTGCGCTCGGTCGTCCGGCGCTACGCCGATGCCTGCATGGAGACCGCCAAGCGCAAGCGCCGGGGTGAGGCCGCCCGCTACCCGAGACGGCGCCGGCGCCTGATGCCGCTGCGCTACTACGCCGGCACGTTCTGTCTCGAGGGGAAGCGAGTGCGGCTCTCGACCGCCCAGGGGACCCCCGAGCTCTGCCTCCGCCTGGCCCGGACCATCCCCTACCCCGAGGTCGACGTCCGCTCGGTGACCCTCCTCGCCGAGGCCGGGCGGCTCCTTCTCGACGTGACGGCCGAGGTGCCCCTCGCCTCTCCCCCAGAAGAAGGGGGTGTGGCCGGGGTCGACCTCGGGATCATCCACCCCTTCGCCGCGACCTGCGGGAACGAGGCCCTCCTCGTCTCGGGAAGGGCCATCCGGGCCGAAGAACTCCTCCACCTGGCTGACACCAAGGCCCGGCAGAAGAAGTTGGCCCCGAAGACCCCCCGACGAGGCCTGCGGGGCTCGAGGCGCTGGCGCAAGCTCCGGGCCACCCAACGCCGGGCCGAGGCGAAGCACCGTCGCCGGGTGCACGGGATGCAGCACCAGGCGGCCAAGACCCTCGTCGAGTGGGCGAGGGGTGCTGGCGTCGCCACCCTGGTCGTCGGGGACCTGCGAGGCATCACCCGCCAGCAGGCCGGCCGGGTCCAGAACCGCCGGGTGGGCACCGCCTGGCGGCGCACCCATCTCTTGGGGGCCCTCCGCGACAAGGCCGAGGTGGCCGGGATCACCCTTCTCCTCGTCGACGAACGGGGGACCTCGTCGACCTGTCCGGAGTGCGGTCAGCGCACCACGAAACCCAGGGGCCGGCGGTTCAGCTGTCCGCACTGCGGGTACACGGGACACCGCGACATCGTGGGCGCCCGCAACATCGCCGCCCGAGGCGGCGGACCTACGACGGCACGGGCCGTCGTCAAGCACCGCCGAGCCGGGAAACCGCCGGCCCGACGTGACCGGCGCCGTCACCTGATGGACGTGCACCGGTCCTGCCCGGCACCGGGCCGCCCTCGACCCGAGGGAGTCGCTCGCCGTGCAGCCGTCTCTGA
>DATGZH010000035.1:0-3877 GCA_035297265.1 Acidimicrobiales bacterium | reverse complement strand
ACCGGTGCCGGGATCGCCGCGGTCGCCGGGAGCAGGGGCGGGGTGCTCCTCGCCACCACCGTGGCCGGCAACCGCACGTCGGGCGGCGTCGAGCAGGACTGCAACTTCGTGGCGGCGATCCCGACCCTCACCTCGCTCGGTGGCAACGTCATCGGCGACCATACGTGCCTGCAGAGCGACCCGACCGACCTGAAGGGTCCGCTGGCCCAGGGTTACTGGTTGAACGGCACTGACGGTGGCATCTACAACTTCGGTACCGGCTTCTTCGGCTCGGTGCCCGGCGTGGGGGTGCATGTCAACAACATCGTCGGGATGGCCCGGGCCCCTGACAACCAGGGCTACTGGCTGGTCGGGAACGACGGCGCCGTGTACTCCTTCGGGAGCGCTACCTTCTTCGGCTCGCTGCCGGGGGTCGGCATCCACGTGACCAACATCGTCGGCATCACCGCGACGCCGGACGGCAAGGGCTACTGGCTGGTCGGGAACGACGGCGGCGTCTTCTCCTTCGGTGACGCCACGTTCTTCGGCTCGGTGCCCGGCGCGGGCGTCAGCGTGAGCAACGTCGTCGGTATCGCTCACACGCCGGACGGCAACGGCTACTGGGTGGTCGGCAACGACGGCGGCGTCTACGCCTTCGGCAATGCCGGGTACTTCGGCTCGGTGCCCGGGGTGAATGTCCACGTCACCAACATCAAGGGCATCGCGCCCACCACCGACGGCACCGGCTACTACGTTGTCGGCGCAGACGGTGGTCTGTACGCCTTCCCGTCCGGAGGGGCCAGCAACGGCTACTTCGGCTCGGTGCCCGGCGTGAACGTCCACGTGAACAACATTGTCGCCATGGCGGCCATGCCCGACCAGGCCGGCTACTGGATCTTCGGCAACGACGGCGGGGTCTTCGCCTTCCCCGACGCGCCGTTCCGGGGCTCGGTGCCCGGGGTGAATGTCCACGTGAACAACGTCGTCGGCGCAGCCGGTACGTAGTTCCTGACGACGAGGAGGGGGGTCGCCGCGAGGCGGCCCCCCTCCTGTCGCGTCCGGCCGGTCTCAGCCCCGCTTGAAGCGGGCTACGGCCGTCGGGGCGAAGGCGGCCACCAGGGCGGCGCACCAGAGGAGCGAGCCCGTGAGCTCGTAGGCCAGGCTGTGGCCGACCACCACCGCGGCGGGATGCCCGAGCGTGAGGATCCGGACCGTGTCCACCATGTAGGTGAGGGGCTGGTGGGCGGCGAACGCCTGGAGCCAGCCGGGCATGGTCCGGACCGGCACGTAGGCGCTCGACACGAAGGCCAGGGGGAAGACGATCATCGTCATGCCCTGGGCCGCCTGGGGCGACCCCGCCGTGAGGCCCATGGTCATGAAGAGCCACAGGAAGGCGAAGCCGAAGAGGACGCAGCAGGCGAAGGCGGCTAGCGCCGCGGCGACGCCCGTCTCCACCCGGAAGCCCACGGCGAAGCCGATCGCCGTCGAGACGGCGGTCCCCCAGGCGATCATCGTCGTGTCGGCGAAGGCCCGCCCGCAGACGACCGAGCTCGGCGGGATCGGGAGGCTGCGCAGCCGGTCGAAGAAGCCCGCCGCGATGTCCTCGGCCATGCCGATGGCCGCACCCATGCCGAGGAAGAGGACCCCGGTCGTGATGAACCCCGGCACGAGGAAGTTCACGTAGGGGAGGCCGGCGATGCTGATGGCCCCACCGAAGACGTAGCGGAACAGGAGGAGGAAGGTCGCGCTCTGGATGGTGCCCAGGATGATCAGGTTCGGCGTGCGGACGAACTTGCGCAACGTCCGGGCCGTGACCGCGAGCGCGGCCGGTGCGAACGCCGCGCCGGTGCGGGTGTCGACCGGGCCGACGGCGCGGTCGGCCCCGATGGTGGTGGCGGTCGTAGTCATGATGTTCTCTTGCTCCTTCCGATGTCGGTCGAGTCGTGCACTCAGACGGGTATGAGGTCGAGATCGTCGGCCGGCCCGGTCAGGCTGAGGAAGACCTCGTCCAGGGTGGGGCGCCGGAGGGCGATGTCCTCGACCTCGACACCGTCGTCGTGGAGGAGCCGCACCGCCGCGAGGAGCTGCTCGGGGCCGTCGACGTGCACGGCGACCCGGCGGGTGCCCGGGTCCACCCGGGGCTCCTCGTCGCTCAGCGGGCGCAGGGTCCGCGCGGCGCGAGCCGGGTCGGCGCCCTCCTTCGCATGGACCTCGAGGACGTCCCGGCCGGCCAGGCGCTTGAGGGACGTGGGCGTGCCCTCGGCGATCATCCGGCCCCGGTCGACGATCACGACGTGGTCGGCCAGGTGGTCGGCCTCGTCGAGGTACTGCGTCGTGAGGAGGACGTCGGTCCCCGAGCTCCTGAGCGAGCGGATGGCCTCCCAGAGCTCCGCCCGGCTCCTCGGGTCGAGCCCGGTCGTCGGCTCGTCGAGCAGGAGCAGGCGCGGTGCGCCGACGAGGCTGGCCCCGAGATCGAGACGGCGGCGCAGCCCGCCCGAGTAGGTGCGCACGAGGCGGTCGGCCACCTCGCCGAGGCCGAGCCGCTCGAGCACGTCGACCGCGCTGGTCCGGCTGGCCTGCCGGCCCTGGCCGTAGAGGCGGGCCACCATGACCAGGTTCTCCCGTCCGGTCATGGCCTCCTCGACCGCCGCGTACTGGCCGGCCAGGCCGATGAGCCGGCGCACCTCCTTGGCCCGTTGGCGGACGTCGAGCCCGCCGACGAGGAGCGTGCCGGCGTCGGGCCGGGTGAGGGTGGCCACCAGCCGCACGAAGGTGGTCTTGCCGGCGCCGTTCGGCCCGAGGAGGGCGGTGATGCGGCCGGACCGCACCGCGAGGTCCAGGCCGGCGAGGGCCTCGATCTTGCCGTAGCGCTTCGTGAGGGCGCGCGCCTCGATGACGTCGTCGTGCACGGTGGTGCCTTTCGGTCGTGGGCCCGCCGGTCTCAGCCGGCGGGCCGGTGGTGGTCGGGTGCGGTCAGTCCTGTGGCGGGGTTTGCACGGTCCCTGGTGCCCCGGCGTCGAAGCTCCGCCACTCCTCGAGGCCCTCGAGGGCCCCGGTCTCGATGTCCTTCACGAGCAGTTGCACCCACTCGAGCTCCGCTTCGAGCAGGCAGGTCTCGTACTCGCCCTCCAGGAGGAAGAGCCGAGGCAGTCCCTTGTCGGCGGCCAGACGGAAGGTCCCCCGCCGCTGGGCGAGCATCATCTCCAGGGCCTGGGTCCGGGTCTTCAGCAGCTCGACCGCCTGGTCGGGTCCGAGGGCGGGGAGGAACGTCAGCGCCGCCTCGAACTTGAGGTACTCCTTCGTGGGCACGGCCACGAGCTCGGTCAGCCAGTCGATGAGCTCGATCGCCCCGGCGTCGGTGATCTCGTAGATGGTGCGCTCGGGTCGCCGCCCTTCCCGCACGGTCTCGCCGGCCCGGATGAGGCCCTTGGCCTCCAGGCTCTCCACCACCCCGTACAGGGAGCCGTAGTTGAGCTTGATGGACTCGTGCTTGCCCCGTTCGCGCAGCGTCTGGGCCATCTCGTAGGGGTGCATGGGCCGCTCGAGGAGGCAGACGAGCACGGCCAGGGCGAGCGGGTTGCTGCGGGTGCGAGCGGCCATATTTCCATAATATACGGCTCCGAGTATATGTCAAGGGATACTCGGGGTGGTTGCTGAGCGCGTGGCTCAGGCCGGCTCCTTCACGTCCGACACGATCGGCGTGCGAGGGCGCGACCGCGACCGCCGGTGTCGCGGGCCGCCCGTCCTGACCCGGCCTATCCTGGTACAGGCAGCTTCAGGGTTGCCTGTGGCTCGGAGGGACATGGACGCGGTCTTCAAAGCCCTGAGCGACCCGACGCGGCGCCGGCTGCTCGACCGGCTGAACGAGCGGAACGGCCAGACGCTCTCAGAGCTGTGC
>DATGZH010000034.1:0-83976 GCA_035297265.1 Acidimicrobiales bacterium | reverse complement strand
TGTCAGACCGGGGCCCCCGTGGTCTCGGCCGTGGCCGGTGAGACGAGAACCGACCCCGACCCCCCGGGCCGGGTGAGGAACCCCGAGAGGGGTGCCGCATGACCGTGCAACTAAGGCATACTCAGCGGCAACGGTGAAGCCGAGCTCGAGTGTCAGGGCGACGTCGATCTCCCTGTGGAGCTCGAGTCGACCTCGGGTGGGTCGCGCATCCAGAGAGCCCCGGCCTCGCCCCACCGTTCCTCGCGCAGCTGGTCGCGCAGGTCGGCCGGGAGGTCCTCGCCGGCGGTGGTGGCGATCAGCTTGAGGGCGAGGATCCAGTTGAGCGTGGCCTGGTCGTCGGCTACGAAGACGAGCGGCGTTCGTCGCGCACGACGGCGCAGGCGACGAGCCTGGGCATCAGCCGGGTCGGGCCAGGTCGGCCGCCGTCCAAAAGCCCGGGAGCGGTTGGTCGGACTGCCCGCCCTTGGCGTAGCGGGCGAGGCGCTCTCGGCCCTCGTCGGAGAGGATCTCGATCGCGTCGAAGAAGGCGTCGGGACCGGCCGCCCGCAGGGCTGTGTCGCCCTCGCTCGGCCGGCGCGGGAGCTGGGTCGTGAGGAAGACGAGGGGCTCGCCGGCCGCTCGGCCCCGGACGGCGTGGGCCCGACCGAGGGCCTTCCAGACGGCGTCGGTCCGCAGGAGTCCCCCCCGGTGGCTGACGAAGGCCCCGGCCACGTCGAAGTACCAGCGGCGCCCGTCGGCGGCCTCGGCCACCAGGCTCACAGTGACGCCCGTCTTCGGCACACGGTGCTGGCGCTCGACGACGGTGAACCCCGCGTCGACGAGGATTTCCTCGGCGAGCTTTTGGGCGGCCTTGCCGTCCCGCTCGGCCCGACGGGCGAAGGCTTCCTCGACGGGCGGCTCGGCCGGCGGGTCGAGGCGCCGCCGTGACCGGCGCCGGCCGGTCGACGGCTCGTCGAGGAGGACCTCGCGCACCCGCTGGCGGGCGATCGCCACGTAGCCCTCGTCGAGGTCGTACCCGACGTAGCGGCGCCCGAGGCGGGCGGCGGCCACGAGCGCCGAGCCGCTGCCCATGAAGGGGTCGAGGACGAGGTCGCCGCGGAACGTGTAGAGCCGGATGAGCTGCTCGGGGAGCTCGACCGGGAAGGGGGCCGGGTGGCCCACCCGGCGGGCGCTCTCGGGCGGGACGGCCCACACGTCGAGCGTGAGGGACATGAAGTCCTCGGTCATGAGCGTGCTCTCCCAGGGGAGGTCCTGGGCCTTGCGCTGCTGGACGCTCTGGGCCCGGTCGAAGCGGCCCTTGCTGGCCACCACCACCCGCTCGGTCACGTCGCGGAGCACCGGGTTGGTGGCGCTGCGGAAGGAGCCCCAGGCGCACGAGCCGCTGGCTCCCTCGCCCTTCTGCCAGATGAGCTCGCCCCGGAGAAGGAGGCCGAGGTCGTCCTGGAGGATGCGGATCACGTCGGCCGACAGGCTGCGGTAGGGCTTGCGGCCGAGGTTGGCCACGTTGACCGCGATGCGGCCACCGGGCTCGAGCTTCTTCGTGCACTCGCTGAAGACCTCGGCGAGGAGGTCGAGGTACTCGAGGTAGGAGCCGGGGATGCCGTCGCGCTGGAGCTCCTCCTCGTAGGCCTTGCCGGCGAAGTAGGGGGGCGAGGTGACGACGAGGGCCACCGAGCCGTCGGCCACCTGGTCCATGCGACGGGCGTCACCGTGGACGAAGGGCTCGGGTACCGGCGCCGGCGGGACGACGGTCTGGTCGTCGCTCAGCTCGGGCGAGCGGAAGCGCTCGTAGAAGGCGGTGGCGTCGTGGTTCTCCCGGCGGCCGACACCGAAGTTGGACGTGGAGGTGCGACGACGACGCTCCACTCCTAGCCCGGCCTTCCGCTCAGCCCGCCCACGAGGCGAGGGTAACAGGGGGGTGTGTCATCGCCGGGGTGGTCCGTCGGGACCCGGCGGCTCAGGCGACGGCGGCCTCCGGCGCGAGCGGAGGGAGCCCGCCGCCGGCCGCCGCCCGGCGCCGGAGCACGAGCTTGCGGATCTCGCTCACCCAGACGACGGCGGTGCCGGCCGCGATGCAGAGCAGCCACTGGTTGAGGTCGAGCGGCGTCGTGTCGAGGAAGCGCTGGAAGGGCGAGAACGTGGTGGAAAGGTAGATCACCCCGACGGCGATGCCCGTCGTGGTGAGGAAGGTCTTGTCCCCGAACACGTCCATCCGGAACATCGACTTCAGCTGGTCCCGGCTCTCGTAGGAGAGCAGCACGTCGGCCACGGCGAAGGCGACGAACCCCATGGTCCGGGCCACGACCTCGCCGTGGGCGTCCCAGGCCCAACTGATGATGGCGAGGGTCACCGTGCCCATGACCAGCCCGACGAAGGCCAGCCACACGAGCAGGCCCCGGGAGAGCACCGGCTCGTTGGCCGGCCGCGGCGGCTCGGCCATGAGCCCCTCGGCCGGCTTGCCGTAGCCGAGGCCGATGGCCTGGGGCACCTGGACGGCGAAGTTGATCCAGATCGTCTGGAGCGGGAGGAACGGCACACCGCCGGCGATGTTGAAGATGCTGGCGCCGAGGAACGAGACGATGAAGCCGAAGAGGCAGCCCATCTGGAAGCGGACGTAGCGGACGAGGTTGTCGTAGAGCCCCCGCCCGAGATCGACGGCGTGGACGATCGTGGAGAAGTCGTCGTCGGTGAGGATCATCACCGCGGCCTCCTTCGAGACCTCGGTGCCGGTGATGCCCATGGCGATGCCGATGTCCGCCTTCTTGAGCGCCGGCGCGTCGTTGACACCGTCGCCGGTCATGGCCACGATCTCGCCCCGGCGCTGGAGCACCTCGACCAGGCGCACCTTGTCCTCCGGCGTCACCCGGGCGATCACGCCGATGCCGTCGATGGCCTGGGTGGCCTCCTCGTCGCTCATAGCCGCGAACTCGGCCCCCGTGATGGCCCGCCCTTCGATGCCGAGGTCCGAGGCGATGGCCTCGGCGGTCACCGCGTGGTCCCCGGTGATCATGCGGACCCGGACGCCCGCCGCCCGCGCCGTCTCGATCGAGACCCGGGCCTGGGGCCGGGGCGGGTCGACGATGCCCACCATCGAGAGGAGCGTGAGGTCCTGCATCGAGGCCAAGAGGTCGCCCCCGGCGTCGAAGCCACCCGGCTCGAAGTCGCGGTAGGCGGTGGCCATGACCCGGAGGCCCTGTTCCCCGAGGCGCTCGTTCGCCCCGAGGTAGCGCTCCTTGGCCGGGTCGCCGAGGGGCGCCTGGGCCAGGCCGGCGTCGAGGTAGGTGGTTGCCCGGGCCAGCAGCTGGTCCGGGGCCCCCTTCACATAGGCCCGCACGACGCTCTGCCCGGCGTCGTCGGTCACCTGGTGGAAGGTGGCCATCAGCTTGTAGGCGGCGTCGAACGGGAGGGTGGCCAGCCGCGGGTAGGTCTGCCTCGTGGCCTCGGCGTCCACGCCGCCCTTGGCCGCCAGCACCACGAGCGCCCCCTCGGTCGGGTCGCCGATGAGCTCGGCGTCTCGCACGACGGCGTCGGAGGCGAGGACCATGGGCATGAGGAAGCGGTCGAGGTCGACTTCGGACTCCCCGGCCACCCGGTTGATGCGGCCCTCGGTCCCGTAGCCGGTGCCGGTGACCGCGTACTGGCGTTCGACGAGGAGCAGCTGCACCGCGGTCATCTGGTTGAGCGTGAGCGTGCCCGTCTTGTCCGAGTTGATGGCCGAGGTCGCGCCGAGCGTCTCGGTCGACCGGAGCTGCTTCATGATCGCCCCGGCCTGCGCCAGGAGCTGGGTGCCCTTCGACAGGATGGCCGTCACGACAGCCGGGAGACCCGTCGGGATGGCGGCGATGGCGAAGGCCACCGAGGCCGTGAAGACCTCCTTGAACGTGAGCCCCCGTGCGAGGTTGATGGCGAAGGAGATCAGGAGGGCCACGCCGGCGATGACGAGGATCTGGTCGGTCAGCTTCTCGAGCTGCCGGGTGAGCGGGGTCTTGGTCTGCCCGGTGCCCTCGAGCAGACCCGAGATGTGGCCCACCTCGCTGTCCATGCCGGTCGCCGTGACGACGAGCGTCCCGCTCCCCCTCGTCACGTTGGTGTTCATGTAGGCCATGTCCACCCGGTCGCCGAGCGGGGTGTCGGCCCCGGGCACCGGGTCGACACCCTTGGCCGCCGGCAGGCTCTCGCCGGTGAGGGCCGACTCGTCGATCTCGAGGTTGGCCGCGTTGATGAGGCGGCCGTCGGCCGGGATCACGTCGCCGGCCTCGACCGAGACAATGTCCCCGGGCACCAGCTGCTCGGCGGGGAGCTCGGTCAGCTCGCCCGAGCGCCGGACCCGCGCCTTGATGATCATCATCTTGCTGAGCGCGGCCACCGCCGCGGCGGCCTTGCCCTCCTGGCGCATGCCCATGAGCGCGTTGAAGAGGGTCAGGACCACGAGGAGGATGCCCGTTCCGTAGACCTTGAGCGGCCAGAGGGAGAGGATGCCCGCCACGAGGAGGACGATCTGCATCTTGTCCCGGTACTGGCGGAGGAACGACCGCCAGACCGGTTCGGTCGGGGCCTCGGCGAAGCGGTTGGGCCCGTAGCGGCCGATGCGCCGGGCGGCCTCGGCCTCGGACAGGCCCTGGTCGGCCTCGACACCGTGCACCGCGAGGACCTCGCTCACGTCGAGGACGTGCCAGGCCGGTGGCTGCGGCTGGCCCGTCCCGCCCGGTGCGGTGTTGGTGAGCGAATCAGTCATCGTCGGTTCTCCTCTGCCCGGCCGGGAACCGTACCCAACGGGGCGCTTGACGACCGACCTCGCGGTCCGAACGTGACCGACGAGGACGGCCCGTCGGGGCTCCCGACCGTTGTTGGTTCAATCAGTTATACGTTAGGGTCGCGGCGGTGGCCCGGGCCGGACAACGGGTCGCGCCCGTTCGGGAATTGTCCGCCGAGACCGGGGGGTGGCCCATGCTCGACGTCATCGTGCGGCACGGCAACGTCGTCGACGGCAGCGGCGCTCCGGCCCGGCGGGCCGACGTGGGCATCAAGGACGGCCGCATCGCCACGGTCGGCACCGTGGACGACCGGGCGGCCACCGAGATCGACGCCGACGGCCTGGTCGTGGCCCCGGGCTTCGTCGACCTCCACACCCACTACGACGCCCAGCTCTTCTACGACCCGGACCTCTCGCCGTCGCCGCTCCACGGCGTGACCACGGTGATCGGCGGCAACTGCGGGCTCACGCTGGCCCCGGTGTCGCCCGAGGACCAGCCGTTCCTGACCAAGCTGCTCGCCCGGGTGGAGTCGATCCCGGTCGAGACCATCCAGGCCGGGGTGGAGTTCCGATGGAAGACCTTCGGCGAGTTCCTCGACGTCGTGGAGTCCCAGCCGCTCAGCATCAACATCGGCTTCATGGTCGGGCACTCGGCCATCCGCCGGGCGGTGATGGGAGAGGGGGCGTCGGCCGAGGCGGCCACCCCCGAACAGCTCGAGGTGATGAAGTCGCTGCTCGGCGAGTGCCTCGCCGCCGGCGGCCTCGGCTTCTCGACCGCCAACGCCGCCACCCAGGTGGACGGCGACGGCCGGCCCACCCCGCCCAACTTCGCCACCCGCGACGAGTTCGTCGGTCTGGCCTCGGTCTGTGGCCAGTATCCGGGGACCTCCATCGAGTTCATCCCCGACTCGTTCCTGCGCGGCTTCAGCGACGAGGACGTCGACCTCATGGCCGACATGTCGGCGGCCGCCAACCGCCCGCTCAACTGGAACACGCCGCTCGTCAACAAGGCGCTACCGGACATCTACAAGTCCCAACTGCGGGCGAGCGAGGTGGCGCGCGAGCGCGGCGGGATGGTGGTCCCGATGTTCATGCCGCAGAACCTCCAGCTCCAGCACGACTTCCACCGGGGCTACGTGTTCCGGGCCCTCCCCGGGTGGGGCTGGCTCTTCGACCTCGACGTCCCGGCCCGCATCGAGGCGCTGCGCGACCCCGACAAGCGCGGCCAGTTGGAACAGGCGGCGGCCGAGCAGACCACCGGCCTCGCTCTCGTGGTGCGCAACTGGGCCAGCTACCGGGTGAACGAGGTGGTCGACCCGAAGCAGGCGGCCCTCGAGGGGCGCAAGGTGAGCGACCTGGCCAAGGAATGGGAGATGAGCCCCTTCGACGCGATGGTCGAGGCGGCCGTGCGCTGCGGGCTGCAGGTGGGTTTCGTGCGGAGCCAGTACGCACCCGACGACGAGTGGTCCTGGGAGGCCCGCGTCGAGCTCCTGAAGGACCCGCGGGTGGTGCTGCAGGCCTCCGACGCCGGGGCCCATCTCGACATGATGGCCGGCGCCGACTTCCCGACCCAATGCCTCGCCGAGCTCGTACGCGAGCGCCAGGTCTTCACCGTCGAAGAGATGGTGCGCCAGCTGACCAAGGTCCCGGCCGATCTCTACGGCTTCTCCGACCGGGGCCGCCTCACCGAAGGGGCCCGGGCCGACATCGTGGCCTTCGACCAGGACACGGTGGCGGCCACGCCGCTGCGGACGGTGGCCGACCTCCCGGCCGGGGCGGCCCGCCTGACCACGGGCGCGGTGGGCATATCGCACGTGCTCGTCGGCGGGGAGGAGATCGTGCGCGAGGGGGCGTTCACGGGGCGGCACCCCGGCCGGGTGCTGCGCTCGGGGCGCGACAGCCGCGACGTCACGGCCCGGGCCAGCTAGCGGCCCCGGCCGGCCAGGGAGGAAGACAGCTATGAGCGAGGCGGCGGGCAAGATCTGCATCGGGGTCGACGTCGGCGGCACCTTCACCGACGCCGTGCTCACCGACGGCACCCGGACCTGGCGGGCCAAGGCGCCGACCACGCCGGGGCAGCTGGGTCAGGGAGTCCTGGCCGCGGCCGAGCTCGCCGCCGCCCGGCGTGGCGGCACACTGGCCGAGATCCTGCCGACGGTCAGCCGGTTCGGGCTCGGCACGACGGCGGTGACCAACACGCTGGCCTCGCGCACTGGCCGCAAGGTCGGTCTCCTCACGACGAGGGGCTTCGAGGGGATGCTGCCGTTCGCCCAGGGCACGCGGGTGGTCGACGACGACGGCTGGCTGGCCCCGCCGGCCGAGATCGTGCCCCAGCGCCGCATCGCTGACGTGCACGAGCGCATCGACAAGAACGGTGAGGTCATCGTGCCGCTCGACACGGCCCAGGCGGTCGAGCAGGTCCGGCGGCTGGTCGAAGAGGAGGGGGTGGAGGCGGTCGCCGTCTCCTACCTCTGGTCGTTCCTCAACCCGGTGCACGAGCGGGCCACGGTCGAGGCGGTGGCCGCCGTCTACCCGGACCTGCCGGTGGTGTCGGGGTCGGCGCTCCACCCGGCCATCCGGGAGTACGAGCGCACCACCTACGCCGTGCTGAACGCCTACGTCTCGGGGGCCCTCGGCGGCATCGAGGAGCTCGAGGCCGACCTGCGGGCCCTCGGCCTGGCCGTGCCCCTCCTCCTCGTGCACTCGGCCGGTGGGTCCATCACCGTGGCCGAGGCCCGGCGCCAGCCCCTCGGCCTCGCCGCCTCCGGGCCGGCGGCCGGCGTGGCCGCGGCCGTGGTCGTGGCCCGGCTCGGCGGGGAGGACAACCTCGTCACGTGCGACATGGGCGGCACCTCGTTCGACGTGTCGCTGGTCGAGGAGGGCCAGCCGGCCCGACGGACCCGGGGCGAGCTGATGGGCGTCTGGACGGCCCTCTCGCTGATCGACGTGGAGAGCATCGGGGCCGGCGGCGGTTCACTCGGCTGGATCGACGCCCGGGGCATGCTCCGGGTCGGTCCCCGCTCGGCCGGGGCCGTGCCCGGCCCGGCCTGCTACGGGCGCGGCGGCCAGGAGGCGACCGTCACCGACGCCCTCGTGGTGCTCGGGTTCATCGACCCGGCCCGCTTCCTCGGCGGCGACTTCGCCCTCGACCCCGACGCCGCCCGGGCCGCCTGCGAGCGCCTGGGCGAGCCCCTCAACCTCGACGCCGAGGGGACGGCGTGGGGGATCCGCCAGATCGCCCTCGCCGGCATGGTGAAGGCCACCCGGTCCCGCCTGGCCGCCCTCGGGCTCGACCCCCGCAAGCACGCCGTCCTGTCCTTCGGCGGGAGCGGGTCGCTGTTCACCCCGGACATCGCGAGCGCCCTCGGGGCACCCCGGGTCATCGTGCCCGAGCTGGCCTCGGTCTTGTCCGCCTTCGGGGCGGCCACGACCGACGTCCGGCGGGAGCGCATCCGCTCGGTGCTCGCCGCCATGCCCGTGGACGCGGCGCTCGTGCAGAAGCTCATGGACGAGCTGGCCACCGGGGTCACCGACGACCTGGCCGCCGACGGCGTGGCCCCGGCCGACCGCTCGGTCCAGTTCGAAGGGGACCTGCGCTTCAGCAAGCAGATCTACGAGCTCCAGCTGCCGGTGACCGATACCACGGTGACCCCGGCCACCATCGAGCGGCTGCTCGAGGACTTCCGGGCCGAGTACGCCAAGCGCTACGGCCAGGGCTCGATCGTGCTCGGCACCCCCGTCGAGCTGGTCAGCCTGCGGGCCATCGGCATCGGCAAGACCGTCCGGGCCACGCTGGGCGAGGCCTCGACCGGGGCGGTGGCCAGAGGGACGGCCGCCCCGGTGGCCGGCAAGCGGCAGGTGAGGGTCGATCGGGGGCCCGGGGGGGTGCAGGATGTTGCCGTGCACAACGGCACCGACCTGGCTCCGGGCCACAGGATCGCCGGTCCCGCCCTCGTCGACGGATCGGACACGACCATCTGGGTCCCGAGTGGCGCATCGGCCGAGGTCGACGCGCACGGGGCACTCGTCATGGAGGTAGCGAGATGAAGGTGATCGACCCCATCGACCTCGAGGTGCTGCGCAGCCGGCTCGAGACCATCGGGGACCAGGCGGCCGCGGCGGTGGAGCACACCGCCATCTCGCCGACCGTGACCGAGTCCAAGGACTACTCCGTCACGCTCGTCGACGCGGCCGGCGGCCTCATCGTCGGGACCGGCATGGTGCTGTTCCACTTCGGGGCGGCCACCCACGCGGTGCGCTCGACGATCGAGCGCCACGGCGACACGATCGCCCCCGGCGACGTCTTCTTGTCGAACGACCCGCACAACGGCGGGGGCCTCCACCCCCAGGACGTCATGGTGCAGCGGCCGGTCTTCATCGATGACCGCCTCGTGGCCTGGGTGGGGATCTCGGCCCACATGATGGACATGGGCGGCATGACCGTGGGTTCGTTCGCCCCCGACGCCACGGAGTGCTTCCAGGAGGGTCTGCGGGTCCCGCCGGTCCGGCTCTTCCGCAAGGGCGAGGAGGTCACCGAGGTCTTCGACGTCTTCCGCAACAACATCCGGATGGCCCAGCTGGTCGAGATGGACCTCCGGGGCCTCGTGGCCGGCTGCCACCTGGCCAACGAGCGCCTCGAGGCCGTCATCCGCGACGTCGGCGTCGACGCCTTCGTGGACCACCTCCAGGCCATCCGCGACCTCACGGAGGCCGAGATGCGCCGCCGGATCAGCGCCCTCGAGGACGGCGTCTACCGGGCCACCTCGTGGACCGAGTTCAACGAGGAGTTCTACGAGATCCCCTGCGCCCTCACCGTCGACGGCGACCGGCTGATCTTCGACTTCGAGGGTTCCTCGCCCCAGACCACCCACTTCTTCAACTCGAAGCCCTTCATCATCGAAGCCGAGCTGGCGGTGATGCTGTCGTGGCGCCTGGCGGTGGACCTCCCCTTCAACGAGGGGATCTTCGCCCCGCTCGAGCTGCGCTGCCCGGAGGGCACGGTGGTCAACGCCAACCCGCCGGCCCCCATCGCGGCCGCCCACATGCACGTGGGTCTGAACGCGGCCGACGTGGCCATCCAGGCGGTCAACCTGGCCCTCGGGGCCTCGCCCAAGGCCGCGGAGCGCCGCTGGCTGGCCGGACCGGGCTTCGAGTCGGCCATCGGCAACGGCCTCTGGTCGTGGCTCCTGCCCGACGGCTCGAGCGACGCCTACATCGTCCTCGACGGCAACTGGGTCGGCGGCTCGGCGGGGATCGAGCGCGACGGCCTCGACCTCGGGCGCAACCTCGTCGGCACCCGGCTCGAGGGGTCGTTCCCCGACATCGAGATCCTGGAGTCCTGGTACCCGCTGCTCTTCTTGGAGCGCAGCGCCCGGCAGGGGACCGAGGGAGCGGGCGAGTACCGGGCCGGCGGCGGCAACCAGTACAGCTTCCGGCCGCACGGCATCGACCAGATGTTCGGCACGATGTTCGGCATGCGCCGCTGGCTGCCCCTGCCCGGCGCGGCCGGGGGCAGCCCCGGGGCGTGCAACGAGTTCCTCATCCACCGGGCGGACGGCTCGGTGGAGCAGGCCGAGGTCAACGCGAGCGGCCTCGTGGTGACCGAGGCCGACTGGTTCCAGATGCGCCTCGCCAACGGCGGGGGCTTCGGCGACCCGCTCGACCGGGACCCGGCGTCGGTGGCGGCCGACGTGGACGGGGGCCGCTACTCGACGGAGGACGCGGCCCGCATCTACGGCGTGGCCATCGAGCACGACGGCACGGTCGACGTCGCCACGACCGAGCGGCACCGCGAGGAGCTGCGCCAGCGGCGCCTCGCCGCGGCGAAACCGGCGGCCAAGCCGCTGTCGACGGTGACCGACGGGGCGGGCGAAACCGTCCCCCTCTACCCGGGCGTCGTCCAGCGCGGCTCGGTGGCCTACGCCGAACAGAGCGGGGCGCCTCTGGCGGTGGCCCCCGACCACTGGACCGACGGCTGCCCCGTGCTCGTCGAGCGGCGCCTGGACGAGGGGCCCCCGGTCGTCTACCGCAGCTATCTCGACCCGAAGAGCGGTCGGGCCCTGCACGTCGAGGTGGCCCTCGAGGGCGCCCCCCGCTCGTTCGAGGTGAGCCCGGTCCGCTGGACCGGGGCCAAGACCAACGGGTCGTCCAACGGCCACCAGGGGACCCCGGCCGGGAACGGGGCGAAGGCGACCGAGCCCGCGTCATGACCCGGCGCTACCGGGTCATCTCGGGGGACGGGCACCTCGAGATCCCGCCGGATCCCTGGATCCGTCACGTCCCCGAGGAGCACCGCGAACGGGCGCCCCGCCTCGTGCACCTGCGCACCGGCGGGGAGGGCTGGGTGGTCGAGGGCAGCCCCCTCATCCACAACGGCCAGAACGTGGCGGCCGGCCGGCCGCTCAAGGTGAAGGGCGGCTCCTACTTCGAGCCCGACGGCCGCCACGTCCCGGGGACGGGTGACGCGGCCCAGCGCCTGGCCGAGCAGGACCAGGACGGCATCGACGCCGAGATCCTGTACCCACCGGTCTTCATCACCCGGTTCATCGAGAACATCGAGGACAAAGAGGCCTACGTGGCCATGGTCCGGGCCTTCAACGACTTCTTGGCCGAGGACTACTGCTCGGTGGCGCCCGACCGGCTGATCGGCAACGCCGTCATCCCGGCCTGCGGGGTGGAGGACGCCATCGACGAGCTGAAGCGGGCCCGCTCGATCGGCCTCAAGTCGGTCTGCCTCGGGTCCTTCCCGAACGGCACCGGGGCGCCCGCCCCCGAGGACGACCAGTTCTGGCGGGCCGCCCTCGAGCTCGACATGCCGGTCACCGCCCACTCGGCCATGGGGGACCGCTCCAACCCGCTGCTCGTCCAGTCGGCCCAGGGGACCTTCGACCTCGAGATGTCGCTCCTCTCGCGGACGATGCCGCCGCCGGTGGTGGGCATCGTCCGCATGATCCTCTCCGGTGTGCTCGACCGGATCCCCGACCTCCACGTGTACTTCGCCGAGACCAACGCCAGCTGGATCCCCGGCCTCCTGTACATGATCGACGACTCCTACTCGATCTTCCGCCACTGGTACGGGGTGGACCTGCAGATGGCCCCGAGCGAGTACGTCTGGCAGCACTTCTCGTTCGGCATCGTGCGGGACCCGTTGGCCCTGCGCATGCGGGACCTGCTCCACCTCGACCACATCATGTGGGGGTCGGACTTCCCGCACTCGGTCTCGTCGTTCCCCGAGACCCCGCGCTGGCTCGACGAGATCTTCGCCGGCTGCTCCAACGAGATCCGCCAGCAGGTGCTCGTGGACAACCCGTGCCGCTTCTTCCACCTCGACCCCGAGGCCGAGCTGACCGCTACACCGAGCTGACCAACCCCGAGGAAGGAGATCCATGGACGACTCGATTGTCGGGCGGACGGGCAAACCGTTCCGCATGGTCGTAGAGGAGGGCAAGGTCCACGAGTTCGCCCGGGCCACCAAGTCGAAGGACCCGGCGCACTACCGGGAGAAGGACCCGGTGAGCCCGGCCACCTTCCTCCAGGCCGCAGCCTTCTGGCAGAACCCGGACAACTCGCCCTGGCAGGGGGTCTCCCTCAACTTCGAGCGGATCCTGCACGGTGAGCAGGAGTTCGTGTTCCCCGACGGCCCGCCGGTGGCCGGGACCGAGCTGACCGCGGTGGCCCGGATCGACAAGGTGTACCAGAAGGAGGGCAAACGGGGCGGCACGATGTCGTTCACCGAGGCGGTGACGGAGTTCCGCGACAAGAGCGGCAAGCTCGTGGCCGAGAGCTGGGGCACGTCCATCGAGACGAGCAAGCCGACCGGGGCGGGCTGAGCGATGGCCAAGACCGCCCAGCAGCTCGAAGTCGGCACCGAGGTGCCGACGTTCGTCGACGACCCCCTCACCCTCACCGAGTTCGTCCGCTACCAGGGGGCCTCGGGGGACATGAACCCGATCCACCACGACACCGAGTTCGCACAGCGTTCGGGCTACCCGACGCCGTTCGCCGTCGGCATGCGCCAGGCCGGGATCCTGGCCAACGTGGTCACGGCCTGGCTCGGGGCCGAGAACATCCGGCGCTTCAAGGTCCAGTTCCGCGAGCAGGCCTGGCCGGGCGACGTCCTCACCTATGAGGGGCGGGTCGCCAACCTCCGCGAGGAGGGGGGCCAGCCCCTGGCCGACCTGGAGCTGGCCGTCACCCGCCAGACCGGCGGCGTCCACCTCCTCGGCTGGGCCACCTTCGCCCTCCCGAGCTGACCGGCGGTGCGCCCCCACCTCCCTCCTCCGTCGCTACGATGAGCGCACCAGAGAAAGGAGGTGGTCCAACTGCATACTGAACTTGGGACACTGGAGGTGGCTGGCCACTAAGGCGGCCGCTGGACCACCTGGGTGAATTCCAGCAGTCACCCGCCGACGTCCGCAGCCGGGATCCGGTCCCGCCCGGCGCAGCACGTGGACCCGGTGCCTTTCCAGTATCGAAACGCGACGGGGGTGCCCCTTCGGGGGCACCCCCGGTCGCGTCACACCGAGTCTCAACCGGCTGCGCTGCCACCCTCGACGGGAGGCTGCATGCCGGGGAACTTCATGAAGACGCTCACGTAGTTGATCTGCCCGTCGTTGTCCGTGCGGAACTCGAGGATCTCGGGGTAGGAGGTCCGGGTGCCCTGGACGTCGAAGGTCTCGCTCACCTCGGCGAACCAGCGGCGCTCACCGAGGTCGTTGAGCTTGTGCACGGTGAGCGAATAGTTCGGCAGCGTCGGCACGACGCCGGCCAGGAAGTCGACGTAGGGCTGCTTGCCCTTGACCACGTCGACGAAGGGCCCGTCGCGCACGACGCCCTCCTCGGCGAGGGTCGTCGCCAGCCTGTCCCAGTCCTGCTTGTCGAGGGCGTCCAGGTACTGCTCGATGGCGGTCATGGGGCTCCTTTCGCTCCGCGCTCTTCTTCGACGAAGCGCCAACGACGGGCCGGCTCGGTACCCGGCCGGTACTCGAGGGCCTGGACGTCGAACCAGATCGGCAGCAGGTGGCGCACGTAGAAGGCGTGGCAGACGATGTTGGGCGAGGTGAGGTCCCCGTCGAAGATCTGCAGCTCGAGGCGGTCGTCCTTCTCCTGGTAGCGCTGGCACTGCTCGAGGAGCTCGTCGACCTCCTGGCGGGTCTCGACGAGGAGGCCGAGGTGGTCCCAGCCGGGCGCCGCCATCGGGGTGTCGGACTCCATGAGCAGGATGAACTGGCCGTCGTCGGGGTGGAGCATGTGGCCCACCTGCCCGAAGAGCTCGTAGGGCCCGGTGCGCCACCCGAGCACGCCGCCGTAGAAGGCCTCGATGTCGTCGCGCCGGGCCTGGTCGAGCGCGCCGCGGGCGAAGGTCAGTTCCATGTGGTTGAAGCGCACCTGCGGCATCTGCCCCCCGTTCCTCGACGGCGCGTCGGTCACCGGCACGTCGACAGACGCCCAGCTCCCGCCGGTGTCACCTTGACCCTTTCTTCTAATCCAATATAGGTTGGACCTGCACGGGAGCCAAGAGGAGGAGGCACGTGCCTCTCGTCATCGATGCCGACGGCCACGTCGAGGAGGACCTGGCCGAGCTGGTCGGCCGCCTCCCGGCGCTCCTCCAGGACTCGGCCATGTCGTTCGTCGCCGAGGCCGGCGGCCACGTCACCTACCGCATCGAGGGCCGCCTCTGGCGCTCCAAGTACCCGTTCCCGGGCGGCCTCGACAACCACCGGTCGGCCGGTGGGGAGCGACGTGAGGGTGGTCGGGACCCCAAGGTCCGCCTCGCCGTCCTCGAGGAGGAGGGCATCGACGCCGCCGTGCTCTACCCGAGCGTCGGGATGATGTTCGGGCTGCTCGAGAACCCCGACGTCGCCGCGGCCCTCTGTCGCTCCTACAACGACTGGCTGGCCGAGTACTGCGCCACCGACAACCGGCGCCTGATCGGGGTGGCCCTCCTGCCCCAGCACACGCCGGCCCTCGCCGCGGCCGAGCTCGAGCGGACGGTGGGCGAGTACGGCTTCGTGGGCGGGGTCATGCGCCCGAACCGGATCGCCGGGGTGAGCGTCGACGACTCGGGCTTCGATGCGCTGTGGACGACGGCCCAGGAGCTCGACGTGCCCGTCGGCCTGCACGAGGCCTACCTCTCGGGCATCGACACGGTGGGCATCGACCGGATGCCGAGCTACGCCGGCTGCCACATCGTGAGCCACGTGTTCGAGCAGATGACAGCCATGGTCGTCCTCACCCTGGCCGGCGTCTTCGAGCGGTTCCCGAAGCTCCGCCTCGGCTTCCTCGAGGCCGGCTGCGGCTGGGCCCCGACCTGGGTGGACCGCATCGAGGAGCACTTCGAGCTCGCGGCCAGCGACTACGCCGGCGGCGACCCGAAGGGGGTCATCAACACCCGCTCCTGGCTCACGTTCGAGGTGGAGGAGCCGGCGCTGGCCGCCACCTTGGAGCTCGGGTGGGCCGACAACGTGATGTTCGCCTCCGACTACCCCCACCACGACGCGGTCTACCCGGGCGCGGTGAAGTCGGTCCGCGAGCGCGGTCTCCCGCCCGAGGTCGAGCAGAAGATCCTCGGCGAGAACGCCCTCCGTTTCTACGGGCCCCGGCTGGCCCGGATCCTCGGCCCGGGCGGCTGAGCGGTGGGCGGGCGGAAAGGCGGCGCTCGTGGCTGACGAGGCGAGGGTCGTCCTCGTCACCGGTGGGGGCCGGGGGATCGGCCGGGCCATCTCGCTCGGCCTGGCCGAGGACGGCTTCGACGTGGCCGTCAACTACCGCAAGGACGAAGAGGCCGCGGCGAAGACGGTGGCCGACGTCCAGGCCCTCGGCCGGCGGGCGGCGTCGTTCCAGGCCTCGGTCGACGACTACGACCAGGACGTCGCCATGGTGGAGGGGGTGCTCTCGACGTTCGGGCACGTCGACGCCCTCGTCAACAACGCCGGGGTCCCCGGCCGGGGCGGCCTCGTCTCGGACACCGACCTGGGCGACTTCGAACGGGTGATGGGCACGATCGCCCTCGGGGCCTTCTACCTGTGCAAGCTGGTCGTCCCCCACTTGCGCGAGCGGGGGCGGGGCGACATCGTGATGGTGTCGAGCCAGTCGACCGTGAGCTTCGACCCCTACGGCTCGCCCTACAACATGGCCAAGTCGGCCCAGGAGGCCCTGGCCTATACCCTGGCCCAGGAGGAGGCGGCCAACGGCATCCGGGTCAACATCGTGGGGGCGGGGCTCTCCAACACCGACATGGGCCGGCGCCTCGTGAAGGGGGCCTTCGGCGCCGACGACATCCACCAGCTCGACGGCAAGTTCGGGTTGGGGCGGGTGAACGAGCCCGAGGACGTGGCCGGCGTCGTCCGGTTCCTCCTCTCGCCGGCGGGCGCCCAGGTGACCGGGCAGCGCTACGCCCTCGACGGCGGCGGGTTCAAGGCCTGAAGAGACCGAGCAAGAACAGTCCGTAAACGAGGAAGAACAAGGAGCTGAGATGTCGGTCATCGACGAGACAGCGATCGAACCAGAGTCGCCCCTGGCGGTGTCGTCCTATCGGTACCCGACCGGGTGGTACATCGTGGCCTGGTCGACCGATATGACGCCCGGGACGGTGAAGCGGCTCCACTACTTCGGCCGTGAGCTCGTGTGCTGGCGGTCCGAGTCGGGCTCGATCGCGGTGATGGACGCCTACTGCCAGCACCTCGGCGGCCACCTCGGGGTGGGCGGCAAGGTCGTCGGCGACATCATCCAGTGCCCCTGGCACGCCTGGGAATGGAACCAGGACGGGACCAACGCCCGCATCCCCTATTCGAAGGAACCGTGCAAGAAGGGTGTGCAGATCCGGACCTACCCGGTCCAGGAGTGGTACGGGATGGTCCTGACCTGGTTCGACCGCGACGGCGGGGACCCCTATTGGCAGCCGCCCCGGGTGACCGAGCTCGAGTCCGGGGAGTACTACCCGCTGCACCCGTACACCCGGATGATCAACCGGGTGAAGGTGCACCCGCAGATGATCGTGGAGAACGCCGCCGACCCGTACCACATCGCCCCGGTGCACCACGGTGACCGCCCGGCCGTCTGCACCTCCTTCGAGCTGCACGACTACTACCTGCACGCCACCGTCGACGTGAACTACGGGGGAGGCAAGGGCACCACCTGGCTCACCCCGAACGGCCCGGTCGACGGGGAGGTCATCTACGACACGTTCGGCCTCGGCATCGGCTTCGTGCGGTTCCCGGCCGAGGTGCTGGCCTCGACCCAGATCACGGGCCACACGCCGGTGGACGAGGAGTACACCGACTACTGGTACACGATGGCCTGCATCCGTGAGCCCGGGGACAAGGGGGACAAGCCGGCCGAGCGGGCCATGCGCTGGTGCAACCTGCAGCAGGAGATCATCAAGCAGGACTTCTTCACCTGGGAGCACATGAAGTACCTGACCAAGCCGAACTTCGCGGTGGAGGAGGCCAAGAACTACGCGGCGCTGCGGCGCTGGGCCCGGCGCTTCTACCCGGTCGACACCCTGCCTGAGGACTGATGGGCGCGTGGGCGCCCGCGCTCTCCGGCCGGCGTTTCGTCGGCGAGCAGCTCACGATCCCGGGCGTCCTCGACGCGCAGGCCGAGGAGCGGCCGGACCAGCCGCTCCTCTACATCGCCGACGAGCCGCTCACCTACCAGGTGCTCCAAGAGCGATCGGTGACCGCGGCCCGGGCCCTGGCCGGCCTCGGCGTGGTGCCGGGGGACCGCGTGGCCATCTTCATGGGCACCTCCGCCGAGTGGATCGCCCTCTGGTTCGGCATCTCCCGGCTCGGCGCCGTCGCCGTACCCGTCAACACCGCCTACCGCGGGGACTTCCTGGCCCACCAGCTGCGTGACAGCCGGACCAAGGTGGTGGCCGTCGACCGGGCCCTCGGCCAACGGGTGCTCGGGGAGGCGGCCACCCTGTCCGACCTCACCACGGTGCTCGTCCGAGAGGACGGCACCGGCGAGGAGGTCGTGGCCGGTGCGGCGGGCCCGCAGGTGGTCGGCATCGAGGTCATCGACGAGGGTCCGGTCGGTCCGGTCACCAACGCCGCCCTCTGGAACCGGCCCGGGGCGATCTTCTACACGTCGGGGACGACGGGGCGATCCAAGGGCGCCCTCACCACCCAGCACTACCTCCTCACCGCGGCCCACACGATCCTCGACCTCTGGGGCCTCCAGCCGGGCGAGGCCGTCTACGCGCCGCTGCCGCTCTTCCACCTGAGCGCCATCGGCAGCGTGCTCGGCCCGATGCTGGCCGGCGGGACCGGCGTGCTCGAGAAGGCCTTCAGCGTCAGCTCCTTCTGGGACCAGGTGCGCCGCTACGGGGCGGTCGGCACGGCCCTCGCTGGAGCGATGGTCACGATGCTGTGGAACCTGCCGCCGGACCCGAGCGACGCCGAGGTGCCGCTGCGCTTCCTCTCGGCCGCCCCGGTGGCCAGGGAGATCTACCACGGGATCGAGGAGCGCTACCGCTGCAAGGTGGTGACCTGTTACGGCCTGAGCGAAGCCTTCCCGTTGGCCATCGCCGGCCTGCATGACGACAACCCGCCCGGCGCGTCGGGCAAGACCAATCCCGACTTCGACGTGGCCATCTTCGACGAAGAGGACCGGGAGGTCCCGGCCGGGACGGTGGGGGAGATCGTCTGCCGGCCCCGACGGCGCCACGTGATGTTCGAGGGCTACGACGGCCGGGACAAAGAGACCGTCGAGCAGCTGCGCAACCTCTGGTTCCACACCGGGGACCTGGGCCGGATCGACGAGCAGGGCAACCTCTCCTACGCCGACCGCAAGAAGGACGCCATGCGCCGGCGGGGCGAGAACATCTCCTCGTTCGAGGTCGAGCAGGCCATCCTGGTGCATCCGGCCGTCGCCGAGGCCGCGGCGATCGGGGTCCCGAGCGAGCTCGGGGAGGACGACGTCCTCGTGTGCCTTGTGGCCCGGCCGGGCGAGACGATCGAGGTGGAGGCCTTCATGGACTTCTGCTGCGACCGCCTGCCCTACTTCGCGGTGCCCCGCTACGTCGAGGTCTGTGACGCGCTGCCCAAGAACGCCGTGGGCCGGGTGCTGAAGCACGAGCTGCGCGACCGGGGCGTGACCGACGGCGCCTGGGACCGGGAGAAGGCCGGCTACGTGGTGCGACGGTGAGCGCGCGCTGGCTGGTGGTCTGATGGGCCTGCCCACCTCGCCACGCTTCGACCTCGACGGGACGGTGGCCGTCGTCACCGGCGGGAGCCGGGGCGTCGGCGTGGGCATCGCCCGCGAGTTCCTGCTCGCCGGGGCCTCGGTGGTGACGTGCTCCCGCCAGGAGCTCGACCCACCCCCGGCCACCGACGGGCTCGACCCCTCGGCCGCCGCCCGGGCCGTCCACCTGCGCTGCGACCACCGGGACCCGGCCCAGGTGGCCGAGCTCGTGGCCCGCACCTGCGACACGTTCGGGCGCATCGACGTGCTCGTGAACAACGCCGGGGGCAGCCCGACCGCGTCGGCCGCCGAGTCCTCCGGCGGCTACTTCGCCTCGGTGCTCGCCCTCAACCTCGTGGGCCCCTTCGTGATGAGCCGGGCGGTCAACGAGGTGATGCAGGCCCAGGACGAGGGCGGGGTCATCGTCAACATCTCGAGCCTGATCGCCGAGATGGCCGCACCGGGCCTGGCCGGCTACGGCGCGGCCAAGGCCGGCCTCAACCACCTCACCCGGACCCTGGCCGTCGAGTGGGGGCCCAAGGTCCGGGTGGTGGGCCTCGGCCTCGGCTCCATGTCCACGCCGAGCTTCGAGGAGTACCTCTCGCGCCAGCCGCCACCGACCCGCCAGATTCTGATCGACGGCGTCGGCCTCGGCCGCCTGGGCACGCCCGAGGAGATGGGCCGGGCCTGCATCATGCTCGCCTCGGACCTCTGCCCGTTCATCAACGGCGAGACGATCTACGCCGACGGCGGCGCCCGGTTGGGCGCGCCGCTCACCGAGGACGGCTGACCTCGTCGTTCGCCAAATTGACAGGCAAGGCCGTGTAGTTAATATCTTTGCAAACTCAGCCCAGGGGGTGACCGAGCAGATGAACGATGTCGTGCTGGACACGAGCGATGTGGACCGGTGGGTGGGGATCCCTCTCGGTGGCGGCGAGCTGCGGGAGCCTGTGAGCAGCACCGACATCCGTCGCTGGTCGCAGGGCATGCAGAACGCCAATCCCCTCTACTACGACGAGGACTACGCCGAGGACAGCCGCTTCGGTCGCCTGGTCGGGCCGCAGTCCTTCGCCGTGGCCTGCGACGTCGGCCACGGGGCCACCGCGGCCATCCAGGGGGAGATCCCGGGCAGCCACATGCTCTTCGGGGGCGACGAGTGGTGGATGTTCGGCCCGCGCATCACGCCCGGTGACCAGATCGGCATGGAGCGGATGCTCTTCGACTACCGGGTGACCAACACGAGCTTCGCCGGCCCGACGATGTTCTCGCGCGGTGACACCACCTACATCAACCAGCACGGCGAGATCGTGGCCAAGCAGCGGTCCACGTCGATCCGCTACCTCGTGTCCGAGGCCCAGCGGCTCAACAAGTTCGGCGAGGACGACCTCGAGCCGAAGTGGAGCGACGAGGACCTGGAGGGCATTCGCAACAAGCAGGTGGAGTACTACGCCGAGATCCAAAAGCGCGGGCACGGCAAGCGCCTCTGGAAGGACGTGAACGAGCGCGACACCCTCTTGACCCGCCTCATCGGACCGCACAGCATCCAGAGCTTCACGACCGAGTGGCGGGCCTACAACATGAACATCTGGGGGGCGGCCCGCCAGCGCGGCGTGTCGTCGACCAACGAGGCCGGCTGGCTGCCCGAGATGAGCCGGGACAAGCGGTCCGAGGTCGTGCCGGTCTTCGGGGACGGGCTCTACTTCGGTGCCTCCCGGGGCCACGTCCAGGACCGCTACGCCCGCCTCATCGGCATGCCGCGGGGCTACGGCTACGGGGCGTCGATGGGGGCCTGGATCCTCGACTACCTGTCGAACTGGGCGGGGGAGTGGGGCTCGGTCGTCCACAGCAACGCCCAGTACCGGAGCCCCGCGCTCACCGGCGACCTGACCTCGCTCGACGGGACCGTCACCGGCAAGGAGATCGACCCGGTCACCGGTGACCACCTCGTCGAGGTGCAGTACACGATGGCCGACCAGCACGAGTCGGTGATGGCCAAGGGGAAGGCGACGATCGCCCTGCCCGCCGAGTGACCTCTGGGCGGGGGCGGCCCCGCCCGGTCGGCAGACGTACGAAGGGGGGTCGATGTCCCTCGACTCGGATCTCGGCTTGCCGGTACCCCCCGAGCGCCTGACGTTCGGGGCCTTCATCCACGACGTCGCCGAGCGCTTCGGTGACAACCGGGCCCTCGTGTTCGAGGGCGAGCCCACCACCTACCGCCAGCTGGAGGAGGGGGCCCGGGCGGTGGCCAAGGCCTGCCTGGCCGCCGGGGTGGCCAAGGGGGCCAAGATCGGCCTCCTCGTCGGCAACCGCCCGGAGTTCGTGATGGCCGCCTTCGGCGCCGCCATGGTGGGCGTGGTCGTCGTGCCCGTGAGCACGCTCGCCACCGGGCCCGAGCGCTACCACATCGTGCGCCACAGCGACATGGCCGTCCTCGTGGTCCAAGAGCAGCTGCTCCGCCACCGCTTCCTGGACGAGCTGGCCGCCGACTACCCCGAGGTGGTGGCGGGGACCCCCGGCGAGGTGCGGGCGACGGCCTTCCCGTTCCTGCGCCGGGTGATCGCTCTCGGCACCCGGGTGGGCAACGTCCAGACCTGGTCGGAGTTCCTCGCCGCCGGCGAGGCGGTCAGCGACGAGCTCCTGGATGCGGCGGCGTCGGAGGTGCTGCCCTACGACGACGTCATGATCATCTACACGTCCGGCACGACGGCCGAGCCCAAGGCCGTCGTCCACACTCACCGGTCGGTGACCGCGATGCTGTGGCGCTGGGGGCTCCAGATGCAGCTCACCGCGGCCGACCGCCTCTGGAGCGTGTTCCCCTTCTTCTGGACCGCCGGCTTCGGCATGATGCTCGGCGGCACGCTGGCCTGCGGGGCCACGCTCCTGCTGCAGGACGGCTTCGACGCGGCCGAGGCGCTCGCCATGATCGAGCGGGAGGGGGCCACCATGGTCCACGCCTTCGCCCACACCGAGGCCCAGCTCGTCGACCATCCCGACGCCAAGACCCGGGACCTCTCGTCGCTCACCCGCATCCGTCCCGGGAGCCCGCTCGGCAACCTGCTCGGCATCACCGAGGACTCCGAGGACGCCTGGGACCTCCGATCGGGCTACGGGGCGAGCGAGACGTTCACCATCTCGACCGCCCTCCCGGCCGACGCGCCCCACCACCTGCGGGTGCGCTCGCACGGCCTGCCCCTCCCCGGCATGCGGCTGCGGATCGTCGACGCCGAGACCGGCGCGCCGCTGCCCCAGGGGGAGAGCGGCGAGATCACCGTGCGGGGCGTCCACCTGATGCGGACCTACTACAAGCTGGCGCCCGAGAAGGTGCTCGACGACGAGGGCTGGTTCCACAGCCAGGATGCCGGCTACTTCGACGAGGAGGGCTATCTCCATTGGCACGGCCGCATCTCGGGCCTCATCAAGACCGGCGGCTCCAACGTCTCGCCGGTCGAGGTCGAGACGCGGGCCATGGACCTGGCCACCCTCGGGGTGGTGAGCGTCGTCGGGGTCCCGCACCCCCTCATGGGCGAGATCGTGGTCATGTGCGCCGTGCCGCTCCGCGACGTCGAGCCCGACATACCCCGGGTGGTCGAGCACATGAAGGCCACGCTCGCCCCCTACAAGATCCCGAGGCGCATCCTCCTCTTCGACGAGGACGATTTCGGCTTCACGGCCAGCGACAAGGTCCTCTTCGACGAGCTCCGTCGGGCGGCGGCTCGACGCATCGTGGAGGGTGACGACGACGACCAGGAATGGGTGGCCTACCTGAAGGAATACCTCGAGGAGGGTTCCGATCACCACTGACCCGCGCGACGAGGCCACGCTCGCCACGGCCCGCAGCATGGCCCACGGCGAGCAGCTGGCCCGCATCGCCCGCAAGTTCTCCGACCGTCCGGCGTTCACGTGTGCCGGCACGGAGCGGACCTTCGCCGAGGTCGACGCCCGGGTGAGCCGGCTGGCCTCGGCCCTCGCGGAGCGGGGCCTCGGGCACGGGGACCGCCTCGCCGTGCTCATGGGCAACAGCATCGAGATGGTGGAGGCGATCTTCGCCGGTTGGCGGCTCGGGGCCATCGTGGTCCCGGTCAACTTCCGCCTGGTGGCCGACGAGGTGCGCTTCGTCCTCGCCGACTCGACCAGCTCGGCCATCGTCGTGGACGAGCACCTGGCCCCCCTCGTGGCGGCCAACCGGGCCGAGCTGCCCGAGCTCGTCACCGTGGTGGTCGTGGGCGATCGGGCCGACGCCGGGGGCCCCTCGGCCGAGCGCTACGACGAGGTCCTCGCCTCGGGCGACGAGAGCCAGCCCGGGGCGGTGGTGGGCGAATCGGACCCCGCGCTCATCTGCTACACGTCGGGGACCACCGGGCGGCCGAAGGGGGCGGTCCTCACCCACTTCAACCTGGTGATGAGCACCCTCAACTCGATGATCATCCAGGGCATCACCGGCTCCGACGACGTCTGGTACGGCAACCTCCCCCTCTTCCACATCGGCGGGCTGTCGGGGATCCTGCCCTACGTGATCGGCGGTGGCCGCTCGGTCATCGTGCCCTCCGGGAACTTCGACGCCGGCCAGGCGGTGAAGGAGCTGTCCGGAGAGGGCGTCACCGGCTGCGTCTTCGTCGGCATGCAGTGGAACGAGATCTGCGACCAGATCGCCGCCCAGCAGCCGCCGCTCCGCCTGCGGCGGGTGTCGTGGGGGGCGGCCAACACCCCCGTGCACGTGCTCGAGAAGATGGGCCGCACCCTTCCCGGTGTCCCGATCTTCAGCTTCTTCGGTCAGACCGAGATGAGCCCGGTCACGACGGTGCTCTCGGCGGCCGACGCCGAGCGCAAGCGGGGCTCGGTCGGGACGCCGATCGTGAACGTCGAGGCCCGGCTGGTCGACGAAGAGGGTCGCGACGTGGCCGTCGGGGAGGTGGGGGAGATCGTCTACCGGGGCCCGACCGTGATGCAGGGCTACTGGCACATGCCCGAGGCCAACGAGCGGGCCTTCGCCGGCGGCTGGTTCCACTCCGGCGACCTCTGCACGATGGACGAGGACGGCTACTTCTACGTCGTCGACCGCAAGACCGACATGATCATCTCGGGCGGGGAGAACATCTACTGCCCCGAGGTGGAGCAGGCGCTGCGCTCCCATCCGGGCGTGGCCGACGTGGCGGTCATCGGCCTCCCCGACGAGGTCTGGGGGGAGACCCCCCGGGCGGTGGTCGTGGCCACCGACGCCGATGACCCGCCGTCAGCCGAGGACCTCATCGGCTGGTGCAGGGAGCGGCTGGCCTCCTACAAGAAGCCGACGTCGGTGGTCTTCGTCGACGTGCTGCCGGTCAACGCGGCGGGGAAGGTGCTGAAGCCGGTCCTCCGGGAGCGCCACGGGGCGCCCTGAGCTCACCTGGGGCGTTCGGGCCCATCAGCACTACGATTGCATCAATAGCGGAACTGCGAGGGCCGCCGGACGGCCGGTGGAAAGGGGTGCGGCGATGGCGGTGGTCGAGGACTTCCTCCAGCACTACGGGGCGCACGACTGGGACGCCCTCGCCGGGGTCTTCTCGAAGCAGCGCTTCAAGCGCATCGGGCCCTACGTCGACGTCATCGACAGCTCGGCGGCCTACCTCGACTTCCTCCGTCGGGTGGTCCCGACGCTGCAGGACAACTACCGGCTGCTCCCGGTCCGGGTCGTCTACTCGGGGAACACGGCCGTGGCCGAGCTCATCGAGCGGCTCGAGGTCGACGGCGTGCTGACCGACATCCCCGAGGCCATCGTCTTCACGCTCGACGACGAGGGTCTCATCGAAGAGATGCACCTTTACCTGCAGCAACCCGGCGGGGAACCCCCCGTCGGCGGCAAGGACGCCATGGGGCACAAGGAGGCCTGAGGAGTGACGATGACCTACGAAGAGGAGCGGATCCTGGGCTCCATCGCCGCCCGGAGCGCGGTGGCCGACCTCTCGGTGCGCCAGCACCGGGCGTTCGAGCGTTCCGACTTCCCGACCTGGGTGGGCACGTTCGTCGTGCGGGGCGTGCTCGAGCTCGCCGGGCAGGACCCCATCGTGGGCCACGGGGCCCTCGAGACCTGGTTCAGCTCGGCGGCCGCCCACGGCCAGCGCATCCTCATGGCCGACCCGGTGGTCGAGATCGACGGGGTCCAGGGCACCCAGGAGAGCACGCTCCTCGTCCTCGGACCGCCCGTGGAGGGCAAGGTGTCGACGATCGCCGAGGTCATCTCGGCCTCCGACGAGCTGATCTTCGAGCGGGGGCGCTGGTACTTCGCCCGGCGCCGCTTCGCCGCTCTCGGGGCCTAGCGGCCGGGCGCGGCGACATGGCGACGGTCGACGAGGGTACGGGCTACGAGATCGCCTTCGGTACCTTCGAGGAGGCCAAGGCCATGGTGGGCCAGGCCACGCCGGTCCGCTTCGGGCGGGTCGAGGTCAACGCCCCGATGATCCAGCACTTCTCGATGATGACCGAGGACGCCAACGCCAGCTATTGGGACGAGGAGTACGCCGTCGCCACGTGGGGCGCGTTGGTCTCGCCCCCGGCCATGCTCAT
This sequence comes from Acidimicrobiales bacterium, assembly GCA_035297265.1. Lineage (GTDB taxonomy): Bacteria > Actinomycetota > Acidimicrobiia > Acidimicrobiales > RAAP-2 > DATGZH01. The sequence goes on along the minus strand of DATGZH010000034.1, from coordinate 58,499 downwards.
GGTCTGGCTGATGCCGCTCGAGTGGGACCCCGAGGGCTCCCGACCCGAGCCGCTCCTCACGGCCCGGGTGCCCCTCCCCGGCACCACCTTCGTGAACGCCTCGACCGACACCGAGTTCTTCGCCCCGATGCGGGTGGGGGACCACCTGAACGTGGTCGAGGAGGTCGTGGACGTCTCCGAGGAGAAGAAGACCGCCCTCGGGGTCGGGCACTTCGTGACGACGCTGTCCACCTACCGGCGCCAGGACGGCCAGCTCGTGGCCAAGAACACGAACGTGCTCTTCCGCTTCGGCGCCGAGGAGGAGGGGTCGTGATCCCCGGCGTCGACTACCACCAGCGCTACTGGGAGGACGTGGCCGAGGGGGAGGAGCTCGCGCCGGTCGAGGACGAGATCACCTACCGGCGGGTGGTCATGAACCCCGCCACGACGTGGGACTACTTCCCGGGCCACCACGACCCGGAGTACGCCAAGGCCCAGGGCCAGCCGACGATCTACATCAACACGATGCATTTCCTGGGCTTCATCGACCGGTTGGCCACGGCCTGGGGCGGCCCCGCCAGCTTCATCACCCGCCGCAAGATGTCGATGCGGCACTCCATCTACGCCGGGGACACGATGGTCGGCCAGGGCCGGGTGGTCCGCAAGTACACCGACGAACCCGGCGGTCGGACCCGCCACCTGGTCGAGCTCGAGATCACCGTGGAGAACCAGGACGGTCAGCTCTGCGTGCCGGCCACCGTGCACCTGGAGCTGCCGGCGCGCCAGGCATCGTGACCCCCGAGGTCCCCGCCGAGATCGGCCTCACGTTCGGGACCTACGAGGAGGCCCGGGCGCTCGTCGGGACGCGCACCTCGGTCGTGTTCGCCGAGCGGGCGGTCACCGGGGCCCTGATCAAGTACTTCTGCGCCATGGTGCGCGACGCCAACGCCAGCTACTGGGACGAGGAGTACGCCAACCAGCAGTGGGGCGGCGTCATCTCGCCCCCGGCCATGCTCCTCACCTGGGTCGTCATGCCCGAGTGGCGTCCGGGCGACCCCTCGCCCGCCCCGATGCTGCTCGGCCGGGTGCCCCTGCCCGACCCCACCGTCATCAGCGTGGGGACCGACATGGAGTTCTTCGTCCCCATGCGGGTGGGCGATCGCCTCAACGTCGAAGAGACGCTCGTCGACGTCTCGCCCAGGAAGACGACCTCGCTCGGCGAGGGACACTTCCTCAGCACCGAGTCCTTCTACCGGCGAGGCGACGGCACGCCCGTGGCCCGCTACGTCCACGACCTGTTCCGTTTCACCCCGGCCTGAGGCCGGCCGGACGGAAAGGAGCCGCACCATGACGGTCCCGACCGACCGGTGCCGCCCCGGCGGCGGGGAGGCCCGGTGACCACGAGGGGGGTCCCGGCCGTCGCCCGGGAGGAGCCCGACCGCGTCGCCCTCGTGCACGGCGACCGCCGGACCACGTTCGGCGAGCTCGACGCGGCGGCCAACCGCTGGGCGCAGCGCTTCGCGCGGGCCGGGGTGGGTCACGGCGACCGGGTGGCGGTGATGCTCGGCAACCGACCCGAGATCTTCGCCTGCTGGTACGGGGCGGCCCGCATCGGTGCGCTCATCGTGCCGCTCAGCTACCGCTTCACCTCCTCCGAGGTGGCGTACCTCCTCGCCGACTCCGAGGCGGCCGCATTCGTCTACGAGGACGAGGCGGTGGCCGGTCCGGCGGCGGCCGACGTGCCGACGCTCCGGGCCGCCGTGGCCGTCGACGACCGCGAGGTCGAGCGGCTGGCGAGCCGACCGCCCACGAACGAGTTCCTCGGGACCACGGCCGTCTTCATGAACTACACGTCGGGGACGACCGGGAAGCCCAAGGGCATCGTCCGGCCCCTCCCGGTGCCGGCCGAGGAGATGGGTCCCCAGCTCTTCACGGAGTTCTGGGGCTTCGGCCGCGACGACGTGCACCTGCTCTGCGGTCCCGCCTACCACACCGCCCCCGGCAACTACGCGGTCATGCACCTCAACGAAGGCGCCCCCGTCGTCATGATGCAGCGCTTCGACGCCGACGAGTGCCTCCGCCTCATCGAGACCGAGCGGGTCACGTCGTCGCACATGGTGCCGGCCAACTTCGTCCGCCTCCTCGAGGTGGACTGGGCGGCCTATGACCGCTCGAGCGTGCGCAAGATCCTCCACGCCGCCGCGCCGTGCCCGGTCCCGGTGAAGCGCCGGATCATGGAGGTCTTCCCGCCCGGCACGGTGTGGGAGTACTTCGGCATGAGCGAGGGCTACGTCACGTGCATCTCGCCCGAGGAGTGGCTGGAGAAGCCGGGCAGCGTCGGACAGCCGAGCCTCGGCGTGGACGTGAAGATCCTCGACGAGGAGGGCCAGGAGCTCCCGGCGGGCGAGGTCGGCACGATCTGGGTCTCGGCCGTCCCGGGCTACGCCTTCAGCTACCACAAGGCCGAGGAGAAGACCAAGGAGGCCTGGCGCGACGGGATGTTCACGGTCGGCGACCTCGGGCACCTCGACGAGGACAACTACCTCTTCATCGCCGACCGCCGGGTGGACCTGATCATCAGCGGTGGGGTCAACATCTACCCGGCCGAGGTGGAGCAGGCCCTGGCCGAGCACGAGGACGTGGTCGACTCGGCCGTCTTCGGCCTGCCCGACGAGCGGATGGGCCAGCGGACCTTCGCCCTGGTCGAGCTGCGGCCCGGGGCCCGGCCCGACGAGGAGGCCCTGCTCGCCTTCCTCCGGACCCGCCTGGCCACCTACAAGCTGCCCCGGGAGTTCGAGTTCACCGACGAGCTGCCGAGGGAACCCTCCGGCAAGGTCCTGAAGCGCCAGCTGCGGGAGGCCCGCCTCCCCGAGGGTTAGGGACTCCGCAGCACCCTCACCAGGGAAAAGAGGCCGGACGACCGCCCCGGTCCGACCCCAATTCGGGGTCCCGCTCGCCTAACATCGCGCGTCGGGGATGGAGGGCCGGGACGAGCCCCAGGCGAATCCCGGAGATTGAGGGGCAGATCAACCGCCATGCGCGGAGCCACGACGATGCCGGCGGGGAGAGCCGCCCGGTTCGGGTTCCAATCCCCGACCGAAGGCGAGCCGAGGGCCTTCACGCGGCCCGAGAAGACCCTGCCCCTGGTGGTGATCGGCCTGGCCCTGGCCCTCGTCGTGTGGCTGGCGGTCGTGAGTCCTCCGCCCTCCTCGCGCCAGATCGACGTCTTCGGCGGCTCGGTCGTCCTCCCCGTGGCCAACGAGGACCCGGTGGTGGTCGACCTGGCCACCGGGCTCCCGACGCTCAAGTTGACCGGGCTCTACAAGTCCGTCGGCGGGGCCACCTTCAGCACGCCCCTGGGGTTCGTCGCGCTGACCGACGGCACCCTCGTCTACGACCCCGCGACGGGGGTCGTGAACTACCTCGCCCCCGACAACCTGGTGGTCGATCGGGCGGGCGGCGTCGGCCTCGGTGCGACCACCGGACTCCAGACGCAGGCCGTGGACGACGGCACGAACGCTTACGTGGTCCGCTCGGGCAACGGCCATTCGACCGTGTACCTCGTCTCTCGGTCCGTCGTGGCCTTGGGCAACACCCGGACCGGCGCGGCCAAGGTACCTGTGCCCGCCACGGTGACGGCGGGCATCGATGGCGGTGGCGGCGAAGCGGTCAGCGCGAACGGGGACCTGTGGCTGGTCACCGGCGGCGCTTCCACCCGTCTGGTCGAGGTGGTCCCTTCGACCGATGACAAGAGCCTTCGGTGGGCCAGTTTGGGCAGCGTCCCCGGCGGATCGGTGCTCGGGGCCACCGTGGCACCCGGTGGCGGCGACCCCTTCGTGGCTCTGGCGTCATCCTCGTCGATCCGTGTGTTCACGGAGGGCGCTTCGACGCAGAACCCGACCCCCGGGGGACCGACGGCCGGGCGGATCGTGCCGGTGTCCAACTGCACCGGGACGGCCTGGTTCGCCTTCCCGAACGGGAACTCCTGGCGTCTCGTCGGGGCAACCAAGACCCGCTTCGGATCGTCGGTCAAGAGCATGGCGGTGAAGGGCATCACGACAGACCAACTCATCTCGCCCGTCTGTGACCACGGCGCCATCTACGCCATGGCGGACCAGGGATCGCGGGCCCAGCCCAGGCTGCTCAAGATCGACCTCACTTCGGGCGTCGCCGGCCCCATCCCGGGCAACGGGGTGAAGGCACCATCCGTGTACCCGGCGAACAAAAACGACGTCCCTGGCCTCACCTACACCGGCGAGCAGGTCCTGGCCGACGGGCCGCGCGTGGTCTTCAACAACCCGGCCAGCCAGGACGCCGTGACCCTCTTCACCGACGGCAGCGAGCCGACGGTGGTCTTCGACAAGGCCTCGGCGGTCAACTTCAACCCGACGGCGCCACCCGGTGGGGGGAAGGCGGGTAAGAAGACCAGCTCGCAGTCGACGAACCACGTCGTCAACGCGCCGCCTCCCGTCCAGGTCGACAACAAGGTCAACTGCTCGGCCGCCGGTCTCCAGCAGTCGCCCCGCACGCCGAGCATCACCGGCACCACCCCGGGGCCGCACTCCATTCTCGTCCAGTGGAGCTACACCACGCTCACGAGTGAGGACTGCTACCCCCAGACCTGGGAGGTCACGGTGACCCCGGTCGACGGCTCGCCCCCGCCCGCCCAGCCGACCTCGGTCGTCCAGGATGCCAATCAGTACCTGGTGAGCGGGCTGGCCTCGAACTCCACCTATCAGGTGACGGTCACCGCCTTCATCGGGTCCCAATTCGCGACGTCCACGCCGTCCAAGGTCCAGACCTCGAGCGCAGGCCCGGATCCCCCGACCTCGGTCACGACGTCGGCCAACGGCCAGGGCTGGGTCCTCAACTGGAAGACGTGCGCCAGCGGTTGCCCGAACCCCATCCCCGTCGAGTCGTGGCTCGTCACCGGCTCGGTCTGCGGTCCGACGGTCGGCACGGCGGCCGGCATCGGCGTCGACACCACCGTGAACGGCAGCGACGCCAGCACCGTGATCCCCTTCGGTCCGAGCGCGCCCGTCGGCGCCTACCTCACGTTCCACGTCCAAGGGGTCGGCCCTCAGAACCTCGTCGGCGATTCGACCGGTGACAACGCTTGTACGGAGGGCTGGGCTCCACCCAACGCGGCCGAGTTCACACTCAACGCCACCACCGCGCCCGGGCAGGCCAACGCCACCTCGGCCATCGAACAGCTCCAGGTCGTGCCGCAAGGGGTCTCGGCGGCCGCGGCCTTCGGCAGCGACATGACCGAGTTCTCCTTCACAGTCAGCGGGCCGGGCCTCTCGTCCCCCTGGCAGTCGGGCCAGCAGACCTCGGCGACGGCGATCGTGGACGGGCTCAGCCCCAATGCCCAGTACACGGCGACCGTCACGGTCAGCCCGAGCGGTCACCCGAACGCCGCGGCGACCGCGTCGACGACCTTCAGCCCGGCGAGCATCCCCTGGCCGGCCGGCATGGACATCAGCGCGCCGCAGGCGACCATCGACGCGAGCAACCCCGACGTCGCCTCGGTCAGCGCCATCCTGCAGAACGCCTTCGCCGACGGCCCACCGAACCTCGGGCTCGAGGCCTCGGTCGTCGTCGCCTGTGGCAACTCCCAGCTGCAGGAGACGGGGCTGGCGGTGACGCCACAGGGCTCCGAGGGGCAGATCACGATCCCGAACTTCGACGCCGTGGACTATGGCGGCAACTGCACGATGCAACTGGTGCTGGTCCAGGAGACGAGTACGAACGTGCACGGCGGGCCCTACAACGCCCCCGCCGACAGCCCCGCCGTGCCCTTCGTCCTCGGGGCGACATCCCTCCCGGCGCTCTCCAGCAGCGATTTCGCCGCGACCTTCAATCCCAACCCTCCGACGCCGCAATCGGGACAGTCCGACCCCTACGCCGGCTCCACGGTGATCACGTCGCCGAACGCCAGCGGCTTCCCCATCGCCCCCAACGCCGGCGACTGGAGCGAGAGCTTCACCGGTGAGCTCTCGGGCGGCTCGGCCTGCAGCTCGCCGACGTCGGGAGCCACCCCGCCGTCGGGTTGGTCCGGAGGATCGCTCGCCCCGATCGACGTCTCGGCCTGTCTCGACAGCGCCGCCGCCTCGATGACCGCCGACACGGGTTCCTACGGGGGATCGGTGACGGTGACCTACGTCTATCTGGGCATGGAGGAGACCGCCACGGTCCCGATCGCCAGCGTCTCGCTCCAGGCGACGTCGGCCCCGACCATCAGCACCATGGTGCCGTTCGGCTCGGGGTCGACCCCCTTCGTCAACGGCGAGGAGATCGAGGTCACCGGGTACCACCTGAGCACCGTCGACCAGCCCCTGGCCGTCACCCCGTCGGACGGCTCGGGCACGATCCCCATCCCGGAGTGCAGCCCGCCCACCCCGGGCCCCATGCCGACGCCGAACAGCTGCTGGAGCCCGAGCACCGACTCGTCGGGCAACCCCGACATCCTCTTCTTCATGCCCGATCTCAACTCGGACTCCACCTCCGGGACGCTCGTGGTCACCAACCCCTACGGCTCCTCGGCCGCCTTCACCTTCCCGTACACCGGACCATGAGCGCCGCTCTCAGCCCACCGCGCCACGGCACCGTCGCCCGCTCGTCGAACCGCCCGGCGAGCCGGCACTCGGTCGGAGCGCCCTTGCCGCCACCTGGACTGTTGGACGGCCTACCGTACGGCGTCAGGAGGAATCGTCCATGACCGCCACGACCACGCAGAACGCCGTCTTCGCTCAGCGCTTCGAGGAGCTCGTGAGCAACGTGGCCAAGGTCATCCACGGGAAGGACGACGTCATCCGCCAGGCCGTCGAGTGCATGATGGTCGAGGGCCACCTGCTCGTCGAGGACGTCCCGGGCACCGGGAAGACCTCGCTCGTCCGGGCGCTGGCCGCCAGCGTGGCCGTGACCTGGAACCGGGTGCAGTTCACGCCCGACCTCCTGCCCTCGGACATCACCGGGGTGACGGTCTTCGACCAGTCGACCTCGGAGTTCAGCTTCCGACCGGGCCCGGTGTTCGCCAACATCGTGATCGGGGACGAGATCAACCGGGCCTCCCCCAAGACCCAGTCGGCCCTCCTCGAGGTGATGGAGGAGCGGACGGTGACCACCGACGCCTCGGTCTACCCCGTCCCCCGCCCCTTCATGGTCGTGGCCACGCAGAACCCCATCGACATGGAGGGGACCTACCAGCTGCCCGAGGCCCAGCTCGACCGCTTCCTCATGCGCATCGCCATCGGCTACCCCGACGCCGAGCACGAGGCCATGGTGCTGCGGACGCAGCGAGACGGCCCGACCGTGGACCAGCTCCACCACGTGATGACCGGTGACGACCTGCTGCGCATGACCGAGTTCATCAAGACGATCGTGGTGTCCCCGGCGATCGAGCAGTACGTCGTCGAGATCGTCTCTCGGACGAGGGACATGCCCGAGATCCGTCTGGGCGTCTCCCCCCGGGGCGGGCTGGCTCTCGTGCGGGCCGCCCGGGCCCATGCCGCGGCGAGCGGGCGCTCGTTCGTCCTGCCAGAGGACGTGAAGTCGGTGGCCGAGCCGGTCCTCTCCCACCGCCTGGTGCTGCACCCCGAGGCCGAGCTCCAAGGTCGGACGAACACCGAGATGATCAGCCGGGTGCTCGGGAGCGTCCCGGTGCCCCGCTCGGTGACCGCTTGAGGGTCGGCTCCGAGGGGTAGAGGAGGGCACGGTGACCCGACTCGGGCTCGGCGCGCTCGTCCTCGGCGTGGCGCTGGTCGTCGTGGGCTGGCTCCTCGTGTGGCCGGCGTTCGTGGTGCTCGGCGGGGCCGCCTTCGTCCTCGTCGTGCTGGCCTTCGCCTATGTGGCCCGCCGGCCCCGCCTGGCCATCGACCGCCGCATCCAGCCGCCCCGGGTGGCCAAGGGGCTCCCGGCCATCGCCTACCTCCACATGACGAACCGGGGCCGGTCCTCGGTGCCCGCCTCGATCGCCGCCCAGCCCTACGGCTCGATGACGGTCCGGACGGTGCTGCCCCGGCTCTCCTCGGGCCAGTCCGGCATCCAGACCTACCGGCTCCCCACCTACCGGCGGGGGGTGTTCCCGATCGGCCCGCTCGAGATCTCGCGCTCGGACCCCTTCGGGTTCGCCCGGGCCACCCAGCGTCTGACCGGCGACGACGAGATCTGGGTCTACCCGCGGGTCCTGCCCATGCGGCCGCTCCCCTCCGGGGTCACCCGCAACATCGAGGGGCCGAGCTCGGACATGGCCCAGGAGGGGAGCATCACCTTCCACCGCCTCCAGGAGTACGTGGTCGGCGACGACCTGCGCATGGTCCACTGGAAGTCGACGGCCAAACTGGGCCGCCTCGTGATCCGGCACAACGTGGACACGAGCCAGCCCTACACCGTTGTCCTCATCGACGTCCGACCGTCCCTCTACTCCGTCGACACCTTCGAGAGCGCCATCGACGCCACCGCCTCGGTCGTCCAGTGCTCGGCCGCCGGCAAGTCGCCGGTGCAGCTGCGGACGTCGGCCGGGGCCCGGGTGGGCGGCACGGGCGCCACCGATCCGCCCCTCGTGCTCGACTACCTCACGGCCCTCGAGCCCGACGAGCGGGGGTCGCTCCGTCAGGAGCTCCTGGCCCTCCGCCACGAGCGGGGTGGGACGGCGCTCGTCGTGGTGACGGGGGTCCTCGACCCGGCCGATCTCCCGAACGTGGCCGCCCTCAAGCGGCGCTTCCAGCGCCTCATCGTCATCTCGGTCACGACCGACGAAGGCCCCGAGGTCCGCTACCCCGGGGTGAGCGTGATCCGGGCACGGACCGCCGACGACGTCCTTGCTGCCTGGAACATCGAGGTGAGCCGGTGAACCGACGAGCCGTCATGGCGGCGCTCCTCCTCCCCCTCGCCGTGCTGACGACGTTCTTCGCCTCGGCGCCGTGGATCCGGGCCTTCCCGTCGGGCACCGTCGGCCCGTTGCTCCTCGGGGCGGCCGTGGTCTCGGTGCTCTCGCCCTGGCTCGTGACCACGTTCCGGCCCCGCGTGCCCGCCGGCTGGTCGATGGCGGTCTCCTTCGTCCTCTTCTTCGTCTACGCCCTCGTCTTCGTCCTCCACGAGCCGGTCGGGCTGGCCGACCTCGGACGGGGCTTCGTCCACGGACCGACGCTGCTCCTGTCCGAGACGCTCCCCATCGCCTCACCCCGATACGCCATGGTCGTCCCGGTGGCTCTCTGCTGGCTGATGGGCTCGGCGAGCGCCGAGCTCATCCTTCGGGGTCGCCACGTGCGCATCGCCGCGGCGATCTGGCCGCTCGGATTCGTCGCCGCTTCGGTGGCGAGCGCCGGCGGCGCCGGGCAGGACGCCGGCTGGGCCGCCCTCCTCGTGGTGGCCGAGGGCGGCCTCCTGTGCTGCTACCGCTGGCTGGCCGACGTGGGCGAGGCCGACCGGGACCAGGAGCTCACCGAGCGGGTGCGGGTGGCCCTCCCCATGCGTTCGGTCGTCCTCGGCCTGGTCAGCCTGGCCGTGGTGGCCAGCCTGACCGCCGTGTTCGTGCCCGGCGTCAGCCACCTCGAGGGCCTGCCCCGGGTCCCGGCCCGGACACCCGCCATCACCGCGTCGCCCACGCTCTCTCCGCCCGAGGCCATGGCCGAGCTGCGGATCGGCCAACCGGGTGCCCCCGCCACCACCCTGTTCTCGGTCATCCTGTCGGCCCCGGCCCCGGGCTATGTGAGCGTGGCCGACGTCGACGTCTACCAGGGAAGCGAATGGGCGCTGCCGCAGGTCTTCACGCCGACCGGCGGTGCCGTGGCCCAGCCCCTCGGTGGCACGTCGGCCGACGCCGGCGCCCTGGTGCAGCAGAACTACGTCATAGAGTCCAACCTGCCGTTCCCTTGGATGCCCTACCTCGACCGTCCCGTGGCCGTCAGCGGGCTCAGTGCGAAGACCGACCGCAACAGCGGGATGATCGTGCCCGGCGGCGACCTCGCCAAGGGGACCGCCTATGCCGTGGTCTCGCGCACCCCTCAGGTCACCCTGCACTCACTGACGCGGGCCGAGCTGGCCCGGCCGCTCGCCACGGCCTTCCCGGCCGACGTCGCCCTGCCGTCCGGCACCTCGTCTGACCTGCAGCAGCTGCTGAACGTCCTGCACGTTGCGACGGGGAAGGCGCCGGCTCCGACGCTGTCCTTCCTTGCCGCGATGGACGAGTACTTCCGCACCCACGACCACCAGGTGGAGGTGCAGGAGAGCAAGGCCAGCGTCGGGGTCGGTCAGCCCGAGCCGACGAAGGACATCGCGACCTCGTACGCCGACGTCGTGAACGCGGTGATCTCCGTCGGCTTGGCCACCCCGGAGCAGTTCGCCACCCTCTACGCGCTCCTGGCCCGCCGCCTCGGCGTCCCTGCCCGTGTGGTCTCGGGCTTCCGACTCACCAAGGGCGGGGGCCTGGCCCAGCCCGGCCGCGCCTACAACGTGACCAACCGCGACGCCTGGACGTGGGTGGAGATCCCGGTCGACGGGATCGGCTGGGTCGTCGTCGACCCGACACCATCTCGACTGGGTGCCGCGCCGAACACCGTGAGTTCAGGGCCGTCGGTGTCCACCACGACCCTGCCGCAGACCTCGGCCCAACCGAGCGTCGGCCGCAGCGGGCACAACCTCGCACCAACGGTCAAGCTGAAGGTCCCCGGCCCGCCGGCCGGCTTCCCGTGGTTGTACCTCCTGCCGGCGCTGCTCGTGGTCGCCGCGGCGGTGTTGGCTTGCCTGCCGGTGCTCCGCCGGCACTTCCGCCGGCGTCGGCGCCACGCCCGAGGGGCACCGCGGCAGCGGGTGCTCGGTGCGTGGGAGGAGACCCTCGACAACCTGGTCGAGCTGGGTGAGCTCGAGCTCGAGCCGCTCACGGCTTCGGAGGTGGTGGCCCTCACCCGGGTCAAACTCGGATCGGCGGCGGCTGACCGGGTGGACACGGTCGCCACGCTGGCCGACCTGGCGCTCTTCGACCCCGAGGCGCCGATGGACGATGTCGACGCCGCTCGGGCCTGGCGGGGCCACGACGCGGCGAGGCGGGCCATGGTGGCGCACCTCGACCCGGGGGCCCGCCTCCGGGCGGCGGTCCGGGTCGCTCCCGGCCCCACCGCGTCGTCTCGCTGAGAGGGCGTTCGGGTCAGTCGGTGGGCCGCCGCCGCCGGCGCGGCTCCTCCTCGGCCGGTTCGTCAGGGTCACCGTCGGTCAGCCCGAAGGTCGCCGTGTCGCGGCGCGGGAAGGGATCACCGGTCCTGGAGGTGTCGATCACCGTCGGCCGAGGCGTCGAGGAGATCGGGGGGCGCCGTCGGGGGAGCGGCGGCGGTAGCACCGGGTGGGGGCGGCCGCGGGTGGGAGCGATCGCGCCGCGCATGACGACCTCGCGCTGCTTGATGGGCACCGGCACGACCACCCCCGGCGGCCGAGCGGCCGCGGTGCCGGCCGGTGGCCCTGCCGCCGGGTCGGGCGCCACGTCCGGGGCGGGCGGGACCTCGGCCACCTCGGGTCGCCGGGGGGCCTGACCCCCGTTGCCCCCGTTGCCCGAGGGCACCGCGGCGTGCGTGAAGGGGGCGAGCGGGAGCGGGAAACCCTCCTTGAGCGGCAGGGTCGTCTCGGGCCAGCCCCGCCCCACCTCGACGGCCTGCAGCTCGGCGCCGAAGGCCCGGGCGCTGGCCGGCCGGATGTCGGGGTTCTTGGCGAGGGCCCGGAGCAGCAGGTCGGAGAGCGGCGCCGGCACCCCGTCGGCGGTGATGGGCGCCACCGGGTCGCGCACGATGCGCAGGATGAACGACACAGGGGCCTCGTCCTCGAAGGAGCGAAAGGCGGGGTGGCCGGTCAGGAGCTCGTAGAGGGTCGAAGCCAGCCCGTAGACGTCGCTCGCCGGCGACGGTGCCGCCCCCTCCAGCACCTCCGGAGCCGTGTGCTCGCCGTAGAGGCCGTAGACGCCCACGGTGGCCCGCAGCGTCGCCCGCAGGTGGGCCAACCCGAAGTCGGCCAGCGCCGGTTGTCCGTAGGAGGTGAGCAGCACGTTGCGGGGCTTCACGTCCCGGTGCAGGACGCCCGACCGGTGAGCGCTCTCGAGCGCCCCGGCGAGCTTCACGCCGAGGGCGACGGTGTCTCTCGGACCGAGCCGTCCCCGCCGGCCGAGCTCGTCCGCCATCGAGCCCCGACAGACGTCCATCACCATGACGGGCCGGCCGTCGGCCGTCGAGATGACCCGGAGGACCTCCACGATGTTCGGGTGGCTGGTGCGGCTGCCGAGCGGATGGACCTCGTGCTCGAACACCTGGAGCACCTCGACACTGGGCGGGGGGACCTCGAGCACCTTCAAGGCCATGATCCGCGCCGTGGCCACCTCACGGCCGCGCAGGAGCGTGGAGCCCTCACCGGCCCGGATCAGCTCCAGGTCGGCGAAGCCCGGGAAGGCCAGCGGGTCGGCGCCCTCGGACCGTCGCCTCAGCGGCACGCGACCCCGCTCGGGGACGTAGGGCACGACCCGCTGCCCGACATGACCGGCACCATGGGAACGGTTGTCCTCCCCCACACGCTCGTGGGCCCGCCGCCCGGCACGACACTACCCGGCCGGGCCAGGCGTTCCCTGGCAAGCGCCGGTCCGAACGGCCATGATCTGCCGTGGCCGAGGCGCGGGTGCAGGAGGTCCACGTGCCCCGGCTGGAGCTGGCCCGGCTGGTGCCGGTGATCGGCGAGGAGCGCTACACCGAGCTCGGCCTCGTGGCCGCGGCGGCCCGCTCCGCCCTCGCCGGTACCGCGGTGTGGAACGTGAACTCCACCGCCACCGGGGGCGGTGTGGCCGAGATGCTCGAGGTGCTCGTCGGGTATGCGGTCGACCTCGGCATCGACGCTCGCTGGCTCGTGATCGAAGGCGACCCCGAGTTCTTCGCCATCACCAAGCGCATCCACAACCGTCTGCACGGTTTCGGTGGCGACAAGGGTGAGCTCGGCCCGCGCCAGGCCGCCCACTACGACAAGGTGCTGGCGGACAACGCGGCGGCGCTCACCCAGCGGGTCCGTCCGGGCGACGTGGTCCTCCTCCACGACCCGCAGACGGCCGGACTGGCCGGCGCCATGGCCGGCGCCGGGGCCAGCGTTGTCTGGCGCTGCCACATCGGGGCCGACCGGCCGAACCGGTTCACCGAGGAGGCCTGGGCCCTGCTCCGTCCCCACCTCGAAGCCTGTGACGGCTACGTGTTCTCCCGGCGGGCCTTCGTACCGGGCTGGGTCCCCCAGGAGAAGGTGACGACCATCGCCCCGTCGGTGGACCCCTACTCGCCCAAGAACCAGCACCTCGACCAGGAGAACGTGCTCGCCATCCTCGCCCGCCTCGGCGTCGTCGGTCAGAGGCCCGACGACGGGGCGGCCCACTTCGTCCGGCCGGGCGGGGCGACCGGTCGGGTGACCCGTTCGGCCGTCGTCGTGGGCGAGCCCGTGCCCGAGGGGGCCGAGCTCGTCGTGCAGGTGTCTCGCTGGGACCACCTGAAGGACATGGGGGGCGTGCTGGCCGGATTCGTGGGCGGCGTGGTCGGCCGGGCCGATGCCCACCTGGCCCTCGTCGGCCCGGCGGTCGCCGGGGTGAGCGACGACCCGGAGGGCGACGAGGTCTACCACGAGGTCCTGGCGGCCTGGGAGGCGCTGCCGGAGCAGGCCCGTGTCCGGGTCCGGCTGGTGTCGTTGCCCATGGACGACGTCGAGGAGAACGGGGCGATGGTGAACGCCATCCAACGGGCGGCCAGCGTGGTCGTCCAGAAGAGCCTCGTCGAGGGCTTCGGCCTCACGGTGGCCGAAGCGATGTGGAAAGGGAAGCCCGTGGTGGCCTCGGCCATCGGGGGCATCGTCGACCAGCTGGCCCCCGACGCCGGCGTCCTCCTGGACGACCCGGCCGACCTCGACGCCTTCGGCTCGGTGCTCGCCGGGCTCCTCGGCGATCCCGACGAGCGTCGGGCGATCGGCGAGCGGGCCCGGCGACGGGTGACCGAGCGATTCCTCACCGACCGGCACCTGCTGGCCTACGCCGGGCTCCTGGAACGGCTCGTGGGGTCCTGAGCCCTTCGGGGGGCGGCGGGGACGAGGTCCTACTGGTTGGTGGTGATGGGGGCCCGGATCTGGGTGGCGGAGGACACGGCGAGGGAGAGGGTCATCGTCACCGTGGTGCCGGCCTTCACGGCGGCGCTCGTGGCCTGGAGGTAGACGTCGCCGCCGACCGCCGGGACCTCATTGGAGGGGCTGGTCGTCACGGTGCCCTTCGTGTAGGTGCCGCCGATCTGGGCCTGGGTGCCGGTGCACTTGTGGCTGGCGTTCCACGGGACGGTGCACACGAAGAGGGTGAGCCTGGGGTTGCCCCCGGCGGGGGTGGAGATCGTCACGGTGTAGGAGATCTGGGTGATGGCGATGGTCCCGGTGTTGGCGACCGTCGAGGTCATCTCGGTGTTCGAGTTGAACGAGAAGGAGGTGGGCGAGGCTGAGGCCCCCCAGGTGCCGCTCGTCACCTGCTCGCTCCCCGTGGCGACGCCCGTCAATTTCGAGGCGCCCCCGGCGGCGATGGGCGCGGCGACTACCGCCAGCGCCAGGATCGCCACCGCAGTGGCGATCCTGGCTGCATGGCGGTAGCCAGTAGGTAGTGCTGACCTTCCAGCGTTACTGGTTGGTCGTGACCGCTGCACGCTGCAGCTCGGTGAACGTGTAGGTCAGGGTCGTGGTCAGGCCCTGGATCGTCGGGCTGGGAGCGACGCCATTGGTGGACGTCTCCGTGCCGACGAGCGAGAGGCTCACCTGCAGGTGGGCCAGCAGGCCGCTCGCCGCCAGGGACGGCACATTGGACAGGCTGACCGCAGTGCCCGCCGTGTTCATCGTGCTGATCTGGGTGGAGCTCAGGATGTTGGTGGTCGACCCCGAGCAGGCCCCGGTGCCGAGCGTCCAGGCCACGGAGCACTGTGTGATCGTGACCGTGAGGCCCTCACCCGGCGCCGAGCCGTTGGTCAGGGCGTTCACCGGAGCGCCGACGACCCAGAGGGTCATGCCGGCGGCCGAGGCCAGGGTCCCGGTGTTGTTCAGGTTGACGTAGACGTTGTCGACGTCCCCGGGAGCCATCTTGCCGGCGAAGTTGCTGAAGCCGGCGCCGACGTCGGCGCTCAGCGTCAGGTTCAGTGAGCCCGAAGTCACTTGCTCCGACCCGGTCGCCGTCGCCGAGAGCCCGGCGTAGACGCCCGCCGCCGTGACCAGGCCCACCGACATGGCGAAAAGGCCGGCCAGAATGACTCGACCCCTCCGATGTCCAACGATTCGCTTGGAACCGTCCGCCATTTTCTCATCTCCTTCTCAGTGGATAGAAACGGAAAGAACAAAACAAGTAAGGAACTTTTGGAACGACCTGTTAGCGCTGCATCAGTCCAAAGGCGCTCCGTCGTCGTACGGGCGGAGAATGGCCCAGGCGCCGAAGACGGCGACGGCCAGGCCGCCCAGGAGGATCAGTGAGAGCTTGATCGCCCGGTGCTGGATGTCCACGAGGAGGTTGCCGAGCCACGGCACGGCCCCGATGACCTCAGGGATGGTCTTGCCCGTGAGACGGGCTCGCCACGGGTCGATCTGCTTGTTGAAGTCGCCCTTGGTGGTGATGACAGGGGCGTTCTTCGGCCCGCTCACGCTCACGATCCGGTGGGCGTAGGGTGCACCCTTGCCCGGTGGCGTGAAGACGACCACCATGCCCTTGTGGAGCTCGGACACCGGCACCGGTCGGGTGACGATGGCCCAGCCCGGGTCGAAGGTCGGCTGCATGCTCCCGCTCAGCACCGGTCGGATGCCCAGATGGAACGAGAAGGTGACCACCGCGACCAGGGCCGAGCAGGCGGCCACGGCGACCACGAAGACGGTGATCACGATCCGGCCGAGCTTGAGGAGCCGCCGCGGCCATTGCGAGGTGGCGACACCGCCCTCGTCGCCCTCGGACGCGGCTCCCTCCTCCTCCTCCTCGTGGAGGAGGAGGGAGAGACCTGTCGACGGATCGTCCCTGTCCGTCTTCAGCGCCGCACGGCCCTCGTCCTCGAGGGCCGAATCGAGAAGGGCGGCGTAGCCGGCCTCCGGCAGTTGCCCGAGACATTCATCCATCTCGGGCGTGAGCCCGCTCGTCAGCAGTGCGCCGTCGGCGCCTGCTGGCTCCTGACCGGAGGTCGACGCGGAGCGCTGTGAGCGGCCACGCCGCACATCAGTAATCGCTCCCATGCTGCCGCTCCTCTGTTACCGGTCCGCCACGCAACTGAGTACGTCTAGCTCGTCGCCGGGGAGGGCAGGCCACGATCAACCGTGTTGGTTACCGATCGGTTGTTCCTTGCCTTCAGTATCAACTGATCGCCCTCGAAGGTCCATGACGAAGGCTTGCAAACCGTTCTGGCGTATCGGCGGACACCGAATAGCCAACGTCGCGGATCACGGATTGACGCGTCTGCGGCAGGCCACCTGATGCAGATGCGCTAGGGGTACCGGTGCGGCGAGGGTGCGACGGCGAGGCGGCAGTGTTCGCCGCCCTGACGTCGAGCCGGACGGGGCGTCGGACCGCACGCCCTCGGGCTCCTGCCGGATCCACCGGGCCTCGGCGGCCGCGCCGACGAGGGTCCCAGGCAGGCCGGCCTCGGCGGGCAGGGAGCGGCGGTTCGGGCCTTCGCCCGAGGGGGGACGGTCGGGCCACGGCCCTCGGCCACAATGGTGGGCGAGCCCCCGTAGCTCAGGGGATAGAGCGTCGGTTTCCTAAACCGTGCGTCGCAGGTTCGAATCCTGCCGGGGGCGCTAAGAAAATGCCAGGTAAGACGCCTAAACGCCACTGCCTCGGAGCTCCGAGGAACGCAATAAGGGGTTCTTTGGGACCCCGTCAGGATGGACCGCCAGGGTGGCGCTTGAAAGGCGTTGCCGCGAGTCCAGCTGGTGACGGTGAGTCGGCCTGTGTTCGGCGGGGCGGACCACCCTTGGTCGATGCGGACCCAACTGCCGCAGGGGGCTGAGCCGAGCGTACGAAAGGTGGTGACTTCGCGACGACTAGGGCAGCTGGACGACGTGATCAGATTTTGGTCACGAGCTGCACAGAACGGGGTTGACGACGGAGTGGACGCAGTGGATTGCAGGTCTTCAAAGGCCAGAGGTCACAGCACGGGGTCTCGCGCACCCTGGGTAGTTGGACACCGAATAGAGGAGGGCCAAGATGGCGCTCATGACGGTGGACAACGAAGGAACTGAGGACTTCCGCTCCAAGCCGAGGTGGTCAGCCGGCCGCAAGATGGAAGTCGTCTTGCGCCTGTTGCGGGGCGAGAAGCTCGAGGCCCTGAGTCGGGAGCTCGGGGTGGAGGCGCACAGGATCGCCGCCTGGCGTGATGAGTTCTTGGACGCCGGCAAGGAGGCTCTGAAGGGTCGCCAGGCCACGACCGAAGACGACCGACGCCTGCGGGAGGCCGAACGCAAGATCGGCGAGCTCACGCTCGAGAATGAGATCTGGAAGAAGGTGGCCGAAAAAAGGGGGGTCTCGATGCCGCCACAGAAGCGGCCGAGGTGAGCGCCGAGATCGGTGTCCCCCTCGCCACCGTCTGCAGGGTCACCGGGGCCCCGCGCTCGACGATCTATCACCGCCGCTCCCGGGGTGAGGCCCTCGGGTGCCGCCCGGGCCCGGCGACCGAGGTGAGCGACGGGGGTGGGTTCAGCATCATACTGGACGCCACGAAGGAGAGGGTCGTGACGCTAGAGCCGCTTAAGGGTTCAGCGATCCGTTCATGATCCGAGTTCGAGATCGGTGTCCCGTTCGTTTTCCCGTCGAGGATGCTCCCGCTGATCTCGGAGGCGGTCACTGGTCTGTAGCAGTATCGGAAGGTGCAGAATGTCCTTCGGTCTTCCAGCGGCCTCCTTTGACCTGATGATGTCATCGAGATCGGCGACAGGGACCATCTCCCCGTAAGCCTCAACGGTGTGGGCTCGTCGAAGGAGATCGTCATATCCTTCCGTTCCGCTCGGCACGAAGGACAGGTCGAACTCGCCAAAAGGAGTCGTCAGATTCCAGACCCGAGCCCGAGACAATGACGCGCCGTCGTGATCAAACTTGAGACCCTCGGGTACATCAGCCGTCCTGATGCGAGCTCTCAGCTCGTGCAATGCGGCGGACAACCGCTCTAGGTTGTCACGGTCCGTAGCGGGCGTGACATCGATATCGCGCGTCCGAGGGATAGGCGCCCCGTGCAGCTGGGCGGCGAGTGCGCCAATGACGACGTAGCGAACCCCATGGCGATTGAGAGTGGCAATGATCCTCGCCGCATCGAACTCTTCCGACCCCGACTCGGTCATGCTCGGACTTCAAGCCTCTTTCGATTGGCATCGACAATTTCACGCTGTCGGTCACGCCAGATCTCCTGCTCATGGAGAGGACGTTGCCTCTCCAATGCTTCCAGCACCTCGTCATGATCATCGTGGGGCTCAATCCGGAGGCGAAGATCGAACCCGGCTGCGGCCAAGATCCGCATCAAGGTAGGAACGGTCGGTTGCCGACGTCCGGACTCATACGCAGACACCACCGACTGAGCCACACCGAGTCGATGGGCGAGCTCGCGCTGCGTGATCTGGGCCCGCAGGCGTGCATAGACGATCAAGCTTCCGGCAACGGTCGGACTGCTGACGAGACGAGACCCCATACAGGTACTATATACGATCGTCTATATACCGGTCCAGGGGCTGGCCATCCGAGATCGCTGCCGCCGGTGGGCCTTCATTCCTGCCGACGATTCGTGGGGGCCAGGACCGTGGTGGCACCTCAGCGGGATGTTGGTTGCCGCATCGACGTACCCCCGCGGCGGGCTGCACCGCCGGGTCACCGATCGGCAGAACGCCCGTTGGCGACATGCGGAGCCCCAGACGACTCGCCGGCCCACCCAGTCGAGCGGTCTTGGGAATCCCTTGGGAATCCCCTGCCTGGATTCCCAAAGACTGGAGTTGATTGGCTGGACGGCGTACCCCCGATCACCAGGGAGAACGTCACGAGAACCGATTGCGTGGACGGTCCTTGTGCCATTCCTAAACCGTGCTTCGCGATCCGAGTCTTGTCCGGGCGTTCTGTGATGTCGCGAGACATCGGAGACCGCCAGAACCCCAGCTCAGGCCTGGGGCTGGTAGTCCCGGTCCGGGTCGAGGACCAGGCCCCGGAGCGGTGGGCCGTCGGGGGCCAGGATCTCGATCTCGTGATCCTCGACGAGCATGGCCCGAGCCAAATCTCGTAGGCAGCGCCGATCCCGATGGGGTCGAGCCGTCTCCGGTAGCCCAGCGGGGGCCGGCCATGGCCCTTCATTGCTTGGGCGTAGGGTAGAGCGAAGGACAAGCCTTGCCTTTTGCAGCGTGCGTCATCTTCGGGCTCTGCGATTCGACAGGTGCGTCCACAGGGAGAACCATGACCTCATCTGAGTCCGTGCACGTTGCCGCTCAGCTAGACCAGGACCATGCACCCGAAACGAATGGTCGCATACCAGTCTGCCGACGGTGCGGTGCCCGAACTGACAGCCCTACCGGGTTGCACCACATCCTGCCTGAAGATCGAGTCAGCCGATCGACTGAGTGGCTCAACGCCCAGTCACGGCTTCGTGACATTGCCAACTCTCGAGTGCTACGAGGTCAGTGAGCTCGGAGACTCGTGCGACCAGTCGACGTGCGGGGACAGGCTGCGGACAGTTGCCCGGCTCCACGCAGGAGATGCAACGTGCGGCAACGGGTGCCATCCCTTGACGTCCGTCAATTCGGCAGGTCTCAATATTGATGGGCTGGAGGGCCGCTGACGAGAGTGAGCGGCCACTCGGTGCCTGGGAGCGCCACCGCCCGCCGCCCGCTCTCTCCATCGACTAGCATGGCGGTCAGTTCGCGGCGGGATTCACGCAGGCCGCGCGCCGTTGCCGGTCACCTACGGGTTCTCCCGCAAGAAATATGCGTGGAGGAATGAGGTAAGGGCATGGCCGAAGGCACTGTGAAGTGGTTCAACGCGACGAAGGGCTTCGGGTTCATCACCCCCGACGACGGGTCGCCTGATGTGTTCGCCCACTACTCGTCAATCGAGGGCTCGGGCTACCGCGAACTGATGGAAGAGCAGCGGGTCTCCTACGAGACCGAGCAAGGACCCAAGGGCCCGCAGGCCAAGAGCGTCCGGGCGATCTGACGAGACCCTCGGCCGGTGCGGGCTTGCGCCCGGACCGGCCGAGGCTGCACCGGTACTTGGCGTGGCTCATCCACCTCCCGGCCGACTCTGCATCCCGGTCACCCCTGTGGCCCGGAGGCTGACCCCCCTCGCCCTCTCGGCTCCCGACGGGTCACAGGGAGCGCGCCTTGACCTCCCCGCGCCCCGAGCGGCACTGCGCCACGCGTGCCCGGTAGTGATCGAAGGGGTGATAGTCCCCTTCGCCCTCTTCTACTCCGTACTTGTGATCGGCGGCTTCCGCGAGGCGCTCATCGCCGCCCTGGCCTGGTCCTACCTGGCCCTGGTCCGGAGGCTCAAGCGGGGGGAGCGTGTCTCGATGCTGCTTGCCCTCGGGACGATCCTGCTCACGGTCCGCACCGCGGTGTCCTTCGTCACGGGGAGCGCCTTCTTGTACTTCGCCCAGCCCCTCGCCACGGCGGTAGTGGTGTCCCTCGTCCTGGTGGGCTCGGCCATCATCGGACGCCCCGTCACCCAGCGATTTGCCCACGACTTCTGCCCCATTGGCCCCGAGGTCATGGCTCGACCGCTGGTCCAGCGCTTCTTCATCCGGATCTCGCTGCTCTGGGCGGCCGTCCTCATGCTCAACGCCGGGATCGTCTTCTGGCTCCTCGTCTCATCCTCGCTCCGAGCCTTCGTGCTCGAACGGATGGCGATCACCTATGGGCTGACGGCCGTTGCCATCTTCTTCTCGGTCACCCGCTTCTTGGCGATGATGCGCGGTGACGGCGTCACCATCGTGTGGGGCAAGAACCGAGAGCCGCGACCGCTGCTCGTCACCGTCGACTGAGGGCGCTGGGCCGGCAACGAGGAGTCGAAGCCACACATCGCCGTTGTACCCCATCGTCGGTACTCTTGCGAAATGCGACCCCTTCGGTACTCCATCAACGTCACGTTGGACGGGTGCTGCGATCATCGTGCAATCCCCCCGGACGAAGACCTGCATCGTCACGCGGCCGAGAACCTCAACCAGGCCGATGCTCTTCTCTTTGGCCGGGTGACCTACGAAATGATGGAAGCAGCGTGGCGGCCGCCGGCGCCGACGGGAGCGAGACCTGATTGGATGGAACCCTTCGCCCAGACGATCAACGCGGCGAAGAAGTACGTCGTGTCGAGCACCTCGGAGCAGGTCGATTGGAACGCGGAACTCCTGCGCGGGGATCTGGGCCAGGCCGTTCAGCAACTCAAGCGGGAGTCGGGCAAGGGACTCTTGGTGGGAGGTGTGAAGCTCCCACTGGCGTTGACGGAGCTGGGATTGATCGATGAGTACGAGTTCGTGGTGCATCCCAGGCTCGCGGGCCACGGGCCGACGTTGTTCGCGGGGCTATCGAAGCATGTCGACTTGAAGCTGATCAGCCAGCTGGAGTTTGGCTCGGGGGCAGTGGCGATGCGGTACGAGCCGAGAAGGTAGCGACCCACCACTCGGCGATCTTGTCATCGCAGACACCCCTCGGTGACCTTGCCAGAGGGCAAGCGTTCGACCACGATCCGTCCTCTCCCGTGTGATGTCGCGCGACATCGGGGACCGATGTTGTCGGGACCTCGTCGAGCACCCGAACCCCAGCTGAGGCCGGGTGTTGGTCGTCTCGGTCCGGATCGAGGACCGGGCGCCGGAGGTGAACCCTCGAGGGCCACGATGTCGATCCCGGTTTTCGAGGAACATCGCGACTTCAGACCTCGGGAGCTCCAAGCACCGCCCAATCCGGGACGCGTTTCCCGATGGCCTGGGGCACGAACTGTCGTCGGCCGCGGGCAAGTGTCGGCGGGAAGCTGGCCAAGGTCACCTCGACGGACGAGTCGTCGACGCCACAGCGGACGTAGCGGCACCGGTGGCCCCAGTTCTTCCCCGCCTCACAGTCGACATAGCCGAGGTAGGTGCGCTTCTCGACCACCTCCGGCCTCCGGTCGACGTAGACGACGTCACCCCGCTCGAGGGGTTCTTCGGCGATGTAGGCGACCGCCGTCTCCTGGTCCTCGGGGGGCACGGCCGAGACCGTGGCGGCGATGGCCTCGGCGAGCTCCACCGCTACCGGGAAAGCCGTTCTCGGACGGCGTTCGTGACCTCCACCCGGGTCGACTGGAAGATCTCAGCCAGCGGCTGGGTGAGCTCGCCGGACGCGACCAACGCGGTGACCTCGGCCGACAACTCGGAGATCCTCTCCGGGGAGGGGTCCGGCAGGATCTGCCAGGGGAAGAGGAACCGCCAGAGCGGGGGGATCGGGATCCAGACGACCGACCTCGCCAAGGTGCAGTTCTCTCCGCCGCCGCTGGACTCAAACTGGGGATCGTCGCCGTACTCGGTGTCGGTGGCCAACGCGTAGTCGAAGGCCTCCTGGGCCGTGGGGGGCCCGTTGGCTGCCGCCGGCGAGAGCGTTGTCCCGTCCGGGTTCGTCCCGGCCATCGCCTCGATCCAGTCGAGGGCGAACGGGTCGAACTCCGGGCCGCCGGCCGAGGTGTGGTTGGCGTCCACCGCGGTCGCCACGCTCGTGCAGGAGGCGGGCGAGGCGTCGATGATCGGCTGGATGAAGCCACCGGAATAGCACTGCTCCATCATCACCATGAAGCAGGAGAACTTCGGCAGCCCGCCGACTGCGTTCGAGACGTCGTCGGGAGTCGTGTCGGCACCCGAGTAACTGATGATCGTCGACACGCCGCTGACCGTGTTGCCGTGGTTGTTGGTGTGCAGCAGCAGGTTGTCGTCAGGGCCAAGCTTGGTCCCGACCTCGGCGATGGCGTTGACCAGTGCGTCCCTCGTACCGGGACCATCGATCTGGATCTGGTACGGGGTGTTGTCGCCCGGCCAGTTCCCGATGGAGCCCTGGTGCGGCGTCCAGTCGGCGTCGTTGTAGGTCAGGCTCCCGTCGAAGTTGAGCACCGTGATGTTCTCTGCCGGCACACCGTAGGTGTTGACGAGCGTCCGGTAGAGGAACTCCATGTCGTTGAGGTGCCGGTTCATCGAGGCGCCCGAATAGAGGATCACGTACCAGTGCGATGTCCACTCCGGGAAGAAGAGCCACTCCGGCAGGTAGACAATCGGCCACCTCAGCGGCTCGGGTGGCCCGAACGCCGTCGGGACGTGGAACGGCACGAAGTCCCGGCCGAAGTCGAGCGTCGGCGGCAGCAGGGCGTCGATCTCTCCGGTCAGCTCCCCTGACTCCGGGTCGTGCAGGAGGTACCGGCACTCGTGCCCCCAGTTCTGCAGGGGCTCGTCGTCGGCGAAGACGATCACGCTGTCGCGGGGGACCACGATGTCGCCTCGCCCGGGCAAGAGGACCTCGCCTCGGCGATAGACGGCGTCGCTCACGTAGAGGTTGGAGTCGCTCTGGCCACCCGAGGCCAGATGGATGCGTGCCAGGTTTCGAATGACTTGGAGCGGAAGACCTTCGACACGGTCGGGCATGGCGGCCTCCTTTCAGCCGAACGCGGACGTCGGCTGGGCGAGGTGTCTTCCGCCGCAGATCACCGGGGCTTTCGCGGCACTCTAGAGTTGCGGCCGCGAACGGTCAAGGGTGGCCCCGCCGCTCGGAGCATCTCTCGCCGACGGTCTCGGCCTGGTGCCGGCCACCGTCGGCTCCCTGCCCCCGGGCCAGATCGGTGCCACGCCTCGGCGCCTTGGCGAGCCGGCGCGGCTCAGCCGGTTTTGCGCCAAACGGAGATGTGGCTGGTGCTCTCGCCCGTGAAGGCTTCTCGCTGCCAGCTGCTCCAGCTGCTCCAGCGCTCCTGGAGCGTCATGCCTGCGAGTCGAGCCATCAGATCCAGCTCTGCGGGCCAGGCGTAGCGAAACGGGGCCGAGAAGGTGGTGAGCTCGCCATCGTGCACCCAGTAGTGGTGCGAGTAGGCGATTTGCGTGGCGACGTCGTACTCCTCGAAGCCGAGGTGCGTCGGAGTGACGGTGAAGGCGCAGATGGTCTCGCCGGGCGGCAGACGCTGCAGCTGTGGGATGTAGAGCTCGATCACGAACAGACCGCCGGGTTCGAGGTGGGCGGCTACGTTCCGAAAGCACGCCACTTGGGCATCTTGGGACGTGAGGTTGGCGATGGTGTTGCGCACCAAGTAGGCGAGCGAGAACGTCTGGTCGACCGTCGTGGTGGCGAAGTCACCGATGGACACCCCGATCCCCTCCGCTCCCGGGATCTGGCGAAGTTCGCTCACCATCGCCGGCGACAGCTCGATCCCGTGCACCCGGAGGCCGCGGCGGCTGAGCGGCAAGGCGAGACGGCCCGTCCCGATGCCGAGCTCCAACACCGGACCGTCACCGGCGAGACCCGCGAGGAACTCGACCGCCGGCTCGATGACGGCGGGATCGAAGATGTCCGGCCACAGACGCTGGTAGTTCTGGGCGATGCGCTCGTCGAAGTGGTTCTGCGGCACGTTCGTCGCTCAGAGCGGTTTGCGTGCCAGCTGGTAGGCGAAGCTGGCCGACGCCGGGAAAGCGCCGTCGGGTTGCAGGGCGAGGAGGCGGCCGGCCAGGTCCTCTTCGAATGCGACACGCTGGTCGCCGAGCACCTCTTGGTTGAGGATCGACGTGGAGTACATGAAGCCGATGAGGCTCCTCACCGTCCACGTACTCTCGACGGTGAACTCGAACCGCCCGGCGTAGTCGAAGCCGGCCCGGCCCAGCACCTGTTCGTGCGGATCCCGCTCGATGGCGGCCAGCCAGCCGGTGGGGATCCGGTCGGCCGCCCCTCCTCTGGCGGTCCAGTCCTGGAGCAGCTCGACCATCGCCGTCTGCCAGGGGCGGTCACCCTCCGACGGCACCCCGCCCCAGAGGAGGGCGACGCCCCCGGCCGGCTGCAGCCACGACAGCATGTGCTGCGCCACCAGCGGGCGGTCCAGGCGGTGGAAGGCGTTGCCGACGGCGACGAGCTCGAAGTCAGCGTCGAAGTCGACGTCCTCGGCGTCGCCCGTCATCCAGGTGATGTTCGTGAGACCTCGGGCCTCGGCCTCGGCCTGGCCGTAAGCGAGCGCTGCCGGTTCTTGGTCCAACGCGACCACCTCGGCGAAGTGCCGAGCGAGGGGCAGGGCGATCTGCCCGGTCCCACAGGACAGGTCCAGCAGCCTCCCGGCGCCCGTGACGGGCAGCCGCCGACAGAGGTCGTCCAGCAGCGCCTCGGGGTAGGGCGGGCGGTAGCGGGCGTAGAACGGGGCCGTCCCCCGGTAGAGGTCCTTACCGAAGCGGATCTCTGGCGCTCCGCCGGCCCGGTCCTCGTCGGCGGGGCGATCGCCAGCACCTCGCGGCGTGGGCCACGTCCGGGCCACCGTCAGCACCGTCACGTACTCCTTGGTGACCACACCGCCGAGCTGCTCGTCGACCAGCCGTCCGATGCCCTGGAGCAGCTCGGCCCGTCGCCCCGGGTCCATCAGGGCGTAGGAGGACTGGCTCGCCAGCACGTCGAGGTAGGCGTCGCGGTCGTAGGTGGCGAGCCACGGGTAGGTGGCCACCGTCGGTGGCTCGAAGAGGTCCGACACGTCCGGGTACTCGGAGAGCTTGCGCTCGAGCCGGGCCCAGACCGCGGCGACGTCGCCGCCGGCCTCGGCCTTGTGCCGGATCTCCTCGGACGTGGGGAAGGTCCATTCGCCCACCTCGGGGGCCAGCTGGCGGTGGAGCTCGGCGACGGGCCCGGCGATGCTGGCCGTGGTGTGGCTCCCGCCGTCGCCGTGGGCATTGGTCAAGAGGGCAAGGCAACCGCCCGGGTGCAACAGCTCGGCCGCCTTGGCGAAGGACACCGTCGGGTCGACCCAGTGGAAGGCCGTGGCCGAGACGACGACGTCGTAGCTGCCCGGGCGGGCCTCGAGGTCCTCGAAGGCGACGGTGGTGATCTCGACGTTCGGCCGGCCCGCCAGGTTGCGCCGGGCCAGTCGGGCGAGGGCCGGACCCGGCTCGACGCAGTGGATCGCCGCCCCGGTCGGGGCGAGCTGCCGGGTGAGCTGCCCGGTGCCGCAACCGACCTCGAGGATCCGGGTGGCCTCGTCGATACGGCAGCGGCGCACCAGGTCGGCGAGCGCCGCCGGCGGGTACCCGGGGCGGGCCCGGTCGTAGAGCGAGGCGATGCCGTCGAACACCGCGCCGGCCGTCCGCCGCGGGTCGCTGAGACCGCTCGGCAACGGTATGTGGGCGCCGTTCCCCTCGCCGCTCTCGTCGGGCGGTGCCGTCACCTGCGTCACCGTACTCCCGCCCCACATGGTCGGATCCGGGCGAGCAGTCAGGTCGGCGACGAGAGACCTGCTACTCATCGAGCTCGAGGACCGCGACGTAGGGATCGACCCGGTCCGACGAGAAGACGAAGGTGACGTGCCAGCCGGTACCGCCCACGATGCCCTCGAGCTCGGACAGGGAGACGAAGAGCCAGTCGTGCCACGGTCCCGCCTCGTCCCCGTAGCGGATGCGCAGCCGGGTCTGACCGGGCGGGCGGCCCCGGGCCCGGTTCGCCCGGTAGTGGTGCCGGTCGACGGCCGGTGCCCCACCGAAGTACGGGCTGGTGCTCTCGGCGAGGATCCGGGTGCCCGTCCGAGCCCGGCGGGCCCAGCTCGTGAGTAGCCGCCGGGCCCGTTCGGGCGTGCCGAAGAGGCCGAAGTTGTTGCCGAAGAGGACGACGGTGTCGAAGCGGCCGATGCTGCCCGCCAGGTCCTCCAGGGACGCCCGCCGGACCTGGTCGACCCCGCGGCGCCGGGCCGTCCGGACGGCCAGCGGCGAGGTATCCAGCCCGACGACCTCGGTGCCGCGTCCCTGCAGGTGGAGGGCCACCCGGCCGCCGCCGCACCCCACGTCGGCCACTCGCCCCCGGGCGTAGCGGATGGCCTGTCGCTCGGCCGCCGGCCAGCGGCGGACCCCGGCGAAGTAGAACTCCGGCCCGGCACCCTCGGTCACGAAACCGTCCCGTCGCTCGTAGAGCTCCGGGGTGGTCCCCCCGTGGAGCCAGTCCCACAGGGCCTGGCCGAAGACGTCGGACATCGAGGTCATCGTCCCACCGGTCGGTCCATGGCGGGTGCGACCGGCTGGCATCCTGGGGCGGAGAGGAGTCCCGTGTTCCGATCGAGCGCCCACGTCTACGACCTGATCTACGAGGCAACCGGCAAGGACTACGCCGCCGAGTCCTCGGCGGTCCACGACCTCATCGAGGAGCGCAACCCCGGGGCAGCGACCCTGCTCGACGTGGCCTGCGGGACCGGCGGCCACCTGCGCCACCTGCGGCAGTGGTACTCGGTCACCGGGGTCGACCTCGATCCGTCGATGCTCGACGAGGGCCGGGGCCGCCTCCCCGGGGTCCCGCTCCTCGAGGGCGACATGCGCGCGCTGCGCCTGGACACGACGTTCGACGCGGTGATCTGCCTGTTCAGCTCGATCGGCTACATGCGGGACGAGTCGGAGCTCGCCGCCGCCGTGGCCGGGATGGCCGCCCACCTCAACCCCGGCGGGGTTCTCGTCGTCGACGGGTGGGTGCGACCGGACGCCTGGCGCGACGGCGATCCGAGCCACGTGGAGGTGGCCGCCGACGCCGAGACCAAGGTCGCCCGGGTCGGGCACTCCCGCCGGGAAGGGCCGACCACCTACCTCGAGATGCACCACCTCGTGGCGACACGTGACGGGGTCGAGCACCTCGTCGACCACCACGAGCTGACGCTGTTCCCGCCCGAGAGCTACGAGGCGGCCTTCCGCCGGGCCGGGCTCGACGTCGTGGTCACCGACAGCCCGATGGAGGGCCGGGACCGCTACGTCGGCACCGCCCGCCCTCGCTGAGCGGGCGGTGCCGAGCGTCGGAGATCGCCAAGAAGTTGGACGTTCCGCTCAGGCCGGGCGCCGCTCGTCCGACCCCGGGGTGCGGTCGGTGAGTCCGAAGGCGACCCGGCGGGTCAGCCGCTCAGCGGCACCAGGCCACCGCAGATGACGGCGCCGTTGGCGGGGTAGGGATCGAACTTGGTCCCCTTCAGCACGACGAAGTTGGCGCACTGGGTCGAGGGGAACTTGCCCGAGAGGTAGTTGAAGTCGATCGGCGAGGCCGAGAGCCCGCCGATCGTGTAGGTCTTCACGGTCCGCAGCTTGGAGATGAACGCCGCCCGGGTCGGGTGGGGACCGGCGAGCTTGAGACCCTCGATCATGACGTCCATGCCGTCCCAGCTGTTCGTGGCCCCGAGGTCGGGCACCCCGCCCGGGTAGCTCGGGTCGTACTTCTTCAACGCGGCGTAGAACTTGGCCGTCGCCGCCTCCGTCGTCGTGTGCCCCGCCGCGACCAGGCCTTCGGAGTAGGTGCCATCGAGGGCGTGCTCGGCCGCCGAGCTCTGCAGCGTCGTCTGGTCGTAGGACGTGTAATAGAACTGCGTCATCTTGAGGCCGGCGTTCTGGATGGCCGAGGCCAGGGCCACGTTCGAGGCGGCCACGAACGTCCCGATCGCCGCGTCACAGTGCTGGGCCTTCATCTGGAGGACGTCGGCCGTGAAGTCGACCGACCCGAAAGGGACGGAGAGATTCTCGTAGCAGTTCTGCAGTCCCGCCTTGGTGTCGGCGGCCGCGGTCTCCTTGGCGCTCGTCACCGCCGAGGGGCTGTAGTTGTAGGCCAGCACGGCCACCCTCTTCACCCCGAGCTTCTTCAGGAGGATGGAGACCTCGTCGTAGCCGTAGTAGGTGCCGTTGTACGGGGTGTAGGTCGGCGGACCATACGAGAACATGTTGGCCGCCGTGCCCCATTCGGGCCCGTCGAAGGTGTCGCCGGTCACGGGCACGCCCTGCTGCGTCAGGTAGGTCGACCCCGAGAAGGTGAACGCCGAGTCGACGACCACGCCGAACACGCCGTCACCGACCAGTTCCTGGGCCGCGGTCTGCAGGGTGGTGCCGGAGGACTCCGAGTTCAGCACGATGAGCTTCAGTTTCCGGCCGTCGACGCCACCCTCGGCGTTCTGCAGTGCGATCCGGGCCTCGGCGGTGCCGACGCCGTCGGCGAACGTCGAGGCGGCGACACCGGTGGTGTCGTTGATCATGCCGATGGTGATGGTCTTGCTCGTCACCCCGGGCGTACTGGACTGCCCGTCGGCGGTGTTCCCGCTGAAGGCCACCAGGCCGCCGGACACGACCAGGCCGACCACCATCGAGCGAAACCACCCAACACGGCCGATCCGACCGAAGCCGCCCGCACGCATCTTCGACACGGTGCCCCCCTTGTTGGCCGCTCGCCGACCCTCGACGTTGGAGCCGTCCGGGAAGCCGGCGAGATGCAACCGCTGTCGGAACCTCGACCAACCGTCCCGGCCGACGAGTTCCTCTCCGCCCCGTGGGCGGTACTTAGTCAGAGCCTAAATATATGCTTTCGTAACCTAGGCGTCAATGGTCCGAAATCCAACCGGTCCGGTCGGCCGGCCCCCGGGGTGCGACCACGTTGCCGCATCATTTTAGGCTGAGTATAAATACTGGGCGGACGGGCGGCCATCGGGTGGCGACCGGCTCGGCCAGGTGGTCTCGAAGGGAGCGCCATGTCGCAGACGGACACCGCGGAGGGCACGAACGGGGCGCCGGCGTTCCCGTTCATGCTGACCGACGCCGACGAGCACTCGACGCCGCGCTTCGGCGCCCACGAGGAGTACATCGACCCGGACAAGCGGCACCTGGCCATCAAGATGCGCCGCCACGACGACGGCCGGCTCGAGATCACCTACGCCGGTCGGCCGGCCCGGCTGCGGCCGAAGAACTTCCAGGTCACCTTCTCCAACGACCTGCTCGAGGAGGTGGGGGTCGAAGGGGCTGGTTCGACCACCGACGACGCCATGGGCTCCCCGATGGTCGTCCCCGGGTCGTTGCTCAACCGGCTGAACCCGCTGAAGGGCCTCGACGCCGAAGGCCGTCGAGAGTTCGCGGAGCGCTACCGGGCGCTGCAGCCGCTGCTCGACAACCCCGAGGACCGCCTGGCGGTGATGGACGCCCAGGGCATCGAGGCGGCCGTCAACTACGCCACGATCGCCACGGAGTACGAGTTCGAGGACGATCTCGAGGCGCTCTACGCCAACCAACGGGCGGAGAACCGCTACCTGGCGGCCGAATGGGGCTACGCCTACAAGAACCGGCTGTTCACCCCGCCGGTGGTCTCGACGGTCGACGCCGACGCGGCGGTCGCCGAGCTGGACGCCGTCATGAACGACCCGCACGGCGCACCCAAGCTGATCCAGCTGGTCGCCGGGCCGTCCATCCACCGCTCGCCGTTCCGACCCGAGCTCGACCCCTTCTGGGCCCGCCTCCACGAGGCCCACGTCAACGTCTGCACCCACCTCTCGACCGTCACGTTCTACGGCCGCCAGGGCCTCGAGTGGGACGAGGAGGAGGTGATGCTGGGCGACATGGACGCCCTCCAGTGGGTGCTCTACTACGGCGACCGCCCCGCCTACGAGACGGTGGCCGCCGCGGTCCTCCAGGGTCTGTTCGCCCGCTTCCCGAACGTCCAGCTGCTCCTGTCGGAGCAGGGCACGGTGTGGCTGCCCTACATCGTGCGCAAGCTCGACCACGCCTTCCTCATGGGTCGCCGGGCCACGTGGGGACAGCTCGAGATGCGGCCGAGCGAGTACGTCCGCCAGCACGTCAAGGTGGCTCCCTACCCCGAGGAGAACGTCGACCGGGTCATCGAGGCGGTCGGCGTCGAGCCGGTCGTCTTCGGCTCCGACTTCCCGCACGGCGAGGGCCTGCCGGACCCGGCCCTCTACCGCGCCCAGCTGCAGCACTGCAGCCCCGAGCAGGAGCGGGCGATCATGCGCTCCAACCTCGCTGGCCTCCTCGGCCTCGCCTCCTGACCGGCCACGTCGCCGCTCACCGTGCGCATCGGCATCTTCTTCCCCACGAAGGAGCACGGCACGCTCGACGAGATGGTCGGGCGGTGCAAGACGGTCGAGCAGATGGGCTTCACCTCGGCCTGGCTCCCGCAGAGCTCGGGGTTCGACGCCCTCACGGCCTTGGCCGTCATCGGCCGGGAGGTCGGGCGACTCGAGCTGGGCACCTCGGTGGTCCCGACCTACCCCCGGCACCCCGTGATGCTGGCCGCGCAGGCCCTCACGACGAGCTCGGCCGTCGACGGGCGTCTCGTCCTCGGGGTCGGGCTGTCGCACCGGACGGCGATCGAGGGTGCCTACGGCCTCTCCTACGACCAGCCGGCCCGACACATGGAGGAGTACCTCTCGATCCTCCTGCCGCTCCTCCGCGAGCGCAGGGTCGACGTGAGCGGGACGACGCTGACCGGCCGGAGCCAGCTCACGATCGCTGGGGCCGCGGCGCCCGCCGTGATCCTGGCCGCCCTCCAACCGCGCATGCTGCGGCTCGCCGGGGGCCTGGCGGACGGCACGGTGACGTGGTGCACGGGCCCGGTCACCCTCGAGCAGCAGATCGTCCCGATCGTCACGGCTGCGGCGGCGGAGGCCGGCCACCCGGCGCCTCGGGTCGTCGTCCCCCTGCCCACCATCGTCACCGACGACGAGGCCGACGGCCGGTCGATGGCCGACGGGCAGCTGCAGGGTTACGGGCAGATCCCCGTCTATCGGGCCGTGCTCGATCGCGAGGGGGTCGACGGGCCGGCCGACATCTCGGTCGTCGGCGACGAAGCCTCGGTCGCAGGTCAGCTGCGCCGCCTGGAGGACATCGGGGCCACGGAGTTCGTGGCGATCCCCTGTGGGACCCCGGCGGACCGTCGGCGCACGGTCGAGCACCTGGCCACGCTGGTCTCCTGAGGCCGAAGTCGTCGACACCCGGCTGGGCGCTCGGACCGTGGAAGCGGTGCAGCGGTGGTAGGAAGGCGACCGAGGTACCACTTCCCCGCGGGGCGTAGGAGGACGACCGCATGATCGAGCTCGAGGCCTTCCGCACCAAGGCCCGGACCTGGCTGCAGGACAACGCCGACACCTACCAGTCCGCCGATCCCACCGACGTGGTCGGGGCCCGCGCCTTTCGTTCGGCCCTCTGGGACGCCGGGCTGCTCGGGCTCACCCTCGACCAGGCCTACGGCGGCCAGGGGCTCACCCCGGAGCACCAGAGGGTCTGGGACGAGGAGGCCGCCGGCTACCAGTTGCCGCCCTTGGGCGAGGCCGTGACGACCGGGATCTGCGCGCCGACGCTGCTCGACTTCGGGACCGACGAGCAGATCCGCGCCCACGTGCCCCGCATGATCCGGGGCGACGAGGCCTGGACCCAGCTCCTGTCCGAGCCCGGCGCCGGCTCGGACCTGGCGGGCCTCCAGACGAGAGCCGCCCGGGACGGCGACGAGTACCTGCTCAACGGACAGAAGGTCTGGACCTCGGGGGCCATGCAGTCCGACTTCGCCCTGTGCATGGCCCGGACCGACGCCAGCGTGCCCAAGCACCAG
The DNA here is from genome assembly GCA_035297265.1 of Acidimicrobiales bacterium. Taxonomy (GTDB): domain Bacteria; phylum Actinomycetota; class Acidimicrobiia; order Acidimicrobiales; family RAAP-2; genus DATGZH01. The sequence goes on along the minus strand of DATGZH010000034.1, from coordinate 25,976 downwards.
GGCCTCTCCATGTTCATCGTCGACCTGCAGGCTCCCGGGGTCACGATCAGACCGCTGCGCCAGATGACCGGGGACGCCCACTTCAACGAGGTGTTCCTGGACGACGTCTGCGTGCCGGTGACCGACCTCGTCGGGAAGGAGAACGACGGGTGGCGGGCGCTGACGGCGATGCTCACCCACGAGCGGCTGGCCCTCGGTGCCGGGACCGGGGCGGGGGGCAGCGGGGCGAGCTGGTCGCGGCCGGCCTCGAGCCGCTTCATCGACCTCGCCCGCCGGCGACACCTGGCCTCGGACCCGGTCGTCCGCCAGGAGCTGGCCAAGCTCTACGTCGCCGAGAAGGTGCTCGCCTACATGGGCCAGAAGATGCGCGACGAGATCGCGGCGGGGCTACCCGTCGGGTCGAAGGGCTCGGTGGCCAAGCTGGCCACGGCCCTCTTGGCCCGCCAGTCGTCCAACCTCGGCATGGCCCTCGGTGGCCCGGCCGCGCTGGCCTGGGAGGACGGCGATCCCGACGGTGGCATCCTCGCCCTGGCCTGCACCTTCTCGCCGATGACCGCCATCGCGGGCGGGACGAGCGAGATCCAGCGCAACACGATCGGCGAGCGGGTGCTCGGTCTGCCGAAAGAGCCCCAGGTCGACCGGGACGTCCCCTTCAGGGACATCATGCAGAACCCGGCGGCCCGACACTGACCGCTCGGGCGGAGACGGCGACGTGACGATCACCGCGGACACCCCGTTCGTCCCCGAGGACGACACCTACCACTCGCCGACCGACGACCCCGACTGGACGGAGACCACGTGGTGGTCGTTCAACGTCCCCGAGCGCCGGACGGGTGGGTGGTTGCACGCCGCGGTCCGCACGAACCAGGGGACGGTGACGTGGCGGGTCTTCGTCTGGGACCCCTCGGGATCGGATCCCGCACGGCTCGCCTACTACCGCAAGGTGGCCGAGGCTCCCATGGCGGCGGACGCCGATCTCCGCGACATCACCTTCCCGGCCGGGGGCTTCTCGGTGAAGATGCTCGAGCCGTTGATGGACTACCACGTGGCCTACGCCGACGACGGGGGGAACTGCCGCATCGAGCTCGAGCACCGGAGCGTGCTGCCGCCGCAACGGTTCACCCCGGGTGAGCCACCGATGATGCAGAACCCGCACCTCGACCAGCTCGGCCACGTCGTGGGCGAGCTCACCCTCGGCGGTGAGCGCATCCCCATCGACTGCTACTCGGTCCGCGACCGCACGTGGGGGCCCCGAGGCGGGCCCCACGCCGTGAGCACCAAACCGTCCGGCCCGCCTCCGGTGCACCGGGTCACCGCCCCGGGCGGTCCCCGGTGGCGCGAGGTCGAGCGGGAGCGCGGCCGGGGACGGATCCAGTACATCTTCGGCCACACCGACGGAGCAACCGGGTTCCTGGGCTTCGTCCGGCCCCAGGACGGCGACGCCGCCGGCTGGTCGCCTTTGAACGTCGGCTGGCTGCTCCGGGACGGCCGCTTGGCCCGGCTGGACAAGACGAAGAGCCGGATGAGAAACGACCGGGACCCGGCGACCGGGTGGAGCAGCCACATGGCGGTCGAGCTCGTTGACGTCGGCGGACGACAGATGGAGGCCGAGGGCGTGGCCGTCAGCTGGATGACCGAGCGGGGGGCCGGGGCCAACGCCTTGATGCGCTGGGAGTACGACGGCCTCGTCGGCTGGGGCGAGGACCAGGACGGCTGGTCACCCGAGCACTTCTCCAAGATGTTGGGCGAGCTGCAGAAGGCGAGGTGAGACGGACGTGACGCTGAAGCTCGAGGACACGCTCGTGGACGAGGACTACGACGAGTTCGGGCTCCTTCACGAGAACGCCGAGGAGATCGGCCTGCCGTGGCCCGGTCGGCCGAAGGTGGAGCGCCGGGAGATCAGGGGCGCCGCCCACGAGCCGCTCAGCGTGATCGTGTGGGGCGAGGCCGACCCCGAGATCGTGTTCCTGCACGGGGGCGGGCAGAACGCCCACACCTGGGACTACGTCGCCCTGGCCCTCGGCCGGCCGGTCTGGGCCGTCGACCTCCCGGGCCACGGCCGCTCCTACCGGCGGCCCGACCGGAACTACGGACCGTGGATGAACGCCGAGGCCGTGGCCGGGATCCTGGGCGACGTGGCCGGGAGCGTCCGGGCCGTCGTCGGGATGTCGCTCGGGGGCGCCACCACCATCCGGCTGGCCGCCACCCGGCCCGAGCTCTGCCACCGGGCGGTCATCGTCGACGTCACCCCCCAGGTCAACGACCCGACCCGCGAGCTGACCACGATGGAGCGGGGCACCGTGTCCCTGATCGGCGGGGCCCCGGCGTACGACTCGTTCGAGGAGATGGCCGACACCGCGGTGGCGCTCAGCCCCTACCGCGCCGCCTCGGGCGTCCGGCGGGGCGTCCGGCACAACGCCGTCCGCCACGCCGACGGCAAGTGGCGCTGGCGCTACGACCTGTTCGGGCCGCGCGACGAGCGATCTGACGACCCGCAACGGGGCAAGTGGGCCGACTTCACGTCGCTCTGGGAGGACGTGAGCCGCATCGGGATCCCGACGATGTTCGTCCGGGGTGGACTGTCGAAGTTCGTGTGGGACGCCGACGTGGCCGAGATGCAGCGCCGCCTCCCGTCGATGCGTCTCGAGGTGGTCGGGGGCGCGGGCCACGCCGTCCAGAGCGACCAGCCGCTCGCGCTCGTGGCGCTGCTGGAGGACTTCGCGTTCGGCGGGTCCTGACTCCCTACCAGCCGGTGGCCGCGACGATCGGCGCGTTCAGCCGCTGGCCGGCCATGCTGCCGTCCGACGGCGCGTCACCGAACCGGTAGACCGCGCCGGCGGCCGTGGCCACCCAGTAGCCCTGGCCGTCGGCGGTGGTGAAGATGGCTGTGGCCGGGTCGAGCCCCGCGGCCGCCTGGCCGGGCACGAGGGAGCCGAGACCGGCGGCGTCACCGAACGGGTCGACGGCCCCGTTGGCGAGGAGGACCCAGTAGCCCTGGCCGTCGGGCGTCCGCACCGCCGAGGTGACCGGGGCGCTCGGCGAGGTCACCGAGCCCAGGTAGGCGGCGTCACCGAAGCCGTAGACCGACCCGGTGGTCGTGACGACCCAGTAGCCCCGGTTCGTGGCGTCCGGGACCACCGCCACCGCCGGGCCGTTGCAGCCCCCGATGCCCGGGCACGACCCCTCGTAGTCGGCGTCGCCGAAGGCGAAGACGCCGCCGTCGGATCCCACCATGAAGTAGCCGCCGCCGTCGGCGCTCGGCACCATGCCGACGATCGGCGCGGCGAGCCTGCGGGCGGCCCCGGGCGTGCCGGCCGGGCTGATGCCGAGACCGGGGATCGAGCCGTCGTAGTGCGAGTCGCCGAAGGAGAACAGCCCTCCGTCGGAGGCCACCAGCCAGTACCCCCCGTCGTCGGCCGTCGGGGTGATGCCCACGACCGGCCGTTGGAGCACCATCGAGCCGGTGGAGCCGTAGAAAGCGGCCGAGCCGAACGTGAAGATCCCGCCGTCGCCGCCGACGAGCCAGTAGCCGTGGACCACCGGGGCCGGGGGCGGAGGCGGCGGGGGCGCGCTCGGTGACGTGCCGGACTCGACGAGCGTGCCTAGCGTGACCCCGTTCTCGTCGTTGCCCGCCGCCTGGCACGCCTCCGAGCTGACGCAGCTCACCCCCCACAAGATGTTCTGTGTGCTCCCGGCCGGGTCGGGACTGGCCGTCGTCGTCCACGACGTCCCGTCGAAGGACGCGATCAGGGTGTCCTGGGGCCCGCCGCCGCTCTGCTCGTAACCGACGGCGACGCAACTGTTGGCGGCGGCGCAGCTCACGTGCTCCAGCTGGTTCCCCGAGGTCCCGGGGTCCGGGCTCGTGACGAGGGACCAGGTGCTGCCGTTCCACGACTGGACGAGGCTCTCCGATGGCCCCCCGTTGTTGTCCGAGCCCACGGCGATGCACGAGGTCGAGCTCGTGCAGGTGACCCCGTAGAGGTAGTTCAGTGAGAGCGCCACATTGGCGCTCGGGGTGACGGACCAGGTCGTGCCGTTCCAGGTCTCGACGAGCGTCTGCTCGACCCCGGCGGTGTCGTTGCCCACGGCCACGCAGGAGCTCTGGCTCGTGCACGAGACGTCGTAGAGCGTGTTGTCACTCCCGGGATCGGGGCTCGTGGCCACGGACCAGGTCGCTCCGTTCCACATCTCGACCAGCGTGCTGTTGGCGCCGCCGCCGCTGTGATAGCCGACTGCCTGGCAGAAGCTCGATCCGGTGCAGACCACCGCGTTCAGCCAGTTGAAGCTGTCGGGGTCGGGACTGGCCACGATGCTCCAACTCGTCCCGTTCCACTGCTCGATGAGGGTCTGGTAGTCGGTGGAGCCGTTGTAGTACGTCCCGACCGCGACGCAGAAGTTCGCGCTCCCGCACGACACGCCGTTCAGGAGGTTGATCTGGCCGGCGACGTTGGGGCTGGTGACCGTCTTCCAGATGGTCCCGTTCCAGGACTCGATGAGGCTGGAGGCGCCGCTGCTCCCGACCGTCCAGCAGGCGTTGGCCCCGGTGCAGGCGACGGCGTCGAGCGAGCTGTCGCTCGGGCTCGGCGCCGTGGCGATGGTCCAGGTGGGCGAGGCGCCGGCCGGCGGCCCCAGCGCGATCGCCGTCACGAGCAGGCCGGCCAACGTCAACGTCCCAGCCGAGGCGGTGATCCATCGCCGGCCGAGCCCAGCCATCGGGCGCGGCCGGGCGGTACGGCGGTACGACGACCCCCTCGACGCCACGCGGTCACCCCCTCCTGGTTCCCAGCCTGGAAATCGTACTCGCGTTGCTCTCTAGATCCATGTGCGTGCCTACGCCGGGTCACACCGATGGGGCGCAGGCGAGGGCGGGACCGGGCGCCGCTCGATCGTCCGGCACCGACGCGCGAGAGTGCAGACCCATGCGGTGGTGGTCGCCCGTCCGACGCCCCTCCGACGGCGGTCGTCTCGTCCGGTGGGTGCTCGCGCTCGCCTGTGTCGCCTCGGCGATCGGGGCCGGGGGTTCGCCGTCCGGTGCCGCCAGCCCCGTGGGGGGTCCAACGAGCCCGTACACGTGCACGCTCAACGTCAACGGGTACTTCACCGGTGTCGACGGGACGGCGTCGGCGATGGGCTGGCAGGGCAACCACAACGGCGTGGTGGCCTGCCTCGGCGGGAGCTTCTTCGTGGAGAACGGGGTCTTCAAGAGCTACGGGTTCGGGATCTACACCGGCACGAGGACCAGCTGGACCAACGCTGACGGCTACCTCCCGGCGCTCGTCACGTCCTTCCCGCACGACGGGGCGCTCGTGTCGATCACCGAGTTCGGCGACCGGGTCGTCCTGGCCGGTGACGCCTACGTGCTCCTCTACGCCCGGGTGGCGGTGACCAACCCGACCGGCCGCCGGATCGCGGCGGCTCCGGAGCCCTCACCGGAGCTCGTCCCTCTGAACACCGCTCCGGACGACGTTGCCCCCCACGGCCACGCCGTCCACGACTACGTCGTCGCCGTCGACCGTTTCGGGCAGGACTACCCGTGGCCCACCGCGGCGCAGATGGCGTCGGCCGGCAGCTTCACCCAGCACTTCGCCCACATGCGGGCCTTCTGGAACGGACAGCTCGCGCAGATCGCCGCGATCTCGGTGCCCAACCCCCAATTGGTCGACGCCTACAAGAGCGGCTTCATCTACACCCAGATCGCCCGTGAAGGGAACGACCTCGACGACGGCGTCAACGGCTACGAGGGGGAGTACAGCCACGACGTCGTCGGCATCCTCGCCAACCTCTTCACGCAGGGGTACTTCACCGGCGCGGCCGACTTGCTGCTCGAGGCCCGATCCGTCGTCGCTCAGGCAGAGCAGTTCGCACAGGTGGGCCAGTACGTGGACGGGCTCTGGACCTACCCCTGGCCCTGGGCGGTGTACCTGCTGAAGACCGGTGACCTCGAGCTCGTCAAGGCCAACTTCGCCACCGAGGGGCCCGGTTCGCCGCCCCAACCGAGCATCGAAGACGCGGCCCATGCCATTGCCGCCGATCGGACCGGACCCGGCGGGATCATGGAGGTGACCAACGACATCGACACCAACGGTTACTGGACGATCGACGACTTCGAGGCCCTGATGGGCCTGGCTGCGTACCGCTACATCGCCATGCGGGTCGGCGACACGAGCGAGGTGCAGTGGGCGACGGGGGAGTATGACAGCCTGCTCACGGCGACCAACCAGACGCTCGAGTCGACGATCGCCAAGTTCGACCTCGACTACATCCCGTGCTCGATCCTCCAACCGAACACGGCCAACCGTTGCGCCAACCCCGAGGACGCCAACTGGGCGGCGCCCTTCGACTCGGGCCGCTGGGCCTGGGACGCGCCGCTCTTCGGTGCGCCCGTCTATGGCCCGGGGCTCTCGCTCATCGACGCCACCTACGCCTACGGGTTCGGCCGGCTGCGCGGCAAGCTCCCGCCCGACACGTTCGGTGGCTACCCGGACGACTGGTACTCGACGGGGTACAACGCCGGCTACGGCGGCTGGGGCCTCGCCGGCCGCCGCTTCCGGGACCAGGGCATCTTGAGCTACGAGTTCATGATCGACCGGACCCAGAGCGGCCCCTACTCGTGGTGGGAGAGCGTGTCGCCGCCGGCGGCTTCGCCCTGGGTCGGGAGCCACCCGGCGTCGGGACAGGGCTCGTCGCCCCACGCCTGGGGCATGGCCAACGCCAACAAGGTGCTGCTCGACTCGCTCGTCGCCGCCCGGTCCGACGGCTCGGTGGTGGTCGGCCGGGGCGTGCCCGACGCCTGGCTGGCCCGGACCGGCTCCTACATCGTCGCCCGGTTCCCCACGACCGACGGCCACCGCCTCGGGCTCAAGGTGACCTGGCACGGCCAGACGGTCACGCTCGCCCTCTCCGGCCAGCGCCCGAGCGGGGGCGTGCTGTTCCAGCTGCCGGCCTTCCTCGGCAACGTCGCCTCGGCGTCGTCCGGCCGGGTCGACTCGGCCACCGGGACGGTGACGCTGCGGCCCGGGACGGCCGGTGTCACCGTCCACCTGGCCCACGCCGTCGCCGCCTGAACGCCGGCACCGGTAGGGTCGAGGCGCACGGAGGTACGGCCATGGCCAAGTTCACGAGAGGCTTCGCCGGCCGGGGTCAGGCGACGCGCGACCCCCGCCTCCCCCCGGGCCAGTACGACGCCGGACCGACGTGGCCGGTGCTGACGGCCGAGGTCACCCCGAAGCTCGACACGGCGACGTGGACGTTCCGGGTCGAGGGGCTGGTCGACCAGCCCACCACGTGGACGTGGGACGAGATCCACGCCCTCCCACCGTCGACGTTCGACGGGGACATCCACTGCGTCACCACGTGGTCGAAGCTCGGCGTCAGCTTCAGCGGCGTGTCGGTCGACACACTGCTCGCCGTGGCCCGGCCGAAGCCCGAGGCCACCTACGTGCTGGCCTTCTCCCACACCGGCTACACGACGAACCTTCCCTTGGCCGACGTGACGAACGGCCAGGCCTGGGTGGTCTGGGACTACGCGGGGGCGCCCTTGGCGGTGGACCACGGCGGTCCGGCCCGCCTGCTCGTCCCGCACCTCTACTTCTGGAAGAGCGCCAAGTGGGTGGCGGGCCTCCGGCTCCTCGACCACGACGAGCCGGGCTTCTGGGAGCAGAACGGCTACCACGACCGGGGCGACCCCTGGCTCGAGCAGCGCTACCAGGGGGACTGAACGACATGGCCCTTCCGACCCGCCACGCGTGGGAGCAGGCGACGGTGGTCGAGATCCGTCCCGAGACGAAGACCGCCAAGACGTTCCGGTTCCGCCTCCCGTCAGCCCCGGCGTTGCGGGCGGGACAGCACTACATCGTCCGGCTCAGCGCGCCCGACGGCTACACGGCCTCCCGCTCCTACTCGGTGGCCTCGGCCCCGGACGGATCGAGCGAGATCGAGCTGACCGTGGAGCGCCTCGGGGACGGGGAGGTCTCGTCGTTCCTCCACGACGACGTGATGGTCGGTGACGAGCTCGAGCTGCGGGGACCGATCGGTGGTTGGTTCGTCTGGAGCGGGGACGCACCGGCCGTCCTCGTCGGGGGCGGCTCGGGGGTGGTGCCGCTCATGGCCATGCTCCGGCTGGCCCGTCGCCTCGGCACGACCGACCGGGTCCGGCTGGTGGTCTCGGTGCGGGCCCCCGGGGACCTCTACTACGCCGACGAGCTCCCCGGTCCCGAGTCCACCGTCGTCTACACGAGGACGGCGCCACCCTCCTCGACGAGGGCGCCGGGTCGATTGACGGAGGAGGACCTGGCGCCGCTCTTGCTGTCGGACGCCACGGCCTACGTCTGTGGCTCGGCCGGTTTCGCCGACGGCGCCTCGGACCTCCTCGTCGCCGCGGGGGTGCCGACGGAGCGGATCCGGGTCGAGCGCTTCGGCCCGACGGGCTGATCCGGAGCTCAGGGGATCAGGACGACCCGGCCGAAGGCCTGGCGGCTCTCGATGTAGGCGTGGGCCGCCGCCGCCTCGGCCAGGGGGAAGGTGCGGTCGATGACCACCCGGAGCCGTCCCTCGGCCACGTCTTCGATGTGGCGGGCGACGACGGCGGCGACCCGCTCGCCCGTGACCAGCTCGGCCCCCATGAAGTAGCCCGCCAGCACCTGGTTGCTGATCCGCAGGCCCGAGACGTCGATCGATTCCACGGCGCCGCGGTCGGCGTCGCCGAGGGTGACGCAGCGGCCGCGGTAGGCGAGGCAGGCGAGGCTGCCCTGCAGCGTCGTGCCGCCGACCGAGTCGACGACGACGTCGGCCCCGCGCCCGCCGGTGAGCCGGCGCACCTCGGCCACGAAGTCGTCGTGGACGTAGTCGATCCCTTCGTCGAGGCCGAACTCGCCCAACCGCTCGAGCTTCGCCGGGCTGGAGGCCGTGGCGAACACCCTGGCGCCCGCCTGCTTGGCCAGCTGGATGGCGGCCAGACCGACGCCGCTCGCCCCGGCGTGGACGAGCACCGTCTGCCCCGCCTCGAGCCGACCGAACTCGAAGAGGCAGTCGTCGGCCGTGCCGAAGGGGACCGGGATGCAGGCCGCCTCCTCGATCGAGAGGTCGTCGGGCACGGGCCAGCAGAAGGCCTCGGGGACGGCCCGCAGCTCGGCGTGGGACCCGTCGAGCCCGACGGTGACGACCCGCTCACCCGGACCGAACCTGGTCGCCTCGGCCCCGGCGGCGACCACCCGGCCGGCGCACTGGTAGCCGACGACGTGCGGCGTCGAGGTGAGCTCGCCCCGGGCCCGGCTGAGCGTGTCGCCGCCCTCGATGCTGATCGCCTCCGCCCGGACGAGGACGTCGTGGGGGCCAGGTTCGGGGTCGGCGACGTCCTCGTAGGAGAGGACCTCGGGTCCGCCGGTGCGGTAGTAGACGGCAGCCTTCATCACGCCTCCCGGGCACGGCTCGCGCCCATCGAGGTGGGCGTCCGCAGCCTAGGGGTTGTTCGGTGAGCGGCCGGGCGGTGCGTCTCTCTCAGCCGTCGCCGAGGACGAGCCGCCCGTTGCGGTAGTCGAGCACCACCCAGCCGAAGTGGACGAGCTGGTCCGAGCCGAGGAGGCCGGTGAAGCCGAGCTGGTCGACGCGCCCGAGGCCCGTGGAGCAGAGGACGAGCGGTTGGAGAGCGAGGGCGCTGGCGGTTCCCGCTGGCGAACCGACGAGCCACCACGCCCCAGTCTGGACGAGCGGGAGGGTGATGGTCGAGCACACCGTGGTCTGGCGCTCGAGGACGTTGGTCGGTGCGAGGCCGATCTGACGACCCGTCGACCGGTTGACCACCGACTGGGAGGATCCGGTGTCCACGGCGAACGGCTCCGTGTGGCTCCCGAAGGTGACGCGGGCGATGGCCACCGCGAAGCCCGGTCCGTCGAGCACGTCGAGCGGGGCGGTGCCCGCCGACGGCGTGCTCAAGAGCGAAGGAGGCGTGGCGGCCGAGCCCGGGCCGTTGACTTGGTTGACGCTCGTGAAACTCGGCCCTTCGGGCCCGGGGAACGTGAGGGTCCCCGCGGCGAAGTCCACCCTTATGGCGCCGAAACGGCTGAAGACGTCGGAGCCGAGGAGGCCGAGCGGCTCGCCGCGGCCGCCGAGACCCGGGATCGTCGAGGCCGAGATCGTCTGGGGCCGGAGGGCGAAGCCGGCCACGGACCAGGTGCCGGTCCGCTTGGGCGCCGCCGACCCGACGCAGCCGACGCCGGTGATCCCCTGCTGGCTTCCGGCCGCCGGGAGGCCGAGGCGGCGGGCCAGGCCGGTGTCGATGACCGACGAGGCGGCGCCGGTGTCGATCACGAACGGGAAGGGGCCCTTGCCGTGAAGGCAGACGTTGACCGTCTCGGCCACCTGGGTCCCCACCCGCGAGACCTTGATCGGCACCTGCGTCGCGGCGCCGAGCGCCGTGGCCGACGAGCAACCGTGGACGGGGGAGGGGAGGGCGAAGGTCGGGAGGCCGATGATGCGGACCTTGGCCGCCGCCGGGGCGGAGAGGCTGATGACCAGCGCCGCGGCGGCCAGCATGGCCAGGACGGCCCTCCTTCGCACGGGCCGCACCCTACCCGGACCCCAAATCCCCGCCCGGTCGCCGGACCCGGCGGGTGTGCGGCGGGCCGGCTCGAAGCGCCACCGTAGGATGGTCGGTCGTCCCGGGTGCCCTCGGGACGGTGACCGCCGGAGCGGCGCGGGAAGGGAGCGAGCCAGTGAGCGAACCGGGGGCCGGGGGAGGCCAGGCGCTCGCCGCCCTCCTCCATGAGCACCGCCGCTTCCCACCGTCGGCCGCCTTCGCCGAGCAGGCCAACGCGCAGCCGGGCATCTACGAGGAGGCGGCGGCCGACCCGCTCGCCTGGTGGGCCGAGCAGGCCGCCTTCGTGCAGTGGGACCACGCCTTCGACGAGGTCCTCGAGTGGGACCTCCCCTACGCCAAGTGGTTCGTCGGCGGTCGGCTCAACGCCGCCTACAACTGTGTCGACCGCCACGTCGAAGCCGGCCTCGGCGAGCGGGTGGCCTTCTACTGGGTGGGCGAGCCCGAAGGCGACGAGCGCACGATCACCTACCGCGAGCTCCAGACGATGGTCTGCCAGGCGGCCAACGCGCTCAGCGAGCTCGGCGTGGTCGCCGGCGACCGGGTGGCCATCTACCTGCCGATGATCCCCGAGGCGGTGGTGGCCATGCTGGCCTGCGCCCGCCTCGGCGCCCCGCACTCGGTCGTCTTCGGCGGCTTCTCGGCCGAGGCGCTGGCCGGGCGGATCCAGGACGCCGACGCCCGGGTGGTCATCACGGCCGACGGCGGCTACCGACGGGGCGCCGCCTCACCGCTCAAGCCCAACGTGGACGAGGCCCTCGGCCACTGCCCCGACGTCCGCGCCGTCCTCGTGGTGCGGCGTACCGGCGACGACGTGGCCTGGACGCCGGGCCGGGACCACTGGTGGCACGACGTGGTCGACCGCCAGGAGAAGGAGCACGAGGCGCTCTCGTTCGACGCCGAGCAGCCGCTGTACATCATGTACACGAGCGGGACCACGGCCCGCCCGAAGGGCATCCTCCACACGACCGGCGGCTACCTCGTCCACACCGCGGCCACCCATCGCCTCATCTTCGACCTGAAGCCCGAGAGCGACGTCTGCTGGACGGCCGCCGACATCGGGTGGGTGACGGGCCACAGCTACATCGTCTACGGGCCGCTCTGCAACGGGGCCACCCAGGTGATGTACGAAGGGACGCCGGACGCCGGCGGGCGGGACCGTTGGTGGCGCATCGTCGAGGACCACAAGGTGTCGATCCTCTACACCGCGCCGACCACGATCCGGACCCTCATGAAGTGGGGCGAGCAGTACCCCGCCGCACACGACCTCTCGAGCCTGCGCCTGCTCGGCTCGGTCGGCGAGCCGATCAACCCCGAGGCCTGGATGTGGTACCGCAACCACGTGGGTCAGGAGCGCTGTCCGATCGTCGACACGTGGTGGCAGACCGAGACCGGCGGCATCCTCATCACGCCGCTGCCCGGGATCACAACGACGAAGCCCGGGGCGGCGATGACCGCGTTCCCCGGGGTGAGCGCCGAGGTCGTCGACAACGAGGGCCACCCGGTCGGCGACGGGGAAGGCGGCTACCTCGTCATCACCGAACCGTGGCCCGGCATGCTGCGGGGCATCTGGGGAGACCCCGAGCGCTACCGGGAGACCTACTGGTCGCGCTTCCCGGGCGCCTACTTCGCCGGCGACGGGGCGAAGAAGGACGAGGACGGGGACCTCTGGCTCCTCGGCCGGGTCGACGACGTCATGAACATCTCGGGCCACCGGATCTCGACGACCGAGGTCGAGCACGCGCTCGTCGGCCATCCGGCGGTGGCCGAGGCGGCGGTGGTCGGCGCCTCGGACCCGACGACCGGCCAGGCCATCGTGGCCTTCGTCACGGTGAAGGGCGACGTCGACGACCAGGGCGCTGAGCTGGTCGACGCCCTCCGGGCCCAGGTGGCCCACGAGATCGGCCCGATCGCCAAGCCCCGCCAGATCCTCCTCACCCCCGAGCTGCCCAAGACGCGGAGCGGCAAGATCATGCGCCGGCTGCTGCGCGACGTGGCCGAGCACCGGGAGCTCGGTGACGTCACCACCCTCATGGACCCGACGGTCGTGAACATGATCGACGAGCAGATGCAGGCGTCGCCCGGGTCCGACGACGAGGCCTGACGCCGCCCTCGGCCGCTCGCCGTAGGGTGAGTCGCATGGACTACACGACCCTCGGACGAACCGGGCTCTCCGTGAGCCGCCTCTGCCTAGGCACCATGAACTTCGGCCCTCAGACCGACGAGCCCCTGGCCGGCCGGATCATGGACCGGGCCCTCGAGGTCGGCTGCAACTTCTTCGACACGGCCAACGCCTACGGCCGGGCGGCCGGCGGCGTGGGCACGACCGAGTCGATCATCGGTCGGTGGTTCGCCGAGGGCGGCGGGCGGCGGGAGAAGACGGTCATCGCCACCAAGGTCTTCGTGCCGATGGGCGAGTGGCCGAACGAAGGGCGGCTCTCGGCGCTCAACATCCGGCGGGCGGCCGAGGCTTCCCTCCGGCGGCTCCAGACCGATTGCATCGACCTCTACCAGATGCACCACGTGGACCGGCAGACGCCGTGGGACGAGATCTGGGAGGCGATGGAGGTCCTCCGCTACCAGGGCAAGATCCTCTATGTCGGGTCGTCCAACTTCGCCGGCTGGCACCTGGCCGCGGCCCAGGAGGCGGCGGCCCGCCGCCATTTCCTGGGGCTCGTGAGCGAGCAGTCCCTCTACAACCTGCTCGCCCGGGAGGTCGAGCTCGAGGTGCTGGCGGCGGCCGAGGCCTACGGCATCGGCGTCATCCCCTGGTCGCCGCTCCACGGCGGGCTCCTCGGCGGTGTCGTGCGCAAGGAGCGCGAGGGACGACGGCGGACCGAGGGCCGGGCCAAGGCCGGCCTCGAAGCGCACCGGGCCGAGCTCGAGCAGTACGAGGACCTGTGCGAGGAGCTGGGCGAGGAGCCTTCGACCGTGGCGCTCGCCTGGCTGCTCTCCCGCCCCGCCGTCACCGCGCCGATCATCGGCCCGCGCACGCTCGAGCAGTTCGAGGGGGCCCTCCGGGCCGTCGAGGTCCGTCTCGACGACAAGGTGCTCGCCCGGCTCGACGAGCTGTTCCCGGGCCACCGCCCCGCCCCCGAGGACTACGCCTGGTAGGGGAGGTGGACCGGCCGCCGGTCGTCGTGCGCGAGGCCCGGCGGGGCGACGAGGCCCGGTTGGGCGAGCTGCTCCGCCTCGGCGCCCTCGACGGCTCGGCGGATGGCGTCGAGCGCCCCGGGGCCCTGAGAGCGGCCCTCGACGAGATCCTCGCCACCCCGGGTTCCACGGTGCTCGTGGCCGAGTGCGGCGGCGAGGTGGTGGGCCTGTGCCAACTGGTGACGTTCCGTCACCTGCAGGCGGGCGGCGGCCGGTGCGCCGAGCTCGAGTCGGTGCACGTCCACCCGGCGTGGCGCAGCCGGGGCGTGGGGGGCCAGCTCCTCGAAGCGGCCGTCGAGCGGGCCGACCGGCTGGGCTGTTACCGGGTGCAGCTCACCTCGAACCGGGCCCGCCCCGACGCCCACCGTTTCTACGTAGCCCATGGCTTCGTGCCGAGCCACGTCGGCTTCAAGCGCCTCCTGCGCCGGGACGACCAGGCTCCCGGCTGAGCCGGGCGTGACCGACGCTCACTCGGGGCCCGTCGCCTCCGATCCCGCCGCCAGCGCGCCGCCGTCCTCGAAGGCCGCCGGCAGCGGTGGCGCCTGCTCGAACATGTAGTAGACGGCCACGACACCGGTGATGGCGAGGGCGGCCGGCGCGCTCACGAACGAGACGCCGAAGGCCACCACGTAGGCGAGCGTGCCGATCGTGAAGCGGATGGTGGCCCTCGTCGTGAGCTCGGGCGGCACCGCGCGCACGAGCCGACCCTCGCCGAGCGTCCAGCGGAAGATGGCCGAGAAGGCCAGCGCCATGGCCAGGTCCACGAGGCTGTAGAAGGCCGCGGCGACGTGGGAGTCCCGGCCGCCGGTCGTGAGGTAGGTGGCGAGCGTCGAGGTGGCGAACGGCAGGAGCACCACGACCATCAGCAGGAAGAGGTTCAAGAAGAGGAGCCGGCGGTCGACCAGGGCGATCCGCATGAAGAGGGCGTGGTGGTTGACCCAGATGATCCCGATCGTGAAGAAGCTGACGACGTAGGCCGCGAACTGCGGCCAGTGGTGGGCCAACTGGTGCAGGAGCGGCCCGTGCCCCGGGCCCGCCACCGAGAGGTTGAGCGCCAGGATCGTGATGGCCACAGCGAACACGCCGTCGCTGAACGCTTCGAGCCTTCCCTTGTCCATCACCGGGCCACCGTCCTTGTCGTCCGGCCCCCCGGTCTACCGGGTAGGGCGGCCCGAGAGGACGCCGGTTCGTCAGGTGGGGCCGACGCCGGTCGGGGGGCCGACCGTGGTGGTCGTGGTCGGCGGGACCGTCGTGGTGGTCGGCGGGACCGTCGTGGTGGTCGGCGGTGGCCCGGTCGGGCAGCCCGCCGGGACGGGCTGGTTGCTGGTGCCGGCCGCCACCGTTACCGTGCTCGCCACCGCGCCCGAGGCGTCGAGCGCGTCGACGGCCGAGCCGTCGAGCGTCGTCTGGCCGGTCACGGCGAGCACGGCCAGTCCGTCGACCGGGGCCATGGCGTCGTCGTCCCCGGCGTCGAGCCGGACCGAGCTCGTCCCCGAGGGGACGCTCACGATCACCCAATCCACCGGGGACCCTTCGGCCTGGCCGAAGGTGCCGCTGGCCAGCACGGTCAAGCCGCCGCTCCCCCCCGAGGGCATGAGCGCCGCGCCGGTGCCTACGGCGGCGGCGTTCGAGAGCTCGACGACCACGGACTGGATCGAGCAACCATTCGGCGTCCCGGCCTTCACGCTGCCGGTCCCGCCGGAGGTCACCGTGGTGCTCGTCGTACCCGTCGTGTCGGTCGTGCCCCCTGCCGCGGTGCCCGCCGCCGCGCCGGGCACGGAGCAGCCCGAGGCGCAGCGGGCGGGCATCGGGAGGGGCGTGGCGCAGTCGGCGTTGTCGGGACACGGTGTCGGCACCGGTCCGCAGACGATGGCCGTCCCGGGCGCGGTGCTCCCTCCCGCCGGAGTGTTCGGCGCGAGGCAGGGGATGGGGACGGACGTAGAGGCGGCGTAGGCCCGGATGTCCACCTGGTCGGCGGTGGTGCGCAAGAAGAGCGGGGTGAGCTGTGCCCCGTCGGACGGGGCGAGCCCGGAGGTGTCGGCCGCCGCGGCGGCCGGACCGCCCGTGCCGGCGAAGGTCGTGACCGGGCCGCCGAAGGCGGCCGGGGCGGCGGTCCCGCCGCCCCCGAGGGCCCAGGCGGTGCCGCCCGCCGCCCCGGCCACCACCACGACCAGGGCGAGGGCCAGGGCCAGGCGGCGGAGGGGGGTCCCGAGGGGTCCTTCTGTGCCTTCGTCAGCGGCCATCACCCCCTTATGACGCACGGGGTGGGCCGAGGGTTGCCCCGGGGGGAAGGCCGCCGCCGGTCAGGCCGAGACGGGCTTTTTCGGCGTGAAGCGGCAGGGCAGGTGCTTGATGCCGTTGATGAAGTTGGACTGCAGTCGGTCGGGCTCGGCCGTCGCCTCGATGTCGGGCAGCCGGGTGAGGAGCTCCCGGAACATCACCTGGAGCTCCTCACGGGCAAGGTGGGCGCCCAGGCAGAAATGGGGACCGGCCGCCCCGAAGCCGAGGTGGGGGTTGGGGTGGCGGCGGACGTCGAAGCGGAAGGGGTCCTCGAAGACCCGCTCGTCCCGGTTGGCCGAGTTGTAGAAGAGGAGGACCTTGTCGCCGGCGTGGAGGTCGTCGCCGGCGAGCACGATGTCCTCGGCCACTGTGCGCCGCATCCAGATGACGGGCGAGGCCCAGCGGACGATCTCGTCGACCGCCGTCGGGGTGACCCCCTCGAGGTCGGCCATCCAGACGGCCCGCTCTTCCGGGTGCTCGGTCAGGGCCCAGAGCCCGTGGGCGATGGCCGTGCGGGTGGTCTCGTTGCCCGCCGTGAGGAGCAGGATGAAGAACGACGCCAGCTCGGCGTGGGTCAGCGACTCACCGTCGATGTTGCTGTTGATGAGGGCCGAGGTGAGGTCGTCGGTCGGGTGCTCGATCCGTTCGGCCCCGATGGCCTGCATCAGCTCGGTGAGCTCCGCCCCGGCGGCGAGGAAGGCCATGATCGGGTGCTCCCCCTCGGGCATGTACTCGGGGTCGCCCATGCTGAGGATGAGGTTGGAGCAGCGGAACACCCGTTCGTGCTCGCTCTTGGGCACGCCCATCAGCTCGCAGATGATCGTGAGCGGGAGCGCCGCCGCCACCTCGGTGACGAAGTCGCACTCGCCCATGCCCGACACCTGGTCGATGACCTCGTCGGCGACCGTCTGGATCCGGTCCTCGATGCTCTTGATCATGCGGGGGTTGAACGCTTGGGACACGATGCGCCGGAGTCGCGCATGGCGGGGGTTGTCGGTGGAGATCATCCCGGCGAAGTACTCGACCATCTCGGGCGGGAGGTCGATCATGCTCACCGCGCCCTGACCCGAGCGGTAGATCTCGGGGTGCCGGCTGACCTCGGTCACGTCGGCGTGCAGGGTCAGCGCTCGGTACCCTGGGCCGTGCGGGAGCGGGATCGGGCTGTCGATGTCGGTCGGCTCCTCGAAGAAGGCCCGGGGGTTCTCGCGGCGGAGCGTCTGGAACGCCCCCTCGCGCTCGTCCCAGGGCCGGAGCCAGAACCCGAGGTCCGACAGGTCGATCTCGTCCAGCGAGAGGACGGCTCGCGGTTCCACACCCCCAGCGTAGGAGATCGCCGTGTGCGACACACTGTGCTTGCTCGGTGACCGGCGCACGATCTTTGCCAAGAACTCCGACCGTCCGCTCACCGAGGTGCAGCTGGTCGGGGCCTTCGGCCGACGGCCGGCCGGCGGGCCGCTCCGCACCCAGTACCTCGAGCTCGCCGACACCGGCGCGGCGGCCACTCTCCTCGCCCGCCCGACCTGGCTCTGGGGGGCCGAGCACGGGGTGAACGAGCATCGGGTGGCCATCGGCAACGAGAAGGTGGCCACCACGGCCGACGTCGGCGCCGCCCCGCCGGGCCTGATCGGGATGGACCTCGTGCGGCTCGGGCTGGAGCGGGCGACGTCGGCCGACGAGGCTCTCGACGTCATGACCGCGCTCCTGGGGGAGTTCGGCCAGGGCGGGATCGCCGACGCCACCTTCGACGAGGCTTACTGCTCCTCGTTCCTCGTGGTCGACCCGGCCGGCGCCTGGGTGCTCGAGACGGCCGGCCGCACGTGGGTCGCCGAACCGGTGCACACGGGCGCGGCCATCAGCAACCGGCTCTCGCTCCGCCGCGGCTGGACCCGGAGCTCGGCCGACGTGCAGCCCGGTCAGGACTTCGACGAGTGGCGGGACCCCGAGGAGCCGACCGGCTACGCCGACCTCCGGCTGGCGGCGAGCCAGGCCCTCCTCGCCTCGGCCGTACCGGACCGGCTCGGGGCGGCGGCCCTCGTCGGGCACCTGCGTGACCACGGCCACGGCCCGTGGGGGTCGCCCGGCGCGGCCGACAGCCCGCAGGCCCCTCCGCCCGAGTTGCTCGCCGACTTCACCGGGATCTCGGTGTGCATGCACGTCCGGGGCTACATGGCCACGACGTCGTCCATCGTGGCCGAGCTGCCGTCGGAGGCGACGGCCCCGCTCCGGGCCTGGGTGGCCCCGGGCAGCCCCTGCGTCTCGGTCTACCTGCCGGTCTTCCCGGCCGAGCCGGACGGTGTCGGCTCGGGAGCCTCCCTCGTGCCCGACGCCCTCAGCGACGAAGGCCTGTGGCACCGTCTCGCCACCCTGCGGCTCCGAGCCGAGGAGGACCCCGAGGCGATCGTGGCCATCCGCCGGGTCCTCGGGCCGATCGAGGCCGAGCTCTGGGCCGAGGCCGACGCGGTGGCCGACGAGCCCGGCCGCTGGCCCGACCTGGCCAGGCAGTGGAGCACCCGGTTCGGCCACGCCGTCGGACGGCTGGTCGGCCGGTGAGCGGTACGACGACGGGCCGTCGCACGGCAGAATGGAGGAGCACCGCCTGGTGCCGGGACGAGGAGCAGACGTGGACGACGAGGCGACGACGGTAGCGGAGGCCACCGAGGCCCAGGCTGACGCGCCCGTCGCCCTGACCGACGCCGAGCGGGGAGCGCGGCTGGGCGAGCTCCAGGCGTTGATCGAGCTGATGCGCCCGGCCGTGCAGGCCGACGGCGGGGATCTCGTCCTGGTCGGGGCGGACGTGGAGGCCGGCCTCGTCGAGGTGCAGCTCCAGGGGGCCTGCAGCTCCTGCGCCGTCAGCTCCGCCACCCTCCAGGGTGGGGTCGAGCGCATCTTGAAGGACCGCCTGCCGTGGGTCACCGAGGTGATCGGAGGCCTGGACGACAGCCTGGACTTCTACGAGAGCTCCGCTCTCGGCCAGGGAGGCTACGTCCCGGGCTTCTGAGGGCCTCCAGGCCGCCCCCCGGGGGCACGCCCTGCCGCCCGGTCGCCGGGGGGGCTAAAGTTGCTGGTGCAGGCGCTCGACCGCCGGAGGGGTTCGGTCGGAGGGGGCTATGGGATGAACGGTCCGTCGACGCCGTCGGACTGGCGGGAACCACCCATCGGGAACCAACGTCGCGGCGCGTCCGTCGCGCAGAGCGACGAGCCGGTCCCCGGGAGCAACGGTGTCGCCGCCACCGACCCGCAGGTGTCCGCCCAAGCGGGCCCCGAGCCGGCGCCCACATCCGCGACACCAGCGGAGAACGGGACGTCACGTCCCGCCGAGGCGACCGTGGCCTCCGACGAGCACGACGCGGCGGCGGCGTCCGACAGCGGCGTGACGCCGGACGCCGAACCAGAGGCCGCGGCTCCCGAGGAGCCGGACCTCCTCGAGGCCCTGAAGATCCCCCTGCCCCGGTTCAGCGTCGACCGCTCCGCCACCGAGCGGCCGAAGGAGGAGTCCCCAGCCGCGTGGCGCGAGGAGCACTGGCACGAGGTCGAAGACTCGTTGCCCGGGGGCACCCTGCCGCCGTTCGTCCGGGGCGCCGGTGAAGGCGCCGCCCCCGTCGCCCACCCATTGCTCAAGGGATCGGCCGCCCAAGCTGCCGACCCCTCCACGGCCGCACCTACCTCGGGCCCGGCGCCGCCGGACCTCTCGCCGAGTGTGGCTGGACCGCCGGAGGCGGCGGCCCCAGCTGCACCCTCACCGGTTCCAGCCCCTCCGGCGCCGGATGTCCCGACGGCAGAGGTTCCGGCGGCGCCCCGAGCCGAGGCGCCACCCGCGGCGACGGCGGCGCCGACGGCCCGGACAGCCGCCAGCCCCGCTCCGACCGCTGCCCCGACGTCAGCCCCGCGGCCGCCGGCCCCGCCGACCACCGACGCGCCCGTCGGCGTGGGCGGCGCCAACGCCCCGACACCGCCGCTCCCGCCCACGCCGGCGGTGCTCAGGCCACCCGCGGCCACGGCGCCGCCGGTCGCACCGCCGCCGCCCCCCACCCCAGCGCAGGTCGCCGCGCCCGTCGCCGAGGCACCGCTCCCGCCGGCGGCGGCGCTCGCACCCGGGCCAGCCGGGACGATCGCGCCGCTCAGCCTGCCGGCCACGCCACCCGCGACGCCACCCGCGACGCCGCCCGGGCCTAAGCCCGCCCTCGGGGCGAGAAAGCCCCGCTCGGAGAGCAGCCGACCTCCCGTCGTCGAGGACACGCCGGCCGGCGACAAGGCCGCCGAGGCTCTTGCGGCCAACGCGCCGTTGCCGCCGTTCGCCGGGGGGAAGAAGCGCTCCGCGCCGAAGCAGCCCGTCGCCAAGCTCGAGCCCCCGGCGCAGCCCGTCGCCAAGCTCGAGCCCCCGGCGCCGGTCGCCCCCGGTCCGACGAGTGTGCCGCCAGCGGGCGGGGCGGTGGCGGCCTCTACGCTCCCGCCGCCGGCCCCCGACTACCCGAAGAAGGGTTTCCAGGGCATCGCCCACGCCAAGAGCTTCGAACCCGTCACCCACAGCGCGTCCGACGTCCTCCCGTCGCGCTTCCGGGTGCGGGCCCGTTGGTACGTGGTGGCCGCGGCGGTCGTCGTCGTCATCGGGGTCGTCGGCTACGTCGTGCTGCACGCCACGTCGAAGTCGTCGACCGCCCTGCCGATCGGTCGCGCCACCTCGGTCATCACCGAGGCGCCTTCGAGCGCCGGTCAGGCGACCGTCTCGGGCACGCTCGACGGGTTGGCGCTGCGAGCCACCGGGACGCCGGCGCCGAGCGGGCCCGCCGGGGCCCTCCAGTCGATCACGGGCACCCTCGGCGGAACGCAGTTCACGCTGAACGTCACGAACACCGGGCCGAACGTCTACAGCATCACGGGCACCTACGGCAGCGACGCGGTGGCGCTCACCGCCGACGTCGCCCCCGCCACCGCCGGGGCGGCCCAGTCGGCGACGTTCCATGGGACGGTCGGCTCGCTCGACGTGAGCGGGCACGTGGCCCCCGTCGCCAGCTCGCCCGGGTCGGCCGCGGTGACGGTGACCGTCACCGGCTGACGGACCGAGCGCCGGTCTACGCCGCGAGGTCGGCCGGGTCGAGACGGCCGTAGCGGACGAGCTCGTCGAAGTGGTCGAGGACCGTCCGGTCGGTGTCGAAGACGCCGCGGCCGGGCAGCTCGGCCAGCTTGCGCTGCACGAAGCGCCGGGCCACTGCGGCCTTGCGGGCGTCGCCGTCGCGCTCGAGGGACCAGGCGGCCTCGTCGACGAGGAGGGCCCCCTCGGCCGTGTCGGCCAGGAGCTCGGCCATCCGCCGGGCGTGCAGCAGGGCCAGGTCGTCGGGCCCGGCGGCGAGGTGGTCGATGGCCCGGCGGGCCGTGGCCAACGAGGCGGCCACGGTGTCGACCGCCTGGGCCAGCACCTTGTGGGGCGCGGCGGCGTCGAGTGCCCGCTCCACCCGGGCAAAGAGGGCCACGTGGGCCGCCTCGCCCCGCATGGCCCGCCGCACGTCGAGGGCGCAGATGTTCTCGGTCCCCTCCCAGATCGTGTGGCACTGGGCGTCGCGGAGCTGGCGGGCCATCGGCCAGTCCTCCATGTAGCCGTTCCCCCCGAAGACCTCGAGGGCGGAGCTCGCCGCGCCGAGGGCCACGCGCGTCGAGCGCAGCTTGGCCAGTGGGATGAGGATGCGGCGGAGCAGGCGTCCCTCCTCGGGGTCCTCGGCCGTGCGGGTGGCCGCGGCGCACTCGTAGGTGGCGGCCAGCCCGGCCTCGAGGTCAACGAGGAGGTCGACGAGCGTCTCGCGCACGAGCGGGTAATGGTCGATCCGCTGGCCCCACTGGGTCCGGCGGCCGGCGTAGATGGCGGCCTCGAGGAACGAGCGACGGTGGATGCCGAGACCCATGAGCGCCACGCCGAAGCGGCTGGCGTTCACCATCTCCATCATGCGGTTGATGCCCCGGCCGTCACGGGCCGCGTCGCCGGTCGTCGAGGTCTCGGCGGCCGTCGATGACCCGGCCAACCAGGCCCGGGCGCCGTCGAGGGTCACCTCGGCCGTGGGCACGCCCACCGTGCCGAGCTTCTGCTTCAGGCGCTTGATGACGAAGCCGTTCGGTGAGCCGTCCGGCCGACGGCTCGGCACGATGAACGTGGCGAGGCCCCGGGTGCCGGCCGGGGCGCCCTCGGGCCGGGCCAGCACGATGAAGACGTCGGCGTCGACGTTCGAGCAGAAGTGCTTGTCGCCGAAGAGGAGCCACTCGTCACCGTCCTGCACGGCCCGGGTGGTATTGGCCCCGACGTCGCTCCCGCCCTGGCGCTCGGTGAGGAACATGCCGCCCTCCCAGGCCACCTCGGGGTCGAGGCTGGCCAGCCGGGCCACGAGTTCGTCGCGGACGGCCTCGGGGGCGTAGCGCTCGACCACGTCGACCGCGCTCGAGGTCATCCCGAGGCCGCAGTAGATGGCCGTCTCGGCCTGGCTCACGAGGTAGGAGAGCGAGGCGGTGACGACGGCGGGCACCGGCCGGCCGGCGTGGTGCGACAGCCCCACGAAGCCGTGGCGCACGAGGTCGGCCTTGTTCTCGAGCCACGTCGGGTGGTGGACCACCTCGTCCACCTCGTAGCCGTCCCGGTCGTAGCGCTGGAGCACGGGGCCGTTGGCGTCGGTGATCTCGGCCCGCCGGGCGATCGTCTCGCCCACCAGCCGGCCGTAGGGGGCGACCCGCTCCTCGGCGAAGGCCCGGTCGGCCGGGTCCGGCAGGTAGCGGTCGAGGAGGAACGAGAGGTTGGGGTCGAGGGCGTACCAGTCGAGGCCGATGGCCTGCTCGAACTCGCCGTAGTCGGGGAGCATCCGGACCTCCTTGCCCCGCGCCGTCCCGGCCGGGGCGCCCTCCCAGCTTACCGACCGGTAACCCCGTGAGCCCCGGGCCGTGCTCGTCCCGGCACATTAGTTAGCACAACTAAGTATAATGGCGGCATGGCGAAGCGCCTGGACGACGTGGCGGTGGTGCCGCCGGCCGAGCTGGACGAGGAGCTGGCCGGTCGCCTGCGGGTCGCGGTGACCCGGCTCAACCGCCGCCTCCAGCGCCAGTCGCTCGCCGGCCTCTCGCCCGCCCAGGCCTCGGCCCTCGGGAGCGTCCAGCGGCTGGGGCAGCCGACGCTCGGCGAGCTCGCCCTGGCCGAACAGGTGCAGCCGCCGACGATGACCCGGCTCGTGGCCGGGATGGAGGCGGCCGGTCTCGTCGCCCGAGAGGTCGACCCGGCCGACCGCCGGGTGGCCCGGGTCCGCCTCACGGCCGAGGGCCGGCGCACCCTCCAACGGATCCGCTTCTTGAAGAACGCCTTCTTGACGAGGCGCCTGGCCGAGCTGCCCCCCGAGTCGCGGGCCGGCGTGGCCGAGCTCACCGGGCTCCTCGAGCGGCTGGTGGCCGAGCCATGAGCGCGGTGCGCGCCGCCGTCGGCCGCACGTTCCTCTCGCTCCACGTACGGAACTACCGGCTCTACTTCACCGGGCAAGTCATCTCGGTGTCCGGCACCTGGATGCAGACCGTGGCCCAGGCCTACCTCGTGCTCTCGGTGCTGCACGGCAACGGGGTGGCCATGGGGGTCACGACCGCCCTCCAGTTCGTGCCCATGCTCCTGCTCGCCTCGTGGGGCGGCCTCGTGGCCGACCGGGTCGACAAGCGGCGCCTCCTCTTCGTCACCCAGGGGTCGGCGGCCGTGCTCGCCCTCGCCCTCGCCGTCCTCACGCTCACCCGGGTGGTCGAGCTCTGGCAGGTGTACCTCCTCGCCAGCCTGCTCGGCGTGGTGAACCTGTTCGACAACCCCGCGAGGCAGACCTTCGTGTCCGAGATGGTGCCCCGCGAGCTCCTGCCCAACGCCGTGAGCCTCAACAGCGTCGTGATGAACTCGGCCCGGGTCATCGGGCCGGCCATCGGCGGGGTGCTCATCTTCACGGTGGGCGTGGCCGACTGCTTCTTCGTGAACGCCGCGTCGTACGCGGCCGTGATCGTCGCCCTCGCCCTCATGGTGCCGGCCGAGCTGCACCGGTCGCCCCGGGTGGCGAGGGCCAAGGGGCAGGTGCGCGAGGGCCTTCGCTACGTCTGGTCGACGCCGGGGCTCCGCGACCCCCTCCTCCTCATGACGGTGGTCGGGATCTTCGCCTTCAACTTCACCACCACGCTGCCGCTGCTCGCCCACTTCACCTACCACGGCGGGGCCGGTGTCTACGGGGCGATGAGCGCGGCGATGGGCACGGGCGCGGTGATCGGCGGGCTCCTCGTGGCCCACCGGTCCCGGCCGTCGGTCCGCCTGCTCACGGTGATCGGCCTCGCCTTCGGGGTGATGATCATGGTGGTGGCGCTCGTGCCGTCGATCGCCCTCACCCTCGTGGCCCTCGTCCCGATGGGCGCCTGCAGCATCGCCTTCATCGCCACGAGCAACGCCACGCTGCAGATGACGTCGGAGCCCTCGATGCGGGGCCGGGTCATGGCCCTCTACGCCACGGCGTTCCTCGGCACGACGCCGATCGGCGCGCCGCTCGTCGGTGCGGTGAGCGACGCCTTCAACCCCCGAGTGGCCCTCGGGCTCGGTGCGGTGGCCACGCTCGTGGCCTCGGCCCTCCTCGCCTGGCGCTACCTCGGCGCGGCGGCCCCGGGGCGCCGGGCCCGGCTCACCGGTCCGACCGGCGAGGGCGACGCCGACATCGCCGGCACGGCGGCCGCCTGACCGGCCGGCCGCCGGCGATCAGGCCTTGGCTTCGGCCTTCGGCTCCTTCGGCAGCCCGAGGACCCGCTCGCCCACGATGTTGCGCTGGATCTCGGCCGTGCCGCCCCAGATGGTCTCCGAGCGCGAGAAGAAGTACGAGGCCTGGAGGTCGTCGACCGGGTAGGTGCTGGCGCCCCGGCGGGGCCGGAAGTCCCCGTCGTCGGCCTCGGCGTCCGAGCCGCGGAGGATCTGGCCGTCGGGGCCGAGGACGTCCATGGCCAGCTCCATGGTCTCCTTGTGCATCTCGGACCAGAACATCTTGTTGGTGGCGCCGAGGGCCGCGGTGTGGTGGGTCCCGTTGAGGGCGTCGGTCAACGTCCGGTAGCCGTTGATCTGCATGATCTTCACCTTCGACCAGGCCCGGGCCAGGCGCTGGCGGATGAGCGGGTCGGCGTCCTTCCCCCGGCCCTCCGCCTCGGCCACGATCCGGTCGAGCTCCCGGGCGAAACGCCGGTGGCCCGTCGTGGCCGACGAGCCCCGCTCGAAGCCGAGCGTGGTCATGGCCACCTTCCAGCCGTTGTTGACCCCGCCCACCACGTTGTCCTTCGGGCAGCGGGCGCCTGAGAAGAAGACCTCGTTGAACTCCGACGAGCCGTCGATCTGGCGGATGGGGCGCACCTCGACCCCGGGCTGGTGCATGGGCACGAGCAGGTAGGAGATGCCGGCGTGCTTCGGGGCGTCGGGGTCGGTCCGGGCGAGCAGGAACACGTAGTCGGCGTACTGGGCCTGGGTGGTCCAGACCTTCTGCCCGTTGACGACCCACTCATCGCCATCGAGGACCGCGCGGGTGGAGAGCGAGGCGAGGTCGCTGCCGGCCCCCGGCTCCGAGAAACCCTGGCACCAGGCGATGGTGCCCTTGAGGATCCGGGGGAGGAACTCCTGCTTCTGGCGCTCGTCGCCCCACTGGAGGATGGTCGGGCCGACCAGGGTGTCCCCGAAGAAGTCGGCCCGGAGGGGCGCCTCGGCTCGCGCGAATTCCTCGGCGAGCACGACCTGTTCCATGAGGGTGAGGCCCTTGCCGCCGTACTCGGCGGGCCACGAGGCGCAGATCCAGCCGCCGTCGAACAGCGTGGCGGTCCAGTCACGGAGGAAGGCTTTGCGCTCCTCCGGGGCCATGGAGAATCCCGGCGTACCCCATCCGTCGGGGAGGTTGTCGGTCAGCCACGTGCGGATCTCGGCCCGGAACGGCTCGGTGTCGGC
>DATGZH010000033.1:0-17995 GCA_035297265.1 Acidimicrobiales bacterium | reverse complement strand
TACCGGCGGACTCGCCGTTCGATCGGGCAGGCGCCGCTTCGCCGTGTGGTACTCCTGTCAGGAGCGTGGAAGGCCGATGGCCGTCCTTCCGGGGTGGTTCAATTGGCAGAACGTCGGCCTTTGGAGCCGGATGTTGGAGGTTCGAGCCCTCCCCCCGGAGCAATCCCCGCCCGGACCCTTGAGCGCCCATGATGGAAAGGTGCGTGACCTGCTGGAGCCCGTCTTCGGGCCGATCGAAGCGCTCGCACCGGTGCATCGGGGTTACACCAACAACGAGCGCTTCATCGTCCGCTTCGCCGACGGCACCTCTGCCTTCGTGAAGGCCGCCGTCAACGACGAGACGGCCGAATGGCTGCGGCGGGAGCACCGGATGTACGAGTGCCTCGCCGGTCAGGGCATCACGCCGGGGCTGCTCGCCTGGATCGGCGGCGCACGGCCGGTGCTCGTCCTCGAGGACCTCACTGACGGGTGGTGGCCACCTCCCTGGCGCGACGGCGACGGCGACGTCGACGCCGTCGTGAGCGCACTCGGTCGACTGGCCGATGTCGATCCCCCCGGGCACCTCACCCCGCTCGTCGACGGCGAGCAGCCCGGTGAGGGCTGGAGCCTCGTGCTCGCCGACCCGTCGCCCTTCCTGTCGTTGGGCCTCTACGGAGCGGACTGGCTGGAGCGGGTTGGTCCCGTGCTCCGGGAGGCGGCAGTCGCCGCACCCCTCGCCGGCCGCTCGTTGCTGCACCTCGACGTCCGGAGCGACAACCTGTGCCTGCGCGAGGGTGCGGCCCTGCTCTTCGACTGGAACCTCGCCTGCCTCGGCAACCCGCAACTGGACGTGGCGTTCTGGCTCCCGAGCCTGGCCATGGAGACCGGCCGTCGACCCGAGTACGTCATGGCCGATTGCCCACCCGAGCTGGCGGCCTATGTGGCCGGGTTCTTCGCCTGCCGAGCGGGCCAACCAGTGATCCCGCACGCTCCGATGGTCCGGGCGGTGCAGCTCGACCAGCTGCGGACGTCACTCCCTTGGGCCCTGCGAACCTTGGGTATCGACGCCGAGAGTCCGTAGACCTCCCGCTCGTTCGTCGAACAGGTCGAAGGGTGCTGCTGTTGCCCGGCAGCGATGCGACGATGGCAGGCCAAGCGCCGCCGATCTCAGCGGCGTCGGTTTACCAGGGAAGGCCAGCGTCGGCAGCTGATCCGTCGTAGCCCGCGTCGCCGAAGGCGAACACGCCGCCATCGGCTCCGAGCAGCCAGTAGCCGCGATGATCCGCGGTGGCCGCGATGTCGAGGATGGGAGCCTCAGACGTCACCCCGTCGCCCGGGAGGGACCCGTAGAAGGGTGTCCCGACGGCAAAGACGGCACCGTCGGGAGCGACGTACCACTGGCCCAGCCCGCTGGCGGTGGCTGCCACCCCTGTCAGAGGGGACATAGAGGGCGGTGAGACGTTCGGCGGCGGGGCAATCGGGTAGGAGCCGGCCAGGTCACCGTAGCCATACCCGCCGAAGAAGCCTCCGGCCTCGAGATACCCGGCGCCGTCAGGGGCGGCGGCGATGCCCGCAACGGGCATGACTGGCCCACCCGGGTTGAAGGCTTGGCTGACCGACCCGTAGTAGGCGGATGACCCGAACGCGAACACGCTCCCGTCGGCGCCGACGAGCCAGTAGCCGCCGCCTTCGGGGTTGGCGGCGATTCCGACGATGGGAGCTGCAGGGGTGATGCCGATAGCGGGCAACGAGCCGTAGAAGGAACCGTCGCCGAAAGCGAACACGCCTCCGTCGGCGGCGACGAGCCAGTAGCCGCCGCCGTCAGGCGTCGCCGCGATGCCGACGATGGCCGAGGCGGGGACCAGGTGCGATCCGGGCAGCGATCCGTAGAAGGCGGCAGTCCCGAAACTGAACACGCCACCCCCGGCCTGCGCCAGCCAGTACCCGGTTCCCGACGGGGTTGGGGCCAGGCCCACAAATCGTGACGGGGATGGCGTGACGGATGTGACCTCGAAGGGCGCTGTGTAGTCCTGCTCTGGGCCGGACGCGGGGCCGCAATCGACGAGGAACTCGTACGTCCCCGTGGTGACCGGCCCCAAGTGCGGGATGTAGGGCGGGATCAGGAAACGGCCGTTGAAATTCTGGCCGATGCCGCGGTTGAGAGGGATCACCTGAGCGTACGCCGAGCCGAGGACACCGGTAGTGAAGATCGGTGTCGAGCATGAGGTGTTGGCGGGAGCCACGAAGCTCACGGCGACGTAAGCGCCGACTGACCCCGAGTTGGAACTAAGCGTCAGGCCCGGCTGTTGGGCGCCAGCCATGGCGGCATGACCCAGCAGGGTCGCAGTCGGTATGACGGCGACGAGAAGCACGGCCGACAGTGCGCCACACCGGATAGGTGTTCGCATCGCGAACCTCCTCCAAGTCGCGTCATCGCGCGACGTCAACCTCGCGTTCCACGACGGATCGTGCCAGGGCGGAAAGTCACCCGCCCTCGGGTTCGACTGAACGGCCCCGCCGCCGCATGTCGGCGCCTCCTCCGTCCCGGCTCACCTGCCGATGGTCACACGCCGTCGGCCGCTGTCTCGGCGGTCAACGCCCGAGGTTCTCCCGGATGAACTCGAGGATGCGGATGTGCTTGTTCGTGTCCATCTGCATCAGCTCGACGATGAGGCCCCAGAGGGTCGTGTCCTGCACTGACCGGAGCTGTTTGGACAGCTTGCGGAGCTCGCCCAGGTCTTTCCGCTCCACCTCCAAGAAGTGCTCGGTCTCCTCGCGGAGGCGGTCGCGATCTGTGCCCGGCTCGTCCAGGTACGGGATCGGCTGGCCGGTGCTCCGCAGCTCGGCGAAGGACTTCACGGTCGCGGCCAGGTCGGCAAACAGCCGGTGGTGCCGCTCCTCGTCGTCCAGGATCAGCTTGGCGAGGTAGCGAAACGCCGGCGAGCTCGCCTCTTCGGCCAGTTCTCGGTACTGCTCGAGGATGTCGCGCTCGGCGCCGACGTGGTGGGACAGATTGTCGTAGAGCTCCTGCTCCCAGACGCTCGCTCCCGGGATCGTCGTGGTCACCATGACCTCCTCACTCAGCCGCGGCGCCGACCCGCTGGCCGCGACCGTTCGCTTCGACCTCCACTCTTCCTGATCAGAGGCCTGTTCTCAATTCCATCGTGCGGGCCGGCCGGTCGGGCGGCCAGTGCCGAAAGTCCCGAAGAGAGACGGTGCCGAGGTGTCGGAGCGGTGCGGTCGCTCCCCGGCCGCCCCGCTGTGCCCGCCAAGGCGGACCGTGCCAGGGGCCGAACCGACGTTCACGGCTCTTCAGGCCCGGACGGCGGAGCGGCGGGGTGCTGCCGGAGGGACGGCGCGTCGTGGCGCTGGTCGTAGGTGGCCAGCTCCTCGAGGTACCGGTTGTAGGCCGCCAGCTCGCCGTCCTCTTCTTCTTGTTGCTTGTCCTTCGGAGCAGCGTCGGCCGACAGGTCGCCGTGGCCGTTGGTCTCGGGGCTGTCCGGGGCCGGGGTCTTCGACCGGCCGGGACGGATGGGCGCCTCGTGGACGAGGCGCCACCAGAGATAGATGGCGTAGGCGGCGAAGAACGGCCACTCGAAGGCGTAAGCCCAACTCAGCTCGTTCCCCGAGACGGCCCGGCGCACCTGCCAGTCGGTCAGGGCAACGCAGGCGCCGACGAACACGACGAGGACCACATGGAGCACCACCGACCGGGGGGACCACCACCGAACGTCCACCGTCGGCCAGGTTACGATGCCGCGGCGGGGGCGTCGGTCTCAGGGGATGAAGTCGTCGATGAGGGCGGCGAGCTCGAGCGGCTTGTCGCCCTGGACGCTGTGGCCGGCGCCCCCCACCTTCTCGACCCGGGCGCCGGGGGAGCGCCGCAGGAGCTCGGCCTCGTCCTCGTCGCCCACGACCGTGCCGGTCGCCATGCCCCGGACGAGCATCACGGGCATGCTGAGGCGCGAGACCGCCTCCCAGAGGTCATCGAAGTCGGGGGCCACGGCCGGCGGTGCGCCCTCGGGCGCCGGCTGGCGGAACCGGGCCCAGCGCCACACCCAGGTGCCGTCCTCCTGCTGGACGGCGTTGTGCAGGATGCCGCGCCGCAACGACGCCTCGCTCCGGGTGGGGTTGAACTCGATCGTGCGGGCGAGGATCTCGTCGAAGCTGTCGAACGTCGCCGGGCCGTTCACGAAGGCGATGATCGGCGCCGCCTTGTCCTTGTCGACGCCGGGCGTGACGTCGACGAGCACCAGCTTCGGCACGAGGTCGGGTCGGCTGTCGGCCAGGGCCAGCGACGTGAGGCCACCGAGCGACATCCCGACGACGCCGCGGGCCGCTGGGGCGAGGGCCTCGATCACCGTGGCGACGTCGGCCGCGTGGTCGCGTACCCCGCCGACGTCGTTCCTCGGGCCGTCCGAGTGGCCGTGGCCCGGGAGGTCGACCGCCAGGAGCGGTCGCCCGAGGGCCATCGCCACGGTGTCCCACGTGTGCGCGTTCTGTGAGCCGCCGTGGAGCAGGACGACCTCGGGTTCGCTCTCGCCCCAGACGAGCGCGCTCAGCCGGCGGTCCGGACCGACCTCGACCGACTCCCGGCGCACGGTCGGCGGACCCTCGTAGGGGAGCCCGAACTCCTCGGCGTTCTCGTGGAACAGCCCGAACTCGTCGTACTCGACGCGCTCCATGGACCGCACCCTACTGGCCCAGCCTCGAGCGGCGGCGGGCCGGAGAGGGCCCACCGGGGGCGAACGCGACCCCACGACCAGGGACGCGAGCGGTCGGCCCTGTGGTGCCGCGAGAAGGGCCGGCGGTGAGGGAAGAATGGCCGCCATGACCTCCCGAGCGCTCTTCGCCGTCGTGCTGGCCGCCGGCGAGGGCACGCGTATGCGCTCGGAGCGACCCAAGCCGCTCCATTTGCTCTGCGGCCGGCCCATGGTGCTCCACGTGCTCGACGCGCTCGCCGAGCTCGACGTCGATCGGGTCGTCGTCGTGGTCGGCCACCGCGGCGAGTGGGTGACGAAGACCCTCGTCGACCACGCGCCGAGCAACCTCGAGATCGAGTTCGTCGAGCAGCCCGAGCCGCACGGAACCGGCGACGCCACGGCGGTCGCGCTGACGGGCCTGCCTCACGACTGGGGCGAGGAGGCCGACATCGTCGTGCTGCCGGGCGACACGCCGCTCCTCCGACCGGCGACGCTCGCCGCGCTCGTCCGCCGGCACCGGGCCTCCGACGCCGCGGCCACCCTCCTCACCGCGGTGGTCTCGGACCCGACCGGCTACGGCCGGGTGGTGCGCGGCCGCGACGACCTCGTGGCCAAGGTGGTCGAGGAGTCCGACGCCAACGAGACCGAGCGGCGCCTGAGCGAGATCAACACCTCGATCTACTGCTTCCGCCAGGCCGTCCTCGCTCCGTCGTTGCGCCGCCTCAGCCCGGCCAACCTCCAAGGCGAGTACTACCTGACCGACACCATCGCCGTGCTCTACGAGGCCGGCTACACCGTGCAGTCCCTCACGACGGCCGACCCCATGGAGGCGGCCGGGGTCAACGACCGGGCCCAGCTGGCGGTGGCGGAGGCCGAGCTGCGGGACCGCATCAACGAGCGGTGGATGCGCCGCGGCGTGACGATGTGGGACCCCGAGCGCACCTACGTCGATGCCACCGTGGAGCTGGCCACCGACGTGTCCCTCCTCCCCGGGGTCATCCTGCGGGGCGCCTGCCGGGTGGGCGAGGGGGCCGAGATCGGACCGGACAGCACCCTGGTCGACACCGATGTCGGGGCCCGGGCCGAGATCCGACAGAGCGTCTGCACGCACGCCTCGGTCGGGGCGCGGGCCAGGGTCGGTCCGTACGCCGTCCTCGGCCCCGGCTCGATCGTCGAGGAGGGCGCCACGGTGCAGCCGTTCACCACGCTCCCGGACGAGGAAGGCTGACCACCCCTCCGGCGACGGGGGGTGGGGCGGGGTAGCGTCGGACACGTGGAAGTCATCCCTCGTCGACGTCTGGAGCTCGTGTCGGGGCGCTCCCACCCTCACCTGGCGCAACGGATCGCCACCCATCTCGGTGTCGTGCTGTCCGAGCCCAACCTCCGGGAGTTCTCCAACGGCGAGATCCATTGCCGATTCGAGAACTCCGTCCGGGGGGCGGACGTGTTCATCGTCCAGACCCACTGCGGGCCGGTCAACGACGCCCTGATGGAGCAGCTGATCATGATCCAGGCGGCCAAGCTCGCCTCGGCCAAGCAGATCACGGCGGTCTGCCCCTACTACGGGTACTCCCGCCAGGACCGCAAGTCGACCGGCCGCGAGCCCATCACGGCCAAGCTGGTGGCCGACCTCCTCTCGGTGGCCGGCGCGGACCGGGTGATGAGCGTCGACCTCCACTCCGGCCAGATCCAGGGGTTCTTCGACGTCCCCTTCGACCACCTGATCGCCACCCCCGTCCTCGAGGGCTACCTCCGTGAGCACACGGCCGGGAACGTGACCGAGATGGTCGTGGTGGCGCCCGACGCCGGGCGTGTGAAGGTGGCCGAGCGCTACAGCCAGCGGCTCGGCTGCGACCTCGCCCTCGTCTACAAGCGCCGTCCCCGGGGCCGGGAGAACCAGGTCGAGGCCCGCCACGTGGTCGGCGACGTCGAAGGGCGCCACTGTGTCCTGATCGACGACATGATCGACACGGCCGGGACCATCGTGGCCGCGTCCGAGCTCCTGGCCGACGCCGGGGCCGCCGACATCTGGGCAATGGCCACCCACCCGGTGCTCTCCGACCCGGCCACGGACCGCCTGAAGGCCTCGGTGATCTCCCGGGTCGTCGTCACCGACACCCTGCCGGTGCGAGAGGAGTGCGTCTTCGACAAGCTCGAGGTGTTGTCGGTGGCCCCCCTGATCGCCGACGCCATCGATGCCGTCTTCGAGGACACCTCGGTCTCGGAGATCTTCGGCGGCGACAACCTGGCCTGACCGAGGGGCCTCCTCACGGGCCGACCGACCCGAAGCCGCTGGTCGACTAGCATGACCAGCCGTTCCGGGGAGGGCGAGCACCACCCCCCGGCCACCGAACCGCTCGAGGAGTCCCTGTCATGCCCGAGATCACCCTGGCCGCCGAAGTCGGCCGTCCGCTGGGCAGCCGCAACACCCGGCGCCTCCGCCGGGAGGGGAAGATCCCCGGCGTCATCTACGGGCACGGCACCGAGCCCCTCCCGGTGGCCGTCGTGGGCCGGGACCTGCGGACCGCCCTCTCGGGGGACTCCGGCCTCAACACGCTGCTCTCGCTCGAGGCCGCCGGGAAGACCTACCTGACGCTCGCCCGGGAGATCCAGCACCATCCGGTCAAGGGCACGGTGAACCACGTGGACTTCGTGATCGTGCGGCGGGACGAGATCATCGCCGCCGAGGTGCCGATCTCGCTCATCGGCGAGGCGATCGAGGTCCAGCGGGGCGACGGTCTCGTCGACCAGCAGCTGTTCAACCTCTCGGTCCGGGCGATCCCGGCCAACGTCCCGAGCTCCATCGAGGTGGACGTGAGCGAGCTCGTCATCGGCGGTGCCGTCCGGGTGGCCGACCTCCCGCTCCCCGAGGGGGTCACGACAGAGCTCGACGGCGAGTCGATCGTGGTCATCGGCCAGCCGCCGCGGGTGGTCGTCGAGGAGGCGGCCGAGGGCGAGGCGGCCGAGGGCGAGGCGGCCGAGGGCGGCGAGGCTCCGGCCGAGTCGGCCGCCGGCGCCGACCAGCCGGCCTCCGAGGGCTAGGCCCTGGTCCGTCTACTCGGACGGCGGCGGCTCGCCGGGGGAGCAGCCGAGCGCCGGGGCACGCCCGCCGACCTGCTGGTCGTGGGACTCGGCAACCCCGGCCAGGAGTTCGCGGCCAGCCGTCACAACGTCGGTGCCGACGCGGTGCGCCGGCTGGCCGAACGTCAGGGTGCTGCGCCCCTCAAGCCCATGCGGGGCCAGCGGGCGGCCGTGGCCGAGGTCCGGCTCGGTCACCAGGCGGTGGCCCTCGCCGTCCCCACCACCTTCATGAACGAATCCGGGGAGGCCGTACGCCCGCTCGTCCGCCGCTTCGGCATCGAGGACCCCGAGCGGCTCGTCGTGCTGCACGACGAGCTCGACCTGCCGCCGGGACGAATTCGGGTGAAGGTCGGCGGGGGGACGGCCGGTCACAACGGTCTCCGCTCCCTCCAGTCCCACCTCCACACCACCGACTTCGTCCGGATACGGATCGGCGTGGGCAAGCCGCCGAGCGCCGCGGCGGGCGCGGACTACGTCCTGCGCCGACCGCCCAAGGCCGAGCGGGAGGCCCTGAACCAGGCCATCGAATCGGCCGCCGACGCCGTCGAGGTCATCGCGACCGAAGGTGTGGCGGCGGCGATGAACCGCTTCAACGCTGAGACGGCAACGTGACTGGCTCTGCCCGCCGCACCGTCGGCACGAAAGACCGGGCGAGCCGAACCGCCTGAGACGAAATCCCTCAGATCTCGGTTGAGAGACCCAGCGCGGCGCGCACCCAGCGCACAACGCCGACCAACTCCCAGACGTTGTGGACCTGGACGAACCTCAGGTGGTCCGCGTTGACGACGGCACAAGTAGATCGGGGCTCGTCGGGATGGCACCCCCGGTAGCGTCGAGCACATGACCCCCGTGGAGGCCGAGGGCCTGGCCGGACTGCCCGCGCTCTTCCGGCACGAGCCGTCGCTCCCACGCGCCCTCGGTACGTCGGCCGGCACGCTGGCTGTGCCAGGCCCAGCCCAGGCCTTCGTGCTGGCCGGGCTGGCCACCGTGAGCGAGCGATCGCCGCTCTTCGTCGTCACGGCCACCACGTCGGCCGCCGAGCGCCTCGCCGACGACCTGCGGTGCTTCCTCCCCCGGGAGGACCCCGGTGAGGGGAGGGTGGCCGGCGACCTCGGCGATCCGGTCGTGATCCTCCCGGCGTGGGAGACCCTGCCCTTCGAGCGGGTGAGCCCGGAGCTCTCGACGATGGGTCGGAGGCTGGCCGTCCTCTGGCACCTGGCCGGGGAGGGCCGCCGTCCGAAGGTGGTCGTCGTGCCGGTGCGGGCCGCCCTGCAGCGGCTCGGCACGTGGCGGGAGGCGACCACGCCGCTCGTGGTCCGGGCCAAGGGCACCCTCGACGCGGACGCCACGCTCTCGAGGCTGGCGGCGGCCGGGTACCGCCGGGAGCACCAGGTGGAACACCGTGGGGAGCTGGCGGTGCGCGGCGGCATCATCGACGTGTTCCCGTCGACGGCCGACGCCCCGGTGCGGATCGACCTCTTCGGCGACGAGGTGGACCGGCTCACCGTCTTCGACGTGAGCGACCAGCGCTCGGTGGCTGACCTCGACGAGGCGGTGCTCTTCGGCTGCCGCGAGCTCGTCCCGACCGACGCGGTCCGCCGCCGGGCCGCCGAGCTGGCCGAGCGAGAGCCGTGGGCCGCGGCCACGTGGGAGCGGCTGGCCGAGGGTCACGTGTTCGACGGCATGGAGTCGTGGCTGCCCTGGCTCGACGACGACGTGTCGCTCGTGACGGACGAGCTGGCCGAGGCGGCCCTCGTGGTCGTCGTCGAGCCCCGGCGGGTCCGGGACCGGGCGGCCGAGCTGCACGACGAGGAGGGGGCGCTGGCCGAGGCGCTCGCCACCACCTGGGGCCTGGCGGGCGACGACCCGGTCGAGCTCGAGGCGCGGATCCCCCGCCTCTACCAGCCGTTCGCCCGATTGCTGGCCGAGTGCCCCGCCGCCGTGCTCTCCCTCACGCCCACGCCCGAGGGGCCCGACGCCCCGTCGGTGCGGGTCGGGGGCCTCCAGCCGGTGGCCGGTGACGCCGCCCGCCTCGCCCGGCAGGTGGTGGAGCTGACGGGGGAGGGGTACTCGGTCACGCTCTGCGCCGGGACGGAGGCCGGCGCGGCCCGCCTGGCCGGCGTGCTCGCCGACGAGGGCGTCGTGGCGCCGGTCCTGTCCGCCGCTCCGGCCACGCCCGGGGCGAGGGTGGTGGTGGCCCCGCTCACCGCCGGCTTCATCCTCCCCGACCTCCACCTGGCCGTCCTCGCCGAGTCGGACGTGACCGGCCGGCGCACCCCGCACCGCACCGCCCGGCCCCGGGCCCGGCCGACCGACGGGTTCTTCGACGATCTCGCCGCGGGGAGCTACGTCGTCCACCGCCAGCACGGGGTGGCCCGCTACGGCGGCATGACGAGCCGCACCGTGGCCGGCACGACGAGGGACTACCTCGTCCTCGAGTATCGGGGCAACGACCGCCTGTACCTCCCGGTCGACCAGATCGCCGCGGTCACCCCCTACAGCGGCGGCGAGTCCCCGACGCTGTCTCGCATGGGCGGCGCCGAATGGCAGCGGGCCCGGGCCCGGGCCCGGGCGGCGGCGAGCGAGATCGCCGCCGAGCTCGTCGACCTCTACCGCCGACGGCTGTCCGTGCCCGGGCACGCCTTCCCACCCGACACGCCGTGGCAGCTCGAGTTCGAGTCGGGCTTCGCCTACAGCGAAACGGCGGACCAGCTGCGGGCCATCGCCGAGGTGAAGGCGGACATGGAGCTCGGCCGGCCGATGGACCGCCTCGTCTGCGGCGACGTGGGTTTCGGCAAGACCGAGGTGGCGCTGCGGGCGGTCTTCAAGGCCGTCCACGACGGGACCCAGGCGGCCGTCCTCGTGCCGACGACCCTCCTCGCCAGCCAGCACCACCAGACGTTCTCGGAACGCTTCGCCGGTTTCCCGGTGCGCGTGGAGCTCCTGAGCCGGTTCCTCACCGTGGCTCAGGCGAAGAAGGTGGTCGACGGGCTGGCCGACGGTTCGGTCGACGTCGTCGTCGGCACCCACCGCCTGCTCGGCTCTGACGTCGTCTTCAAACGGCTGGGGCTCCTCATCGTCGACGAGGAGCAGCGCTTCGGCGTGAGCCACAAAGAAGCGGTGAAGCGCATCTCGGAGGGGGTCGACGTCCTCACGCTCACCGCGAGCCCGATCCCGCGCACCCTCGAGATGGCGCTCACCGGGATTCGCGATCTCTCGCTCATCAACACGCCGCCCGCCGACCGCCGGCCGATCCTCACCTACGTAGGCGAGACCGACGACCAGGCGGTCTCCGAGGCCATCCGACGCGAACTCCTCCGGGAGGGGCAGGTCTTCTACGTCCACAACCGGGTGGCCAGCATCGACGACCTCGCCCGCAAGGTCCGCGACCTCGTCCCCGAGGCCCGGGTGGCGGTGGCCCACGGGCAGATGGACGAGGGCAGCCTCGAGCAGGTGGTGATGGACTTCTGGGGGCGGGACTACGACGTCTTGGTCTGCACGACGATCATCGAGTCGGGCATCGACATGCCGTCGGTCAACACCCTGGTGGTGGACCGGGCCGACCTGCTCGGGCTGGGCCAGCTGCACCAGATCCGCGGGCGGGTCGGGCGGAGCAACCAACGGGCCTACGCCTACCTCTTCCACCCGGTCGACCGGGTGCTCACCGAGCAGGCCTACGAGCGCCTGAAGACGGTGGGGGAGCACACCGAGCTGGGCTCGGGCTTCAAGATCGCCATGCGCGACCTCGAGATCCGGGGGGCCGGCAACCTGCTCGGTACGGACCAGTCGGGCCACATCGCCGCGGTGGGCTACGACCTCTACGTCCAGCTGGTGGCCGAGGCCGTGGCCGAGGCCCGGGGCGAGCCGCGGCCGACGCCCCCGTCTGTCTCCCTGGACGTCCCCGGCGACGCGCACCTGCCGGCGGACTACGTGAGCGCCGAGGACGCCCGCCTCGAGGCCTACCGCCGGTTGGCCGGCACGACGACACCTGAGGAAGTCGACGACGTGGGGGAGGAGTGGGTCGACCGCTTCGGGCCGCCGCCACCGGCCGCGGTCGGCCTGCTCGCCTTGGCCCACCTCCGGGTGGAGTGCCTGCGCCTCGGCATCACCGACGTGGCGGTGCTGGCGACCCGGGTGGGCGGGTCACGACGAGCCACCGCCCGCCTGTCCCCCGTCACCCTGCCGTCGAGCGCCCAGGTGCGGCTGCGCCGGCTCTCGCCCGATGCGACTTACAAGGAGGAGCTGCACCAGCTCGTCGTCCCCCTGGAACCGGGCGGCCGTCCGGCGGCGGACCTGCGGGAGCTGCTCCTCGCCCTCCTGCCCCCGCGGCGTGACGGGCCGACGGAGAGGTCGGTGACGGTCGGCGGCGATGCGGGTGCCGCAGGGCCGGCCGGATAAAGTGCCGGCCGCGTGCGACGCCTCCTCCCCATCCTTCTCGTGGCGGCCGTCGTCGTCACGCTCATGGCCATCCAGGTCCCGGCGAATGCGGCCGTCGTGAACGGCACAAGCATCACCCAGGCGACGCTCAACGCCGACCTCTCGGCCATCGCCAACAGCCCGGACTACCAGTGCTACCTCAACGCCAATCAAGCCGTGCTCTCGAACGGCCAGTCGACGCTCCCGCCGATCCACGGTGCCGGTGGCAACACCGGTGCCTACTCGATGCCCTTCGTCATCCACACGTTGGACCAGAGCATCACCGAGCAGGTCGTGTTCCAGCTGGCCGCTGAGCGCAACACCGTGATCACCACAGCCGACACGGCCAATGCCAAGACCGACCTCACCTCGGCCATCAACTCGACGCTCAGCGCCGTGACGGGCAGCCAGTTCGCCTGTCAGGGGGTGACGGCCGACTCCATCTACGCCTCGTTGCCGCCCTCCTTCGTCGACGATATCGTCCATGTGCAGGCGGCCTCGGAGGCCATCGCCTCCTCGGAGCCAGGCAGCGGCGTGACGACGGCCGATATCCAGCGCTACTTCGATGCCCACCGCAAGGCCTTGGCCACCACCTGCGTGACCCTCATCCCGTCGAGCACCCAGGCCGCGGCCCAGCAGATCGTGGACCAGGTGCACAGCGGCACCGACTTCGGCACCCTGGCCGCCCAGGCGGGCAACGCCCAGCAGGGGTGCTCGAACGCCGCCGCCTCCCAGGTGATCGCCGACGTGGCCGACGTGCCGGTCGGCGAGATCTCGGGGGTCATCAACTACCCGAGCTCGGGTCAGTACCTCGTCGTCCAGGTGAACCAGCGCACGCCGGCTTCGCTCCCCGCCGCGGCGAACGTTGTGCGGGGCCTCCTCCTGCAGCACGGCCAGCCGGGGGCCGAGGCGGCCATCCTGGCGGCCACCCATCGGGCCGAGGTCGCCGTGAACCCCCAGTACGGCAGGTGGACACCGGCCTCGGCCACGATCGGCATCGTCGAACCGCTCACTCCTCCCGCCTCGTCGGTCCTCAACCCGGCGGCCAACGAGGCCTACCCTCCGAACACCCCGCCGGGCGGCTGACTTCCTGACACCGATGGATTCGCCGCGGCCGACGCTGACCGTCGTCGGCCTCGGGCCGTCGGGGCCCGACCTCCTCGGTGATCCCGCTCGCCAGTCGCTGGTGCGGGCCGACGCGGTGTTCCTCCGCACCCGGGAGCACCCGAGCGCGGCGGAGGTCGCCGCGCTGCGGCCCGATCTCGTCACCTTCGACCGGCACTACGACGAGGCACCCACGTTCGAGGAGGTCTACCGCCGCATCGTGGACGACCTCGTGGCCGAGGTGGCGCGCCGCGCCCCGGCCGGAGAGAGCGTCGTCTACGCCGTGCCCGGCTCGCCGCTCGTGGCCGAGCGCACGGTGGAGCTCCTCCGCTCCGACGGGCGCGTGGCGATCGAGGTGGTGCCGGCGCTCTCCTTCCTCGACCTCGCCTGGGACCGCCTCGGCCTCGACCCTGTGGCCGCCGGGGTCCGCCTCGTCGACGGCACCCGTTTCGCCGAGGAGGCGGCCGGGGAGACCGGCCCCCTGCTCGTGGCCCAGTGCTGGTCCAACGAGGTCCTCTCCGCGGTCAAGCTCGCCGTCGAGAGCGACGAAGGATCGACGGCCACGATCCTGTTCCACCTCGGGCTCCCCGACGAGCGGGTGGTCGAGGTGCCCTGGGAGGACCTCGACCGGGCGCTCGAGGCCGACCACCTCACGTCGCTCTTCGTGCCCCGGCTGGCGGCACCGGTGGCCCACGAGCTCGTGGCGCTCGACGAGCTCGTGCGGACGCTGCGGACGGAGTGCCCCTGGGACCGCGAGCAGACGCACGCCTCGTTGCGGCGGCATCTCGTCGAGGAGACCTATGAGGTGCTCGACGCCATCGACGGGCTCGAGAGCGGTGGCGAAGCGGCGGCCACCCACCTGGAGGAGGAGCTTGGCGATCTCTTGTACCAGGTCTTCTTCCACGCCCGCCTGGCCTCGGAGGAGGGCTGGTTCACGATGGCCGACGTGGCCCGGGGACTCCACGACAAGCTCGTCGCCCGGCACCCGCACGTCTTCGGCGAGGTCGAGGC
Source organism: Acidimicrobiales bacterium (assembly GCA_035297265.1). Taxonomy (GTDB): domain Bacteria; phylum Actinomycetota; class Acidimicrobiia; order Acidimicrobiales; family RAAP-2; genus DATGZH01. The sequence continues at coordinate 3,701 of DATGZH010000033.1, read as the reverse complement.
GGCCGACGCCGCGGCGGTCATGGCCAACTGGGAGCAGCTGAAGGCGGTCGAGAAGGGCCGTACCAGCGTGACGGACGGCGTGCCGACCGCACTCCCGGCACTCATGCTGGCCTCGAAGCTGCAGAGCCGGGCGGCGGCGGCCGGGATCGGCTTGCCCGGTGGCAACGACCGTCCTGGGTCGTGGGACGAGCTGTTCAGCGCCCCCGACGATGCGGCCGACGAATGGTTCGGTTGGCTCCTCTTCACCGTCGTCGACGTGGCCCGCCGGCGGGGCGTGGACGCCGAGGAGGCGTTGCGGGCCGCGGCGATGCGCTTTCGCGACGAGGTCGTAGCCGACGAACGCGCCACTGCCGACGAGCAGTCTGACCGTCCAGCCGCGGGGGATTCCCCCGGTGAGGTGGGGTCCGGCGAGTAGCGTTGCGTCACGGTCCTCGCCAGGGGAGGGCCGGGGGAGACGCGTTCGTGAGCACGATCGAAGAGGTTGTCGGCCGAGAGCTGCTCGACTCACGAGGCAACCCCACCGTCGAGGTGGAGGTGCTCCTCGACTCGGGGGCCCGGGGCCGGGCCATCGCCCCTTCGGGTGCCTCCACCGGCAAGCGAGAGGCGCTGGAGCGACGCGACGGCGGTGAGCGCTACGGCGGCAAAGGGGTGTTGGGGGCGGTCGGCGCGGTCAACGGGGAGATCGCCGACGCCCTGTGTGGGCTCGACGCCCTCGATCAGCGGGGCGTCGACTTCGCGCTCGTCGACCTCGACGGCACGCCGGACAAGGGCCGGCTCGGGGCCAACGCCACGGTCGCCACCTCGTTGGCGGTGGCCAAGGCCCTGGCCGACGAGCTCGAGCTCCCCTTCTACCGTTCACTCGGGGGGGCCAACGCCCACGTGCTGCCGGTGCCGATGCTGAACGTCGTGAACGGCGGGGTCCACGCCCGCAATTCGATCGACTTCCAGGAGTACATGTTGATGCCGGTCGGGGCCGCCTCGTTCAGCGAGGCCCTCCGGTGGGGCGCCGAGACCTACCACGCCCTGGCCGCGGTCCTCGCCGACCGGCACCTCTCGACGGCGGTCGGCGACGAGGGTGGCTTCGCACCGGACCTCGCGACCAACGAGGAAGCGGTGGCCGTCCTCATGCAGGCGATCGAGCGGGCCGGACGGGTCCCCGGCGACGAGGTGGCCATCGCCCTCGACCCGGCGACGAGCGAGCTGTGGCGCGACGGCGCGTACGTGCTCGAAGGCGAAGGCCGCACGCTCACCTCGGCCGAGCTCTGTGACTACTGGGCGGACCTCGCCAGCCGCTACCCGATCGTCTCGATCGAAGACGGGATGGCCGAGGACGACTGGGACGGCTGGGCCGCCCTCACCCGGGCGCTCGGCGACCGGGTCCAGCTCGTCGGCGACGACATCTTCGTGACCAACGTGGAGCTCATCGAGCGGGGTATCGAGGCCGACGTGGCCAACGCCGTCCTCATCAAGATCAACCAGATCGGCACCCTGACCGAGACCCTGGAGGCCATCGCCCTCACCGACCGGGCGGCCTATCGCCCCGTCGTCTCCCACCGTTCGGGCGAGACCGAGGACGCGAGCATCGCCGACCTGGCCGTGGCCACGAACGCCGGGCAGATCAAGGCCGGCGCCCCGGCCCGCTCCGACCGGGTGGCCAAGTACAACCAGCTCCTCCGGATCGAAGAGGACCTCGGGCCGTCGGCAGAGTTCCTCGGGAGGGCGGCCCTCGCTGCGGGGTCCGGTGGTCGTGGCTAGTCGACCCGCCGCCGGTCAGCGGACGACCAACCGCGGCGCCAAGGGCGCGCACCGCAGGTCGGGTCGCGCCGCGACCAAGCAGCGGGCCGGGAAGGGCGCCGCCGCCCGGCCGAAGGCGTCCCGCCGTCCCCCGACCCGGGCCGAACGCCGTCGGGCGGCCAAGGTCCGCCGGCACCGGGTCTTCCTGGCCGTCTCGGTCGTGCTCGCCGGTCTCGTGCTCGCCGCGTGGTTCCCCGCCTCGGCGCTCGTCCGTCAGCAGCAGGCGCTCGCCGGTGCCTCGACCGAGCTCCAGCAGCTCCAGTCGCAGAACCGGGCCCTCGCGGCCGAGCAGCACCGGCTCAACCAGTCGACCGAGATCGAGCGCCTGGCCCGCCAGCAGTACCAGCTCGTGAGCCCGGGCCAGCAGGCCTACCAGGTCCTCCCGCCGAGCGGCTCGAGCGGGGCCGCCGCCGGCCGCTACCCCGGCGATCCCGGGCTCCAGCCTCCGGTGGCGCCGTCGGCCACGGCCGAGCTGCCGCCCTCGTCGGGCGCAGCCGCCACGACCACGACGCCCCCCTCGGCGGCGACGGGCAAGACGGCCGCCGACCATGGCAGCGGGTCGAGGTCGGGCCCGAAGAGCCCCGGCCTCATCGGCCGGATCATCCAATCGCTCGAATTCTGGCGTTGAAGGAGAGCGACACCCAGCGGAGCGGGGACGACGAGCGGGTGGTCGCCACCCTGCTGGGCCGGCGGCCGGCCGGCCGCTACGAGGTGGTGCTCCGCCGCCGTGACGGGGCGCCGGTCGTCATCGCCAACGCCCCGCTGCTCTTCGACGGCACACCCATGCCCACGCGCTACTGGTTGGTGGACCCGGCGCTGCGCGACGAGGTCAGCCGCCTCGAGTCCCGGGGCGGGGTCCGGGAGGCCGAGGCGGCGGTCGACCCGGCCGAGGTCGCCGACGCCCACCGCCGCTACGCCGAAGGGCGCGACGCGCTCGTGCCCCCGGACCACCGGGGACCGAGGCCGTCGGGGGGCGTCGGCGGCACGAGGCGCGGTGTGAAGTGCCTCCACGCCCATCTCGCCTGGTGGCTGGTCGGCGGCGACGACCCCGTGGGTCGGTGGACGGCCGGTCGCCTGGGCCTCCCCCCCGACGATCCGCTGCAGGAGCGCGCCGCCGGGCGGCAGCCCGACGCCGGCTCGGACGGCCCGACGGCCGCCTCCTGAGCGTCGGCATCGCCGCCGAACAGTGCCAATGCCCCCCTGTGGTAGAAGCGGTGAGTGGCTCCCGGTCCCGTGGCCGCGCTCGACTGCGGTACGAACTCGACGCGCCTGCTCGTCGCCGACGGCCGAGGTCGTGAGCTCCGCCGTCTGATGCGGATCACCCGGCTCGGCGACGGCGTCGACGCGACGGGCAAGCTGGCAACCGAGGCGATCGACCGGACGCTCGAGGTGCTCACGGCCTACCGGGAGGTCATGGACGAGCTCGGCGTGCGGCGGGCCCGCCTGGTGGCCACCTCCGCCGTCCGGGACGCGGTGAACGGCGAGGAGTTCCTCGCCGCGGCGACCGCTGTGGTCGGCGTGCCGGCCGAGCTCCTGAACGGGGTGGCGGAGGGCCGCCTGGCCTACGCCGGCGCCACCGCCGACCTCGAACCCGGCCCGGGCGACGACGTGGTCGTCGACATCGGCGGCGGCTCGACCGAGCTGGTCGTGGCCTCGGTGTCCGGGCTCGGGGCGGTGTCACTGGCCCTCGGCTGCGTGCGGCTGACGCAGCGCTACCTGACGGGCGACCCACCGACCTCGCTCGAGCTGCTGGCGACCGAAGAGGCCATCAGGTCCGAGCTGGCCCGGGCGGAACGGGAGCTCCCTGCCCTCACGACGCTCCGCCCTGGCAGCCGTCTCCTCGGTCTGGCCGGCACGGTGAGCACGCTGGCCGCGATGGACCAGGGCCTTCCCACCTACGACCGGGA
>DATGZH010000032.1:0-16248 GCA_035297265.1 Acidimicrobiales bacterium | reverse complement strand
CGCCTCGAGCAGCTCGGTCAACTGGCCCGCGTCGGCCACGTCGATCTCACAGATCCAACCCTCGCCGTAGGGATCCTCGTTCAGCCGCTCAGGCGCGTCGGCGAGCGCGGTGTTCACCGCCACCACGGTGCCGCTCACCGGCGCGTAGATCTCCGACACCGACTTCGTCGACTCCACCTCGCCGAGCGCGCCCCCCGCCGTGACCTCGTTCCCGACGGCCGGGAGGTCGACGAAGACCACGTCGCCCAGTGCGTCCTGGGCGTAGTCGGTGATGCCCACCCGCACCCGGCTCCCGTCGAGGCGGGCCCACTCGTGGTCGGCGGAGTAGCGCAGGTCGTCGGGGACGTTCATGGGGGGCGACCCTATCGGAGGCCCGAAGGGGGCTCCACGGGACGAAGGGCCCTCGTCAGCCGAGGAGCTGGCGCAGGCGGACCGCGTACTGCTGCACCCGCGCCGTGGCCAGGGCCGCGCTCGGACCCTCGGCCCAGACATGGGTGACCGGTTCCTCGGGGTCCGGGAGGACGAGGCACCAGCCGTCGTCCTCCTTGACCTTCACCCCGTCGACGAGGACCAGGTCCCGGCCGGCCAGCTGTTCGACGAGCGTCCGCATGACGAGACCCTTCTGCTCCCACGGGGTGGCCACCGCCTCGTGGGCGATGTGGACGGGCGGCGTGGCCCGCACGAGCTTGGAGAGGCTCTGGCCCGTGCCCGCGAGGAGCGAGACGAGCTGGGTCAGCGTGGCCGCGGCGTCGAAGGCCGGCAGGAACCGGGGGAAGATGAACGCGCCCGACTGGCTGGCGGCGAACGAGACGCCACCGGAGGCCGCCACCTCCATCAGGTGGGCCGACGAGAGCTTGGTCGAGATGATCTCGGCCCCCGCCTCGGCGCAGATGGCCTCCGCCGCGTTGCTCACCGACACCGGCAGGGCCACCCGGGCGTGGCTCTCGTGGTCGACGACGAGGCGCAGCAGCACGAGGAGCGCCTGGTCGTCGGAGAGCACCGTGCCCTCGTCGTCGACGATGCGGAGCCGCTCGCCACTGGCGTCGATCACCGCCCCGAGCTGGGCCCCCGAGGCCCGGACGAGGTTGGCCACGTGGGCCGCGCTCGCCTCCGGGTCGACCGAGATCATCCCCGGCGTGTGGGCGTAGGGGTTGACCACGAGGACGTCCGCCTCGAGCTTGGCGAGCAGGTGGGGCAGCACGAAGCTGGCCGAGCCGTAGGAGACGTCGAGGACCATCTTGAGGCCCCCCCGGCTGATCTCGGCCAGGTCGGGCGTGGCCGACACCAGGTCGGCCACGTAGCGCTCGACGGCGCGACCGGGGAAGTCGATGTCGCCGATCTCGCCGGCCAGCACCCGGCGCGACTCCTCACGGTGGTAGAGGCGCTCGATCTTGCGCTGGGCCACCTCGTCGAGGTCGAGGCCCTCGCGGTCCATGAACTTGATGATCACCGACTGGGGGTCGTCGTGGGCCAGCCGGACGGTGACGCCGCCCTGGCTCGTCGAGTCCCGCACGTCGTGACGGGTCACCGGCACCGTCGCCACCTCGAGGTCGTCGACGTTGACCCCCGCCGCGTTGCAGCCCACCATGACCGCCCGCTTGAGCACCCTCGCCGCCCGGCTGGTGTCGCGCGAGGCGGTGATCGTGGAGCCCTTGTCGAGGGTCGAGGCCCAGGCGGCCGCCAGCCGGACGGCGAGCTCCGGGCTGATGTCGACGTTGGCGATGCCCCGCACGCCGTCGCGCCCGAACAAGAGGCGCGAGCCCCGGGACTCCCAGACGATCGAGGAGTTGACGACGGCGCCCGCCTCGACCGTCTTGAACGGGTAGATCTTGACGTCGCTCCTGATCTCGGCGCCGGCCCCGACGAGGCAGCCCTCGCCGAGGACCGATCCCGGCTCGCAGGCCACCCTGGCCCGGAGGTCGCACGAGCGGCCGATGACCGCCCCCTCGACCCGGCAGCCCGACCCGAGGTAGCCGTTGTCGCTGATGACCGAGCGGCTCACCCGGGCGTGCTCGGCGACACGCACGTTGGCCCCGAGCGTCGAGTACTCCCCGAGGGTCACCCCCGCGCCCACCGAGCAGTTGGGGCCGATGATGGCCGGCCCGTCGACCACCGCGGTCGGGTCGACCTCCGAGCCCCGCCCGAGCCACACCCCGGGGCGGAGCGGGAAGCCGTCGATCTCGACCCGCACCCGGTCGTCGAGGATGTCCCGGTGGGCCTGCAGGTAGGCCTCGGTCGTGCCGACGTCCTCCCAGTAGCCGTCGGCGACGAAGCCGAAGATCGGTCGGCCGTCGTCGAGCACCGCGGGGAAGACCTCGCTCGAGAAGTCGACCGGACGGCCCTCGGCGATGTAGTCGAAGATCGCCGGCTCGAAGACGTAGATGCCGGTGTTGATCGTGTCGCTGAAGACCTGGCCCCAGCCGGGCTTCTCCAAGAAGCGCTCCACCGAGCCGTCCTCGCGGGTGATCACGATGCCGAACTCGAGCGGGTTCTCCACCGCGGCGAGGGCCAGCGTGACGAGCGAGCTCTTGGCGTCGTGGAAGGCCACGAGGGCCGAGAGGTCGATGTCGGTGAGGACGTCGCCCGAGATGACGACGAAGCGCTCGTCGAGCTCCTCCCGGGCGTTCAGCACCGAGCCCGCCGTCCCGAGCGGCGTCTCCTCGGTGGCGTAGACCATGCGCACGCCGAGCTCGGCGCCGTCGCCGAAGTAGGTCCGGATGGTGTTGGCCATGAAGGCCACGGTGACGACGATGTCGTCGAAGCCGTGCTGGCGGAGCAGCCGTACGACGTGCTCCATCATCGGCCGGTTGGCCATCGGGAGCATGGGCTTGGGCTGGTTCGAGGTGAGCGGGCGCAGGCGCGTGCCCTCCCCGCCCGCCATGATGACCGCCTTCACGAGGCCGCCCCCCTCGCCGCCGCCCGGCGGGCGGCCCGTCCCTCGGCGAGGGCCTGACGGGCCGGCGGCAGGTAGGCCACGGCGGCGATCCAGGCGAGGACGAGGCCCCCGATGCCGGCCACCCAGGCGAAGACGTAGAACGGCTCCTGCCAGGCGGCGTTGCCGTCGGCCAGGAGGAAGGCCGGGTAGGCGAACATGAGGCCGAAGGTCCCGGCCTTGCCCACCCAGAGCACGTCGATCCGCCGGGCCCCCGCCACCGCCAGGGCCAGCACCGCCCCCGACACGAGCACCTCGCGGGCCAGCGTGGCCGCGGCGAACCAGCCCGGGACGGCGCCGTAGACCACGGTGGCCAGGATGGCCGTGAGCATGAGCAGGCGGTCGGCCAGCGGGTCGAGCACCTTGCCCAGCTTGGAGACCTGGTGCCAACGGCGGGCCACGTAACCGTCGACCCAGTCGGTGGCCCCGAGGACGCCGAGGAGGATCGCCGCCGCGGTCTGCTCCCCCGCCCCGAAGAGGAGCCAGAGGAAGAGCGGCAGACAGAGGAGCCGTACCGCGGTGACCGCGTTCGGGACGGTGAGGATCCGGTCCTCCTCGGGGTCCACCGTGCGGGCGAGAGCTCCTTCGGACGTCGCCACGACCAGATCCTACGGCCGGGACCGGCCGGCCGATGGAGGCAACGGGGGCCGGCGCGGGCTGTGCCAGTCTGGGCGCGTGCCCCGCTTCGAGCCCTTCGTCGGCCTGCGCTACGACCTCGACCGGGTGCGCGCCGACCAGGTGATCGCCCCGCCCTACGACGTGGTCGAGTCGGCCGAGCGGGCCCGCCTCTCGTCCCGGCACCCGGCCAACGCCATCGCGGTCGAGCTGCCCGAGCCCGACCTCCAACGCCAGATGGACCGCTACCAGGTGGCGGCCGAGCTGTTCTCGGCCTGGCGGGCCGAGGGCCTGGTCGTCCCCGAGGCGGCGCCGGCCCTCTACCCCTACCGCATGACCTCGCCCGACGGCCGGACCACGACCGGCGTGGTGGGGGCGCTCGGCCTCGTCGTGCCGGGCCCCGAGGCCGACGTCCTCCCCCACGAGGCCACCCTCCCGAAGCCGAGGAGCGACCGCCTGGACCTCCTCCGGGCCACCGGGACCAACCTCTCCCCCGTCTGGGGCCTCTCCATGACCGAGAGCCTCACGGCCCTCTTCGAGCCGACCTCCGACCCGGCCGTGTCGGCCACCGACGACGACGGCGTGCGCCACGAGCTCTGGGTGGTCACGGACCGGGCCACGACCGATGCCGTCGGCCAGGCGGTGCGTGACTCGCCCGTCGTCATCGCCGACGGGCACCACCGCTACGAGACGGCCCTCGCCTACCAGGCCGAGGTGCGGGCGGCCAACGGCGACCGCCCCGGGCCCCACGACCTCGTCATGGCCCTCGTCGTCGAGCTCTCCCCCGACGAGCTCACCGTCGGCCCCATCCACCGCACGGTGAGCGGCCTGCCCGAGGGCACCGACCTGCCGGCCGTCTTCGCCGAGTGGTTCGACGTGGCCCGGGCCGGGGACGCCTCTGAGCGGGTCGTGGCCGCCCTCGGCGAGTCGCGGTCCCTCGCCCTCGTGACCGCGGACGGGGCGTGGCTCCTCAGTCCGACCGAGAAGGTCTACGAGGCGGCGGCGAGCGACCTCGACTCGAGCGCCGTCGACTTCGTGCTCCAGGCGGTCCCCCACAAGGCCACCCACCGCCACAGCTGGCAGGAGGCCGTCGCCGCCCTGGCCGACGGCGAGGCCGAGGCCGCTCTCCTCTTGCGCCCTCCGAGCGTGGAACAGATCGCCGAGTGGGCCGGGGCCCGCCGGCGCATGCCCCCGAAGACGACCTACTTCAGCCCGAAACCTCGGACAGGGATGGTGTTCCGCCCGGTGCGCTGACCTCGGCCACCCGCGGGCGGCGCCACAGGACCTGGTAGACGAGGTAGACGACCACGGCGGCGCCGGCCACCCCGGCCACCCAGCCGAGCTCGGCCGTGCCCAGCCCGACCAGCTTCAGCCCCGAGAGGAGGAGGACGAACGTGATGGCCGGTCGCAGCAGCCGGTCGGGCGACCTCGACGAGAGGAGGGCGCCCACGAAGACGGCCGGCACGCTCCCGACGATGAGCGAGGCGGTCACCCCGAAGTGCACCTGGCCGAACAGGAAGTGGCCGAGCGCGGCGGCCAACGTGAGCGGCACCGCCTGGACGAGGTCCGTGCCGACGAGCTCGGACATGGCGATGCCGGGGTAGACCATCAGCAGCATCACGATCATGAGCGAGCCCGCGCCGACCGACGTGATGCCCACGATGAGCCCGCCGAAGAGCCCGATGAGGACGGTGGGGATGGGCTTCACGACGGTCTTCTGTCCCGGCGGCGTCGGCGCGGCCAGCGTGGTCGAGCGGCGCTCCACGAGCCGGCGGAGCAGCATCGCCGAGGCGCCGAGAAGCAGCACCGAGCCGAGGAGGATCGACACCTCGTCCTGGGCCGACTTCGTGTTCCCGAGCCCCCGGAGCACGAGGGCCCCGAAGAAGGCGGCGGGCACCGAGCCCAGCATCAGCCAGCCCACCATCTTCAGGTTGGGGGTGCGACGGTTGAGGTGCACGGCCCCGCCGACCGGGCGCATCACCGCCGCCGCCACGAGGTCGCTCGAGATGGCTGACGACGGCGTGACGCCGAAGAAGATGACGAGCATCGGGGTCATGAGGGCCCCGCCGCCGGCCCCGGTCAGCCCGACGAGGAACCCCACGATCGCACTGGCCAGCACGAGGGCGGGGTCGAGGTGCATCCGGGCCTTCCTGCGCCCCCGCCCCGAGGAACGGGTGGGCCCGACGGCAGCCGGCGCCCTGACGCTCTAAATCCGAGTGAAGATCTCGATTTTAGAGGAGCGCTCGCGCCTGGGCAATCGATAGCCGGCCGGCCGACCGATCGGCCGGCCGGCCGGAGCTCACTCCACGGTCCAGGACGACCCCGAGCGGAGCAGGGCGGCCAGGTCACCGGCCCCCCGGCGCTCCTGGGCCGCGACGATCTGGCGGGACATCTCCGACCCGTACTCCGGCCGCTCGACCGCCCGGAACACGCCGATCGGCGTGGGCTCGGTCGGGCCGTTGCTGAGGCGCGAGAGGGCGAAGGCGAGACCGGGGTCGGGCCGGGACTCGTCGTGGACGAGCAGCCGGTCCTCGCCGACGTCGGCCACCTCGACGATCTCGAGCCGGCCGTCGGCCCGCTGCACGACGCCCCGCTCCCCTTCGGCGCCGAAGCGGATGGGCTGTCCGTCGACGAGGGGGATGAGCATCGACGGCCGGTTGTCCTTGCTCGTGATCTGCTCGAAGGCCCCGTCGTTGAAGACGTTGCAGTTCTGGTAGACCTCGACGAACGCCGCCCCGTTGTGGGCGTGGGCCCGGCGGAACGTCTCCTGCATGTGGGCGCGCTCCATGTCGTGGGTGCGGGCCACGAACGAGGCCTCGGCCCCGAGGGCCAGGCTGACCGGGTTGAACGGCGCGTCGACCGAACCGAACGGGGTGGACTTCGTGACCTTGGCCACCTCCGAGGTCGGCGAGTACTGGCCCTTCGTCAGCCCGTAGATCTGGTTGTTGAACATGAGGATCGTCATCTTCACGTTGCGGCGCAGCGCGTGGATGAGGTGGTTGCCCCCGATGGAGAGGGCGTCGCCGTCGCCGGTCACCACCCAGATGTCGAGGTCGGGCCGGGTGGTGGCGAGGCCGGTGGCCATGGCCGGCGCCCGGCCGTGGATCGAGTGCAGCCCGTAGGTGTTCATGTAGTACGGGAAGCGGGCCGCGCAGCCGATGCCCGAGAGGAACACGGTGGTCTCCCGGCGCACGCCGAGGTCCGGCAGGAGCATCTGGACGGCGGTGAGCACCGAGTAGTCGCCGCAGCCCGGGCACCAGCGGACCTCCTGGTCGCTCATCCAGTCCTTGCGGGTGGTTTCGGGGACGGCGGTGTCGGTCACGCCTCACCTCCGAGGAGTCCGAGGATGGCCGATTCGATCTCGGCCGCCCGGAACGGGACGCCCTGGACCTTGCTCAAGGACTGGGCGTCGACGAGGTACTCCGCCCGCAGCAGGCGGCTCAGCTGACCCATGTTGACCTCGGGCACGAGCACCCGGGCGTAGCGCGAGAGCACCTCGCCCAGGTTCAGCGGGAACGGGTTCAGGTGGTAGAGGTGGCAGTGGGCCACCGAGAGGCCCCGGGCCCGCACCCGGCGCACGCCGGCGGCGATGGCCCCGTAGGTGGAGCCCCACCCGACCACCAGCACCTCGGCGTCGCCGGTCTCGTCGTCCACCTCGACCGGCGGAATGTCCCGGGCGATGCCCGCCACCTTGGCCGCCCGCAGGTGGACCATCAGCTCGTGGTTGGCCGGCTCGTAGGAGACGTTGCCGCTCCCGTCGGCCTTCTCGAGACCGCCGATCCGGTGCTCGAGACCGGGGACCCCGGGGGGCGCCCAGGGCCGGGCCAAGGTCTCCTCGTCCCGGACGTAGGGCCAGAAGGTGGCGGTCCCGTCCTCCTCCCGGTGGTTCGGCTCGCTGGCGAAGGCGGGATCGATGGCCGGCAGGGTGTCGAGGTCCGGGAGCCGCCAGGGCTCGGCCCCGTTGGCCAGGTAGCCGTCGGAGAGCAGGATCACCGGCGTCCGGTACTTGACGGCGATGCGGGTCGCCTCGATCGCCGCCGCGAAGCACTGCGACGGGGTGGAGGGGGCGACGATCGGCACCGGGGCCTCCCCGTGGCGCCCGTACATGGCGTGGAGCAGGTCGGCCTGCTCGGTCTTGGTGGGGAGCCCGGTCGACGGACCGCCCCGCTGGATGTCGATCACGAGGAGCGGGAGCTCCAGGTTGACGGCCAGGCCGATCGTCTCGGACTTGAGGTCGAGGCCGGGGCCGCTCGTCGTGGTCACGCCGAGGCTGCCCCCGAAGGCCGCCCCGAGCGCCGCGCCGACGCCGGCGATCTCGTCTTCGGCCTGGAACGTGCGGACGCCGAACTCCTTGCGGCGCGACAACTCGTGGAGGATGTCGGAGGCCGGCGTGATCGGGTAGCTCCCGAGGAAGAGCGGCAGGCCGGCCCGCTGGGCGGCGACGATCAGCCCCCAGGCGAGGGCGGTGTTGCCGGTGATGTTGACGTACTCACCCGGGGCGAAGGGGGCCGCCCGCACCTCGTAGTTGGACTCGAAGAGCTCGGCCGTCTCGCCGAAGTCGTAGCCGGCCCGGAAGGCCCGGGTGTTGGCCTCGGCCACCTTCTCGTCGGCCGCGAAGCGCTCGGCGATCCAGGCGATGGTGGGGTCGACGGGGCGGGTGTAGAGCCAGCTGATGAGGCCGAGGGCGAAGAAGTTCTTGGAGCGCTCGGCGTCCCGGGGCTTCACCCCGGCCTCCTTGCAGGCCTCCTGGGTGATCGAGGTCATCGGGACCTCGTAGACGTTGAAGCCCGCCAGCGACCCATCGGTCAGGGGGTTGGCCTCGTAGCCCGCCTTGGCCAGGTTGCGCTCCTCGAAGGCGTCGATGTTCACGAGGACCGTCGCCCCCTTGGGCATCACGCCGATGTTCACCTTGAGGGCGGCGGGGTTCATGGCGACGAGCACGTTCGGGGCGTCGCCCGGGGTCAAGATGTCGTGGTCCGAGATGTGGACCTGGAAGGCGGAGACACCGGCCAGCGTCCCGGCCGGTGCCCGGATCTCCGCCGGGAAGTCGGGGAAGGTCGCCAGGTCGTTGCCCAGGAGGGCGCTCGAGGTGGTGAAGCGGTCCCCGGTGAGCTGCATCCCGTCCCCGGAGTCCCCGGCGAAGCGCACCACCACCCGGTCCAGCTGTTCGGTCGTGTGCTCCGTCGTCTCTGCCACGTTCGTCGTCTCTCCTCTGGCGTCGCCCCCGCTGGGCCGGCGGGCCTTCGCCTTCACCGAGCGGCGGTCGAGGGCGCCTGCCGATGTCGCCGGCCGATATCGCCGGCCGGGCGCGCCAGACGGGCGATCACCGCTCGTATCAGAAGAGCATACCGCCGACGCCACAGGGCCCGGCGAGAGGTCCCACCGGGCGCCCGTCGAAGGCCCCCCTTCACCAGGGGCTTTGTCGTCCTGCTCCCCTGCCGGGCGAGGTGGGTCGTGCCGGGGGGCTGGCGCTACGAACCCGCCAGTGCCTCGGCCTGCCCGATGATGTAGTTGCAGAGGTTGGTCTCGCCCTGCACGTTGGGCACCGCACATGTGACCGATGCCACGCGGCGGTGCCGCCTCAGACGCCGGGCGCCGGTGGGTCGTCAGGCGATGGTGATCGACTCGTCCAAGAAGACGTCCTGGACGGCCTGGATGAGTTCGGCCCCCTCGGCCATGGGGCGCTGGAAGGACTTGCGCCCGACGATGAGGCCCTGACCACCGGCCCGCTTGTTGATGACCGCGGTGCGCACGGCCTGGGCCAGGTCGCTGTCGCCCTTGGACTCGCCGCCCGAGTTGATGAGGCCGATCCGGCCGGCGTAGCAGTTCACCACCTGCCACCGGGTGAGGTCGATGGGGTGGTCCGTCGTCAGCTGGTCGTAGACGAGCGGGTCGGTCTTGCCGAAGTTGAGAGCCAGGTAGCCGCCGTTGTTCTCGGCCTGCTTCTGCTTGATGAGGTCGGCCTCGATGGTCACGCCGAGGTGGTTGGCCTGGCCGGTCAGGTCGGCCGAGAGGTGGTAGTCCACGCCGTCCTTCTTGAAGGCCGGGTTGCGCAGGTAGCACCAGAGCACGGTGAACATCCCCAGCCGGTGGGCCTCGGCGAAGGCCTCGGAGACCTCGTGGAGCTGGCGGTCGGACTCGGGCGAGCCGAAGTAGATGGTCGCCCCGACGGCCGCGGCCCCGAGGTCGGCCGCCTGGCGGGCCGAGGCGAACGGCACCTGGTCGTAGGTGTTCGGGTAATGGAGGAAGTCGTTGTGGTTGAGCTTCACGATGAACGGGATCTTGTGGACGAACTGGCGCGAGACCGAACCGAGGACGCCGAGGGTCGTGGCGATGGCGCTGCACCCCCCGGCCAGGGCCAGCTCGCAGAGGTTGGCCGGGTCGAAGTAGGCCGGGTTCTTGGCGAAGCTCGCCGCCGCCGAGTGCTCGATCCCCTGGTCGACCGGCAGGATCGAGAGGTACCCCGTGCCCCCGAGACGACCGTGCCGGTAGACCGTACCGAGGTTGCGGAGTACCGCGGCGGGCCGGTCGGAGTCCCTGAACACCCGGTCGATGAAGTCGGGGCCGGGGAGGACGAGCCCGTCGGCGGGGAACGCCTTGGCCTCGTGCGTGAGCAGGCTCTCCGCTTCGTCCCCGAGGAGCTTGGCGACATCCATGCCGGCGAGCCTACCGGTGTGGTGCACGCCTCGAAAGGCTCGCGACGCCGAGCCGTCGGCGTATCGAAGGATGCAAACCTCGACGGTTGCGGACCGGCGCCGGCGCGGCCCGCTCAAGCAGGAGCCGCCTAGCGGGGGGCGGCCGGCCTCGGGCGTCGGGCCCGCGGCGGGCGGCTCGGACCGAGTCCAGCCAGGCGGACGGCCACGTCGTAGGCCTCGGGGTCGGCCCTCGCCACCCTTTGGAAGTACTCGCGGGCCCTCGGGAGGTCGCCGGCCCGCTCGTAGAGGTCGCCGAGCGCGTACCACTGCCGCAGGTGGCGGTCGCCCGGGTTCCGGACGGCCCGGCCGGCGCCGGCCGTCGCCAGCAGCGCAATGGCCCCTTCGAGGTCCCCGACGTCAGCCAGGCTGCCGGCGGCCACGATGCGGGCCTCGGCCAATACCCCGGGCTCGGGTGACGCCTGGCGCAACTCGCGCCAGCGGTCACCAACCTTCTTGCGCTTGCCGAGGGCCCGCTCGCAGTCCATCAACGCCGGCACGTGTCGGACCTCGTCGGTCAGCACCCGGTGCGCGTCGAGCTGGCGCACGGCTTCGCGCCAGCGACCGGCCCGGTAGGCGGCCAACCCGGCGAGCTCGCGCACGGCCGGCACCTCCGGCGCCTCGGCGGCCACACTCTTGGCCAGGCGCGCCGCTTCCTCGAACCGGCCCCGGTCGTACGCCGCGGTGGCGTCCTCCATACGGTGCACGAGCGCCTCTTGGTGCCGGGCCGTCGCCCCAGTCGCGGCCCGCCGGATCTCCGTGGCCACGTCGCCCGGGAGGGGTCGAACTCCGCTCGGCCTCCCACCCGGCACGACCGCGCTCTTCGCCCCCCCGCCGGAACGGGCGACCGGGCGTCGTTCGTCGGTCCGCACCCACTCGTCCATGGGCGGGGGTGGCGCGGATTGGCGCGGAGGCTCGGTCCACGGTCGACGGCTCGCTCCCTCGGCTACCGGCAGGACCTGGCGGGCACCTCGCCGGGCCACGTTCCCCCAACGGCGGGCGCCTTCGGGCAGACCGACGGCGTCGTCTCTCGTCGGCGCCCGGCCGGCCGGCCGCGGCGGCCCCGACGACCTCGGGTACCGGCCCCGCGCCGCCGACGCCCCCGGGGACCTCGCGCCCCGAACCCGCTCTGCCCCCGAACCCGCGGACTTCGGGTACCGCTCCCGCGTGCTCTTGGCCGGCGGGCCGGCTCCCGGGCGCCGGGGCGACCTGGATCGATCCGAGGGGGCGGCGCCGGTCCGGCGGGCACCGGGCCGCTCCGGGCGTTCCCGGCGACCGGCATCCCGACGGTCGCCCTGGTAGCCGCCGTCGCGGCGCTTCGAGGACCCAGCCGAGCGGTCCGAGGGCGCCCTCGATCGACCGGCACCCGTCCGCCTCCCGTTGTCCGCCGCCCCCTGTCTCGGGTCGGCCCGCCGTGGAGCGCCGGGCGGCGACGAACGACGACCCGGATCACCACGCGAGGCGCTGCTCGTGCGGCGTGCCCGCCCCGAGGGGACGCGACCGGCCGGCTGAGGCCCGCCCCGCCGGCCGCTGGCTGGGGTGCGAGGCGCCGCCCCGCCCGGGCGCGGGGCGCGTCGAGCAGGACCTTTGGATTCGGAGGGCACGACCGAATTCTAGGCGGCAGGCAACCGGGACCCACCGACGGTGTCAGTCGGGCGAGGGATCGATCGCCTGGCCCCCTCGCCCTCTTCGGGCAGCGGCCGGCCTCGGGCGGCTGCCCGTCGACCGGCCGGGCCGCCGGGGCCGAAGGCACCCTTCGCCTTCGACCCCGCGGCGGCCTGCCGCGTCACTGTTCGCCGCCGGTCTACGTCCCGCCGCAGACCGCGTAGTCGAAGGCCTCGTTGTCGTCCGGGGAGGCGTTGTTCACGTAGGAGGTCCAGGCGTTCCCCGTGAACGGGTAGGTCGAGTTGACGGTCACGGTGTCCTCGAAATTGTTCGAGAACGGGCCACCGCCGAGCGGCACCTTTGGGCTAGGGCACGCAGCGGAGAGACCGGTCTCTGTTCCCGATGGGTTGTCGGCCGCGGTCCCCGTGACCACGTACCCCTTCACCTTCCCGCAGATGACGTAGGTGACCATCGAGAAGTCGGCACCGGTGTTGTTGGCCTCCATGCCGATCCATCCATAGGTCTTCGGTTTGGCGGTGGTGTAGCCGGGAGCCGAGGCGGCCAGGTTGGTGTCGAGCTCGGCCGAAGTGGAGTAGACGCCCCCGCCGAGCGGCTTCGCCGGCTTCGTGCAGGCCTGATAGACCTCCGACGTCGTGTTCGGGGCGTTGTCCGTGGTGGCCGACTGGACGACGGCGTAGTCCTTCGGCTGGTTGGCGCAGATCGCGTACACGTAGAAGCTGGTGTCAAGACCGCTGTTGTTGTTGACCCACACGCTCCATTGAGTGTCGCTCTGTGGCCATGAGCTGTTGATGTTCGCGGCGAGCGAGCTCGCCAGGACGACCGCACCGCCACCGAGCAGGACCGTCGGCGACGGGCATGAGGCGCTCCCCAACGACTGTTGCCCGTTCGGTGCGTCGAAGAGGCCTGCGGTGACCACGTTGTACCCCTTGGGCGGCCCACTCGCGTTCGCCACAGGACCCGCCTGCTTGGTAGCGACCCCCGGCGCGCCGAGCGAGCTGGTGGGCCCGGGCCGGGCCGACGGCGTAGCCGCCGAGGCGACGGACACACCGCCGACGGCAAACCCTCCGGCCAGCAGACCGGTGGCTGCGACCAGCGGGGCGATCCTTACGGTCCATCTCATGAGTGTCCTCCAGAGGGAGAGGTGGATGAGGCCGGCACCCCCGATCCGGGCAGCACCATCTCGCAAACTGACCACCCTTGGCCCCGGCCCGGCGGGAGTGTAAGCCACCACCTGGAGCCCTGCCACGGTGACCGCAACTTTGCGCCGCCCGACGCCCTCCGTCGGCGAGCACGGCCAAGGGGTCACACGCTGGGCCAACGGGGGCGACGCTTCCGACCACCGGGTCTCACCGACCGGCCGCATCCTCGGCCGACGATCGAGCTTTCCGGCGTAGGGATCCGAGCGCTCCCGACCAGACACCCCCGCACCAGCAGCAACGCTCGACCCCGCTGGATGAGCGACCGGCCAGGCTGGCGGGCCACGTCCGACGGCATCGTCGGTGTCGCCACCGCCAGAAGGTGAACAGCGTGTGTCGGTCGACGGCGGCGATCTCGATCAAACCCATTGACCCATCGGAAAGGTAGGGCGTACGTTCGTCGAGAGGCGCTCCCCGAGGAAGTCGGAAAGCGCTAACGACCCCAATGCGATCGACACCGTCGAGGAAAGGAGGCGGTCGAAGCACGTAGTGCTGTTGACATGATGTCGGTACCGAGCTGCCCGGGACCGCCTGAGCCGAGACGGATTGCCATCCGCCGGCGTTCCCATTCGTGGTTGGCCATTGCATCCTTCCCTGACGTCGCGCGCCTGCTCGTCCTTCGGCGGCAGCCAGTCGTGTCGTGCGTCTCACAAGGACCGAAACCCCGGTTGCCGCGTTTGCGCCGAGGCTTGTGCAAGAAGGGAGTCCCCATGGCGTCAGACCCGACCGTTCGTCCGTTCCTCGTCGATTTTCCAGAGGAAGCGCTCGACGACATGCGCCGCCGCATCAGCGCAACGAGATGGCCCGAGCGCGAGACGGTAACCGACGACTCGCAAGGAGTCCCGCTCGCCACAATGCAGGAACTGGCGAGCTACTGGGGCGAGAAGCACGACTGGCGTACAGCGGAAGCCAAGCTGAACGAGCTGCCGCAGTTCATCACAGAGATCGATGGCCTCGACATTCACTTCGTCCACGCCACGTCGCAGCACGACGACGCCCTGCCGCTGGTCGTCACCCACGGATGGCCTGGCTCGATCATCGAGCAGCTGAAGATCATCGAGCCGCTCACCAATCCCACCGCACATGGCGGGAACGCCTCGGATGCGTTCCATCTCGTGATTCCGTCCCTGCCGGGCTATGGATTCTCCGGCAAGCCGACCACCACCGGCTGGGACCCCGTCCGCACGGCACGCGCCTGGGTGGTGCTGATGAAGCGCCTCGGTTACGACCGGTTCGTGGCGCAGGGCGGCGACTGGGGCGCTGCGGTCACCCAGGCGATGGGTGAACAGGCCGCGCCGGAGTTGCTCGGCATTCACTCCAACATGGCCGGCACCGTTCCCCCCGACCTCAACACGGCGGTCCAGCGCGGCGACCCGCCGCCGCCGGGACTCTCAGCCGAAGAGCATCGGGCCTATGAGCAGCTCAGGAGCTTCTTTACGAAGCACGTGGCCTACGCACAGATCATGACCACGCGGCCGCAGACGTTGTACGGGCTGGCGGACTCACCCATCGATCTCGCGGCCTTCATGCTCGACCACGGCGACGGCTCTGGCCAGCCTGGGCTCGTACAGCAGATTGTTGAGGGGCACCCCCCGGGCGCCAATACGCTCGATGACCTGCTCGACAACATCACCCTCTATTGGCTGACGAACACCGGGATTTCCTCAGCCCGTCTCTATTGGGAGAACAAGGGCGACTTCTTCAACGCGAAGAACATCTCCATTCCATTCGCCATCAGCGCTTTCCCCGACGAGCTCTACCAGGCTCCGCGAAGCTGGGCCGAACGCGCGTACCTTCACAACCTCATCTATTACAACGAGCTCGATCGCGGCGGGCACTTCGCGGCGTGGGAGCAGCCGGAACTCTTCACATCTGAGTTGCGTGCGGCATTCCGATCGCTTCGGTAACGGTCTCGGTCCAAGAGAACCAGACCGCCCATCCACGAAGCTCGGCAATCCATCCGGACGACAAGAAGGGCTCGTCGCCGCTGGCGACGGGCCCTTCTTCGGCGATATCCGGGTCCTCGGATCTAAGCGGGGTCGCGGGATACGGCTGGTGGCGTACTGCGCTCCGACCGGGCGACCTGGACGCGTGTACGCCGAGACTGAACGGGCAGGCCTGTGCGAATTCCTCGATTTGCAGCGCCAAGCACTGATCGAGAAGCTGCAAGGACTCTCTGAGGAAGACGCCAGACGAGCGGCGACCGTGAGTTCGCTGTCGCTACTGAGCTTGGTCAAACACTCGGCAATCTGGGAGCGCCGCTGGTTCCAGGTCGTTGTCGCCGGGCGCAGCTTCGCGGGAGAGTGGCCCGAGGTGCAGCCACAGGACGAGAACGCGTTTCGGCTCACCCACGACGACACCGTCGAAACCGTTGTCGCGTACTACCGAGAACAAATTGCCGCTTCGCAGGAGATCCTTAGGACGGTTGATCTCGACGCACCCTCCGCATGGCCAGAGATGGCTGGAAACCTGCGGTGGGTCGCGATCCACATGATTGAGGAGACTGCCCGGCACGCTGGCCACGCTGACATCATCCGCGAAACCATCGACAGCAGCCGCACGTAACAATGGGGGTCCCTTCAGCGTTTCGTGAAAGTCAGAGATCTGTCCCATGGACCGGGGCCGCAAGCAGCGACAACTTGTGAAGCATCCGATCATGCTGAGACATAGCAAAAGGCCTGACGCTTGAGCGTCAGGCCTTTGCCACTCGAAATCCCGGCGGCGTCCTACTCTCCCAGGGGGCCTCCCCCCAAGTACCATCGGCGCTGGCGGGCTTAACTACCGTGTTCGGAATGGGAACGGGTGTTTCCCCACCGCCATGGCCACCGGAAACCGTGCGCTCATCCGTCGTGGCATGACGTCCAACGACGGTTCACGGGCCGCGGCGCACCGCAGACCCTGAGCGTTCCAAAGCGAGCACGAGCAAGTCTCCAAGCCCTCGGCCGATTAGTACCGGTCGGCTGAACACGTTGCCGTGCGTACACCTCCGGCCTATCAACGTGGTGATCTGGCCACGGGCCTTACCAGGTTTTCCCTGTGGGAGATCTCATCTCGAAACGGGCTTCGCACTTAGATGCTTTCAGCGCTTATCCCACCCGTAGGTCGCTAACCAGCCGTGCCCTTGGCAGGACAACTGGCACACGAGAGCTACGTCCGTCCCGGTCCTCTCGTACTAGGGACAGCCTTT
>DATGZH010000031.1:0-15575 GCA_035297265.1 Acidimicrobiales bacterium | reverse complement strand
GGCCGACGAGATCGCCCGGCCCTTCGCCGCTCGGATCTCGCCCGGCGAGCCGTGGCCCGCCGCGGCCTACGACCGGATGGCCGTCGTGGCCAAGGAGGTGTTCGCCGAGTACGAGCAGGCCGGCCTCGTCGGTCGGCCGCTCCTCTGGGAGCTCGACCGGGCGACGGTCGAGCGGGACCTCTCGGCCTTCCTCGACCATGACGCCCGCTACCGGGCCGAGACCGGCATGGTCCCCGCTGCGGTCGAGCTCCGCTTCGGCCCAGGCGTGGGTGCGCCGGTGACCGTGGCTCTCGATGGGGAGCGCACCCTCTCGTTCCGGGGCTTCGTCGACCGGGTCGACCGGTCGCCCGACGGTTCGGGCGTGACCGTCATCGACTACAAGACCGGCCGGGACTACGGCTTCGACGAGCTGGCCGAGGACCCCGTGGTGCGGGGTCAGAAGCTGCAGTTGCCGGTCTACGGCCTGGCCGCCCGCGGGGCGTTCGCACCGTCGCAGCCGGTGCGGGCGCTCTACTGGTTCGTGAGCGGGCGGGTTGGCTTCCGGCAGGTGCCGGTCGAGCTCTCCGACGCGCACCTGCAGCGGTTCGACGAGGTCGTCACCGTGCTCGTCGACGGTATCGAGGCCGGCCACTTCCCGGCCCGACCGGGGAGCGACGAGCGCGGCGACTTCGCCAACTGCCACTTCTGCGACTTCAAGGGGGCCTGCCCGGCCGACAAGGGCCGGGCCTGGGACCGCCTCGCCGGCGACCCCGCCCTCGCCCGCTACGTCGCGCTGGCGGAGCCGCAGCGGACCGGGGGGCGGCCGTGAGCCTCACCGACGGCGAGGCCCGGCGGGCCGTTCGCGAGCGGCTGGACGAGACCTGGTTCGTCGAAGCGGGCGCCGGGACCGGGAAGACCACCGCCCTCGTCGCCCGCATCTGCGAGCTCGTGCTCTCGGGCCGGGCCCGGCTGGGCGAGGTGGCGGCCATCACGTTCACCGAGGCGGCGGCGGCCGAGCTGCGCGACCGCCTCGCCGACGAGCTCGAGCGTCAGGCGGCGGACGGAGAGGCCGACGACGACCGGGGCGTGCCGGGGAGGACGCGGGCGGAGCGCGGCCAGCGGGCGGCCGAGGCGCTGACCGAGATCGACGGGGCGGCCATCGGCACGCTGCACGCCTTCGCCCGGCGGGTGCTCGCCGAGCACCCCTTCGAAGCGGGCCTCCCGCCGGTGTTCGAGGTGTTCGACGAGGTGCGCTCGAGCGTGGCCTTCGGCGAGCGCTGGGCCGGTTTCGTGGACGCGCTGCTCGACGACACCGACCTCGCGCCCTCGCTCCGCCGGTGCCTCGCCTGCGGGATCGGCCTCGACCACCTCGAGGAGATCGCCCGGCAATTGAACGCGAGCTGGGACCTCGTGGCCGACCACCCGCCGCGCCCGCTGCCACTCGGCCCGGTCGACCCCGGGCCCCTCGAGCGATCGCTCGCCGAGGCGCTCGCCCTCGACGGCTGCTGCACCGAGACGGCGGACAAGCTGCTGACCCACCTGGAGAAGGTGGCGGTGCTCGCGGCGCGAGTGGCCGGGGCGACGAGCGAGTACGAGCTCCTCTCGGCGTTGTCCGACGTGGGACGGCTCGACGCCCGGCTCGGCCGCAAGGATGCCTGGTCGGGGCGGATCGACGAGGTGCGCGG
Organism: Acidimicrobiales bacterium; assembly: GCA_035297265.1. Taxonomy (GTDB): domain Bacteria; phylum Actinomycetota; class Acidimicrobiia; order Acidimicrobiales; family RAAP-2; genus DATGZH01. The sequence goes on along the minus strand of DATGZH010000031.1, from coordinate 13,911 downwards.
CCACCTCGAGACGGCCGAGCGGGCCCGCAGGGAGCTGCTGCTCGGCGCGGCCCGCGCCGGGCTGGCCAACCTCCTCGCTGCGCTCGGCGGCCTCACGCTGGCCGCGGCCGACGAGCGGCGCCGGGAGGGGCGCCTCGAGTACCACGACCTCCTGGTCCAGGCGCGGGAGCTGCTGCGGTGGCGGCCCGACGTGGCGGCGGCGCTCGGGGCCCGGTACCGCTACCAGTTCATCGACGAGTTCCAGGACACCGACCCCATCCAGGCAGAGCTGGCCGTGCGCATCGCGTCGCCGTCGCCGTCGGCCGGCGACCGGCCGTGGCAGGAGCTCGAGGTGGCGCCCGGGCGCCTCTTCTTCGTCGGCGACGGCCAGCAGTCGATCTACCGTTTCCGTCGGGCCGACGTGCAGCTCTTCGTGGCCATGCGCGACCGCTTCGGCCGGGAGCCCCTCCGCCTGAGCCACAACCACCGGTCCGTCCCCGGCGTCCTCGACTTCGTCAACGCGGTGTTCGGCGAGCTCATCGGTGAGGGCGTCCCCGGCTCACAGCCGGCCTACGACCCGCTCACGCCGACGCGCCCCGCCGGTCCGCCCGAGGGTCCGACGGCGCCGCCGGTCGTGCTCCTCGGCGGCCCGGCCGCGGCGGGGACGCCGCTCGAGACGCTGCGCACGACCGAGGCGGCCGACGTCGCGGCGGCCATCACCCGGGCACGCGGCGAGGGTTGGCCCGTCGGTGACGACCGCCGACCGACCCGGCTGGCCGACGTGGCCGTGCTCGTGCCGTCGCGGACCACGCTGCCGTACCTCCAGGAGGCGCTCGACGCCGCCGGGCTGCCCTACCGGCTCGAGACGAGCTCGCTCGTCTACGCCAGCCGCGAGGTCGTGGACCTCCTGACCGTGCTCCGGGCGGTCGACGACCCGACCGACGAGGTGGCGGTGGTGGCCGCGCTGCGCTCGACGATGTTCGGCTGCGGCGACGACGACCTCTTCGACTTCGTCGAGCGCGGCGGCCGCTGGGACTACCGGGTTCGGCCGCCGTCCGGCGCGGTGCACCATCCCGTGGCCGTGGCCCAGCGGGCTCTCGACGCGCTCCACCGGGAGCGGTGGTGGTGCGAGGTGAGCAGCCTCCTCGAGCGGATCCTCGCCGAGCGGCGCCTCCTCGCCCTCTCGCTCGACGAGCCCCGCCCGCGGGAGGCCTGGCGTCGCCTGCGCTACGTGGTCGACCAGGCCCGCCGGTACGCCGACGCCTTCGGCGGCGACGTGCGGGGCTTCCTCGCCTGGGCCGAGGTCCAGGCGGCCGAGGAGTCGCGGGTCGCCGAGCCGGTCGTACCCGAGGGCGACCACGACGCGGTGCGCATCATGACGGTCCACGCGGCGAAGGGTCTCGAGTTCCCCGTCGTCGTGCTGAGTGGCTTGAACGTCCGACCGAACCCGGCGGGTAACGCCCGGGTCCTCTTCGGCGAGGCCGGCGCCGAGGTGAAGGTGGGCGCCACGGTCGAGACGTCGGGCTGGGAGCGGCTGGCCGCGGCGGAGGAGGAGCTCGAGGGGCACGAGCGCCTGCGCCTCCTTTACGTCGCGGCCACCCGGGCCATGGACCACCTCGTGGTCTCGGTCCACCACGCCGACGGCGAGCGGCGGCCCTCGCTCGCCGCGGCCCTCGCCGAGGCCGCGGCGTCCTGCCCCACCGCGTGGCGGCGGCTCGACGCTCCCACCCTCCCGCCCCCGCCCCCGGCACCGCCGACCCGGGACGGGGGGCCGGTCGAGCCCGACGGGCCCGAGGAGCGGCAGTCGTGGGCCGTCGCCCGGGAGGCCCTGCTCGCTCGGGCGGCCCGGCCGAGGACGCTCGCCGCCACCGCGGTGGTCCGGCTGGCCGAGGAGGAGGCGCCCGGCCAGCTGGCTCTCTTCGAGGCCGGCTCGGTCCCGCCGCCCGTCGAGCCGTCCGACGACCGCCCCGCCTGGCGCCGAGGCCGGGCGGGGACGGCGGTCGGTCGGGCGGTGCACGCCGTCCTCCAGTCGGTCGACCTGGCCACGGGCGAGGGCCTGGCCGAGCTGGCGGCGGCGCAGGCGGCGGCCGAAGGGGTGCCCGGGCGGGTGGCCGAGGTCGAGCAGCTGGCCCAGGCGGCCCTCGACGCCGGACCGGTGCGGGCGGCCGTGGCCGCCGGCCGTTACTTCCGGGAGCTCTACGTCGGCGTCCCGGTGGGGGAGCGGGTGCTCGAGGGCTTCTGCGACCTCGTCGTCGACGGCCCCGACGGCCTCGTCGTCGTCGACTACAAGACCGATCAGGTGGGTGACGAGGAACTGACGGCGGTCCTCGACCGCTACCGGGCCCAGGGGGGGGCCTACGCCCTCGCCCTCGAGGAGGCCCTCGGCCGTCCCGTCGTCCGCTGCACCTTTCTCTTCCTCCGCCCTGGTGGAGCCGAGGAGCGGGACCTGGAGGACCTCCCCGAGGCGAAAGCCCAGGTGAAGGCCTTGCTCACCCGGCGCTGAGCGGTCGGCGCCCGCGGCCTCGGCGGGCCGCCACCTTCATCGACTCCTCACACATCGCCAGGCTCCCTTGCGGCCACGTTCAGGCTATTCCCAGGTTGGTGGGGCATCCTTGTATTGCAAACGTGTTGCACGGTCTCCGGGACCGAGCCGAGACCCGGCCTAGAGTTCGGGCGGCTCGAACCGGGTGGCCGGACCGGCCGCCGGCGGCCAAACGTTCGTACGGCCCGGTCGGATCGAGCGCCGCCGTGAGGCGGGAGAAGGAGGAGTCGGGTGAAGGTACTGGTGCTAGGGGCGGACGGGTACCTGGGCTGGCCGACGGCCCTCCACCTCTCGGCCCGTGGCCACGAGGTGGGCGTCGTCGACAACTTCGTGCGCCGCCAGTACGACTTCGAGATGGGGGTCGACAGCCTCGTCCCCATCGCCCACCTCCAGCGGCGCGTCCGGGTCTGGGAGGAGGTCTCGGGCCTCGCGGTGTACCCGTTCGTGGGCGACCTGACCGACGCCGCCTTCGTCCAGCGGGTCATCGCGGAGTTCCGCCCCGACGGGATCGTCCACTTCGCCGAGCAGCGGTCGGCCCCCTACTCGATGATCGACCGCCAGCACGCCGTCTACACCCAGGTCAACAACGTGGTCGGCACGCTCAACCTGCTCTACGCCATCGCCGAGGTGGACCCCTCGATCCACCTCGTGAAGCTCGGCACGATGGGCGAGTACGGCACGCCCAATATCGACATCGAAGAGGGCTTCATCGAGATCACGCACCGCGGGCGCACCGACGTGCTGCCGTACCCCAAGCAGCCCGGGTCCTTCTACCACCTGTCCAAGGTGCACGACAGCCACAACATCATGTTCGCCTGCCGCATCTGGGGCCTCCGCTCGACCGATCTCAACCAGGGCATCGTCTACGGGCAAGAGACGCCCGAGACCGTGCTCCACCCCGAGCTCGCCACCCGCTTCGACTACGACGGCGTCTTCGGCACCGTCCTCAACCGCTTCTGCGTCCAGGCGGTGGTCGGCCACCCGATCACCGTCTACGGGGCCGGCGGCCAGACCCGGGGGATGCTCGACATCCGCGACACCCTCGCCTGCGTGGAGCTCGCCCTCCTCAACCCGCCGGACACCGGTGAGTACCGGGTGTTCAACCAGTTCACCGAGTCCTACTCGGTGGGCGAGCTGGCCGACCTCGTGGCTTCGGCCTACCCCGGGCGGGTCACGATCGAGCACCTCGACGACCCCCGCGTGGAGAAGGAGCAGCACTACTACCGGGCGGCCCACACGAAGCTGCTGGACCTCGGCCTCGTGCCGCACCTCCTCAACACGGCGATGATCACCTCGCTCCTCTCGGTCGCCGACCGCCACCGGGACCGGGTGGACCGGGACGCCATCGCCCCCACCGTCAACTGGCGGACCACGACGAGCACGCTGCCGACGGCGGCCCGGACCGGGGCCGGCCCGCACGGGGAGCACGCCCCGAGCGACGCCTGAGCAGGACCCGGCGGGGCCCCGGTGGCGGGGTCCGGCAGTAGCTTTCACCCCCAATGCCCGGAAGCGAGCGCCGTCGCCGGCCCGGTCGCGCCCTCGGGCCCTGGATCCTCGGGGGGGTGGCCGTCGTCCTCGTGGTCGGCGCCCTGATCGGGGGGGCCTTCTTCACCGGGCGGGCCTCGGGCCCCTACCGGCGCTCGGTGAACCGGTCCTTCGCCGTCCAGGCGTCGGTCGTGGTGGACGCCTCGAACCGCACGGGTGCGCAGCTCCGCTCGCTCGTGAACGCCATGCCCACGCTCAGCCGGCCCCGCCTCCAGACCGAGCTCGACGACCTCGTGGTGCAGTCGGCCAACGACTCGGCCGAGGCCGCCGCGCTCTCCCCGCCGGCCGCCCCGGCCGGCGTGAGCGGCGACTTCGCCACGGTGATGGCCGACCGGGCGGCGGCCGTCCGCCAGCTCCGCTCGGCGGTCGACGGGCTGCTCGGCATGGCCCCCCTCCCGGTCGCCGGCGCCCCCTCGTCCGCCAGCGCGTCCAGCGGACCCTCGGCCATCCTCCTCTCGACGAGCCAGGTGGGCTCGGAGCTCGCGTCGGCCGGGGCGGAGCTCGCGCAGGCCGACCGGAGCTACGCCGCCCTGCGGCGCCAGCTCTTCGCGGCCGGCGGGTCGGCCCGCCTACCCCGGTCGGTCTGGGTGACCGACCCCACCCTCTGGGCCCCGGGGCCGGTGGCCACACTCGTCGACGAGGTGGCGTCCTCGCGCCGGCTGGCCCCGCACCACCGCGTGGAGCTGGTCGCGGTGCGCCTCGACCCGCCGGCCGTGCCCCCGTTGAACGGGTCGCCCCCGGCGCCGGCCGGGCTCCCGGGGGGCGTGGCCGTCTCGGTCCTGCCGCCGACGGGGAGCCTCACGGTGACCGCGGTCCTGTGGAACGCCGGCAACGTGGCCGAGTCGGGCCTCGTCGTCTCGGCCTCGCTGCAGGAGCTCGGGGCGGCGCCGGGGGCGGCCGGGACGAGCGTCCGCCACACGCTGACCCTGGCCCCGTCCCGGGGGGCGGCCGTCGTCCTGCCCGCCCTGCCCGTCCGCCCCGGCTCGAGCTACGTCCTCACCGTGGCGGTGACCCCGCCGGCCGCCCAGACCGACCTTTCGGGGCTGACCCAGGCCGTGGCGGTGGTGGTCTCGCCCCCCACCCCGCCCACGACCACGACGACGACGACTGCCGGTGTGACCACGACCACCAAGGCGCCGTAGGATCGCCCTTCGGTACGGGGCGGTCGGCGCCGCACGCGGCGGCCGCGCCAGGGACGCCGTGGGCAGGCCACAGCGCAGGAGCGAGAGAGCGCAGCGACCGCACAGAGGAGGGCCCGAGCCCGTGACGGACAGCATCTCCATCACCGACAACCGGACGGGTGAGACGCTCGAGATACCGATCGTGAACGGCGGGGTCTCGGCCGCCGAGTGGTCCAAGATCCTGCCGGGCACCTGGTTCTACGACCCGGCCTTCATGTCCACGGCGGCCTGCGAGAGCGCCATCACCTACCTCGACGGCGAGGCCGGGATCCTGCGCTACCGGGGCTACCCGATCGAGCAGCTGGCGGAGCAGTCCACCTACCTCGAGGTGGCCTACCTGCTCCTTTTCGGCGAGCTGCCGTCGGCGGCGGAGTTCGAGGTCTGGCGGCGGGAGATCACCCTCCACACCTTCATCCACGAGAACGTCCGGAAGCGCTTCTTGGAGGGCTTCCACTACGACGCCCACCCGATGGGCATGCTCGTCTCGGCCGTGGCCGCCCTGTCCACCTTCTACCTCGACGCCAAGGAGATCTTCGATCCCGAGTCCCGCCAGAAGCAGATCATCCGGCTCATCGCCAAGATGCCCACCCTGGCCGCGGCGGCCCACCGTTTCAGCGTCGGGATGCCGTTCGTCTACCCGGACAACTCGCTCGACTTCGCGTCCAACTTCCTCTCGATGATGTGGAAGGTGGCCGAGCCCCGCTTCGAGGCCAACCCGGTGCTGGCCCGGGCCCTCGACGTGCTCTTCATCCTCCACGCCGACCACGAGCAGAACTGCTCGACCACGGCCATGCGGGTGGTGGGCTCCAGCCACGCCGACCCCTACTCGGCCACCGCGGCGGCCTGCGCCGCCCTCTACGGCCCCCGCCACGGCGGGGCCAACGAGGCGGTCATCCGGATGCTGACCGAGATCGGGAGCGTCGACGAGGTCCCGGCCTTCGTGGCCGCGGTGAAGCAGGGCCACGGCCGGCTCCAGGGATTCGGCCACCGGGTCTACAAGAGCTACGACCCGCGGGCCAAGATCATCAAGCGCACGGCCGACGAGGTCTTCGAGGTGACCGGCAAGAACCCGCTCCTCGACATCGCGCTCAAGCTCGAGGAGATCGCCCTCAACGACGAGTACTTCACCTCGCGGCGGCTCTACCCGAACGTCGACTTCTACTCGGGGCTCATCTACCAGGCCATGGGCTTCCCGCTCGAGATGTTCCCCGTGCTCTTCGCCATCGCCCGCACCGTGGGCTGGCTGGCCCACTGGCAGGAGCTCTTGGACCAGGACGCCCGGATCGCCCGGCCCCGCCAGCTCTACATCGGCCCCGAGTCCCGGGACTACGTCCCCATCGGCCAGCGCTGAGCGCCCGGCCCCTCAGCCGGGGCCGTGGATGACCCGGGCCAGGCCCTCCTGGACCATCGAGACGACGAGGCGGCCCGACCGGTCGTAGAGGAAGCCCCGGGCCAGGCCCCGGGCCGAGGCGGCGACCGGCGAGTCGGTGTCGTAGAGCAGCCACTCGTCGGCCCGGAACGGGCGGTGGAACCACATGCAGTGGTCGAGGCTCGCCCCCATGAAGTTGACGTCGTCCCAGCGCACGTCGTGGGGCTGCAGGATCGTGTCGAAGAGCGTCAGGTCCGAGGCGTAGGTCACCACGCAGGCGTGGAGGAGGGGGTCGGCCGGCAGCTCGCCGTCGGCCCGGATCCAGAGCTGCTGGAACGGGGCCGCCTCGACCTCGCTGTGGTGCCAGGGGAGGCCGCCCACGTAGCGCTGGTCGATCGGGTGGGGACGATCGAACCAGTCGCCGAGGAGCTCGCGCATGGGGGCCAGCCGCTCGGGGAGCGTGGGCAGGTCTTCGGGGGCCGGCACGTCGGGCATCGGGAACTGGTGGTCGAGACCCTCCTCGTCGACGTGGAAGGAGCACTCCAGGTTGAAGATGGCCCGGCCGTGCTGGATGGCCACGACCCGCCGGGTCGTGAAGGACTTGCCGTCGCGGATGCGGTCCACCTCGTAGAGGATCGGGACGGCCGGGTCGCCCGGGCGCAGGAAGTAGGAGTGCAGCGAGTGGACCCGCCCGTGGTCCACCGTCCGGCCGGCGGCCATGAGGGCCTGGCCGGCGACCTGGCCCCCGAAGACCCGCTGGCGCTCCTCGTCGGGTTGGGTGCCCCGGAAGATGTTGACCTCGATCGGCTCGAGGTCGAGCAGGTGCACGAGGAAGTCGAGGGAGTCGCTCACCGGCGCCATGTTGACAGTCGCCGGACGCGCCGGGCGAGCCCGGCCCTCGGGCAGTCCGCTACCGTGCGGCCCGGTGCCCCCGCCCGGCGACGACGTCGCGACCACCTTCCCCGAGGGCTTCCTGTGGGGCGTGGCCACCGCGGCCCACCAGATCGAGGGGGGCAACACCAACAACGACTGGTGGGACTGGGAGCACCAGGCGGGCTCAGGCGTGGCCGAACCGAGCGGGGACGCCTGCGACTCCGTGCACCGCTGGCCCGAGGACGTTGACCTCGTGGCCGGGCTCGGCCTCGGCGCCTACCGCTTCTCCCTCGAGTGGAGCCGCATCGAGCCGGCCGAGGGCGAGTTCTCGACCGCCTGGCTCGACCACTACCGGGCCGTCTGCGCGGCGTGCCACGAGCGGGGGCTCCTCCCCGTCGTCACCTTCCACCACTTCACGACGCCGCGTTGGCTGGCCGCCCGGGGCGGCTGGGAGGCGGCGGACGCCCCCGAACGCTTCGCCCGCTTCGTCGAGCGGGCCGGGGCCCACCTGGGCGACCTCGTCGGCATGGCCTGCACCCTGAACGAGCCCAACGTGGTGGCCGTGCTCGGCTACCTCCTCGGTGCCTTCCCGCCCGGGGCCACCGACCTCGGCCGCTACGTGGCCGTGAACGAGGCCATGGTGCGGACCCACCACCTGGCCCGGGCGGCCCTCCGGGCGGGCCCGGGCCGCTTCCCGGTGGGCCTCACCCTCTCGATGGCCGAGATGCAGGCGGCGCCGGGTGGCGAGCCGCTGCGGGACGAGGCGGAACGGCTGATGGAGGACGTCTACCTCGAGGCGACCGGGGAGGACGACTTCGTCGGGGTGCAGTGCTACACCCGCATGCGCTTCGGCCCCGAGGGCCTCCTCGGTCCGGAGGCGGGGCTCCCGGTCACGCAGATGGGCTACGAGTACTGGCCCCACTCGGTCGAGCACACCGTGCGGCGGGCGGCGGCGGTGAGCGGCCGCCCGGTCTACGTGACCGAGAACGGCATCGGCACGGCCGACGACGCCGAGCGCGTGGCCTACGTGCACGAGGCCCTCACCGGGGTGCTCCGCTGCCTCGCCGACGGCCTCGACGTCCGGGGCTACTTCGTCTGGACGCTCCTCGACAACTTCGAGTGGGCCTACGGTTACCAGCCGACCTTCGGCCTCTGCGCCGTCGACCGCACCACCTTCGAGCGCCGGCCCAAGCCGAGCGCCGGCTGGTTCGGCCGGGTGGCCGAGGCCAACGAGCTGCCGGCGGCCCCGTGACCCGGCGTCGGCAGCCGCCGCCGAGGGCGTTCCGCCCGCCTCGGCCCCACCCGGGAGTCCTACTAAGGTGGCCCGGATGGTCGGACACCTCGAGCGCCTCTGGGCGTGGCTCCACACCCACGAGGGCAAGAAGGTCCTCCGCTACACGACGGTGTCGGCCATCTCGACGGCCTGCTCGTTCTTCGTCCTCTTCATCGTCTACGGCGTGCTCCGGCTCTGGACGGAGGTCCCGAGCACCGTCTTCGCCAACGTGGTGGCCACCGTCCCCTCCTACTGGCTCAACCGCCGCTGGGCCTGGGGGAAGTCGGGCCGCTCCCACCTGGTGAGAGAGGTCATCCCGTTCTGGCTGATGGCCGCGGCAGGCATCACCGTCTCCATCTTCGGGGCGGCCTTCGCCCGACACATCTCGACCAAGTACGCCCTCAACCACGCCGAGTCCACCGCGCTGGTGCTGGTGGCCAACCTCTTCTCGTTCGGCATCTTCTGGGTGCTGAAGCTCAAGCTCTTCAACCGTCTCTTCCAGGCGCCGGACCTCCTGGAGGAGATCGACGAGCACATCGACATCGAAGAGCACTCCGAGGGTGCCGCCCTTCGATGAGGCACGGGGACGGCTCGTCCCCGTCGACGACGCCGCCGCGGCCGAGGCGGCGGCCCGCCACCTCCAGCTGACCAAGCCCCCGGGCTCGCTCGGCCGGCTCGAGGAGGCCGGGGTGCGCCTGTCGGCCATCGCCCGACGATGCCCGCCGCCCGTGCCCCGCCCGGCCACCGTCGCCGTGTTCGCCGGCGACCACGGCGTGCTGGCTGAGGGGGTGTCGCCCTGGCCCCAGGAGGTCACCGCGCAGATGGTGGCGAACTTCTGTGCCGGCGGCGCGGCGGTGAACGTGCTCGCCCGACAGGTCGGGGTCGACGTGGTGGTGGTCGACGTCGGCGTGGCGGCCGAGCTCGCCCCGGCGCCGGGCCTCCGCCGGGAGAAGGTGCGCCCCGGCACCGCCAACCTCGTCGCCGGTCCGGCCATGACCCTCGACGAGGCCCGGGCGGCCCTCGACGTCGGGGCGGCGTTGGCCGCCGAGCTGGCCGCGGCCGGCCAGCGGTGCCTCCTCACCGGGGACATGGGCATCGCCAACACGACGGCGTCGGCCGCCCTCGTGGCCGCGCTCACCGGCCGGCCGGCCTCCGAGGTCACCGGGCGGGGGACCGGGATCGACGACGAGACGCTCTCGACCAAGGTGCGGGTGGTCGAGCGGGCGCTCGAGCGCCACGGCCCGGTGGACGACCCGCTCGCCACGCTCGCCTCGCTCGGCGGGCTGGAGATCGCCGGCCTCGCCGGCTACGTCGTGGGCGCGGCGGCGGCCGGTCTCCCCGTCGTGCTCGACGGCCTCATCGCCGACGCCGCGGCCCTGGCCGCGGTGGCCCTCGCCCCCCTGGCCCGGGACTACCTCTTCGCCGGCCACCGCTCGGCCGAGCCGGGGGCGTCGGCCGCGCTGACGCACCTCGGCCTGCAGCCGCTCGTCGACCTCGACCTGCGCCTCGGCGAGGGCACGGGGGCCTGCCTGGCCCTGCCCCTGCTCGAGGCGGCGGCGCGGGTCCTCGGCGAGATGGCGACGTTCGAGTCGGCCGGCGTCAGCGAGGGACCCGGCTGACCCACCTGCGTTTTCAGTCGCGGAAGTTGTTGAACTGGAGCGGGATCCCGAAGTCCTCCTCTTTGCAGGCGGCGATCACCGTCTGGAGGTCGTCCCGCTTCTTCCCGCTCACCCGGACCTGTTCGCCCTGGGTCTGGGAACTCACACCCTTCAACCCGAGGTCCTTGATGAACTTGTTGAGGCGCCGGGCGTGGTCCGACGAGACGCCGGCCCGGATGGCCACGTGCTGGCGGGCCGCCCCCTTACTGGCCTCTTCGACCTTGCCCGGGTCGAGGGCCTTCAGCGAGACCTGGCGGCGGACCAGCTTCTCCTCCAGCACCTGGTAGAGGGCCTTCAGACGGTCCTCGGTCGAGGAGTGGAGCACGAGTTCCTTGTCGGTGAGGTCGATCTTGGAGTCCGTGTTCTTGAAGTCGAACCGGGTGACCGCCTCCCGGTTGGCCTGGTCGACCGCGTTGCGGACCTCTTGCATGTCGACCTCGGAGACGATGTCGAAGGTGGGCATGGGCGCATCTTACGGGGAGGCGTCCGACGGGCGGCGACTGCGGGGGCCACTCGGGTCGCGGGCTACCCTGTTGCCGCCACGGGTCGGTGTCCGAGTGGCCAAAGGAAGCAGACTGTAAATCTGCCGGCTCAGCCTACGGAGGTTCGAATCCTCCCCGGCCCACGTAACGATGTACCTAGTGAGAGCCCTTTTGGGCGTCCTCGCTCCGGAATCCGAACGTCAACTCAGGCGGTTTGACCGCCAACTTGACTGCCAACCGCACCAGGAGTGGCAGCCGTAACCAGGTCGAGAGCCCGGTCCATGGCGTTGGCCGTGTCGCGCATGGCGGCCGGCATGACGTGCGCGTAGGTCTCCATGGTGAGCCGAATGGTCGAGTGTCCGAGGACCTCCATCAGGTATCGGGAGTGGACGCCCTGGGCGAGCAGCAGGGTCGCAGCAGTGTGACGCAAGTCGTAGAGCCGATGGCCGGTCACTCCCGCCTGAGCGCTCAACCCGGCGAACCAGCGAGAGAGGGCGCTTTCGGTCAAGGGCCGGCCGTCGGGTTGTGCGAAGACGAAATCGCCCGCTTGCCAGGCTGGCCCGGCGTGAATGCGCTCCTTGAGCTGGCGCCGGCGATGGTCCATCAGGGCATCGACGGATTGCCTCGGCAGAGCGATGACGCGCCGAGACCGCGGCGTCTTCGGCGGCCCGAGCTTCTCCCCGCCGGCACTCCGGCTGAACGCATTGCGCACCCGGAGCGATGGATACTCGCCGTCGAGATCCAGATCGGCCCAGGTGAGCGCCCGAGCCTCTCCGGGCCGGAGCCCGAGTGCTACGGCGACCTTCACGTACGCCCCGAGCCGGTCCTGACCAGCTACGGCGAGCAGCTGGCCGAGCTCCGCTTCACTGAAGGGCTCCACCTCGTCCCGGTGGACGCTGATCGGTTCGACGAGGCTCGCTACATTCTCGTGTGCGAGGCCCCACCGCTTCGCGACCCCGAGGGCCGCACGTAGGGCGGCATGGATGAGGCGCACGCTGTCGTCGGCGAGCCCCTTCGCACGCGCGTCGTTGACGAGCCGCTGCACGTCCGCTGCCGTCACCTTCGAGAGCCGGATGCTCCCGAGCGCCGGCTTGATGTGGAGCCGGACGGCGGCCTCGCAGTTTCGCCAGTGGCCATGGCTACGGTTCGGCTTGACCACCGTGTCGAGCCACCGATCGAGGAAGTCGCCGACCTGGACACGCTCGTCGAGCACCGGACGCCCGTTGTCGATGGCGGCCTGGACCCGCCGGAGCTTCTCGGCCACCTCGATCCTGGTCCGGCCGTAGAGGAATTTGCGTTTGCGCTTTCCGCTCTCCCACCCAAGGTCGATCGCCGCCTCCCACCGGCCATCAGCCCGCTTCCGGATGCCTCCCTCGCCCCGTCCTCGTCGCGTTGTCACGTCGTCGACCTCCCGTCGGTGTCCAGTCCCTCGGCCAGCACTTCTCGTGCCTCACCCCAGCTCTTTGTGTGGCTTGCACGTTCGAGAATCATCCGAAGCATGTCGAGCTCGTCTCGCAGGCGTGGTTGCCCTTCTGCCACTGGTCCCCGTCGATGCCGCTGGCGATAGGCGGCCTGGCGGTGAGCTGGCGAGCAGTAGGTCGGCACGGGACCGCGGGTAGACGGCACGGACCGCTTCTCCCCGCAGTAGGCGCAGCGGAAGGTGCGGAGTGTTCGCTTCGGGGCCATATACCCATAACAATACACGTCACGTCTAGTGTTACAAGTAACCGTTTACCGTTTACCATTCCCGGCCGTCGAGCGTGTTCGAGCCGGGACCGCCGGCGCTGGCGCCCATCTAGCCTTCTCCCGGTGGACGACAAATCGCGGGAAATGTTCGGCAATCTCTTCGGCCTGATCAAATTCGGTGTCGAATTCGGCGAACCACACGAGCCCGGACCCTTCGTGTTGAGCGGCTTCGCCGACGACGGCGTGCTCATCCGAGGAGAGGCTTTCGTGCTTCTCGAGGGACTGCAGCGCCACCTGGCGTCTTCTGCCCTGGCCTCGGGAGGCCCGAGTCGAGAATTCGTGGGTGATTTGGTGGTCCGGGCATGTCGCGTGGCACGGACTAGCGGTCTCGGCGAGGGACTCTCATGGCTCGAGGAGAAGCTCACCGAAGGCGATACATCGTGGCAGGTGATCGAGCAGGTCTCTGGGTACTTCCCAATGGCCCCAAGGCGGGTGGGGAGAGCGACGCTCCACTCCGCGCTGCCTCCAGAACTTGGAGATATCCTCGGCGACCCACGATTTCTCGAAGTTCAGGTCGACCGTCCAATGCTGATCGCAGACGTGATTGCGCGTGATCGGGAATCGGCTGAGCGGCGAGCGAGGGACGTCTTCGATGAGGCTCGTTCTCTGCTGACAATTGCCTGCAACCCGCAAGCGCCTCACGCTCCTCTCATAGCGATCGGAGGGTCGTCTCGGGCCACCTCATCGTCAGGCCATTCGGAAGACTTCCATCTGAGCGGGAGCGCTCTTGATCATCCAATGGTCCGAGGTCTCGAAGATGCGGCAGCCAAAGACCCTGAGATTCGAACCGACTGGGAGCGCCGATGCCTTGCTGCCTGCCGATGGTTCCGGAAGGCGTTTGTCACGGACTGGCCATCGGAGGCTTTGGCCGCCTCGATGACGGTATTCGAATGCCTGTTTATTGAGGGAAAGGGCGTGCTAGGGAAAGGACAGGCGATTGCCGACAGGATCGCACCGAAATGGCGGTTGCCGGATCTCGGAGAAGAAGCCGCCATGCACAAATGGCTCGTGGACATGTATGGACGCCGAAATGCGGCTGTTCACGAGGGCGCTCATTACCTCGAGGACTTCGAGGTCCAGCGCCTGGTCGTCCTGGTCGAGCATTCGGTCCGATGGGCGGCCTGGCACCTTGACCCAGATCACGAGCACCACCTTCCCGAGAGACCTTGCACATCCTTCGCTGAAGTACACGCTCAGTAATCGAGTTCGTGGGAGCTCGGAGCCCCTTGCGCGAACCCTCAGGCCAGCGAAGGCAGAGGGAGG
>DATGZH010000030.1:0-47098 GCA_035297265.1 Acidimicrobiales bacterium | reverse complement strand
TCATGAGGGGGATCCGGCCACCAGGTGGAGTTCGGAAAGCACGTCAGGTTTCGTCCGCGCAGCTCTCGCAGCCACGCAGATGAGAGGACCTCGTACAGCCCATAGGAACCGAGACCGACCTCGTAGAGGGGATGACCGGCGAGTGCCTCATCGTTGGGGTAGCCGAAGATCGAGCAGAGCGGGCTGTCGAATTGGAGTCGGACGAAGGGGCCGACGGCGGGGTGGGCCGCTCGGTAGACGACCACGAGTCGTGCCTCGTCCTGCCTGACGACGGGATGGGGGGCACCGGCATCCGGCTGCCACGGCAGGTCCAGTTCGACGACCCGCTCCTCATCGTCCATCGTTGGAAGCCTCCCACCTCGGTCCGCAGGCCCATGTCGGCTCGCACCACAACGACCAGGTGCTCGCGCCCTACGAGGTGTGTCGAGCGACTAGCCGACGATTCGGAGGAGGGCCGACGCGGCCGTCACCGCCTTCGCCTCGTTGCCCTCGTCGTTGAGGCTGAGCCGGACGCCGACCAATCCGTCTGTGCCGTGGTGCGCCTCGCCGTCGACCCGGAACGGGCCGATCTTGCCGCGGGCGAGGAACATCACGTGCCAGGCCTCCATCTGGAGGCGGTCGGTGCCGGTCAGGGCAGCGGCCAGGTCGACGGCGGCCGTTTCGAGAACGACGTGCTGGGGGCCGATATGGAGGGCGGCGTCAGGCGAGGCGAGCTCCACCGACAGTTCGGGCAGGACCCAGTGGCCGTCGGGGCGGCGCGACGCTCCGAACGCCTCGGAGAGCGGCGGCAGGTCCGGTGAGTCCACGATCTCCAGCCTGCTCTCGGGCATCTTCTTCAGGCCCTCGGGCACCGTCCCGATCCGCACCCCCTGACCCTCGGTGAAGGCGATGACCCGGTCGTGGTCGTCGGCGTCGACGATCTTCGAGCGGCTGTAGCCCATCCGGGTGCCCGAGTGGAGCACCTCGGACTCGACCACCTCGATGCGCTGCACGTCGCGGGCGGGGTCGAGGATCTGGCAGCTGTGGATGACGGGGTTGGGCACGGTCTCGAGGTCCGAGCCCACGTTGCCCTCGGGCGAGCTGATCGAGAGCGGCGCCACCAGGAGCCCACCGGTGGCGTTGCGCATGTCCCGGCGCAGGGTGACCGTGTTGTCGGCCTCGCCGGTGTTCATGGACGAGTAGTTGCGCCCGATGTAGCGGTAGCTGAGGAGGCCCGTCCAGCGGCGCTCGAGCTCCGCCGCGTAGGCCTCTTTGTCCTCCCGCAGTTCCCGGATGTCTCGCACCTCGGCACCTCCCCGGCTCGGACCGCATGCCGAGCGATGGGCCGAGGGTAGCCAGCCGGCCGGACCCGGTCCCAGGTCGCCAGGGCCTCCTCTAATATTGACGTCGAAGTCGATAACTAGTAGGGTGCGGTCGGCCGGTCGTGGGCCGCTGCCCAGGGCCGCCTCTTTCCCGAGCAGCGAGCACCCGGAGGTCGTCGTGCAGAAGACCGTGGTCGACTTTCCCGTCTTCGACGCGGACAACCACCTGTACGAGACGGTGGACGCCTTCACCAGGTTCCTGCCGGCCGAGTACGGCGGGCTCATCAAGTACGTGCAGGTGAACGGGCGGGACAAGATCGCCGTGAAGGGCGTGATCTCCGAGTACATCCCGAACCCCACCTTCGGCGTGGTGGCCCGGCCCGGGGCCTGGGAGGAGTACTTCAAGCACGGCAACCCCGAGGGCAAGAGCACGAGGGAGCTGATGGGGGAGCCGATCCGCTCGCCCGAGGCCTTCTTCGCCCCCGAGCCGCGCCTGCAGCTCATGAACGAGCTCGGCATCGACCGGGCCCTCATGTGGCCCACGCTGGCCAGCCTCTTGGAGGACCGGCTGCGCAACGACCCGAGGGCCACCCACGCCGTGGTGCACGCCCTCAACCAGTGGCTGCACGAGCAGTGGACCTTCGACTACGAGGGCCGGATCTTCCCGACGCCGATCATCACCCTCCCCATCGTGAGCGAGGCCATCAAGGAGCTCGAGTGGGTGGTGGAGCGGGGGGCCAAGATCATCCTGATCCGGCCGGCCCCGGTGCCGGGCTTCGAGGGCACGCGTTCGTTCGCCCTCCCCGAGTTCGACCCCTTCTGGCGGCAGGTGGCCGAGGCCGACATCACGGTCGGGCTGCACTCCTCCGACGACGGCCTCACGCGCTACTACAACCTCTGGGAGGGCCGGCCCGACGGCGAGCACCTCCCGTTCGCCGGTCCGTCGGGCTTCCTCGAGATCATGCATACCCAGGGCCGGGGGATCTTCGACACGATGGCCTCGATCATCGGCCACGGGCTCCTCTCGCGGTTCCCGACGCTGCGCATCCTGCCGGTCGAGAACGGCTCGGGCTGGGTGCGCCCCTTCGTCGACGCGGTGGGTCAGGCCTACGCCCACAACCCCCGCCTCTACGGCGAGGACCCCCTCGCTGTGCTCAAGCGCAACGTCTGGATCCACCCGTTCCACGAGGAGGACCCCCGGGGCCTCATCGAGCTCATGGGGGCCGACCGGGTGGTCTTCGGCTCGGACTACCCCCACGCCGAGGGGATGTCCGACCCGCTCTCCTACGTGGAGGAGCTGGCGGGCCTGCCGGCGGAGGACATCGCCCGGGTCATGGGGGGCAACCTGGCCGAGGCGATGCACCTGCCCTTCGCCGCCTGAGCACCGGCTCGCTCAGGCGGCGGGGAACGTCACCTGCCGCGCCTCGGCGAGGAGCATGGCCCGGTCGGCCGGGAGGACGTAGCCGCCGGCGATGGCCCGGTCCAGCGCGGCGGTGTAGCGGGCGAGGTAGTGGGCCTTCGTGCCGTAGAGGGTGGCCAGCATCTGGGCGCTGAAGGGCGTGGTCGAGCCGAACAAGGAGCAGATGACGCTCGTGCCGGGGGGTGCGATCTGGCTGAGCGTGGCGGTCGGCACGTTCACGGCCGGCGTCCGTACGCCCCCGATGACGTTGCCGTAGCGGTCGAGGGCGAGCGTCGGGGGGCTCCGCGAGCTGAGCCTGAAGGGTGGCGGCGAAGGCGGCGGGGTGCCGTCCACCACCCAGCGGACGAAGTCGGCGAAGGCCGCCTGGACCACCAGGTGCTGGGGCCCGGTGTTGATCGGGGTCGTGCAGCCGAGGACGCTGAGGGGCGTCGATCCGAGGATGTAGCTGTCGGCGTGCGAGGTGCCGGCCACCTCCCAGGTCCGGACGTCGCGGGAGTCGGGTTGCTGGGCGGCGGCGTAGCCCAGTTCGATGACGTCGGTCTGTGTCTCGAACATGAAGACCGGGACGTGGAGGTCCGTCCGGATCCGCACGCCGGCGCCACCCGAGGCCGGGCCGCTCGCCGTGGCGCTCGGCGGTGCGGCCGTGCCGGCCCGGCTGTGGATGAAGATCCCGTCGAAGGCGTGGCTCTCGGGCTCGATGGCGTCGGCGAAGGTCGTGAGGTAGAAGGCCGACTGCGACTCGCCGACGGCCACGATGTGGCGGGGCCGCAACGGTCCGAGGATGCTGGAAGGGTCGGCGCGCAGTCCCAGTCCGACCTGGTCGAACAGGTCCAACGCGTAGTCGTCGCCCGGATGGTGGAGCGAGCCGTACCGCTCGGGCTCCTCCGCCACGAGGCCCTTGCCCGCCCCCTGGAGCGAGCCGAGGATCGGCGTGCCGCCGTCGACCGCGAGGGCCTGGGCCGAGACGCCCACCCAGGCGTCGCCCGCGGCCATCAGCTCGGGATTGAGGTACATCCAGTCGGGCGCGGACTCACCCTCCGAGACGTTCATCCACTCGACGACCACCGTCCCGCTGAAGCGGGCCGGGTCGGCCGGTCGGCGGACGAGCACCCGGGTGCGGTAGCTGGCCGCGGTGCTGGGTTCGACCGTCCATCGTCCGTCGACGGGCGAGGAGGTGACCCCGTAGGCGTGCGCCGTGCCCGAGGCGAAGAACTCCTGCTCGACGTAGCCGTAGCGGCCGAGCTCGGTGGGGAGCGCCGTCTCGGGCTCGATGACGTGGCCCCCGGTGATCGGTCCGACGAACGTGGCCGCCGCCCGGAACGGGTCGGACCCGCCCGTCGCGGCCGCCGGGGCGGGAGCGGCCAAGGTGCCGACGCTCACGACGAGCGCGCTCAACCCGAGGGCGCCGGCCGTGACGGCGCGCCAACCCACGGTGCCACTCCGACGAAGTCCCAACCACGCTCCTTCGGGGTGCCGGGGTCGTGGCCACGGTAATAAATAGTGACTGTGACGTCAATATTGGGATACATTGGGCCCCCCGACGCTCGACCGAAGATGGGGGCGAACGTGACGGAGACGGCCAGCCACCCCTACTACGACCCCTACGACTTCGAGATCGACGTCGACCCCCACCCGGTGTGGCGTCGGCTCCGGGACGAGGCGCCGCTCTACTACAACGAGCAGTACGACTTCTTCGCCCTCTCCCGCTTCGACGACGTCGAGCAGGGCCTCATCGACTGGGCCACCTACCGCTCGGGCCGGGGCTCGGTCCTCGAGGTGATCAAGGCCAACATGGAGATGCCCCCGGGGATGATCCTCATGGAGGACCCGCCGCAGCACGACGTGCACCGGGGCCTCATGTCCCGGGTCTTCACCCCGAAGAAGATGGCGGCCATCGAGCCCAAGGTCCGGGAGTTCTGCGCCCGCACGCTCGACCCGCTCGTCGGGGCCGCTCGGTTCGACTTCATCGCCGACCTCGGGGCGGAGATGCCGATGCGGACCATCGGTTACCTCCTCGGCATCCCCGAGGAGGACCAGGAGGCCATCCGGGACCGCCTCGACGAGGGCCTGCGCCTCGAGGAGGGCGAGGAGGCCAAGGTGGTCACCCGGGACTTCGACACGGTCTCGATGTTCGCCGACTACATCGAGTGGCGGGCCGAGCACCCCTCCGACGACCTCATGACCGAGCTCTTGAACGCGGAGTTCGACGACGAGCACGGGGAGCGCCGGCGGCTCACCCGCGAGGAGGTCCTCACGTACGTCTCCCTCATCGCCGGGGCGGGCAACGAGACGACGACGCGGCTCATCGGTTGGACGGGCAAGCTGCTGGCCGAGCACCCCGACCAGCGGGCCGAGCTGGTGGCCGACCGCTCGCTCGTCCCCCGGGCCATTGAGGAGATCCTGCGCTACGAGGCGCCCTCACCGGTGCAGGCCCGCTACGTGGCGACCGACGTCGAGCACCACGGCCACAAGGTGGCCGAGGGGAGCGTGATGCTGCTCATCAACGGCTCGGCCAACCGGGACGACCGCCGGTTCGCCGACGGCGACCGCTTCGACATCCACCGGGAGTTCGTGCACCACCTGAGCTTCGGCTACGGCCTCCATTTCTGCCTCGGGGCGGCCCTCGCCCGCCTCGAGGGGCGGGTGGCCCTCGACGAGGTGCTGCAGCGCTTCCCGGTGTGGGAGGTCGACTGGGAGCACGCCAGGCAGGCCCGGACCTCCACCGTGCGCGGGTGGGAGAGCCTGCCGGTGGTCACGTCGTGAGTCGGCGACGCCGGGATGTCCCGGCGCCGGGGTGGGCGAACCGTACGCTCGGGCCGACCGTTGTGTCACGGTGAGCGGTGAGACCGAACTCGTCGAGAGAGGAGCGGGCGTGGCGACGGCCGTGCCACTGAACAGCGAGCGGCCGAGCGGGCCGAGATCCCAGAAGGGCGCCCGCACCCGGGCGCGCCTCGTGGAGGCGGCCAAGGCGATCTTCGAGGAGCACGGCTTCCTCGACGCCCGCATCTCCGACATCGCCGAGCGGGCCGGCCTCTCCCACGGCTCCTTCTACCACTACTTCGACTCCAAAGAGGAGGTGTTCCGGGAGGTGGCGGCCGAGGTGGACGAGCGGCTCTCCGCCCCCCTCGACGCGGTGATCCTCGACCCGGCCTCCGAGGCCCCGCCGCGCCAGCGCATCAAAGAGGCCATCCGGCGGCACCTCGAGACCTACCGGGACGAGGCCCGGATCATCGGCGTCATCGAGCAGGTCTCCCGCTACGACGAGGACCTCGGGGCCCTCCGCCGGGAGCGCCACGAGCGCTACCGCCACCGCGTCGCCGACTCGATCCGCCAGCTCCAGCGGCACGGGCTGGCCGACCCGACCCTCGACCCGCTCATCGCCGCCGCCGCGGTCGGCGCCATCACCAACCGCTTCCCCGAGATGTGGTTCGTCCAGGGCCTGGTCGACTGCAGCTTCGACGAGGGGGTGGACCACCTGGCCCGGATCTTCGCCAACGCCCTCCGTCTGCCCGACGACCCGGCCTGAGGGACGGGCCGGGTGAGCGCCCCTTACAACCGGTAGAGCTGGCGGGCGTTCTCGCCGAGGATCTTGCGGCGGGTGGTCTCGGGGAGCGTGGCCATCTTGGCCTCGACCGTCTGCAGCGGGTGCGGGTAGAGACAGGTGGGGTGGGGGAAGTCCGTCTCGAACAAGATGTTGTCCTCGCCCACCGCCTCGATGAGGTCGGGCAGCTTGTTGCGGTTGTTCTCGAACCAGAACGTGGCGTAGAGGTTGCTCCGGAAGTACTCCGAGGGCAGCTTCTTGAACTCGGCCAACTCGGGGCCGGCGTTCTCCGCCATCTCGTAGTCGAGCGCCTCCAAGATGAACGGGATCCAGCCCACCCCGCTCTCGACCGACACCATCTTCAGGTCGGGGTGCCGGTCGAACATGCCCGAGAGGATGAGGTTGGTCACGACGCGGGCGTTACCGATGAAGAGGAGCGTCCCGCCGATGGCCAGGCGGGTGTTCGGCGGATGCGACGGCCAGGGGTAGCTGCCGTAGAAGCCCATCGTGGTGGCGCTCGCCCCGATGTGGAAGTGCACCGGCAGGTGCAGCCCGGCGCACACCTCCCAGAACGGGTCCCAGTCCCGGCTGGCCAGGTCGGGGGCTCCGAGGTCCTGGGGGTCCGACGTCATGTTGACGCCCCGGCACCCGAGGTCGGCCACCCGCTTCGCCTCGGTGACGCAGCGCTCGACGCTCCAGGCCGGCATGAGCGGCAGCGGGAGGAGCCGGTCGTGCGACGCCGCCTGGATCTCGGCCATGCGGTCGTTGTACATCTCGACGACTACCCGGCAGAGGGCTTCGTCGTCGACCATGCCGAGGTCCTGGCCCCCGAGGCCGATCGTGCTCGGGAAGATGATCTGGGCGTCGATGCCGCACTCGTCCATGACCGCGAGGCGGACGTCGGGGTCGTGCGCGCCGAGGTGCACCTGGTCGTGGGACCAGTGGTTGAGGGCGATGTCCGACGTCTCCTTCGAGCCGTCGCGGGCGATCACCCCACCGGCGCTGAAGCGACCGATCGGGTGGCCGTCCATGACCCACATGGGCTCGCCGTCCACCTCCTCGACCCGGGGTACCCGGTCGACGAGGGCCGGCGGGGCCAGGCGGGTGAAGAGGTCGGGAGCCTCGCACCAGTGCGAGTCGGCGTCGACGATGAAGGGGGCGGCCGCGTCAGGGGCGAGACTTGTTTCTGACATTGACGTCGAGACTAATCTGGGCCCCATGCCGAGAGCAACGGTCGGTAGTGGCTCAGTTCTCGATGTCGCACCCCCAGAGTACGGTTCGGAGTGCGAAAGCCGTCGGTTCCTCGGTAGGAGGAGGCGTGAAACTGCCCTTTTTGGGCTTCCGACGTTAAGCCGAATGTACGTGGAGGCGTGAAATTGAGCCACTACACAACGGTCAACGGTCTGTCCATCGCCTACGAGGTCATCGGGGACGGTGGCCGTCCCTGGTCCATCACCCCGGGCGGGCGGTTCAGCAAGGACACCCCGGGCGTGCGCGAGATGGCCCACGCCTTGGCCGAGCACGGCAACCAGGTGCTCATCTGGGACCGGCCGAACTGCGGGGAGTCCGACGTCTGCTTCGACGGGCCGTCGGAGTCGGCGATGCAGGCCGACACGCTCGTCGCGCTCCTCCGCCACCTCGACATGACGCCGGCCGTGATCACCGGTGGCTCCGGCGGCTCACGGGTGTCGATGCTCGCCGCGTCGAGCCACCGCGACGCCGCGGCCGGCCTGGCGGTGTGGTGGATCAGCGGCGGCGTCTACGGGCTCATGACCCTCGGCATGCACTACTGCGGGGGCTCGCTCACCGCGGCGTGGAACGACGGGATGGAGGCCGTGGCGGCGCTGCCCGAGTGGGCCGAGGTGCTGGAGCGCCGCCCCGAGAACCGGCAGCGCTTCTTGGACCAGGACCCGAAGGCCTTCGTGGCGTCGATGGAGCGCTGGATGGGCGCCTACTGCAACTGCACCGGTGAGCTGGTCCCCGGTCTGAGCGAAGCCGACGCCCGGTCCTTCACCCTCCCGACGCTCGTCTTCCGCAGCGGGGAGAGCGACTTCCACCACACGAGGGCGACCTCGGAGCGGATCGCCGAGGTCCTGCCGAACGCCGAGCTCGTCGAGCCCCCGTGGGGGGACACCGAATGGCACGAGCGAGGGCGGGCTCGCACGAGCGGCGAGAGCGAAGGGCTCTTCGTACGCTGGCCGCTCCTCGTGCCCCAGTTGCTCGAGTGGTCCGCCAACCAGCTGCAGTAAGGCGTCACCACCACGTACTCCAGCTCCGGGTCCTCACCGGTCCGCGGCGCCGGGCCAGCATGACCACCGCGGCCAGGAGCAGGCCGACCGCCACCGCGCCGATCACGACGAGGAGGCGCACCGACGAGGAGACGCCCGAGAGGGCGCCGAGCCCGCTCGCCGCCACCGCCGCCGCCCCGGCGACGACCGGCACCCGGCGGTGGGCGGCGACGCCGAGGGCCACGCTGAGCACGCCTTCGACGACGAGGAGGCCCAGGTGCCACGGATCGCCGTCGGCGAAGGCCTGGATCGCCGTGGTCCCGAGGAGGAGGGCGAGGCCGGCCACGCTCAGCACCCGGCCGGCCTCGACGACCTCAGCGCCGCGCCGACGTCCGGGGAGCGCGACGCCGATGGCCACGAGCGCGAGACCCGGCCCGAGGACATAGGGCTGGGGGCTCGACGCCCCGACGAGGCGGGCCAGCGGGAGGCTGGCCAGGCCGAGCACGGCGAGGGCCAGCCACCGGCCCCACCACCGGCCCGTCCGGTCGGCGACGAGCAGGAGGACCGCCGTGACGCCGATGGCCGCGAGGGCGGCGGCCGGCGGCGTCGGTCCCGGGCGGACGAGGTCGGCCAACGACCAGCCGACGGCCACGGCGGCCGTGCCGAGGCCCAACACCAGCTGTCCGTCCGGGCGGCGCCGGGCCCAGCCGACGGCCACGAGGAACCCCGCCACCGGGAGGAGGGCCAACGGCGCGGCGACGGCGGAGAACCCGAGACCCCGGGCGACGGCGAGGGCACCGGTGCTCCCGAGGACGAGACCGAGGGGGGCGAGCTCGACCGCCTCCTCCACTTCGACCACCAGCTCGAACAGCGCCCAGTCCACGAGCAGCAGGTTCCCGACGAGCAGCCAGTGGGGCGGACTGGCGGACCCGACCGCGGCGATCAGCGCCGCCGTGGCCAGCACGACCGACATGACGGCGGCGCCGTAGCGACGGGCGTCCCGGCGCCGGCGACCCCACACCACGGCGGCCACCCAGGCCACGGCCACCGGCTCCAACATGAGCGCGGTGGCCGCCCCGGGCGCCGCCGACGACACCACACCGGCCGCCGCGGCGACGGTCCAGATGGCGAAGAAACCGGCCGCGCTGAGGAGGCCCGCCCCGGGGAGCGCCCAGAAGGCTGGCCGTCGTCGCGCCGCCACCCGCAGCGGGACGACCGCGCCGGCGGCCAGCACGAACGGCACGGGCCAGGACGGGGCATGGAAGACGAGGAGGAGGGCCGACGCGGCGAGCACCGACACCACGTCGAGGAAGGTGACCGTGGCGTTCTCCCCGGGCGTGGCCATGGACTGGGCCACGAGGTGCGCGGCCCAGGCCACGGCGAGCAGGGACAGCGCGACGGCCAGGCCGTGGAGCCGGCCCACGCCGGGGGAGAGGGCGACCGCGCCCAGTGCCGAGACGGCTCCGGGCACCGCCCACACGCGCCGCGTCGAGGACAGCGCGCCGAGCAGCAGCGCGCACCCGACCAAGGCGAGCGTGGTGGCGAGGAGGGTGGGTGACACCGGGGGACCTTGCAGCGGGCAGGCCGGCGTCGCCCCGGCCGACCACTCGCAGGGGCGGCTCGACACGACGAAGGCCCAGCCGTCGGCGAGGGCCGCGGTGCCGAGGACGAACGGGATGCTCCAGCGACCGACGGCGGCGACCGGGTCGTCGGTGGCCCGCCGGGCCAGGCGAAGGCGGACCGCCGCGTCGACGAGGACGCCGAGCGCGGTGGCGACGGCCAGCCCGAGCGGCACCTTCGAGGGCGGGAGGAGGGCCAGCGACCCGCTGATGACCGCGGTCAGGGCCGCGGCCGAGGCGAGCACGCCGTAGGCCACCGACCGGAGCCGGACCCCGAGGCCGGCATAGAGGAGGGCGCAGGCCGTCGCCCCGAAGGGCAGGCTCAGGTCGCCGTGGCCCCGGGCCCAGTCGGCGGCGGCCGCCGCGAGGAGCAGCGGGAAGACGAGGGTCGCCGCGCCCAGGAAGACGGGGGCCACCGGCCGGAGCCAGGCCCGTCGCCAGGCGGCCCGGGTGACGAGGACGAGCAGGGCATCGAGGGCGACCACCACGGCCAGCCGCCCGACCGCGCCGACCCATCGGGCGCCGAAGAGGTCGAAGAGGGCGGCCGCCACGACGAGGAGGAAGGCCCCCGTCGTCCCGAGGATCTGGACGCCGTAGTCCCGGCCCCCGGCCTCGGGGGTGCCCGGCTCCGGCTGCTCCCCGGCCGGCGGTGACGGCGGTGTGGGCCGATCCGACGGCGCCGTCGTCCCGGGATGGTTCGGCGGTGCGATCGTCGACGGTCGGGCGGGCGGGGCCCCGACCAGCTCGTCGAGTGTCGGTTGGGTGGCGACGTCGGTCATGCTCCCAGTCTGAGCAACCCCACCGTCCGGGAGAACCCGGAGATCCCCTCAAATCGGGGTGGGCGGTCCCTGGGGTCCCGCGCCACCCGTTCGTCGCCGCGGGCGGGAGCTCCGACTGGCGCCCGATGACCTTCAGCCGGTCATGGTCATCGGGGCACGATGCCTCGGACGTCTTTCATGTACCGGTTGGCCACCTCGACGGCCTGCTCGGAGGGGCTCCCGTGCAGCCGGGCGTCCAGGTAGGGGGCGTACCAGTCCCACCAGTCGTGCTCGGGTGCGATCTTCTCGAAGTGGTCGTGGTGCTCGGCCGTCTCCTTCAAGAGGTCGGCCAGCTCGGCGACGTCCATGCGAGCTCCTCCTTCGTGTCTCGGCGTAGCCCCGGAGGACCGCCGGGACCTCCGGCCCTAGCCGGTGGGTGGGGCCGGGCGCATCCTCAGATGAAGAGGGTAAGCGAGCAGGCGTCCCGGCCGGAAGGGAGGTGGCGCCATGCCTGAGATCCTCGAGAAGACGCCGTCCGAGACCGAGACCGAGGCCGGCCGGCCGACAGAGGACGATCGGCGCCGACAAGAGGCCATCAAGCAGATCGAGCGGCGGCGCCACTTCCGCGTCGAGCTGGCCGCTTCAGCCCTGGCCATCGTGTTGCTGGTGGTCATCTGGGCGACGTCGGAGTACCACAACGCCGGGGGCTGGCCGACCCACGGGTTCAGCCAGAGCTCGGGCATCCACGACGTCTGGAACTACTGGATCGTGTACCCGGTCGTGGGGATCCTCCTGATCCTCGGGGCCCGGGCGTGGTTCGTGTACGGCCATCGGCCGATCAGCGAGAGCGAGATCCAGCGCGAGGTGGAGCGCCAGACACAGCGGCGCTGAGCACGACCGGGCCAGGGGCCCCCGACCGTGCCAACTGGGCCAGCCTGAGCGTCGATCGCCGATCCTCGCCGATGCCCACCCGAGGTGCCGCCCGACCAGCGCCCATCGGTCCCTCCTGACTGCCCACCACCGGCTGCCTGACCATCCGGCGAACCCCATTGCGCTTGTCAGGTCTAACCAGTAAGATACTCGGTATGCTACTAGGAAAGACCTGGTTATGAGCGTGCGGCATGCGCTGTTGGCCCTCCTGAGCGAGGGCCCGAAGTACGGCCTGCAGCTCCGCCACGAGTTCGAGGAGCGGACGGGCGACGTGTGGCCGCTCAACGTGGGCCAGGTGTACACGACGCTCCAGCGCCTCGAGCGCGACGGCCTCGTCGAGTCCGACGACACCGAGGAGGCCGGGCCCCAGAAGGGCTTCCGGATCACGGCGCCGGGGGAGTGGGAGCTGGACCAGTGGCTCCGGACCCCGCCCGACCTGAGCTCCCCGCCCCGGGACGAGCTCGTGATCAAGGTCCTCGTCGCCCTGCGGCTGCCCGGGTTGGACGTCCGGGAGGTCATCCAGGTCCACCGGCGCTACGTCGTCGAGGTGATGCAGCAGTGGACCCGCATGAAGGAGGACGAGGCCCACTTCGACCTGAACTTCGCTCTCGTGGTCGACGCCGAGCTGTTCCGCCTCGATGCCGTCGTCCGCTGGCTCGACACGGTGGAGGGCCGCATCAAGCGGGCCTCGGTCGAGCCGCTGACCTCCGTCCCGAACGGACTCCCGCTCCCAAGAAGGGTTGGTGCACGCCGATGAGTTTCCTTGAGCTTCGCCAGGTCTCGAAGACCTACGGCACGGGCGCCAACGAGGTCCACGCCCTCCGGGAGGTGAACCTGGCGGTCGATGCCGGTGCCCTCGTGGCCGTCATGGGCCCGAGCGGCTCGGGCAAGAGCACGCTGCTCACGATCGCCGGCAGCCTCGAGGACCCCACCGACGGCCAGGTCCACATCGGGGGGATCGATCTGTCCGGAATGTCCCGCGACGACAAGGCCCGTCTCCGACGGCGGTCGGTCGGTTACGTCTTCCAGGATTTCAACCTGCTCCCGGGGCTCACCGCCGTCGAGAACGTCTCGCTGCCCCTCGAGCTCGACGGGCTCGCCGCCAGGAAGGCCAAGGCCGCCGGTCTGGCCGCGCTCGAGGAGCTGGGCCTGGCCGACCGGGCCGATCACTACCCCGACCAGCTCTCCGGGGGCGAGCGTCAGCGGGTGGCCATCGCCCGTGCCGTGGTCGGCGACCGGCGCCTGCTGATGGCCGACGAGCCCTCCGGGGCGCTCGACTCCGAGAACGGCGAAGCGGTCATGCGCCTCGTGTTGGCGGCCTGTCGCCGCGGCGTGGCCGCCGTCGTGGTGACCCACGACGCCCAGCTCGCTTCGTGGGCCGACCGGGTCGTGTTCATCCGTGACGGTCGCATCGTCGACCAGACGACCGCGGCCGTCGGGCCCGACGCGCTGCTCGCGAGGAGCCCGAACCAATGACCACGGTGACCCTCGAGCGACCCCAGATCGAGCTCGGTCGGGGCGACGGTGGGATGCCCGCCCGCCAGGCCGTCGTGCGGTGGGCGTGGCGACTGTTCCGTCGGGAGTGGCGGCAGCAATTGCTGGTGCTGCTGCTGATCGTGGTGGCCGTGGCCGCCACCTTCGTCGGCGCCACCGTGGCGGTGAACACCCGCCTGCCGGCGAACGAGGGTTTCGGCAAGGCCCAGGATCTCGCCATCCTCCAAGGGGCGTCCGCCGGTGGCAAGGGCCCGGTCGCCTCGACGCCTTCCCGGCTGAGGGCCGAGATTGCGGCGATCCAGCACCGGTTCGGGACGGTCGACGTCATCGAGAACGAGACGATCAGCATTCCCGGCTCGATCGACACCTACAACATCCGCGCCCAGGACCCGAACGGCGCCTTCGGACAGCCGATGTTGTCGCTGCTGAGCGGCCACTACCCGGTCGGCCCCGACCAGGTGGCGCTCACGAGCGGACTGGCCTCGACGCTCGGCCTCCACCTCGGTGACGTCTGGCACCAGGGCGGCCAGTCCCGTGAGGTCGTCGGCATCGTCCAGAACCCGCAGAGCCTGCTCGACGAGTTCGCCCTGGTGGCCCCGGGCCAGGTCACCCAGCCCTCGTCGGTCACCGTGCTCTTCGACGCGCACGGTTTCAACGTGGCGAAGCTCGGCGCCAACTTCGAGTCCATCGCTTCGGTCGCCGCGGCCCAGTCGAACGCCATCAACCCGACAACGATCCTGCTCTCCCTCGTCACGATCGGCATGCTGTTGATCGCCCTCGTGGCGGTCGGCGGCTTCACGGTGCTCGCCCAGCGCCGGTTGCGCTCCATCGGGATGCTCGGCGCGGTGGGCGCCACCGACAAGAACATCAAGCTCGTCGTCCGGGCCAACGGGGTCATCGTCGGGGTGGTCGGCGCGCTGATCGGTGTCGTCCTCGGCTTCGTCATCTGGCTCGCCTATCGACCGCACCTCGAGACGAGCTCGCACCACCTGTTCGGGGTGTTCGCCCTGCCCTGGGGCGTCATCGGCGCCTCGGTCCTCCTGGCCGTCATCGCCACCTACTTCGCCGCCTCTCGTCCGGCCAAGGCCATGACGAGGGTGCCGATCGTGGCCGCCCTGGCCGGGCGCCCGGCGCCGCCGAGGCAGGTCCACCGCTCGGCGATCCCGGGTCTCGTCATCCTCGTGATCGGCTTCTTCCTGCTCGGTGTGGCCGGCGGCGGCCAGAACGGCGGAGGCGCGGGGTTCTTGGTGATCGGCCTCGTCCTCGTGGTGGTGGCGGTGATCCTCCTCTCGCCGCTGGCCCTCTCGCTGCTGGCCAGGCTGTCCCACCGGGGTCCCATCGCCGGACGGCTGGCCGTCCGGGACCTCGCCCGCTACCGGGCCCGCTCGGGCTCGGCGCTCTCGGCCATCAGCATCGGCGTGCTCATCGCCGTCGTCATCTGCATCGTCGCCGCCGCCCGCTACGGCAACGTCCTCGACTACGCCGGACCGAATCTGGCGAACAACCAGCTCATCGTCTATACGCCGAACTCCTTCAACGGTCCCGGCCCATTGCCCACGGCCGAACAGATGGCCGCAGCGGCCAGGAGCGCCGAGAGCATCGGGGCCGGGCTGGGCACGCACGACGTCGTCGAGCTGCAGCTGGCGAGTGCACAACTCATCCACGCCGCCCGGGGGCGTAACTTCTCGGGACAGCTCTACGTGGCCACCCCGCAGCTGCTGAGGGCCTTCGGCATCAGCCAGTCGTCGATCGACCCCTCGGCCGACGTCTTGTCGATGCGGCCGGGGTTCTCCTCGATCTCGGACATGCAGCTCGTGTACGGCAACTTCGGCAACAAGGGCGGCCCGCCGCCGGGCAATGGCCCGCCGACGCAGTTCCCCTGCCCGAAGGGCTCCTGTCTCGCCAACCCGGTGATCCAGGAGGTCGCCGCCTTGCCGTCGGGCACCTCGGCCCCGAACACTCTCGTCACCGAGCACGCCATCAGAACGCTCGGCCTCGAGAGCAGCGTCAGCACCCAGGGCTGGTTGATCCAGGCGGACCAGCCGCTCACCGCCTCGCAGATCAGCGGGGCCCGGTTGACGGCGTCGCAGGCCGGCATGACGATCGAGACCAAGAACGACCAACCGGACTCGTCGGTGATCATCAACTGGGCGACCGTGTTCGGCTTCGTCCTGGCCCTCGGCATCCTCGCCATGACCATCGGGCTCATCCGGAGTGAGACCGCTAGCGACCTGCGGATCCTGACGGCCACGGGGGCCAGCAGCTACACCCGGCGCACGCTGACCGGGGTCACCGCCGGGGCGCTCGGTCTGCTCGGCGCGGTCGTGGGCACGATCGCGGGGTACGTGGCCACGATCGGCTTCCTGCGGACCAACTCGCTGAACGGCCTCTCGTCGCTCTCGAGCGTGCCGGTGAAGAACCTGCTCGTCATCCTGATCGGCATACCCCTCGTGGCCTTCGTCGGTGGCTGGCTCCTCGCCGGGCGCGAGCCCCCGGCCATCGCCCACCAGCCTCTCGAGTAGCCCGACCGGCCCCCCCGGGGCGGGACCGCCGACGATCCCCGTCGGTGGTCCTCGCCGTCCCGCCCCGGTGACAAGATCGAGGGCCGGACGAGAGGAGGGCGACGATGACGAGCGCCGAGGTGCTGGTCGACGCCTTCGGCCGGGTGGCCGAGGCGGTGGACGAGGCCCTGGCCGGCCTCACCACCGAACAGCTGGCCTTCCGGATCGACGGCGAGGCGAACAGCATCGCCTGGCTCGTCTGGCACCTGACCCGGATCCAGGACGACCACATCGCCGCGGTGGCCGGGACCGAACAGGTGTGGACGGCCGCCGGCTGGGAGAAGCGCTTCGGACTGCGACTCGATCCTCGGGACACCGGTTACGGGCACAGCTCGGAGGACGTGGCGGCCGTGGTGGGCGACGCCGAACTCCTCTCGGGCTACCACCACGACGTCCTCGCCGCGACGGGGCGCTTCCTCGACACGGTCACCGACGGGGACCTGTCCACGGTCGTCGACACCCGCTTCGATCCGCCGGTCACCCTCGGCGTGCGCCTCGTGAGCGTCATCGCCGACGACCTCGAGCACGTCGGGCAGGCCGCCTACGCCCGCGGCATCATCGAGCGCCGCTGAGCCGACCGGCCGGTCCAGCCCGCCCGCCGGTTCAGGCCACCGTGACGGTGAAGGGGGCCGCGGCCGTGTTGGGTGAGCTCTTCTTCCCCGGCGGCTTCTTGTCCGTCACCTTGACGGTGAACGAGTAGGTCCCGGCCAGCGTCGGCTTGCCCGAGATCTTGCCCGCCTTCGAGAGCTTGAGGCCGGGCGGCAGCGTCGATCCCGGGGCCAGCGCCCACGTGTACGGCGGGTTGCCGCCTGACGCCGTGAGGACGACGGCATAGGACCGGTGCAGGGTGGCCGGGGGCAGCGACGGGGTGGTGATGGCGAGCGAACCGATGTCGCCGGTCAGCACGAGGGTCTGGTCGGCCACCCCGTCGTCGTCGCGGCCGACGGCCACGCAGTCGGTGGTGCTCGGGCACGTCACCCCGGTGAGGACGTTGTCGCCGGCGCCCTGGTCCGGGCTCGGCACGATCGTCCAGCTCGTGCCGTCCCACGACTCGACGAGGGTCTGCTCCGCCGGGCCACCCGCTGAGCTTCCGACGGCCACGCAGGCGGTCGCGGTGGGGCAGCTCACCCCGGTGAGGACGTTGTCGCCGGCACCTTGGTCGGGGCTCGGCACGATCGTCCAGCTCGTGCCGTCCCACGACTCGACGAGGGTCTGCTCCGCCGGGCCACCCGCTGAGCTTCCGACGGCCACGCAGGCGGTCGCCGTGGGGCAGCTCACCGCGGTGAGGACGTTGTCGCCGGCACCCTGGTCCGGGCTGGTTTGAGCGGTGAAGTCACCGGACGGCTGGAACGACTCGACGAGGGTCTGCTCGGTGCCGTTGACCACGGCGAACCCCACCGCCGTGCAGGTGACCTGGGTGATGGTGGCGGCGTTGCAGGACACGCCGTTGAGGACGTTGTCGCCGTCGCCCGGATCGGCGCTGTCGATGACCGCCGTCGAGCCGGCGTGGAGGTTGGCGGCGAAGGTCGCCAGCGTGCCCGCGACGTTCACCTCACCGACGGCCACGCAGTTGTTCGGGTCCGGGCAGGAGACCGCGTGCAGCTCGTTGTCGGCGCCGCCCTGGTTCGGGACGAAGTCGTGGGACCACTGCGGGAAGCTGGTGTCGTAGGTCTCGGCCAGGTTCTCCTGGTTCGAGCCGTCGTCGAAGGTCCCCACGGTGTCGCAGCGCACCGCGGTCGGGGCGCACGAAACGGCACGCAGGTCGTTGCGGGCCACGCCGGGCCCGGGGGTCTCCGTCGACCAGCTACCGGCCGCCCAGCCGAGGAGGAGCGGCGGTGTGCGGACCCCGGTGCCCGCCTCGCCCGAGGCCTGGCAGTCCGTGGCGTCCGGGCACGCCACCCCCGTGAGCACCCCCTCCGGCAGAGGTGCTCCCGTCGAGGCGACGGACCACGACGTGCCGTCAAAGGCCTCGATCAGGGGCTGTTCGGCCGTCGGATCGCTCGACGTCTCGGTGGCGCCCACGGCCGTGCAACCGGCGAGGCCGGGCCCTGGGCACGACACGCCGCTCAGCTCGTCCTCGAAGCTCACCGGGTCGGGGCTCGGCACGACCGACCAACTGGTGCCGTCCCATGCTTCGACGAGGGTCTCGGTGCCGCCCGCGCTGGACCCCACCGCCACGCAGTCCTCGGCGTCAACGCAGGACACCGAGCTGAGCGAGCTCGTGCCGCCCCCGGGGGACGGGCTCGGCACCACCGACCAGGCGGTGCCGTCCCACGACTCGACGAGGGTCTGGCCCGGGCCGCTCAGCCCGGAGGTGAGCCCGACCGCCGTGCAGTTCGCCGCGCTCGGGCAGCTCACGCCGTCCAAGGTGTCGACGACCGAGCCGTCGGGCGTGGGGGTCGGGACGACCGACCAGGAGCTGCCGTCCCAGTACTCGACGAGGGTGGTGGCGTTGTTCCCGTCCGTGCCGACGGCGTAGCAGTCGGTGGCGTCCGGGCAGGAGACCGCGGCCAGGCTGTCGCCCGCCGGATCGGGCGTGGGGCTCGGGACGACCGACCACGAGCTGCCGTCCCAGAGCTCGGCCAGGGTCTGGACCGGTCCGCCGGCGCTCGTGTCGTCGCCGACCGCCACGCAGCTCGTGGACGACGTGCAGGCCACCCCGGACAGGTGGTCGCTCTGGCTGCCCGGGCTCGGGCTCGGGACGGCGCTCCAGCTGGTGCCGTCCCAGACCTCGGCCACCGTGACGATGGCGTCGTCGCCCACGGCCACGCAGAACGAGGCGTCGGTGCAGGCGACCGCCTTGAGGTCGGCATCGGCACCGAAGCTCGGGCTCGGCGTCACGCTCCACTGGGTCGGCGCCGGCTGAGCCGGAGCGGACCACAGCGCCGTCCCGAGCGTGGCACCGACGGTGGCGCCGGCCACGAGCAGGAGCATGGCCGCACCGCGGGCCCAACGCCTGGCGCCCGGTCCCCGCCCGCGCCGTCCCATCCCGGCCCTCAACAGTCCGAGGTGGCGCTGCCACCCACGTCGAAGCCGGCGGCCTGCCACGCCGCGAAGGACAGGGTCTCGGGTGTCCCACCGCCGGGGTAGGGCTCACCCGGCGGGGGCGGGCTGACCGGGAGGGGCAGGGGGCTCCCGTAGAGGAAGGTGCTGCAGACGTAGGTGTCGTCCGTGAAGGTGATGGTCGACTGGGCGAACACCGCGCCGCTACAGGGCGAGGACGAGGGGTCCATGGTCGGCTCGAAGTGGGTGCTCGTGCACTGGCTGACCCCGTTCATGAGGGTCGTGCCGGGGGCGGCGGCCACGGTATTGCCCGAGATGGCGATGTTCCGGACGACGTCGCCCTGGTACTCCCGGTTGTCCTGGAGGATCAGGATCCCGTAGGCCCCCTGGATGTCGGTGATCGTGTTCGTCGACGCCGTGAGCCCGTTGCAGGAGGCGCACACGATGCCGGCACCCTCGGCCCCCTCGTTGGCGGCGTCGCCGTCCATCACGTTGTTCGACACGACGAGCGGCCCGCTGGCCTCGTCGCGCACCGCCGACGCCGCGTTGGTGTCGATCTGGTCGCTCTCGACGTAGTTGGGGCCGGGCACGGTGTCGAACCAGACGCCGACCCCGTTGTTCCCGTCGACGGTGTCGTTGACCAGGCTGACGTTCTTCACCTCGGACCCGGCCAAGTGGATACCGGCGCAGGCGGTGGCCTGCGGGCAGAGGTCGCCCGGGGGAGGACCGTTCGAGGAGATGTCGCTGTTCTCGATGAGCACCCCCTTGCCGAGGGTGTCCAGGTTGTCGCTTCCGCCCAGGCCGGCCGTGCCGTTGCCGTCGATCGTGCCGTCGTTCACGGCCATCCCGTCGGCGATCTCGAGACCGAGCGTGGCGCTGTCGGTGATCTCGACGTCGGTCAGCGACCAGTTCGTCGCGCTCCCCGAGTGCGAGGTGCAGTTGCACCGGGGGTTCACGACCCCGAGCGTGTAGGGGTCGCTGCAGCCGCAGTCGTACTGGTCGTAGTTCTCGATGACCAGGGGGTCGTCCGAGCTCGCCCCGGAGATCGTGACCCCACCCTCGTTGGCGAAGTGGGTGTCGACCGTGAAGGCGACCGGGACGGTGCCGCCGCCGTCGAGCACGGTGCCGGGCTGCGACGTGAAGCCGTCCCGGGCCTTGGGCACCACGGAGAAGTTGGTGTGGGTGCCCGAGGCGAGGATGAACGTGGTTCCGGCGGGGCTCGTGGCCACGGTCTCGGCCACCGTGGTGTTGTCGCCCGCCGGAATGGTCACCGTGCCGGCCGAGGCGGTCGGGGTGGCGACGACCACGGTGAGCGGGAGGGCCACGCCGAGAGCCAGCACGAGAAGGGCGAGGGCGCGCCGCGCGGCGCGCGTGAAGACCCGACGCACTCGACACCTCCTCTCGGATCCGCCGTGATGTCTGTGCCGATCGAACCCGCCACGGGACGATCGAAGCCATGGCTCCGGGGTGTCGGTGACCCGACCCTCCACCCCATCGTCACCTTGTCCTACCAGGTCCTACCAGGTCCTACCTGGTCCTACTCGCCGCCAGGCTAGTGGGATTGTCACGCGAACTCGGGGTGGCCGAAGTTGCGTCCGTGCGACCGACGAGTGCGATGACTGGACCCCAGCCACGACACAGAACGCCGCGGTGCGCGTCGGCGTTACACGGGTGGGTCCGCTCGTCGACGGCGGCGGCGTCGTCCAGCGGACGGGACGGCGATGTCCTCGCGGGGCCCGGGGACCCGCGCTGGTCGGCCCCGGCCCGGTGCCCCGGCGGTCGGGAGGACGGCGGCGGTGGCGGGTAGCCGGCAGAATGGCCGACATGAGGACGTCGGCCACGCTTCGAGAGAGGGGCGGTCGTGCCCACTGACCCTCCGGTCACGAGCGTCACCTTCGCCGAGCCTGGGTTCAACCAGGACCCCTATCCGGTGCTCGAGGCCATCCGGGCCGCCGGCCCCGTGGTCTACAACGAGGCCCGGGACCGCTGGATGGTCACCTCGTACAAGAACGTGTCGCGCTGCCTCGGCGACACCGGCCACTTCAAGCAGTACCTGGAGACCGAGGGTTTCGAGAGCGTCTTCGGCGGCCTCACGATGGAGATGGTCGACGTCCGGGAGCGCCACGACGCCATTCGGGGCATCTGGGCGAAGGACTTCGAGCGGGGCAGCTTGGAGGAACGGCGTGAGCTCGTCGAACGGCTCGTGGCCGACCAGCTCGACCCCTTCGTCGAGCGGGTGCGCTCGGGCGAGACGGTCGACGCGGTCGCCAACATGACCCGCCGGATACCCACCTTGGTCGTCGCCCATCTGCTCGGCATCGAGACGTCGATGATCGACCAGTTCAGTGACTGGAGCGACGCCATGGCCGGCATCGCCGAGGGCGCTCTCGACCCGACCGAGGCGGGGAAGGCGACCATGGCCACCGGCCGGGCGGCCACCGTCGCCCTGAACGACTACCTCGCCCACCAGGTGACGGACCGTCGTCGGTGCCCCTCCGAGGACCTCATCGGGAAGATGGTCGCCTCGCCCTACGCAGAGAGCGACATGACCGAGCAGGAGATCATCGCCAGCAACACCCAACTGGTGTTCGCCGGCAACGAGACCACGGCCAAGCTGATGGCCCACACGCTCGTCACCCTCGCCGCGCACCCCGACCAGCGCCGGCGGCTGGCCGAGGACCGCACGCTCGTCCCGGCGGCCATCGAAGAGGTGCATCGCTTCCAGACCATCGCCCAGTTCATGGACCGCTTCGTCCGGGCCGACGTCGAGATCGAGGGCGTCCTCCTGCCGAAGCGCTCGGTCGTCACCGCGCTCGAGGGAGCGGCCAACCGCGACCCGGAGCGTTGGGACGACGCCTCGTCCTTCGACGTCACCCGGCCGGCCCGCCAGCACCTCGGCTTCGGCTTCGGCATGCACAGCTGCATCGGCCTCAACCTGGCCCGTCTCGAGGCCACGATCTGGCTCGACCGACTGCTCGATCACCTCCCCGAATTCGAGGTGGTCGGCGACGTCGACTACGGCAAGAATTTCCAGATCAGAGGGCCTTTGGCGGTGCACGTCGCCGCTTGACGGGCCCGGACGTGCCCAATAGCTTGCAGCGCGAGCCGCAGCGCCCGGCCGTCATCTCTTGGACTGTCGGCTCGTGACGCCAAGGAGGGCGCGAGTGGAGCACTTCAAGGCCCTCGGCGAACGCCTGTCCCACTGGGAGCGGTGGGGCCGCGACGACCAGCGGGGCACCCTCAACTTCATCACCCCCGAGCGCATCGTCGAGGCGGCCGGGTTGGTCCGCACGGGCAAGGTCTTCGAGCTCAGCATCCCGCTCGGTCCCGACGGCCCGCAGAGCGGCCTCGGTGGGCGCGTGAACCCGCTCCATTTCATGACGGTCATGCCGACCGACGACACGGGCGTGGGCAAGGACGTGCACATCGCCGACGACTACGTCACGATGCCCCTCCAGGGGGCGACGCAGCTCGACAGCCTGGCCCACGTCGGGTACGACGGCCTCCTCTACAACAACGTGCCCATCCAGGCGGTGCAGGCCGCCGGCGGGGCCTCACGCAACTCGATCGACAAGACGTTGCCCGGCATCGTGGGGCGCGGCGTGCTGGCCGACGTGGCCCGGCACCGCGGCGTCGAATGGTTGGCCGCCGGGGAGGGCATCGAGCCCGAGGAGCTCGACGCGGTGCTGGCCGCCGCCGGCCTGAGCGTACGGCCGGGGGACACGCTCGCCGTGCGCACCGGCTGGCGGAAGAAGGCGCTCGTTGAAGGCTGGAAGGGCTGGATGCGCGGGAACCCGGGCCTGGCCCTCGGGTTCGCCGAGTGGGCCCACGACCACGAGCTGGCCGCGGTGGTCTCGGACAACTTCGCCATCGAGGTGCTCCCGGCGGCCGAGGGTCAGGGGATGCTCCCGCTCCACTGCGTGCTCATCCGGGACCTCGGCATGACCCTCGGCGAGATCTTCAATTTGGAGGAGTTGGCCGAGGACTGCGCGGCCGACGGTGTCTACGAGTTCTTCCTGGTGGCGCCGCCGCTCAGGATCACCGGGGCGGTCGGGTCGCCGCTCAGCCCGATCGCCGTGAAGTGAGCGACCGTCCGGGCTGGAATGGGCCACCGGTGAGCTCGTTCAAGTACCAGCTGTCCTCCCGCTCGGGGCCGATCACCGTCGAGGACTACCGTCGGCGGGCCCGCCGGGCGGTGCCCGACATGGTGTGGGCCTACGTGGACGGCGGGGCCGAGGACCACGTCTCGCTCCGGGCCAACCGGGAGGCCTTCGAGCGGTGGTGCCTGCGCTCGAAGGTCCTCACGGGCCACGAGGCCAAGGACCTCTCGGTCGAGGTGGCCGGCGTCCGCCTCGCCATGCCGGTCCTGTTCGCGCCGACCGGGCTGACCGGGATCTCGCACTGGACCGGTGAGGTCGGGGCGGCCCAGGCGGCGGAGAAGGCCGGCACCCGGGCCATCATCAGCTCGGCCGCCACGTACACGATCGAGGAGGTGGCCGCGGGCACCGCCGAGGACCACTTCTTCCAGCTCTACCCGTGGGCCGACATGGCCACCGGCGCCCGGGCCCTCACCGAGTCGTTCATGGACCGAGCCCGCCGGAGCGGGTACCGGGCCCTCGTCGTGACGGTCGACGTGCCGGTGCACGGCAACCGGGAGGGCGAGCGCAAGCGGGGCATGGGGACGCCGCCCGTCCTCACGCCGGCCCGCATCGCCAACGCCGCCGTCCGCCCGAGGTGGTGGTACCGGTTCCTCCGCCACCAGCGGATGTCGGCCCGCAACCTCGTCGACCAGGGCGGGGTCCGGGCCGCCGTGCAGTCGGTCAACGTCCAGTACCGGTTCATGCGCCCCGAGCTCGTGTGGGACGACTTCGCCTGGATGCGCGAGGTCTGGCAGGGTCCACTCTTCATCAAAGGCGTGCTCGACGCCGACGACGCCGCCCGGGCGGTCGACCTCGGGGCCGACGGCGTCATCGTCTCCAACCACGGGGGCCGCCAACTCGACGGGGCGGTGGCCACGCTCGACGCCCTGCCGGCGATCGCCCACCGGGTGGGCGGCCAGGCCGAGGTGCTGCTCGACGGGGGGATCCGCCGGGGGAGCGACATCGTGAAGGCCCTCTGCCTCGGGGCCAAGGCCGTCTGCATCGGCCGGCCGTACCTCTACGGCATGGCCGCCAGCGGCCCCGACGGCGCCCGCGACGTGCTCAGGATCCTGCGCCAGGAGCTGAGCCGGGCGATGACGCTCATGGGGGTGGGTCGGCTCGAGGACCTCGACGAGTCCTGGCTCCTCCCGGCCCGCACCGTCGTGGCCGACGAAGCGCCGCCGGCTCGCCGGAGCCGCTCGCTCACCCCCACGAGGAAGGAGGCCTAGCCATGCCACACGCTGCGCTCAGCGCCCGTTGGGCGCGCCACGAGCCCGCTTTCGGGGGTTGGGTCACCGGCGACAACGAGGTGAACATCGAGCTGTTCGGACGGCTCGGCTACGACTACGTCGGGCTCGACTGCCAGCACACCACCTTGAGCGAGGCCCAGGCGGCGGTGCTCATCCGCCGGATGGCCAACGCCCCGTTCGGGATCATCGTCCGGGTGTCGAAGAACGACCACGCCTTCATCGGCCGGGTGCTCGACGCCGGGGCCGACGGGGTCATCGTGCCCATGGTGAGCACGCCGGAGGAGGCTGTCGCCGCCGTGGCCGCCTGCCGCTACCCCCCCGAAGGCGTGCGCAGCTTCGGCCCGATGCGGGCCGACCTCGGCCTCGACCTCGGTGGCCTGCAGGACCGGGTGAGCTGCTTCGTCATGATCGAGACGAGCGAGGGCCTGGAGCGGGTCGAGGAGATCTGTGCCGTGCCGAACCTGGGCGGCATCTACATCGGCCCGGCCGACCTCTCGATCGGCCTCGGCCTCGACCCCATGAAGGCTTTCTCGTCCGACCAGCTCGACGAGCCGGTCAAGCGGATCAAGGCGGCCTGCGAGCAGGCCGGCGTCGTGATGGGCTCGCACTCGATGAACGGGACGGACGCCGCCCGTTGGGCCGGCCGCGGCGCCCGGTTGGTGTCGCTCGGGGCGGACACGACGATGATGGCCACGATGGCGAGACGGGAGCTCGGGGTGGCCCGGGCGGGGGGCGACGAACCGGGGGCGGCCCAGCGGTGAAGGATCGCCGGGGCGAGGTGCGGGCGTGACGCTGCGGGTGGCGGTCGACGCCGACAAGTGCATCGGCAGCGGCGCCTGCGTCCTGGCCTGTCCCGAGGTCTTCGCCCAGGACGACGGGGCCATCGTCCAGCTGCTGGAGGAGCACCCGGCGCCCGAGCTCGACGAGCGGGTGCGCCAGGCCGAGCAGGCCTGCCCGGCCCAGGTCATCACCGTGGTGGCGGAGTAGGCGACGGTGCACCGCCTCCGCGAAGCCCTGGGCGAGGGACGGGCGGCCTTCGGCGCCTGGACCATCCTGCCGGGCAGCGTCCCGGCCGAGCTGATGGGCGCGGTGGGCTTCGACTGTGTGATCGTCGACCTCCAACACGGCGCCGTGACGACGGCCGACCTCGTGCCCATCGTGCAGGCCCTCCAGCTCGGTGGCACACCGACGGTCGTCCGGGTGCCCTGGACCGACGAGCCGACGATCATGCGGGTGCTCGACTTCGGCGCCGTCGGGGTCATCGTGCCGATGGTCAACACGCCCGAGGAGGCGGCGCGGGCCGCGTCGGCCGCCCGCTACCCGCCACTCGGCATCCGCTCGTTCGGCCCGACCCGCGGGGCGTTCCGCGGGACCGACGCGGCGAACGAGGACGTCGTCGTCATGGTGATGATCGAGACCGCCGAAGGCCTGGCCAACGTGGAGGCCATCGCGGCCACCGACGGCGTGGACGGCCTCTTCGTCGGCCCGATGGACCTCGGTCTCGCCCTGGGCGAGCCGCTCGACGTCACCGGGACGAGCGCCCCGGTGCTCGAGGCCCTCGACGCGGTGGTCGCCGCGGCCCGGCGGGCCGGGCGCTTCGTCGGCACGGTCAGCACCGGGGCCGAGCAGGCCCGGGACCTCGTCGGCCGGGGGCTGCAGTTCGTCGTCCTCGGCGCCGATGCCGGCTACCTGCGGGCGGGGACGGCCCGGGAGCGGTCCACGCTGGCCGAGCTGCGCGAGTCCTTCCCGGGCGCCGGGGCCAGCTGAGGAGACGGCGACATGTCGAAGAAGTTGGTCTTCATCCCCACGTTCCTCCTCCACCCCGAGGCCGAGGCGCTCCTGCAGGAGGCCGACGACGTCGAGGTGGTCTACGGCCTCGACGCCGAGGAACGGGCGCTCGGCTTCGGCGGCACCGACCGCTTCGCCGAGCGCCACCGGGCGGTGAAGGAGTCCCTCGACCGCCACCTGGGCGAGATCCACGCCCTCCACGGGCTCGGCCCGGTGGGCCACCTGCCCGTCACCGAGGACATGTTCGAACGGGCCCCCCACCTCGAGGTGGTGTTCATCAGCGCGGCGGGCACCGACAAGATCGACGTGGCCGCGGCCACCGAGCGGGGGATCTACGTCATCAACGCCGCCGGGGCCAATGCCCCGGCGGTGGCCGAGCAGGCGGTCGGCCTGATGCTGGCCCTGTGCCGGCGTATCGCCGACTCGGACCGCTTCGCCCACGAGCACAAGAAAGTGGACCCCATGCGCCCGATGCAGGGCGCACCCCGTCTCTCGCTTCTCCGGGGCAAGACCCTCACCATCGTGGGCTACGGCTTCATCGGGCGGACCATCGGCGACATCTGCCGACTGGGCTTCGGCATGCGGGTCCTCGCCTACGACCCGTTCTTCGACCCGATCGAGGCCGAGCGCCAGGGGATCACGCTCCTCTCTGACCTCCACGAGGCCCTCGGCCAGGCCGACGTGGTCTCGTTGAACGCCCCGTTCACCACGGGCACGACCTCGCTCATCGGCCCGCCCGAGCTGGGCGCCATGAAGCGGTCGGCCCTCCTCATCAACACGGCCCGGGGCGGCCTCGTCGACACCGACGCGCTCGTCGAGGCGCTCCGAGCGGGGACGATCGCCGGGGCCGGGCTCGACGTCACCGAACCCGAGCCCCTGCCGCCCGACCACCCGCTGTTCGACATCGACAACGTGGTGCTCACGCCGCACCTCGGCGGGAACGCCCCGGAGGTCTTCCGGGCCTCCTCCATGACCCCCACCCGCCTCATGCTCGAGGCCCTCCGGGGGACGCGGCCCCGTCACCTCGTGAACCCGGCCGCGGTGCCGGCCCACGTGGGCCGCTTCGGCGGCGAGCCGTGACCCCCCCGGTGGGCGAGCCGTTCTCGTACGACCCGTTCGGGCCGGACGAGATGGCCAATCCGCTGCCCTTCTACCAGGAGCTGCGGGACCATCATCGGGCCTACTTCCTCCCCGAGTACGAGGCCTGGGCCATCTCCCGTTTCGACGACGTGTGGCAGATCCTGAACGACCGGGAGGGCCACATCACCCCGGTCGAGGGCACGCTCCTCCTCAAAAAGCAGCTGCTCGTGAGCAACGGCGGCTCGGTGCCCGAGCTGGTCTACGACCCGTTGCCGGTCTTCGGCTACACGGAGTCGCCGGTGCACGAGGAGCTGCGCCAGGCCTTCAGCCCGGCCCTCCGGCCGGGGGCCGTCGGTCGGCTGGAGGAGCTGATCCGCTCCTTCGCCCGGGCCCGCCTCGACGTCCTCCTCCCGCAGGGGCGGTTCAACGTGACGAGCGAGTACGCCGGGGTGGTGGCGGCCCAGACGATGTGCCATCTCTTCGGCCTCCCGCTCGAGGAGGCCGAGTGGGTCCGCGACGCCGTCATCGCCTCGGCCCCGGGGGCCGAGGACCCGAAGGCCCAGGACCGGGCCTACGGGCAGGTCATCGACCAGGTGACCGGGCTCGTGGCGGAGCGTCGGGCGGCCGGCGCCGGCGGCGAGCGACCGCTCATCGACGGGCTCGTGCGCTACCGCCTCGACGGCCGGGAGCTGACCGACCGCGAGATCGGCAGCTCGGTGCTCGCCATCGTGCTGTTCGGCGGGGTCGAGACCCTGCCCAAGGTGGTGTCGCACGGGCTCATCGAGCTCTGGCGGGCCCCGGACCAGCGCCGGGAGCTCGTCGCCGACCCGGCGAACTGCGCGGTGGCCTTCGAGGAGATGCTGCGGTTCTGCGCCCCGGCCCAGTGGTTCACCCGGACGGTGAAGCGGCCCATCACGATGGCCGGCGAGGAGCTCGGGGCGGGGCACCGCATCTTCCCCCTGCTCATGTCGGCCAACCGCGACGAGCGGGAGTTCGACGACCCCGACACGTTCCTCTGGGACCGCCCGATCGCCCGCCACCTGGCCTTCGGCCAGGGGCAGAGCTTCTGCGTCGGCACCCACCTGGCCCGCCTCGAGGGCCGGATCCTCCTCGAGGAGCTCCTGGCCCGAGCGCCCGAGTACGAGATCGACCTCGACCACGCGCTGCGCCCGCCGTCCAGCTTCCAGTGGGGCTACCGCACCGTGCCGCTGGTCGTGGGGTAGGGGAGGAGCGATGACGACGGTGGCCACGGTGCGGGGCGAGGTCGACACGAAGGCGCTCGGCCGCACGCTCATGCACGAGCACGTCTTCAACATCACGGCCGAGGTCGAGAAGGAGTATCCCGACCTCAGCTGGACGAACGACAAGGAGGCGGTGCTCCGCTCGGTCGTCGACCTCCTCCGACAGGCCAAGGAGCACGGGGTCGACACGCTCGTCGACTGCACCGCCCTCGGGCACGGGCGGGACCTCGAGGCGGTCAAGGCGGTGAACGAGCAGGTCGACCTCAACATCGTCGTCTGCACCGGGATCTACACCTACGACCACCTGCCGTTCTTCTTCCGCTTCGGGCACCCGGCCAAGCAGGTGGATGGGAGGACCGAGGACGTCCTCACCGACATGTTCGTCCGCGACATCACCGAGGGGATCGGGTCGAGCGGGGTGAAGGCGGCGCTCATCAAGACGGCGACCGACCGGGCGGGGGTCACGCCGAACGTCGAGCGCATCCTGCGGGCGGTGGCCCGGGCCCACCGGGCGACCGGGGTGCCGATCACCACCCACACCGACGTCCACCAGCAGAACGGCCTCGACCAGCAGCGGATCTTCGCCGAGGAGGGCGTCGACCTCTCCCGGGTGATCATCGGGCACAGCGGCGACTCGACGGACCTCGACTACCTGCGGGCGCTGCTCGACGCCGGCTCGACGATCGGCGCCGACCGCTTCGGCCTCTACCTGCCGGACCTCGGGCTCCCGGACATGGCCACCCGGATCGACACG
The DNA here is from genome assembly GCA_035297265.1 of Acidimicrobiales bacterium. Lineage (GTDB taxonomy): Bacteria > Actinomycetota > Acidimicrobiia > Acidimicrobiales > RAAP-2 > DATGZH01. Next base: position 17,991 of record DATGZH010000030.1, on the reverse strand, counting down.
GTGGCCCGCCTCTGCGCCGAGGGCTACAGCGACCGCATCGTCCTCTCCCACGACACGACCTGCTACGGCGACTGGCTGCCCCGGGACTTCGGGGCCGGCCTCAGCACCTGGCAGCTGACCCATCTGAGCGACGAGGTGCTCCCGGCGATGCACGAGCACGGGATCGAAGAGGACCAGGTGGAGCAGATGCTGGTGGGCAACCCGAGCCGGATCCTCGCCAACCAGGGCGCTTACTAGACCCGGCCATCGACCGGCGCCCGCGGTCGGGGCCAGATAGTTGCCTGTAACATATAACTAGAGGGCGAGGAGCGGCCGGGGTGACCACGACGAAGACCACGATGGACCGCACCACCGAGGCGATCGCCGCGGCGCTCCTCTCGGTGGCCCGGGCGATGAACCAGGTGCGGACGCACGAGATGCTGTGCAAGCGGGCCGGGGTGGACCTCGACCGCAGCGGCGGTGCCCTCCTCTACAAGCTCTACGCCGAGGGCGAGGACGTTCGCCTCACCGAGCTGGCCGAGCGCCTGGCCGTCGACCCGCCGGCCGTCACCCGGAAGGTCCAGCAGCTGGAGCGGGCCGGGCTCCTGGCCCGCTCGGCCGACCCGGCCGACGCCCGGGCCATGCGCCTCCGTCTCACGCCCGAGGGTCGGCACTCGATCGAGCGCCTGCTGAGCGCCCGCCAGCAGTGGCTGGACTCGCTCCTCCGCGGCTGGTCGGGCGACGACCGCCGGGAGTTCGCCCGGCTGCTCCAACTGCTGGCGTCGACGATCGAGTTCGAGGCCGAGGTCTCCCATGGCGGTTGACGAGAGCCGGCGCCTGGAGGCGGCGCCGACCGACCAGCTCGAGATGGACCAGGCGGAGCACCGTCGGATCCTCGTGATCATCGGGGCACTCATGCTCGGGATGATCCTGGCCTCGCTCGACCAGACGATCGTCTCGACCGCCCTCCCCACGATCGCCGGCGACCTCCACGGCCTCAACCACCTCTCGTGGGTGGTGACGTCCTATCTGCTCACGCTCACGATCTCGACGCCCATCTGGGGCAAGCTCGGCGACCTCTACGGAAGGAAGCGCCTCTACCAGGCGGCGATCGTCATCTTCCTCGTGGGCTCGGCCCTGGCGGGGCTCTCCCAGACGCTCAGCCAGCTCGTGGCCTTCCGGGCGATCCAGGGGGTGGGCGCCGGGGGCCTCATGGTCGGGTCCCAGGCCATCACAGGTGACGTGATCAGCCCGCGCATGCGGGGCCGCTACATGGGCTACTTCGGGGCGGTCTTCGGCCTGACCAGCGTGGCCGGCCCCCTCTTGGGCGGGTTTTTCACCCAGCACCTGTCGTGGCGCTGGATCTTCTACATCAACATCCCGATCGGCATCGTGGCCCTCGTGGTGGTGGCGACCGCGCTCCACATCCCGGTCCGTCGGACCGAGCACCGCATCGACTATCTCGGAACGGCCCTCCTCGGCGCCGCGGTCACCTCGATCATCCTCGTGACCACGTGGCTCGGAGGCTCGTCCCAGGTCGGGTCCGGGACGATCATCGGGCTCTCGGTGGCCGCCGTCGTGCTCCTCGTGGCCTTCTGCTTCGTTGAGGCCCGGGCGGCTGAGCCGATCATTCCGCTCTCCTTGTTCCGCAACCGGGTCTTCAGCGTGGCCAACGCCGTCGGCTTCGTCGTCGGTTTCGTCATGTTCGGGGCCATCATCTACATACCGCTCTACCTCCAGACGGTGCACGGGGCCACGCCGACGAGCTCGGGCCTCCAGCTGCTGCCGCTCGTGGGCGGGATGTTGGCGACGTTCATCCCGAGCGGTCGCCTCGTCACCCGCTGGGGCCGGTACAAGATCTTCCCGGTCACCGGAACGGCCGTCATGACCGTCGGCCTCTTCTTCCTCTCCACGATGACCCCGAGCACCCCGCTCGCGTTGTCCTCTCTCTACATGTTCGTGGTGGGGCTTGGTCTCGGCCTCGTGATGCAGATCCTCGTCGTGGCGGTCCAGAACGCTGTCCCCTACAGCCTGCTCGGCACGGCGACGTCGAACGCCACGTTCTTCCGGATGATCGGCGGTGCCTTCGGGGTGGCCCTCTTCGGCGCGATCTTCAACCACGTGCTCTTTGCCGAGCTGCCGAAATTCGTTCCAGCGAGTGCCCTCAAGCACTTCGCCGGGCACAACATCGCCGCCAATCCCGCCCAGCTCAACGCCTTGCCGCCAGCGATCCACGCCGGCGTGGTCCTGGCGTTCAACCACGCCCTCACCACGGTATTCCTCATCGGCGTGCCCTTCGGCATCGTCGCGTTCGTCCTCTCCCTCTTCTTGGAGGAGGTTCCGCTTCGGGATCAGGCCTGGTCGACGAGCTCGGGGCTGGGCGAGGCCGCCGAGCAGTCGCTGATCGCTTAGCGCCGGCGCTCAGGCCTCGACGCCCGGGTCCGAGCCGAAGAACCCGGCTGTGCCGAAGGCGAACACACCGTTGTCCGACCCGACGAGCCAGTAGCCGTTGCCGTCGGTGGTGGCGGCCATCCCCGAGATGGCCGCATTGAGGGCCATCCCGCCGGTCGACCCCTCGAAGGGGGCTGTGCCGAACGAGAAGATGCCACCGTCGGAGGCGACCAGCCAGTAGCCCCCGCCGGGGTGGTAGGCCATGCCGACCACCGGGGCGTTGAGGAGCACACTGCCCATCGACCCGTCGTAGGCGGCGTCGCCGAAGGCGAACACCCCGCCGTCCGCCGCCACCAGCCAGTAGCCGAGGCCGGTCGGCGTGGCGACCATACCCACGATGGGAGCGGCCAGGGGCATCCCGCCCATCGAGCCGGCGTAGGGCGCGCTGCCGTAGGCGAAGACGGCCCCGTCGGCGGCCGCCGTCCAGGCCCCGGTCCCGACGGGGTCGGTCGTGATGCTGACCACGGGGGCGTTCGAGAAGGCCGTGAGACCGAGGGACGGCGCCGTGCCGAAGTCACTGACGAAGCCGGACTGGCTGACCGTGCGGTAGCCGAGGTCGTCCGGGGTCGGAGCGATGCCGACTTCGCTGTCGGTCAGGACCGGCGCCGCCTCGAGGAAGGAGTGCGGCGAACCGGGCGGGCCGCAGCTGTTCGGCGTGACGCCGATGCTGGCGTGCTGGCCACCGACCGTGAAGGTGAGCGAGCCGGGCACCGCCGGGTCGGCGCAGTGGAAGGCGGCCCACCCGACGCCGAGCGAGGGCTGCAGGCGGCCGGGCACGAAGGACACCGGCTCGACCGCGGTGAGCGGGTTGTCGTCGATGTTGGTGTAGGGGCCGGAGCTGGCCGAGACGGGGGCGATCGTGGTCGTGAACGTGACGGGCACGGTGCAGCGCTGGACCGGGCTGTCCGGCACGAGCAGCACGGAGAAGAAGAGCGTGCCCGCCGCACCGTTCGGGGTGATCGGGCCGAGGGTGAAGCCGCACCCGCTCACCGGGGGCAGCGCCGCCCCGGCGCCCGGCGGCCCCGCGCCGATGGTCGGCAGTGACACGCCGAGCGTGCAGGCGATCAGGGCGAGCCAGTAGCGGCTCCGGGTCGTTCGGTGTGGCATCTCACCACCACCTTCCTGCTACCGCCGGTGAAGGGCTCGCCGCCGCACGAGCCTCGGCCGCGCCCCTCGAGGAGCGCCGGATCGGGGAGGGTTCGAGCGGGGGACCTCTCAGCCGTCCAGGGCGAGGCAGCCCCGTACCGCGGCCTCGGCCGCCAGCCGGGCGGCGTTGGTGGTGTCCTTGGTCAGCTGCTCGAGCTTGGCCGCCATCTCGGGCTCGGAGGCCACGAGTTTGGCGATGGCGTCGGCGTCACCCGACCCGTCCTGGTTGGTGAGGGCGATGAGCCGCTCGTCGAGGAGGCCGTCGAACCAGCGGTCACCGATGCAGCGGTAGACCGACCAGTCGCAGCCCCGGGCTTGGCACACCTCGGCCACGGCGGCGGACTCCATGTCGACACCGACCACGCCCTCCTCGAGGAACCGTCGACTCAGCTGTTCGTCGAGGGTGACACCCTCGGTGGTCACGAGCGTGCCCTCCAGCGGCACGTCGCCCGGCGGGTGGTGCCGGAAGATGGCGCCCGTCGACTGCAGGATGAGTATCTCGGGGTTGAGGAGGGTGCCGACCGGGCGGTCGGGGTCGGTTCCGCCGCAGATCCCGGCGTTCATGATGTGGTCGACCCGCAGGCCGTCAGGCGTGCCCTCGTCGAGCAATTTCTGGCACGCCGCTCTCGTGAGCGGCGGACCCATCCCGATGTGGATGGCCGTCACCTCCGAGTCGCCGACCGGGCCCTTCCAGGGCGCCCCTTTCTCGTCCTTTCTGCGGCGGAGCCCGAAGGCCGTGACGATGGCCTCCATCTCCGTGGGCATGGGGGCGAGCATCACGACCTGGCGCGGGGGCATGGGCCATAGCTTGCCCGGTGACAGGGGCGCCTGCCCGATCCGAGCGGCCGCCGACGGCCGATGACCGTCACGGATTCCCACCCGACGAGGGACCTTCGGCCCTGCCGGACCGGGCCGCCGCGGCGTCCAATAGAGAGGAGAGGCGACGGCGCCGTCAGGTGCCGCCCTGGGGAAAGGAGCTTCCGGTGCAGCAGCCGAATCACCGGGCAGGCCAGGAAGCGTTTCGCCGGCCGGCGAGGATGACCCTCAGCCCGTACGACATCGACGAGACGACGTTCACCCGGAGCGAGATCATGCAGGCCAGGCAGTTGGAGCCGGTGCCCAGCCGGTAAGGGCACGTGGTGGAGGGTCGCGCCCGACCGTCGCCTGGGCCCTGTTAGGGTGATTTCGTCGGAGTGGGTCGCTCGATTGTCGTCCTCTCTTCCTCGCGCCCTGGGTGCGCTATCCAGTACTGGGGGAATTAGGCCGACTGAGTGCTCTTCCGACGTCGACGCCCTCACGGTGGGGGCGTGCTGCAGAGAGTGAGAGATAGTTGGCTACTGGAACAGTGAAATTCTTCAATGCCGAGAAGGGTTACGGCTTCATCTCCCGTGAAGACGGAGAGGATGTGTTCGTGCACTTCTCGAACATTCAAGGAGACGGCTACAAGAGCCTCGACGAGGGCCAGCAGGTCGAGTTCGACCTGGGTCCGGGTCGCAAGGGCGAAGAGGCGAGGAACGTTCGCGTCATCTGAGTACCCGTTCTCATGAAGGAGGCCGCCGGCAACCGCCGGCGGCCTTTTTCGCGCCCCTCGGGACGGTGGCTCGGTAGCGGGTCAGCCCGGCGGTTCGCCGAGGAGCCAGGCCACGTTGTCGTGGTAGAGGCCGGCGGTGTCGTCGGAGGGCGCGGGCCCGCCGCTGGCCGAGAAGTCCTCGAGCGGGTGTGCCGACCCTTCGGCGTGGGGGTAGTCGCTGCCGAACATGAAGAGGTCGCCCACCTTGTCGGCGAGAGCGGTTGGGTGCTCGAAGCCGAACGTGGCCGCCCGCACCTGGCGGCGGATGTACTCACTCGGGCGGAGGGACAGCCGGTCGGTCGGCAACCCGTTGTAGGAGCCGTGGAACTCGTAGGAAACGTCGAGAGCGCGGAGGAAGGGCACGAGCCACGAGGACGTGAACTCGACGAGGCCGAGGCGGAGCTCGGGGTGCCGCTCGAACACGCCGTTCGTCGCCATGTCGGAAAGAGCCACCGTCGGAGGCGTGGAGATGAAGACCGACATGAACAGCGGCTCGATGGGGTTGGCATCGCCCTCGTACCAGGCGTCGTCGAAGGGCCGGGCGAAGTCCGAGATGTGGAACATGGGTGAGATGCCAGAGTCGACGAAGGCCGACCAGGCCTCGTCGAGGGAGGGGTCCGAGAGCGGCCGTCCGTCCACCGGGGTGGGCGGCATCATGGCCAGCCTCACGCCGCCGGCGGCCAGCCCCGCCAGCTCACGGCGGAGCCAGTCGAGGTCGCGGAGCGAGACGTGGCCGACGGGGTAGAGGTGGCCATGGCCTTCGGCCCGCACCGAGACGGCCCAACGGTTCCAGGCCGACAGGTTGGCCAGCTGGGCCTCCCGGTGTGCCTCGAGCGTGCGCAGCCAGAACAGGCCGTAGTGGGGGAAGACCACTGCGCCGTCGATGCCCTGCTCCTTGAGCTTGGTCACCCGGGCGGACGGCTCGCCGTAGTGCGGCGGCAGCGCCTCGTCGTAGGGCACCTCGGGCGGGAGACCGGCTCGCACGCGGGCCCGGTACTCACCCATCGGGGCCACCCGGCCCGGCGTGTGCACCTCGGCCAGGTGGATGGGCTGACCGCCGAAGGTCAGCCAGGCATGGCCGCGGTCGTCGTCTTCGATGCGGAGCGCCAGGTGGCGGAGCGCCGGGTCGATGTGCTCGGCCCACAGGTCCCGCGACTCGAAGAGGTGGTTGTCGCAGTCGATCACGGCCTGCGCCATGGCCGTCACGCTAGTCCCGTCGCCCACCGACCAGCCGAGGGGCCGCCCCCCCGGCACTCAGCTGTGGGCCGGGATCGTGAGCTTGGGAACGGTCGTCTTCGGGACGGTGACGGGTCCGCCGGGCCCTGAGCCACCGCTGGTCGAGCTCTGCCCGGACACGGCCGGGTTGGCCGCGGTCTGGCTGAGGCGGAGGAGAACCTCGAGGGTCCCGGTGCTCGCCGTCGTGACGAAGCCGCCGATGCTCGGGTTGTCGATGTGCCAGTCGGCAAAAGCGATGCTCACGTCGGCGAGCACGTAGATGGACTGCGCGCTGCGCTCGGCGGCGACCGGGAAGGTGACCGACCTGGTGACGCCGTGCATCCTGAGATCAGCGGTGGCCGTGTACGGCTTCGTCTGCCCCAGGCCGGCCAACGGGGCAAGGTCGATGGGTTCAGTCAGTTCCAGCTTGGCCGTGGGGTAGGTGGCGACGTCCATGATCCGCCCGTCGAACTGGGCGTTGCGCTCGATCTGGTCGCTCTTCACGCTGGCCATGTTCACGACGAACGAGCCGCTGGTCACGCTGGTCCCGACGATCTGGACCGAGCCCGACACCTCGGTCGTCCGACCGACGGCGGTGGAGTTCTGCCCTATGAGCACCTCCTGCACCCGGTAGCCGACCACCGAGCCTGGGGCGACGTGCCACAGACCGGCAACCGATCCACTCGTCTTGGTGCCCTCCCCGACGGTCGTCGACGTCGCATGGTCGAGCTTCGGAAGGGTCAGCTTCGGGGGTGGTGGTCCTTCGATGAAGTGGATGTAGACGAAGGGAACGCCCAGCGCGAGCAGGACGATGATGACGAGCCCTCCGGCCACCCACCAGCCGAGCCGGCGACGCTTCCTTTTCGCTTCAGGCATGAGCTCGCTCGGTGGTGTTTGGTCGGTCGGGGTCGTCCCCCATCATGGTGGGACGATTTCGGAGCGAGCTGTGCACCCACTGTGAGCCAGATGACGGATCACCCCTCCTCCGGCTCGGGGGACCGTGGAGCAGCTCCCCCGAGGCATCTCAGGGTCGCCCGGTAGGGTGGGGACATGGTCGATGCCCCAGGTACAGGTACGTTCCGGCTCTGGTCGGACGAGGTCGAGGCGATGCGGCCCGAGGCCCGGGCGGCCGTCGACGCCGGACTCCTCACGCTGCCCCCGATGGGCGCGGTCGGGCTCGAGCGTGACGAGCGGGTGGCCAAGGAACGGGCCCAGATGGAGGCCATGGTGGTCAGGGTGCCCGAGGCGCAGGACACCGAGATCGCCGGCGTCCGCTGTCGAGTCATCCGGCCCGAGGGGGAGCCCCGCGGCGTCTATCTCCACTTCCACGGCGGCGGGATGGTCACGGGCCTGCCCGACATGATGGACGTGCCGAACCGCGACATCGCCCGGACGTTCGGTCTCGTCGTCGTGTCGGCCAACTACCGCAAGGCACCGGAGCACCCGTGGCCCGCCGGGCCCGACGACGGGGAGGCCGTGGCCAACTGGCTGCTGGAGCACGCAACCGACGAGTTCGGCACCTCGACACTGCTGATCGGGGGCGAGTCGGCGGGCGGTTACATGACCGCCGCGGTGGCTCTCCGCCTCCGTGACACCGGTGACATCGGAGGGGTCTCGGGCCTCAACCTCGTCTACGGCGTGTACGACTTCGGTCGGAGCCCCAGCCAGCGCGGTCTGCGGGCCACCGACGGGCCGGACCTCCTCGACCCCGAGCAGATCGCGTTCATCACCGAGTGCTACCTGCCGGGACGCACGGACGACGAGCGGCGGTCGCCCGAGATCTCACCGGCCTTCGCCGACCTCCACGGCCTGCCGCCGAGCTTCTTCAGCGTGGGCACCTGCGACCATCTGGTGGACGACACCCTCCTCATGGCTTCGCGGGCCACGGCGGCCGGCGTCGACGTCGAGCTGTTCGTGGCGCCCGAGATGCCCCATGCCATGCAGGTCTTCCCGTGCTCGCTGATGAAGCTCTGGGACGAGCGCCTGGCCGCCTGGTTCGAAGCGCGGCTCACTCGTCCGCCGCCGGTGGGCTCGGCGCGACGGTGACAGTTCGGTGACAGCGTCGGACACGGAGGCGCACCCGATGTTGAAGGGCGCGCCACCTCTGCGAGAAGATGCGGCAGACGTGAGAGGCCCCGGTAGCGACGTCGAGAGGATCGACGTAGCTCCACCGACAAAGGCGCGACGTGACCGCCGAGCGGCGGGGCCGGGGCACGCTCACCGGGACGAAGGAGGTGCCGCAGTGTTCGTGCCTTGTCGCTTCGGGACGGAACGATGAGCCCGACGGACGGCCAGCCCACTGCGGTCATCGGTGTGGACATCGGTGGTACCGGTATCAAGGGCGCCACGGCCGACCTGCAAACCGGTGAGCTGGCGAGCGAGCGGGTGCGCCTGGATACCCCGCAACCGGCCACGCCGGACTCGGTGGCGGACACCGTCCACCAGGTCATCGAGCAGATCGGGGTCGCGGGCCCGGTGGGGCTGACGCTCCCCGCGGTCATCCGGTCGGACATCGTCGAGACGGCCTCGAACATCGACGAGGCCTGGATCGGCGTCAACGCCGTGTCCCTCTTCGGCTCGATGACCGACCGCGAGGTGGCGGTGGTCAACGACGCCGACGCCGCCGGGATGGCCGAGGTCCGCTACGGGGCGGGAAAGGGCGTGGCCGGGGTGGTGGTCGTGATCACCCTCGGGACCGGCATCGGCAGCGCCCTCTTCGTGGACGGGACGCTCGTACCGAACACCGAGCTCGGCCACCTCCATCTGCACGGCGGGGACGCCGAGGACTGGGCGGCCGAGTCGATCCGCGAGCACGACGAGCTGTCATGGAAGGAGTGGGGCCACCGTCTGCAGCGCTACCTCGAGCAGATCGAGCGGGTGCTCTGGCCCCAGCTGATCATCATCGGCGGCGGGGTGAGCAAGAAGTCCGACAAGTTCTTCCCACACATCAACCTGAGCACCAAGATGGTCCCGGCCACGCTCCACAACGACGCCGGCATCGTCGGCGCCGCCATGTTCGCCCCGACGGGCTGAGCTCGTCAACGACGGGGAGCTCCGCCGGGCCAGGGAGGAACGGCCGTGACCACCACCGACGTCGATCTCGACACGCTGAGCGTCAACACGATCCGCGGCCTGTGCATGGACGCGGTCCAGAAGGCCAACTCGGGGCACCCGGGGACCCCGATGGACATCGCCCCGGTGGCCTACACGCTGTGGCAGCGGGTGCTGCGCTTCGATCCCAGCGACCCCATCTGGCCCAACCGGGACCGCTTCGTCCTCTCCGAGGGCCACGCCTCGACTCTGCTCTGGTCGCTGCTCCACCTCACTCGGGTCCAGGCCGTGGACCCGGACTACGAGGTCCTCGGCCGACCGGCCGTCTCCATGGAGGACCTCCAGACCTTCCGCCAGTTGGACTCGAAGTGCCCCGGGCACCCCGAGTACCGCTGGACGAGCGGGGTCGAGGCGACGACGGGACCCCTGGGCCAGGGCGTGGCCACCTCGGTCGGGATGGCGTTGGCCGGGCAGTGGCTGGCCGCCCGGTACAACCGGGAAGACTTCACGCTCTTCGACTTCGACGTCTATGCCCTCGCCGGTGACGGCTGCATGATGGAGGGCATCTCCTCGGAGGCCGCCTCGCTGGCCGGCCACCTCGGTCTGGCCAACCTCTGCTGGATCTACGACTCCAACCGGGTCACGATCGAGGGCCACACCGACATCACGTTCACCGAGGACGTGGCGGCCCGCTTCCTCGCCTACGGCTGGAACGTGACGATCGTGGCCGACGCCAACGACCTGGCGGCAGTGGGTCGGGCCTTTCATACCTTCGCCGAGGAGAAGGAGCGGCCGACACTCGTCCTCGTGCACAGCCACATCGGGTACGGGTCACCGGTCGAGGACTCACCGAAGGCCCACGGCGAGCCGCTCGGCGTCGACGGGGTGCGGGCCACCAAGCGCTTCCTCGGCATGCCCGAGGACAAGGACTTCTACGTCCCCGACGGCATCTACGACTGGTTCGCCCGGGGCGTGGGCGCCCGGGGCAAGGCCGCCCGCGAGGCCTGGGAAGCGACCTTCGCCTCCTACCACCAGGCCCACCCGGACCTGGCCGACGAGATCGACCGCCAGGTGCGTCGTGACCTGCCCGACGGCTGGGAGCGGGCGCTGCCGACCTTCCCTCCGGATCCGTTGGGCATCGCCAGCCGCGACTCGTCGGGGCAGGTACTGAACGCCCTGGCCGAGGTGATCCCCTGGATCGTCGGCGGCTCGGCCGACCTCTCGCCCTCGACCAAGACGAACCTCACGTTCGAGGGCGCCGGCGACTTCCAGGCCGGGAGCCGGGACGGGCGCAACCTCCACTTCGGCATTCGTGAGCACACGTCGGCGGCGGTGGCCAACGGCATGTGCCTCACGAAGCTCCGCTCCTACTGGTCGGGCTTCTTCATCTTCTCCGACTACGCCCGGGGCGCCATCCGGCTCTCGGCGCTCATGGAGATCCCGGTCCTCCACATCTTCACCCACGACTCGATCGGGGTCGGTGAGGACGGCCCGACGCACCAGCCGGTGGAGCAGCTGGCGTCCCTCAGGGCCATGCCCGGGCTCCTCGTCTTCCGTCCGGCGGACGCCAACGAGGTGGTGGAGACCTGGCGAGTCGTGATCGGGCTGCACCGGGAACCGGCCGCCCTGGCACTCTCCCGCCAGGCCCTGCCGACGTTCGACCGGGCCAACCTCGGTTCGGCGTCGGGGGTGGCCCGTGGGGCCTACGTCCTGGCCGAGGCCGAGGGTGGGCCGCCCGACGTGCTGCTGCTGGGCACCGGCTCGGAGGTGCAGCTGGCCCTCTCGGCCCGGGACGAGCTGGCGGCCGACGGGATCCGGGCTCGCGTCGTCTCCATGCCGTGCTGGGAGCTCTTCGACCGCCAGCCGGCGTCCTACCGCGACGAGGTCCTGCCGCCCTCGGTCAAGGCCCGTGTGGCGGTCGAGCAGGCATCCACGTTCGGCTGGGACCGGTACGTGGGCGACGGGGGTACGGTCATCGGGATGCACACCTTCGGCGCCTCCGCGCCGCTGAAGTCGCTGTTGACGAAGTTCGGGTTCACCCCGGACCGGGTGGCCGAGGCCGCCCGCCACTCTGTAGCGGCGGCCCGAGGGGAAGCGGGATGAAGGCGACCGAGGCGCTCCACGAACGAGGCCAGAGCCTGTGGCTCGACAACATCACCCGCCGATTGCTCGACAGCGGCCAGATCAAGCAGTTCGTCGACCAGTACTCGGTCACCGGTCTCACGTCGAACCCCTCGATCTTCGACAAGGCCATCGAGTCCGGGGACTACGACGAGGCCATCAGGGAGAAGGCAGGCAAAGGGGTCGCCGGCGAGGACCTCTTCTTCGAGCTGGCCGTCGAGGACCTTCAGCGGGCGGCCGACCTGTTCGCCCCGGTCCACCAGCGGACCGACGGCGTCGACGGCTGGGTCTCCCTCGAGGTCTCACCCCTGCTCGCCCACGACACGAAGGAGACAGTCGAGGCGGCCAAGTCGCTCCACGGGCGGGCGGACCGGGACAACCTCTTCATCAAGATCCCCGGTACGAAAGAAGGTCTCCCGGCCATCGAGGAGTGCATCGCCTCGGGTGTGCCCGTCAACGTCACGCTCCTCTTCTCGGCCGACCAGTACCGGGCGGCGGCCGACGCCTACCTGCGCGGGGTGGAGCGGCGCGTCGAGGAGGGCCTCGACCCCGCGGTGAGCTCGGTGGCCTCGGTCTTCATGTCCCGCTGGGACGTGGCCGTGGCCGACCAGGTGCCCGCGGCGCTGAAGGACCGGCTGGCCCTGGCGGTGGGGGAGGACACCTACCGGGCCTACCGCCAGCTCATGAACGACGACCGGTGGCAGCGCCTCGAGAATGCGGGCGCCCGGATGCAGCGTCTGCTCTGGGCGAGCACGAAGACGAAGGACCCCGAGGCCTCCGACACCTTGTACGTCCACGGCCTGGCCGCGCCCTTCACGATCAACACGATGCCCGACGACACGTTGAAGGCCTTCTTCGACCACGGCGAGGTGGGCGACCCGATGCCGGCGGACGGCGGCGACTGTGACGCCGTCCTGGCCGAGTTCGCCAAGGCCGGCGTGGACACCGCGGCCCTGGCGCAGAAGCTCCAGAGCGACGGGGCGTCGTCGTTCGTCGAGGCCTGGCACGACCTGATGGGCCGGATCGACGACCAGTGCCGGTCGTTGACCTGAGCCGGGTCGATCCCGAGAGGACGCCGTGAGCACGACCCCGCTGCGCGAACGGGCCGCCTGGAAGGCCCTCGACCGCCATCACGCCGAGATCGCCCCCCGCCATCTGCGGGACCTCTTCGCCGAGGACCCCGGTCGGGGGGAGCGCCTGAGCGTCGAGGCGGTCGGGCTCTACCTCGACTATTCGAAGAACCGGGTCACGGACGAGACGATGCGCCTGCTCGTCCAGCTGGCCGAGGAGTCGGACCTCGCCGGCCGGCGGGACATGATGTTCCGGGGCGACCGGATCAACGTCTCGGAGAACCGCTCGGTCCTCCACGTGGCCCTCCGCATGCCCCGGGACGCCATCCTCGTCGTGGACGGCACCGACGTCGTGCGCGAGGTCCACGAGGTGCTCGACCGGATGCGGGCCTTCGCCGACCGGGTGCGCTCGGGGGAGTGGCGGGGACACACCGGCAGGCCCATCCGCAACGTCATCAACGTCGGGATCGGCGGGTCCGACCTCGGTCCGGTCATGGCCTACGAGGCCCTCCGGCACTACACCCGGCGCGACATGACCTTCCGCTTCGTGTCCAACGTCGACGCCACCGACTTCGTCGAGGCGACGCGGGATCTCTCGGCCGAAGAGACGCTCTTCATCATCTCGTCGAAGACCTTCGGGACCCTCGAGACCCTCACGAACGCCAACTCGGCCCGCCAGTGGGTGGTCGACCACCTGGGCGACGAGGCCGCGGTGGCCAAGCACTTCGTGGCCGTCTCGACGGCGGCCGAACGAGTGCAGGCTTTCGGTATCGACACCGACAACATGTTCGGCTTCTGGGACTGGGTCGGCGGCCGCTACTCGATGGACTCTGCCATCGGCCTCTCGACGATGCTGGCCATCGGGCCCGACGGCTTCGACGAGCTGCTCGCCGGCTTCCACGCCATGGACGAGCACTTCAGGACGGCCCCTCTCGCCCAGAACCTCCCGGTCGTCATGGGGCTCCTCGCCGTCTGGTACGGCGACTTCTTCGGCGCCCAGACCGTGGGCGTGATGCCCTACGACCAGTACCTGAAGCGCTTCCCCGCCTACCTCCAACAGCTCACGATGGAGTCCAACGGCAAGCACGTCACGCTGGCCGGCGACCCCGTCGGCTACGACACGGGGGCGGTCTACTGGGGCGAGCCCGGCACCAACGGCCAGCACAGCTTCTACCAGCTCATCCACCAGGGAACGCGGCTCATCCCGGTCGACCTGATCGGGTTCGGCAAAGGGCTCAACCCCCTCGGCGAGCACCATGACATCCTCACGTCCAACGTGTTCGCCCAGGCCCAGGCGCTGGCCTTCGGCAAGACCGAGGCCGAGGTCCGAGCCGACGGCACCCCCGAGGCGGTCGTGCCCCACCGGGTGATGGAGGGGAACCGACCGACCAACGTGCTTTTGGCCGAGGTGCTCACGCCCCGGCTGCTCGGCACGCTCGTGGCCCTCTACGAGCACAGCGTCTTCACCCAGGGGACGATCTGGGGGATCGACTCGTTCGACCAGTGGGGCGTCGAGCTCGGCAAGGTGCTGGCCAAGCAGATCATCCCCGAGCTCGAGAGCGTGCAGGAGCCCGAGCTCGCCCACGACTCCTCGACCACCGCACTCATCCGCCGCTACCGCGCACTGAAGAAGGAAGGGGCCTGACATGGCAACGGACAAGCCGATGCAGCTGGGCATGATCGGTCTCGGGCGGATGGGGGCCAACCTCGTCCGACGGCTCATGCGCGACGGGCACCACTGCGTGGTCTACGACGTGAACGCCGACGCCGTGAAGGCCCTCGAGGGAGAGGGAGCCGTCGGGGCCACCAAACTCGAGGACTTCGTCGCCGCGCTTGAGCGGCCCCGCGCCGTGTGGATCATGGTCCCGGCGGCCATCGTCCAGTCGACACTCGATCAGCTGGGCGGCCTGCTCGACGAGGACGACGTGATCATCGACGGTGGCAACTCCTACTACCGCGACGACATCGCCCGGGCCAAGCAGCTGAAAGCCGAGAAGCTCCACTACGTGGACTGCGGGACGAGCGGGGGGGTCTGGGGCCTCGAGCGGGGCTACTGCCTCATGATCGGGGGCGAGGACGCCGTGGTGGAGCGGCTCGACCCCATCTTCAAGACCATCGCCCCGGGCGTCGGCAGCGCCGAGCCGACTCCCAGCCGGACGCGCAAGGACGGCACCGCCCCCGACGGCTACCTCCACTGCGGGCCCAACGGCGCCGGACATTTCGTGAAGATGGTCCACAACGGGATCGAGTACGGGATGATGGCGGCCATCGCCGAGGGACTGAGCATCATCAAGCACGCCAACGCCGGCAGCCAGCAGCAGGAGGTGGACGCCGAGACCACGCCGCTGCGGGACCCCGAGGCCTATATGTACGACATCGACGTCGGGGAGGTGGCCGAGCTGTGGCGCCGGGGCTCGGTGGTGGGCTCATGGCTCGTCGACCTCACGGCGGACGCCTTCGCCCAGTCCCCCGACCTGAGCGACTTCGCCGGCCGGGTCTCGGACTCGGGCGAGGGCCGCTGGACGGTCGAGGCGGCCATCGACATCGGCGTCCCGGCCTCGGTCATCACCGCCGCCCTCTACGAGCGCTTCGAGTCGAGGGGCCTCGGGGACTTCAGCGACAAGATCCTCTCGGCGATGCGCTCCGAGTTCGGCGGCCACGCGGAGAAGAAGGGCTGACCGGGCGGTGGAGCACGAGCTCGTGACGCTGGCCGACGCCGACGAGCTGGCCCGCCGGGGGGCGGCCTACGTGGCCGGGCAGGCCCGGGCGGCCGTCGCCGCGCGCGGGAAGTTCCGCTTCGCCGTGAGCGGTGGGCATACCCCCTGGGCCATGTTCGCCGAGCTGGCCCACGAGGAGGTCCCGTGGGCCGACGTCGAGATCTTCCAGGTGGACGAGCGGGTGGCCCTCGACGGCGATCCCGACCGCAATCTGACCCACCTGCACGCCGCGCTGGGCTCGGCCCCGGCCACCGTGCAGCCGATGCCGGTTGGGGACCCTGACCTGGTCGAGGCGGCCGCGGCCTACGCCGAGCTCCTCCCCGAGCGCTTCGACCTCGTCCACCTCGGTCTCGGGCCCGACGGCCACACCGCGTCGCTCGTGCCGGGCGACCCCGTCCTTACGGTCAAGGACCGGGCCGTGGCCCTCACCCGGCCCTACCAGGGCCACGTGCGCATGACCCTCACGTATCCGGCGCTCGCCCGGGCCGACCAGCTGCTCTGGCTGGTCTCCGGTGAGGACAAGCGGGGCCCGCTGGCCCAGCTGCTGGCCGGGGACCGGTCGATCCCGGCCGGGCGCGTGGAGGCGGCGCGCTCGCTCGTCTACGCCGACGCGTCGGCCGTCTGAGGGCCGGGCCGGTGTCAGTGGGTCCCGCGGTCGACGTCGACCGGGTCGACGGCGGCGCCCCGGCCGACGAGGACGGTCGACACGAGGCTCGGCGGGAAGAGGCCGTGACCCACGACCCCGGGCGTGGACTCGAAGAAGGTGGCCAGGGCCGAGGGATCGTCGAAGGCGCCGGTGTAGTCGGCGATGACCCCGCCGTCGGGGCTCCGGGGCACGGCGCGGAGCGTCACCGGTCCGAGGCGGCGGAGCGTCGAGCCCAGGCCGTAGGCGAGCAGTTCGAGCGGCACGGGTGCGTGGAGCCGTTCGACCGGCTTGGTCGAGTCGGCGATGACGACGAAGCGGTCCGCCGAGACGGCGACCAGCTTCTCCCGGGTGTGGGCGGCACCCCCGCCTTTCACGAGCCAGCCGTCCGGCGCCACCTGGTCAGCCCCGTCGATAGCGACGTCGAAGTGGTCGAGCGTGTCGAAGGACTCGACCCGGATGCCGAGGGCTCGGGCGGTCTCTTCGGTCCGGGGCGACGTGGCGACACAGCGGACCGAGAGACGCCGGTCGGCGAGGGCTGGCAGGAGGTAGGCGACGGTCGACCCCGTGCCGAGGCCCACGGCCATGCCGTCCTCGACGAGCGCCGCCGCGGCCTCGGCGGCCACGCGCTTCTCCTGCTCCACGTCCACGGTCATCGTCGCCCCCGAAAGTGCCCGAGCAGCACGCCGTACGCGCCGGGTCGAACGTACCCGACCCGGCTCGCTCGACAAGGAAGGTGAGGCTGCCATGGCCGAGAAGTCCCCGTCCAGATCCGAGGTGGCCGGCGTGACCCGACCCCCGGACCACGTGATCGTCCTCTTCGGCGCCACGGGCGACCTGGCCAAGCGCAAGCTCCTGCCGGGCCTGTTCCACCTGGCGGCGAGCGGCCTCATGCCCGAGCACTGGCGGATCGTCGGCACGTCGCCGGCCCAGTTCGCCCTCTCCGAGGAGGCCTTCCGCCAGCACGCCCACGACGCGGTGGCTGAGTTCGGGGTGAAGAAGCCCACGGGGAAGCTCTGGGAGGAGTTCGCGTCCAACCTCTCCTTCGGGGCGGCCGACCCCGACGACCCCGCGCCGCTCGTCGCCGCCGTCGTCGCGGCGGAGCAGGCGATCGGGCGGCACCCTCACCGGCTCTTCCACCTCGCGGTCCCGCCGTCGGCCTTCGAGTCGGTGGTGGCCATGGTGGGCCGCTCTGGGCTCGCCGAGAAGGACGCCCGGGTCATCATCGAGAAGCCCTTCGGCACCGACCTGGCCTCGGCCCAGGCCCTCAACGCCGGCGTCCACCAGGTCTTCGACGAAGACCAGATCTTCCGGATCGACCATTTCCTGGGCAAGGAGTCGGTCGACAACATCATGGCCCTGCGCTTCGCCAACGGGCTCTTCGAGCCGGTGTGGAACCGCGACCACCTGGCCTATGTGCAGATCGACGTGCCCGAGACCCTCTCGATCGAGGGACGGGCCGCCTTCTACGAGGGGACCGGGGCCTACCGGGACATGGTGGTGACCCATCTCATGCAGGTGCTGTCGGTCGTGGCGATGGAGCCGCCGACCTCGCTCAGCGCCAAGTCCCTCCGGGACGAAAAGGGCAAGGTCTTCGAGTCGATGCCGCCGGTCGACGTGCGGCACGTCGTGCGGGGGCAGTACGAGGGGTACCGGGACGAGCCCGGGGTGGCGAAGGACTCGCAGACCGAGACGATGGTGGCCCTCAAGGTGAGCGTCGACAACTGGCGCTGGGCCGGTGTGCCGTTCTTCCTGCGCTCCGGCAAGTCGATGGCCGAGAGCCACCAGATGATCGCCATGGGGTTCCGGGAACCCACCCTGCGGATGTTCGACGTCGACCGCCACCTCACCCATTCCCGGGTCAACGAGCTCGTCATCGACTTCAGCGACCCCGGCTCGATCAGCACCACCTTCCTGGCCAAGGTGCCCGGCCCCCACATGCGCCTCGGGACCGGCACGATGACCTTCAAGTACGAGGACTCGTTCTGTGCGGCCAACCAGCTCGAGGGCTACGAGCGGCTGATCCTC
>DATGZH010000029.1:0-132625 GCA_035297265.1 Acidimicrobiales bacterium | reverse complement strand
GCCATCCACCACGACCCGTGGTTCGCCGCCGAGGTCGAGGAGAACGGCGGCTACACCTGGAACGGCGAGTGGCGGGAGAAGCTCTTGCCGGCCCTCCACCCGGTCGTACGGACCCACCCGGAGAACGGCCGCAACGGCCTCTTCGTGAACAAGCACTTCACCAAGATGATCCTCGGCTTCTCCGACACGGAGAGCTCGGCCATCCTCGACATGCTCTACCGGCACTGCGTCCAGCCCGAGCTCACCTGCCGGTTCCGCTGGCAGCCGGGATCGCTCGCCTTCTGGGACAACCGGGCCACGCTCCACTACGCCCTCGACGACTACGGGAAGGCGCCGCGTCTGGGCCACCGGGTGACGCTCCGGGGCGACAAGCCCTACGGTCCGGCCGTGCCCAAGAGCTGAGTCAACACTCGGCCGGCGTCCGGGCGGTTCAACGGCACCGATCGGCGGCCGACACCACCGGCGGTACGATCCGTGCCCAAGGGGGGTCCGCCAGCGGGGGCGGGCACCATGACGGCAGGGGGTGCTCAGGTGAGGGGAAACCCGACTGCTCGACCATCGTCGCCGCGCTTGGTCATCGTCGCCCTCGCGTTGCTGCTGCCGCTGACGGTGTTGCCCGCAGCGGTGGGGCCAGCCGGCGCGCTCGACCCCGGCAAGGGCAAGCCCCCCAAGTGCCCCTCCGGCTGGAGCTGCACGACGATCCCGTGCGGGCAGAAGAAGTGCCCGGTCGTGCAGATCGGCCCGGACAGCGACGTCGGTGCCGACCAGTGGCTGTACGTCAACCTCTACCGGCTCCCGAAGGGCACCCCGGTCCTCGTCGACTACTGCTCGGATCTCACGACGCTGCCGGCGCCACCGCTCTGCTTCACGCCCACCACCCCTCCCGGCATACCGCCGAGCTCGGTCTTGTCGCACGAGCCGGTGGACATTGAGCCGTTCAAGAACGGCACCACGTCGTTCAGCCTGCAGGTGGCCGAAGTGGGCACCTCAGACCCGCCGCTCTGGGGTCAACACGTCGTCGCCGGTGGTTTCGACCCGACCGAGGACTCCTTCTTCTGCGACGGCACACCGGCGAATCCCTGTTCTATCGACGTCTTCACGACTCCCGGAGTGGCGCCGTCGGCGGCCAACACCGCGGTCATCCCGGTCAACTTCGCCCCGGCGACCTCAGGGTGCGCCGGCGAGTCGCAGGTCACCACCGAGAGCGAGTTCGGCATCGAGCAACTGCTGCCCGAGGCGGCCCGGGTCAGCTGTGAGGGCGCGAATCCCGCGGTGGCGGTCAACACGGCGGTGGACGGGGTGAACGCCGTCACGCAGGCCGCGGAGGGGAACGTTGACGTGGCGTTCACGGACGACCCGGAGTCGCCGGACCAGCAGGCGCAGATCGCCGGTCACCTGGCCCTCATCCCGATTGCCCTGTCGGCCAACGTCGTCGGGACGAAGGGCATCATGATCCTCGGCGGTGTCGGCTATCCACAGGACGCCTGGGACCTCACGCCGAACATGGTGGGCGGGCTCCTGCCCTTCGCCTTCACCGCCTTCGACGATGCCGATCTGACACCGTGCCCGCCAGCCGGTTGCCGCCTCCCGTGTGAGGCCAAGACCGGCTCGTGCTCGCTGCTCATGCAGCTGAACGCCGTGCCCTACTCGAAGAAGCTCCCCTACTTCGACGAGCAGAGCTACGGGACGTTCCTCCGCTCCGACCCGACGGGGGTGACCGACCAGCTGTTCCAATGGCTCTGCGCCGCCCCGAACCAGCCGGTGACCGTGCCCCTCACGGGCCAGACGGTGACCGAGAGCCAGACGGGCGCCCAGCAGCTGGTGGACGGGCTGCAGGCGGCCGGCGATCCCTCGGCTGCGTGCCCGCTCGACACCGACCAGCTCCCGGCGCTTCAGATCGGCTCGCCGAGCCAATGGTCGGCCGACGCCCAGCCCGACCAACAGGCGAACAACCTGGAGGGAGCGTCGGGCTTTGTGCCACCACCGGGCTTCGCCGACCCGCAGTTGGCCGGTTTCGCCACGATGAACTGGGCCGAGTCCGACTTCTACGGGCTCTACCCGGCGTCGCTCCAGAACGCCACCGGCCAGTTCGTGGCGCCGACGGCGGCCTCCATCGACGCGGCGCTGGCCGACGCCACGACGAACGCCGACGGCTCGTACACGTTCAACTACGACGACACGGGTGACCCCGCCGCCTACCCCCTCCCCGACGTGATCTACGCCGCGGTGCCGACGGGCACGCTCCCGCCCACCGAGGCGACGGCGTTGACCGACCTGCTCACCCAGATCCTCGACCTCACCGGCGGGACCGACACCGGTGACCTACCCCCCGGCTTCGTGCCGCTGCCGTCGGCCGTCTACACCCAGGCCCTGGCCGACGTAACGGCGGACATCCACGGCTGACGACCGACCAGCTCGGGCCGGTCGCCCGCCGCCCCGACCAGGACGCGGTGCCCGAAGCCGACTGGGAGTGTCGCGGCGTGACCCCCTTCCGCCGCGGAGTCGCACGCTCCACGTGATGGCCCGGTCGGCCGGGCGAGCGCGCCGCCGCTGAGCGCCTGACACATCGCGCCCGCCAGCCGGGCGGGACAGCTTCGTCGTCTGCGCACTTGCCCTGTGCTCGGCCCTTCTCTATAATCTCGATGGAGTCAGTCATATTTAGGAAGTAGCTGGAGTTTGTAGGAATTCTGTCGGTCCTACGCCGCAGCCTCACCGGCTCTTGCCGTCGGGCTCTCCTGCGGCGCCGAGCGGAGGAGGAAAGCCAGTGAGGCATCGTGATGGCCGGGCGTCGCGCCCGGGAGCGCATCGGCGGAGGGCGGTCGTCGTCCTCTCGTCGCTCGCCGGGGCGTTGGCCGTCGTGACGGCGTCAGCCGTGCCGGCCGGAGCCTTGCCCGGAACGGGCAACCAGCCGCCGGCGAACAACCTGATCGTCGGCACCGGCGCGCAGGCCAACTACAACCTGTCACAGAGCCTCGACACGCTCTTCAACGACGCCCCCGGGTGCCAGCTCACCGAGTCGGTGTCGGGCACCCCCGAACCCCTCGATTACGAGTGCACCGACCCGGTGACCGAGGGCTCACCCACCCTCACACCCCAGCAGAACGCCGGCTACACGGAGAACCCCATCAACGACGTGTCGGTGGAGGAGCCGGCCATCGGGTCGGGGAGTGGCGTCATCCAGCTGACACTCCAGCAGACCACGACGGAGCCGGTGGCCGAGAACGACAATTACGTGCGGTCCTCGAGCAGCATCGCCGCCCTCGGGACGACCGCCGTTGGGGGCCTTAACTTCGTGGCCTTCGCCGACGACGGTCTGTCGTGGTTCCACTTCACAACGGTCGGCGGGTCGAACTCGTCCTCGCAGTCCGTCACCAACCTGACGAAGGCCCAGCTCGTCGGCATCTACAACGGGACGATCGACAACTGGAGCCAGCTCGGCGGAGCCAACGCCCCGATTATCGTCTACTCGGCCCCGGAGGGCTCCGGCCTCCAGAAGACCTTCGCCCTCTGGCTCGGCTTCGACCCCTCCAAGGCGACGAACCCGGTCAACTGCGCCGTAGCCGGCAGCGGCGGCCTGGCCGGCACCCAGTGCGCCGGGCCCGAGATCGTCTTCCAGGACGAGGACGCCCAGATCGGGACGACGCCCGAGGTGAACGGCTCCCAGCTGACCGTGGGTGGCGTGAACTTCGGCAACTCGGCGAACGGCTCGGAGAACGTGACTGCCCTCCAGTCCGACTCGGCCTTCTACTTCTCGGTCGGCTACTACGGGGTGACCTGTGGCAAGGGCGGCAAGAAGAAGACCGGCAGCGACTGTGGTGGGAGCCCGCTGCCGAGCGGCACCGCCAATGCCCTCGGCCAGATCAGCGGGGCCACGCCGAACGAGGCCAGCATCCTCGAGGGGACATGGCCGATCGAGCGCCAGGTCTTCAACGTCTACTCGAACGGCTTCGGGAGCTTCCCGGAGGCCACGCCGGCGACGCTGAACTACGTGAGTGAGGCCGGCTTCATCTGCAAGCCCCAGACGCTCGACCAGTCCAACGACAACCTGCCGAAGAAGGTGACCCAGACGACCTCGAACACGATCGAAGACCCGAACACGGGGCTCTGGTACGAGGACGAGATCCAGACGGCGATCGAGGCCGCCGGCTTCTACCCGATCACCGGTGGCGCCTCACAGGGCAAGGTCACCGACGTGCCCGTCGACGAGGGGAGCGTGGACCACGGCGCTATGTCGCTCCTCGCGGCCACTAACGGCGTCAGCGGCACGGGGTATGGCGAGATCTGGCAGAACCAGCCGATCAGCCCGCCGGGCAACTCGGCCGGCTACCAGCTCACCGACCTCCACCTCGACTACGCCACGGCGGACAACGCCGTTGTCCCGGCCGGCGGGCCGGGCACGCCCGGGCATCCGCTGGGCTTCTGCGAGGTGACCTCGACGAGCTGACCCGAGGCGCACGTCCCCGCGGCGGGCGCGGTGCTCCGACCGTCGCCCGCCGTGGGGGGCCGGGCTCTCTCCCCCTTGCCCGGCCGAACCGTGCGGCGACGACCCGAGCGGGGCGCACCTCGCCGGCCACCGTGCCGGCTGGCGAGGTGCGCCCTCGTCGCGTCGGGTCGTCCTCAGCCGCCGCCGGTGATGAGCGGACGGAACCTCTCGATGGTGTGCCAGCAGGTGCCCTGGGGCTGTCCGTTGGTCTTCAGCACGCAGAGGGGCGAGGGCGGCGAGTTGTCGTGCAGCACGACCACCTGGTAATCGGTCGGGCCGTAGAACTTGTCCGGGCCGAACGACCACGTCGGTTCCCAGGTCCCCGGGTAGTTCTTGATGCGCGACATGGCCTCGACGAACGTGCGTCGGTTGAGGTTGGGGCCGGCCATCTTGGCCGCGGTGGCGAAGAGGCGCACCGCCCCGCACCAGGCGGCGATGGGGCCTTGCTCTTCGATGTAGAAGGACGTCGAGGTGCCGACGGGCTTCGGGTAGGCCTTGTGCCAGTCGTTGTAGCAGGCGCGCAGGCCGGGGTCGTAGCCGCCCTGCGCCTCCGGTCGGTTGTCGTCGAACCCGCCGAGCGTGAGGGTGCTGATCCCCTCCTGGCCGTTGAGGGCCGGATCGAAGGTCGGGAGGAGGCCGAGGCCACCGGTGATCGTCCCCTCGTAGTCCGAGAGGAGCTCCTTCGGGAAGAACTTCTGCTGCGTCTGGGCCTGGATGAGCGGGAGCCAGGCGTTGAACGGCACGAGCGGGATGAGCGACGTCACGCCGGCGGCCCGCAGCTTCTGGACGTCGACGGGGGCCTCGGCGTTCGTCGTGGCGGTGTCCGACGGGTCCGAGGCCAGGGTCTCGACCACCGGCGTCACGCCCACGTTCTGCAGGTCCGGGATGAGGTAGTCCTTCAAGGCCAGCTGGTCGCTCGCCCGGTCGCCGGCGACGATGCCGAGCGTCTTGCCGGCCCCGATGGCCCCGGTCGAGAGGGCCCAGACCACGAGGGTCTTCAGGATCGCCGCCTGGTCCGGCCCGGTCCACCAGAGGTAGGGGGAGCCCAGCGTGGTCCAGTTGGTCACCGTGGTCCAGTCCCCGATGAACGGGGTGTGGCCCTCCTGGGTGATGCAGAGCTGATTGTCCCCGGTCCAGGCCCCGATCCCGTCGAGCACGGCGAACACGGGCGGGCTGCCCTCCGTCCACTGCTTGCAGAGCGAGCGCATGTCGGTCTCGCTCGTCGGGTCGAAATTGGCGATGATGGCGTTGATCTTGCGGCCGTTGATGCCGCCCTTCTTGTTGATCAGGCCGACGAAGAAATTGATGGCCTTCACCTGCTCGCCGAACTCCACGTCACCGGCGAAGCCGATCTCCGAGGACAGCGACGTGAGGTTGGACACCGGGAAGACCACGTTGATCTCGTGCGCCGAGACGCCCCGGCTCGACGTGCTCGCCTTATCGGGCGGCGTGACCCCCGCCGGGGTGCTCGAGGCGCTGGCGCTGGCGATGGCGAAGCCACCGAGCCCCGACCCGCCGTTGGCGTTGGCCGGAGCCAGGGCCACATAGGTGAGCAGCCCGGCGACGACCGCCACCGTGAGGCCGATCGTGCGCACCTGCATGCCCCGGGACCGACGGCCGAAGCGCCGCAACGCCCTCACCGTCATCCGGAACGGGTTCCACCTTCGCCGTCCCACGGCAGGACCGTCTCTTCCCATGTCGTTTCACTCCCCCCTTGTGGCCGGCTCGTCGTCCGGCACCGATGACGTCGCCGCCCGGATAGGCCCGGAGACGGCCAGCGCCTCCTCGCTCGCCCCGAGGTAGGCGGCGAGGGCCCGGGGGTCGCGGCTGACCTCGTCGGGGGTACCCGAGGACACCACGCTCCCGACCTCCATCACCACCACTTTGGAGCAGAGATCGAAGACGAGGGGGACATCATGCTCCACGAGGAGGATCGTCGTGTCCGCGACCTCCCGGATGCGGCGGAGGAGGGGGATGAACGCCTCCGACTCCCGCTGGGCGATGCCCGCCGTGGGCTCGTCGAGAAGGAGCAGCCGGGGCTCGGCCAGCACGATCGAGGCCAGGTCGACGACCCGGCGGGTCCCCGTCGAGAGCTGGGAGGTGTTGTGCCGCCGGAAGGGCTCGAGCCCGAAGGCGGCGATCACCCGGTCGACGGCTCGGTGCTTCTCCCGTTCGGACCGGCGGGCCCAGGGCAGCTGGAAGGTGGTCGAGACCACACCGACCGGGCGTTTGGCGTCCTCGGCCAGGAGGAGCACGTCTTCGACCGCCAGCTCGGGGAAGAGCCGGCAGTCCTGGAACGAGCGCACGAGCCCCACGCTGGCCCGCTCCTCCGGGAGGTAGTCGACGAGCTCCTCGCCGTCGAGGCGGACCGACCCGGCGTCCGGCGAGACGAGGCCCGAGACCGCGTCGAGCGTGGTCGTCTTGCCCGAGCCGTTGGGGCCGATCAGCCCCACGATCTCGCCGGGCTCGGCCACGAGGCTCACGTCGTCGACCGCCCGCAGGCCGCCGAAGTCGACCACGAGGCCCTCCACCTCGAGCCGGGCCGGGCCCCGCTGGCCGCTCATCCGGTCACCCCCAGTGCCTCCTCGCCGCTACGGGCGAGGGCCGGGGTGGGCCCCTCGTCGGCATCGGGTCCGGTCCCGGCAGTGCCGTCGGGTGGAGCCCGCCGGCGCTGGAGCCAGCGCACGCCGTCGGTCACGAGGTCCCCGATGCGGTGCAGGACCTGGGCCAGGCCGCCCGGCAGGTAGAGGATGAAGGCGAGGAGGCCGAGGCCACTCGTGAGGAACGAGATGGTGGGCGTCGTGCCGAAGATGGCCGGCAGGCCCACGAGGTAGACGGCGCCGAGGACGGCCCCGGGGATGGAACCGAGGCCGCCGATGACCACCATCGAGATGACGAGGACCGAGAACGACGGGTCGAACGTCGTCGTTTCGAAGCGCTCGAGCCCGAAGGCAACGCACACCCCCGCGTAGCCGGCCATGAATCCTGAGAGGGCAAAGGCCAGCAGCTTGGTCCGCACGATGGGGATGCCGAGGGCCGCCGCCGCCGCCTCGTTGTCGCGGACCGAGACCAGGCGTCGGAGCACGCCGCGGTCTCGCCAGAGCCGGACGACGAGGATCGAGACGATGAGCACACCGAGCGAGAACCAGGCGAAGACCCGCTCGGAGTCGAGGCCGAGGCCGAGGAACGTCGGCCGGTTGATGAGGGTCGAGGCCGGGCTGGTGAGACCGGTGCAGAGGGCCCGGTGGACGAGCGGGAGGTTGAAGCACGGGGTGGCGAGCACCGTCTGCTCCATGAAGAGGGCGAAGGCGAGGGTCGTCACCGCCAGGTAGAGGCCGCGCACCCGGAGGGCCGGGAGGCCGATGAGCACGGCCACCACCGCCGTGACCACCCCGGCGAAGGGCATGAGGAGGATGAGGGGCACGCTCCCCCCGAGGTGGTTGGCCATGAGGGCGCCGACGGCCACCAGCCCGAACTGGCCGAGGGAGACCTGGCCGGCCCACCCGGTGAGGATCGTGAGGGAGAGGGCGATCACCGCGTAGAGGCAGATCTGGCCGAGGAGGAAGCTCTGGCCGACGCCCACGACGAGGGGCAGCAGGATCACGATCACGGTCGTCGTCACCACGCCGATCAGGCCGACCCGGTCGCGTAGGCGGTCGCCGGTCCGGCGCACGGCCACCGCCCCTTCCAACCAAGTCGAGCGGGCTTCGAGGCGGGAGCCCTTCTGGAGGGCCCCGACCCGCACCAGGAGGACCGCGATGAGGAGGAGGAAGAGCACGAGCTGCTGGCTGGCCGTGCTCGACAGGTTGGCCACGAGGATCTCGTACACGACCCCCACGCCGATGCCGGCGACGAAGGCCACGGTGAGGTTCACCATGGCGCCGATGAGGGCCGCGGTGAGGGCGAGCAGGAGGAGGTCGGGCGACAGGACGTCGGTGAGCGAGGTCGTCTGGCTGGGCGAGTTCAAGATGGCGGTGAACGCCGAGAGCACGCCGGCCAGGATCCAGGCGAGCGTCGACGCTCGCCGGACCCAGACCCCCGACAGGCGGGCGGAGTCGGCGTTCTCCGACATGGCCCGCATGGCCAGGCCCCACGGGGAGTACTTGATGAAGGCGGCGAGGGCGATGGCCACGATCGGGGCCACGATGAGGGTGAGCACCTCTCCGGAAGTGAACTGGTAGGTGCCGATCGAGAACGTCAAGTGGATAGGGACGGGAAAAGGCTTGTAGAGCTTCTTCGGCCGGATGAACGGCAGCGCGGTGAGCACGAAGAGCACCTGGCTGAGCCCGATCGTGGCCACCATGACGAGCACCCGGGGGCGGTTGAAGAGCCGGCGCAACAGGAGCTCGCACGCCGCGCCCACCGCACCGGCGAGGGCCAGGGCGATGACGAGGCAGAAGAGATAGTTGAAATGGAAGTCGTAGTAGCAGTGGACCATGAAGACGGCGGCCACCACGCCGAGCTGGCCCTGGGCGAAGTTGAGGATGCGGTTGGTCCGGTAGACGAGGACGAGGCCGAGGGCCAACAGGCCGTAGCTGAGGCCGTTGATGATCCCCTGGACGATGACCCACGAGGGGATCGACACGGGGCTCAGTCCAGTCCCGTGGTGGCTGCGGCCAGGAACACCGGGCGCAGGAGATCGTCCCGGTCCAAGAGCTCGGCCGTCGGCCCGTCGAAGCGCACCTGGCCCCGCTCCAAGAAGACGGCCCGCTCGGCCAGGCTCATCGCCCGGTTGACGCTCTGCTCCACCAGGATGACCGTGGTCCCCTCGGTGTTGAGCTGGCGGACGATCTCCATCAGCTGCTCGACCGTCTTCGGCGCGAGCCCGAGGGCCAGCTCGTCGATCATGAGGAGCTTCGGCTGGGTCATCATCACCCGGGCGAGCGCCAGCATCTGCTGCTCGCCGCCCGAGAGGGTCCCGGCCGGCTGGTCGATGCGCCCGGACAGCTCGGGGAAGGTGTGGAGGGCCCGATCCATGGCGGCCCGGGCCCGGGGCGTGTCCCGGCGGAAGGAGTGCTCGCCGATGCGGAGGTTGTCCCGCACCGTGAGGCCCGGGAACGTCATCTTCCCGCCGACGAGGAGCGCCACCCCCTGGTCGATGATCTGCTCGGGCTCGAGGTAGGTGGCGTTCAGGCCGAAGAGGCGGATGACGCCGCGGTGGGGGTGCTCGAGCCCGGCGACGGTGCGCAGCAGCGTCGACTTGCCGGCCCCGTTGGTGCCGAGGAGGGCCATGATGGCGCCCTCTTCGACCTCGACGTTCACGTCGAAGAGCACCTGGTTGGTCCCGTAGTAGAAGTCGAGGTTGTGCACCTGGAGGGCGGGGATCTTCCCGCCTGACGAGCGTCGCTTCCCCTCGGCGTAACGCTCGAGCACGTCTTCGATGACGAGCGTGATGTCCCGCTTCACGTGCCGCGAGCCCACGACGAGGAGGATGCCCCCGACGATGCACACCGGAGCGATCAGGAACAGCGCCGTGACGTACCCGGTGACGTGGTTCTGGGTCGAGTTGTACACCGCGTCAGAGATGGCGCCCAGCACCACGCTCCCGGTGAAGCCCCCGAAGACGAGCGCGAACACGCCGAACATGGCGAAGCAGATGGTCCGCATCTCGGCCGGGGCGGTGGCCGCCAGGGTGAGGAAGATGCAGATGGCCAGCGGTGCCACCGCGGCCCCGGCGATGAACTGGAACAGGACGACGAGGGGCACGTTCGGCATGAACAGCGAGGCGACGAAGAGGATCCCGTAGATCGAGATGCAGATGCCGCTGATCACGAGCGGGCGGCTGGGGTTCTTGCGGAAGTAGCGGTCGCCCAGGATGTAGGCGAAGGGCAGGCCCAGGAAGGCCGACACGCCGATGATGGCGTACACCTCGCTGCGCTGCGCCGTGTCGAGCCCGAACTTGTGGAAGAAGAACAGGTTGCCGAAGAGGGGGGCCCCCGTGCTGACGAAGCCGAGGATGGCCACGGCCACCATCTCGTAATAGATGGACCGGATCCGGAGGAGGCGCGTGACGGCCGAGCCGAGGAGCACCCGGGGCGCATTCGCCTGCTGCGACTGGAGGTCCATCCCCGAGGCCTTGAGGATGTGGCTCGACTCGTTGGCCCCCTTCTCCGGCTCGCGCAGGGTGAGAATGGCGAAGGCGAGGGGGATGCCGGCGAGGGCGATGAACAACCCGTAGCGCCAGTTGTGCGAGACGGTGACGACGAAGCCGAAGACGAGGATGCCGATCGTTCCCGACAGGGGGTCGGAGAGGTTGTGCCAGCTGAAGACCCGACCACGTCCCTCCACCGGGTAGGCGTCGGCCAGGTAGGAGTTGTGGACGGTGTTGTTCACGCCGAAGCCGACGGCCGCGGCCATCGAGAGGAAGACGAAGACCCAGACGTTGGGCGAGAAGGCCATCAGGCTGCCGAGCACGCCGAAGGCGAGCAGTGAGAAGGCGGCGACGAGCTTGCGGCTCCCCCGGTCGGCGATCAGGGCGAGCGGCACGGCCCAGATGAGCTGGGCCACCTGGGAGACGAAGGCCACCGCCCCGAGGGCGGCGTCGTGGATGTGGAAGGTGTGCTCGAGGTTGTTGCCGACGAGCGTGATCCCGTTGCCGAAGGTCCCGGGCACGAGGGCCGCCGCGGTGAGGATCACGAGCGGGGCGTAGCCGTAGCGGCGGAGGATGCCGACGAGGGGCGGGGGCTTACCTTCCCCGGTCCCCGGCATCAGCTCGACGTCGGCCAGCACCTCCTTGTCCCGGTGCTTGGCCACCGCCTCCTGCAGCAGCTCGTCGGGAACGGTGAAGTCGAAGAGGGGCTGCTCCGCCATCGGAGGGCCCACGATATCGGCGGGCCCTCCGATGGGGCCTGCTCGACGAGGCTCAGCCCGAGGTGGCCACCGTGAGGGGCCCTTCGGGCAGGACGCAGAGGCGGCCCCCCAGGCCCGCCCGGGCGAGGGCCTCTTTCACCGCCGCCCCGACGTCGGCCACCGGTCGGAGCTGGGCCGTCCGGACCTCCTCGTCGGTCAGGCCCTCGGCGCAGAGCCAGACATCGGCCCGCTGCAGGATCCGGCCCAGCACCTGGGCCTGCCACCGGTCGACCTCGGCCGGCCCGGCCGGGGCCAGGAGGTCTTCGGGACGCTCGGCCGCCGCCAGGATCCGGGCGAAGGCGCTGCCGGCCGGGACGCCGTCGCCACAGGGCGCGGCGACCACGATCGTGCCGTGGTCAACGACGACCCGCTCGGCCGCGGCCATGCCCTTCACCGCCTGGTAGAGGTTGCGGTCGAGGGGGTGGCCGCCGTTGGTCGAGAGGACAACGTCGAAACGGCCGTCGACCCCGACCACCGCGTGGCGCCCGACGTACTCGCAGGCGGCGGTGTGGCCCTCGGGCAGCGGGCCGCAGAAGACCGCGGTGAGCCGACGGGCCCGGTCGATGGCCACGTCGAGGACGAGCTGTGGCGGGCACAGCGCGGTGGCCGCCCGGACGAAGTCGTGCACCGGGTTGCCGTCGGTCACCGTCCAAGTGGCCCGGGGGTCGGCGATGCGCCACGGCCGGTGGGCCTCCAAGATGGTCTCGGTGGCCGCCAGGCCCGGGACGACGGCCTTCGGACCGCCGCTGTAGCCGGCGAAGAAGTGCGGTTCCACGAAGCCGGTGCAGATGCGCAGGTCGGCGGCGACGTAGCGAGCGTCCACCCGGACGGCCGTCCCGTCGACCTCGCCCACGGTGACGTGGCTCTCCTCGTCGTCCGCCCGGTGGTCGTGGACCCGGTAGCGGGCCACGAGGTCCGGGCCGATCAGGTCGGCCATCTCGGCCGCCGTCGCCTGCCGGTGGGTCCCGGTGGCGCACAGGAGCTCCACCCGCTCGGGCCCGGCGCCGAGCGCCTCGAGCTCGGCGAGGAGGGGCGGGAGGACGGTGCGGTTGGGCATGGGCCGCGTGAGGTCGGGGAAGACCACGACGACCCTTGCCGCACGGGCCACGAGCTCGCCCAGCGCCGGCCCGGTCACCGGCTCGTGGAGGGCCCGGGCCACCGCGCCCGCCTCGTCGGCGAGCGGCGGCTGCTCGGTCGGGACGACGACGGTCGCGTCGTCGGGGACGGGCACCACGAGCCCGTCCTCGCCGTAGGCGAGCGTGACGTCCATCTCAGCCCACCTCGGCTTGCGCCGGGCGGGACGCCGCGGTGGGCAGGTCGACGAGCGTGCCCGCCACCGCCTCGGCCAGCGGCCGGAGGGAGGCGTAACAGGCGACGGCCTCGGGGTCGGGCGCGAACTCGTCGGTCAGGGGGTCGAGGGCCTCGAGGTCGAGGCGGCGGCCGGTCGCCCGCGCCCCAAGCAGGGCGGCGCCGGCCGAGGCCGCCTCGCCCGAGCGCCGGCGGCGGGCCGGCAGCCCGGTCACCGCGGTGAGCACCGTGACCCAGAGCTCGAGGCCGGCCCCCGCACCGGCGAGCGAGAGACCGTCGGCACCCGCCGGGCCGGTCACGGCCTCGAGGGCGCGGGCCGCTTCCCAGGCCACCGACTCCACCACCGCCCGGGCCAGGTCGCCGACCTCGTGGGCGGCCGACAGCCCCACGAAGGCGGCCCGGGCGGTGTCCCGCCACCACGGGGCCCGGGCCCCGTCGAGCCAGGGCACCGCCACCACGCCCCGCGCCCCCGGGGGGCTCGTGGCCGCCGCAGCGAGGAGGGCGGGACCCTCGTCGCCGACCAGCCGGCCCAGCCATCCGAGGAAGGAGCCGGCACTCGAGAGGCCGGCCTCGACGAGCCAGCCGCCGGCGGCCGAGCGGGAGAGGACGGCGCCGGTCGGCACGGCCGCCGGCCGGGTGTCGCTCGGCACCGAGACGTTCCCTGTCGTCCCCCAGCTCACCATCGGGCGGCGGTCGGTGGCGCCGGTGCCGAGCACCTCGCAGGCCCGGTCGCCGGCCCCGATGACCACGGGGATGCCCGGAGGCAAACCGAGCTGGGCCGCCGGGACCGCCCGCAGCGTGCCGACCACCGTGTCGGGCGGGACCACCGGCGGCAGCCGCCCAGCTGCCGCGCCGGCCAGCCCGTCGACGACCTGTCCGTCGAGGTCGTAGAGGCCGGTGCGCGAGGCCTGGGTGGTGTCGGTCGCCACCTCGCCGGTCAGCCGCCACACGACGAGGTCGCGCGGCGAAAGCAACCAGTCGCTGGCCGCGAGGCGCGCCGGCTCGTGCTCGGCCAGCCAGGCGATCTTGGCCGCGACGGCGCCGGCGTCGAGCGGCACACCGGTCCGGGTCCGCACCGCCGCCTCACCCCCCAGGGACTCGGCGAGGGCCCGGGCCTCGTCCCCGGCCCGCCGGTCGGACCAGAGGATCCCCCGGCCCTGGGGCTCGGCGGACGAGGTCACCGGGACGAAGGTCTGTCGGGCACCCGAGCAGGCGAGGACGACGACCGCGTCGAAGGCCTCCGGCGCGGCCGCCCGGGCCTCGGCGCAGGCCACCACCATCGACGTCCACCAGCTGAACGGCTCCTGCTCCGCCCAGCCGATCTCGGCTCGGGTGGTGGTGAGCTCGGCCCGGGCCACCGTCACCAGTCCGTCGTCGGCCCACACCGCCACCTTGGTGACGGTGGTGCCGAAGTCGACGGTGGCGATCACCGGCGGCCGATGGCCTCGGCCACCCGTCGGGCCATGGCGGCCGGTTCGTCGTGCTGGTAGATGGCCCGACCCATGGCCATGCCCGCCCCGCCGCCGGCCATCACGTCGCGCACCTCGTCGAGCACCGCCGCCTCGCCGCCCTCGCGGTGCGGGCCTCCGAGGAACAGGACCGGCGACCCGACGCTGCCGACGATCGTGGCCACCGCCTCCATCCGGGCCGGTCCCGCCGGCTCGTCGGGTACCGGGACCTTGAGGAGGGGCGCCCCCATGTCGTGGGCCACGACCGCGGCGTAGAGGACCGCCTCGGTGTCCCGGGCGACGGCGCCGTCGCGCCAGGTGAGGCACTCGACGAGGGCCTCGAGCCCGGCGTCGGCCGCCTCTTCGAGCACCTGACCGAGGAGCTCGAGCGCCGGCGCCGTCCGGTGGTCGGCGAGGTCGATGCGGGTCATGTGCTTCACCCCGGTCCACCCCTCGTCGGCCGCCCGGGCCACCGAGGCCACGAGTCTGTCGTCGAGCTCGAAGACCGAGCCGGCCAGGCCGGTGCGGTTGAGCGAGAGGTAGGTGCGGTGGCGCGGGCCGACGGCGCCCGCCGCCACCAGGTCGCCGAGCGGCTGGGCCGTGGCCAGGATCCCGTCGCAGTGGGGGAGGGCCTCACCGAGCGCCGCCAGCCACCCGGCATAGTCGACGGTCGTGAGGACGCCGCGAGCCCGGTGGTCGGCCGCCAGGAGCAACGACGGCCGGGGGAGGCCGTCGCCGGCCGTCGCGCCGCGCCCCCCCGGTCGGGGCACGGCCACCGGTCGCAACCTCGGCAGGTCCGGGCCGAGATCCACGGTCAGGCTCAGCCGGCCTGGGCGACGGCCATGATCACCTTGGCGAGGGCCGAGAAGTCCTCGCGGCCGTAGCCGGCGGTGACCGCCGCGGTGAGCGCCTGCCTGGCGTGCGCCGCGGTGTCGAGCGGGACGCCGCAGTGCGTGCCGAGGCCGAGGGCGAGGTCGATGTCCTTCGCCATGAGGTCGGTCATGAACCCCGGCTGCCAGCCGTTGCTGGCCGGGCTCTCGGGCACGACGCCGGGCACGGGCAGACGGGTGCGCACGGCGACACAGTCGCCGGTCGAGTGCACGAGCACCTCGTAGAGCTTCACGAGGTCGACGCCCGACTTCACGGCGAGCGCCGTGGCCTCGGCCGTCGCCACCATCTGGGCGGCGTAGATCAGCTGGTTGCAGAGCTTCACCACCTGGCCCATGCCCGGGCCACCGACGTGGACGATCAACCCTGAGAAGGGCTCGAGCGCCGGCCGGGCGTCGTCGAGGACCGCCTCGTCGCCGCCGACCATGAGCGTGAGCGTGCCGTTCTTCGCCCCTGCCGTCCCACCGGAGAGGGGCGCGTCGAGGTACCGCCCACCCGCCGCCGTCACCAGCTCGTGCTGGGCCCGCTCGACGTCGGGGTCGATCGTGGAGCAGTCGACGACGATGGAGCCGGGCCGCAGCCCCGGCAGGAGGGCGGCCACCACACCTTCGACGTCCGGGGAGTTCGGGACGCAGAGCATCACGACGTCGGCCGCCCCTGCCACGTCGGCCGGTGTGGCCCCCTCCTTCGCCCCGAAGGCCACGGCCTCGTCGATCGGACCGCGGCCTCGTGAGGCCACGGTGACGTCGTGGCCCGCCGTCACCAGGTGACGGGTCATCGGCAGGCCCATCGCCCCGAGGCCGATGAAGCCGAGCTGCATGGAGGTCCTCCTCTCGGTCGGGCGTCCGCCCTCGTCCCCCGTGGGGAGGCTCAGCGGCCCGCCAGTTCGAACTGGGGGAGCCAGCGGGCCGTGCCGGCGAGGAGCTCGTCGGCCATGGCCTCGGTCTCGGCGAGGTCCCCCCGTCCGCCCAGCGGGTCGAGGGCGAACGCCGCGCCGGCGAGGTCCCGGTCGCCGCCGAGGGCGGCGTCGACCGTGAGCTCCTGCACCGCCACCGTCCGGCGCAGGAGCTCGGCGAAGGGCGGTGGCAGCCTCGCCACGTCGCGACCGGTCACGCCGCTCCCGTCGACGACGCAGATCGACTCGACCACGGCGTCAGGCGGCAGGTCCGGACACTGCCCGGTATTGGGGATGTTGATCGGGAGCTCGCGCCGGGTACCGGTGACGAGCGAGTCGATGACCGGCGCGGGGAGCTCACCCGACTGCCAAGTCTGCAGGTCCTCGGTCCCGGCCAGCTGGGCGTCCACCCGGGCGACATACTCGTCCTGGTGCCGCTCGCGTTGGGCGATCGTCGTGAGCGCGATGTTGAACTTGGCTCCCCAGTCGGATTCGGGCGTGAGGACCGACGGCAGGAACTCGGCCAGGTGGCGGTCGCCGGCCGCGGGCACCGCCCCGTAGCGGTCGAAGAGCGTCAGCTTGAGCACGTGGCGGCGGGCGAAGTCGAGACGGGAGAACGGCGGCGCCGGTTCACGCCCCTCCACCGGGGCGAGCGCGGCCAAACCGCCGGCCTCGTCCACGAGCTCGCGCAACATCTCGAAGCCGTCGGCCCCGTCCACGTCGAGTGCGGTCACGACCGGGAAATGGTTCACGCCGGCCACCGTTGGCCGCACCGCCTCGAACGGACGGCCGAGGGCGATGGCCAGGTCCATGCACCAGTTGCCCACCTCGTGGCAGAGGCCGACCGTCTTGATCGACGTCGTCTTGCAGGCGGCGCGGGTGAGGCAGGTCATCGGGTTGGTGATGTTGAGCAGCCAGGCGTCGGGACAGAGCTGCTCCATGTCCTCGGCGATCCCGACGAGCACTGGGACGTTGCGGAGCGACCGGTTGATGCCACCCGGACCCACGCTGTCACCGACCGACTGGCGGATGCCGTGACGGGCCGGCACGTCGAGGTCGACGGTCATCGAGGGGAACCCGCCGGTCGAGATCGTCACGATGACGAAGTCGGCGCCCGAGAGGGCCTCCTTCTGGTCGACCGTGGTCGAGATCGAGGCGTCGGCCCCGAGCGTCTCGTTGACCTTCTCCCCGAGGGCCTGCATCTTCGGGAGGGGCGCTGGGTCGACGTCCTCCAGCACGAGATGGAGACCGTGGAGCGAGGGCGTCCCGAGCAGGTCGGCGAGGAGCTCGGGCGTCCACTGGTAGCTCCCGCCGCCGATGATCGTCACCTGCATGGTTCGGCCCCCTTGGTGGGCGCTCCGGAGGGCGCCGCGTCTGGCACGACGTCACTCTAACGAGCCGCAGCTGGGCCCCCGAAGGGGCCGTGCACCAGGCACCTCGGCCCGGGCGCACCGGGTTCGCGGGGTGGGTGGGGCTAGGATTTCCGCAGGTCGCGGCGAGAGGCGGGGCCGGGGTGGGATGCGCGCCGGCCGCCAGGAGGTCTCGATTGAGCGACGTGGCACAGGGTGCGGGCTGGTGGGTCGCCTCCGACGGCAAGTGGTACCCACCCGAGATGCAGCCGCCTTCGCGCGCCGTAACCCCCACCGACGCCGACGGGGCCACCGGGGCCAGTGTCCCCGAGACCCCGCTCCCGAGCGGCACGAACGGCGGCCCCCGACCAACCCCGGCCGCGCCAACCCTCGCCGCCCCGCCCCCGGTGCTCCCGGCCCCCCCGAGCGACACCGCTCCTCCGCCCCCATCCCTGCCCACCCGGCCGGCCTGGGCCGACGACGAGGACGAGGGTCCGGCACCCCGGGGCGGGGCCGAGCTGGCGGCGGCGGCGGAGGCCGCGGCCGCGGCGCTGGCCATGTCGGCCAACGAAGCCAAGCCGGTCGACCAGCCGGCCACGATGCCGCCGCCGATACGCGAGCCGTCCGGCTGGGTGGCCCCGGGCGCGGTGCACCGTGCGACGCCGCCTTTGCCTTTGCCTTTGGCTTTGCCTTCGCCTTCGCCTGCGCCGGCGCGTATGGAGCCGATGACCTTCGAGCCGCTCCCGCCGGTGCCCGGACCGGACGCCCCCGGGCCGGGCCTGTCGGCCCCGGCCTCGTCGGGGAGCGCTAGCCCGCCGCCGCCGGAGCCCGCCCCCCTCAACCCCGACGAGTACGCGCCCTACCGGGTCAAGCTGACCGGCACCCGCGACGCCCCGCCCCCCGGCGTCTACTCACCGGGGCAGTCGCCGCGGATCAGGCGCCGGAACCGGATCGTCGCCCTCCTCGCCGTCCTCATCCTCGCGGTGGTCGGCATCGCCATCGGTCTCGCCGTCTCCGACTCGGGTAGCGGGCCGAACGCCGCCGTCACCCCCGGTACGCCACCCAGCCAGAACATCAACGACCCGCAGAAGATCCTCACCGACGCCTCCCAGACAGCGCTGGCCGAGGGCTCGTTCCAGGTGGTCGCCACGAGCTCGGCCCCCGGCCAGCTCTCGAGGGTCGACGTCTTCGTCGGCATCGACGGCGGCACGGGGACGATCGAGCTGAACGGCGCCACCTTCAAGGTGGTCGCCGTGGGGCAGACGCTCTACGTGCAGGGCGACGCGGCGAGCCTCGTCACGATCGGCCTCAGCCGGACCGGGGCCGAGAAGTACGCCGGCACCTGGATCGAGATCACCCGCAACGACGGCGTGCTCACGCCCTACTTCTATCTCTTCAACATCCAGGAGGTCACCCAGGGACTGCTCCTCCTCGGGCCGCCGCTCTCGGCCATCGGCACGAGCGCGCAGCCCATGATCACCGTGAACGGCTACGTGACGTCCACGCCGCTCGTCCCGGCGACCGCGGTCGGCGACCGGGCCACGGTCACCGTCTCCAACGACTCGCCCTACCTGCCGTTGCAGGTCTCCTTCGCCGGCACGGCCAGGGGTCTGTACGTCTACACGTTCAGCGACTGGAACGTCACGGTGCAGCCGTCGCCGCCAGCCGGCGCGGTCCGCTACACCACCGCCAGGGCGGCTTAGCCCGCGTTCAACTCGTCCGCCGCGACGAGCCCGTGGGGGAACAGCTTGCGGAACTCGCGCACCGTGTAGCCGACGAGCACCGACGGGCGGCGCGCCCGGGCGCTGGCGCTGCGGGGCAGGTTGAGGAGTGGGCCGAGCTCACCGAAGTACTGC
Organism: Acidimicrobiales bacterium; assembly: GCA_035297265.1. Classification (GTDB taxonomy): domain Bacteria; phylum Actinomycetota; class Acidimicrobiia; order Acidimicrobiales; family RAAP-2; genus DATGZH01. The sequence continues at coordinate 113,549 of DATGZH010000029.1, read as the reverse complement.
CCCGGGCCGACCTCGGTGAGCGTTTCGTGGCCGCCGTCGGCCAGCACCCGGAAGATCTCCATCTGGCCCTCGGTCACCTGGTAGACGAGGTCGCCCCGGTCCCCCTGCTCGAAGAGCATGTCGCCCTCGGCCAGGCGGACCTCGACCGGAGCCCGGTCGGCGTCGGCGAAGTGCGGCGTGAGCTCGACCACCCGGTCCGCGATGTTCGTCACCCGGTCGTCGTGGGTGGCCACGACGACCATGCGGCCCGCGGTTGCCAGTTGCCGCACGAGGCGCAGGATCCCCTCCACCTGGATGTAGTCGAGGTGGGCCGTGGGCTCGTCGGCCACGACGAGTGGCGGGTCATGGACGAGGGCGCGGGCGATGGCCACCCTCTGCTGCTGGCCGCCGGACAGCTGACCCGGACGATGGTGGGCCCGGCCCTCGAGGCCGACCCGCTCGAGCAGGGCCTCGGCCCGTTGCCTGGCTTCGGTCCGGCCCACGCCGGCCAGGCGGAGGGGCACGACGACGTTGCCCCGGGCCGAGAGGCTCGGGATGAGGTTGAACGCCTGGAAGACCACGCCCACCGTGCTCCGCCGATAGGCGCCGAGGTCGGACCCCCGGAGCCCGGTCACGTCAACGCCGCCGAAGTCGATGTGCCCCGAGGTCGGGGTGAGGAGGCCGGCCAGGCACGAGAGGAGGGTCGTCTTACCGCAGCCCGACGGCCCGAGCAGGACCACGAGCTCGCCGTCGCCGGCGTTGAAGCCGAGGCGCTCGAGCGGGCGCACGAGATAGCCGCCCGAGTTGAACTCGACCGTGAGGTCGCGCACGTCGAGGGTGGCGCCCGTGTCGGCGGCCGGACCGGTGAGGACGGTCACCTCTCACCTCGACCTGGCGCGCTCACGAGAAGGCCGCCGCCGGGTCGGCGCCGGTCGCCCGGCGCAGGGCCACGAGGCTGGCCAGCGCACCGACGACGACGGCGATGAGGGGGAGGGTGGCGTACGCCAGGCCCGGGATGTCGACGGGCTGGCTCATGATCGGCGTGAGGAGGTTGGAGGCCACCTCGGCGAAGGCCGAGGCGACGAGGGCCACGATGACTGCTTCGAGGAGGAGGCTCCCGAAGAGCGCGGCCGACGACGAGCCGAGGGCCTTCAGCACCGCGAAGTCCCGGCGGCGCTCGAGGGCGGCCACGTACAAGAGGGCGGCCACGATGACGGCGGCCACCACCCACATGAGCCACTGGGTGTTCTTGATGGACTTGATCGGCCCCGAGAGCTGCTGCACCGAGGACGCCTGGACTTCCTCGGTCGTGTAGGGCCGGAGCCCCGGGGGGACGGTGGTGGGCCGGCCGGTGGCGAGGACCGCGGTCACGATCGGCCGGCCGCCGACGGCCAGGGCCTGGGCGTCGGCGAGCGGCACGTAGACGACCGGGACGCCGCCGAGGAGGGACCGGTCGGACACCAGGCCGACGACGGTGAAGGCGTGGTGGCCGAACGCGATGACCGAGTTGAGCGCGACATGCAGGCGGTCGTCGACGACCGCCTGGCCCGGTCCGGCGAGGGCGTGGCCCGAGATGGGCGACGGGGCCCCGAGGGCGCCTTCTCGGACCCCGGCGAGAACCACCGTGGACGTGCCCTTGGTGGTCTGGGCCACGAGCGAGGGCACGAGAAGGAGCGGGGCGGCGTCGCTGACGCCCGGGTCGTGGCGCACCGCGAGGACCTCGGACTGCGGGAAGGCGACGAAGGCTGTGATACGTCCGGCCGAGGAGCCGGCCATCACGAAGGTGTCCGCCCCGAAGCCGGCGACGGTCTGGTTGATCTCGACGGTGAAGCCGTTGGCCAGGCCCGAGAGGAGGAGGGCGAGGCCGAAGACGAGACCCGTGCCGAGGATGGCGATCAGGAACTGCCGGGCCCGGTAGAGGAGGTCGGCGAGCGTCACTGCGAGCACGTGACCCCCTCCCGTTGGCGTCCAGAGCCGATGGTCGGGGGGGAATCGTAGAACAACTGGGAAACCGACGACGAGGTCGGGAAAGATAGGACGATGACCCAGCGCCACGGCCCCCCGTCGCCGAGCTCCCAGTTCTCGTAGGCGTGGTCGTCGTCGAGGCCGACGTCGAGCGGGGCGACGCGCGCTACCTCGGCAACCGCCAGGCGCTCCTCGAGCTGCTGGCCGAGCACGACGAGCAGGTGGCGCTGGCCCTCGCCGGCGGCGGCGAGCGCTACACGACCCGCCACCGCGAGCGCGGCCGCCTGCTCGCCCGGGAGCGGGTCGAGCTGCTCGTCGACCCGGACAGCGCCTTCCTCGAGCTGTCCCCGTGCGCGGCCTACGGGAGCGGGTTCCAGGTCGGGGCGAGCATCGTGACCGGCATCGGGGTGATCTCGGGGGTGGAGTGCGTGGTCATCGCGCACGACCCGACCGTGCGCGGCGGCACGATGAACCCCTACACCTTGCGGAAGAACCTGCGGGCCCTCGAGATCGCCCGGGTCAACCGGCTACCGCTCGTCAACCTCGTCGAGTCTGGCGGGGCCGACCTCCCGACCCAGGCGGACCTCTTCATCCCGGCCGGGCAGATCTTCCGGGACCTGACCGAGCTCTCGGCGCTCGGCATCCCGACGATCGCCCTCGTCTTCGGCAACTCCACGGCCGGCGGCGCCTACGTCCCGGGGATGTGTGACTACTCGGTGCTCGTCGACCGCCAGGCCAAGGTGTTCCTTGGTGGCCCCCCGCTGGTGAAGATGGCCACCGGCGAGGACGCCGACGACGAGGAGCTCGGTGGGGCGGCGATGCACGCCCGGGTGTCGGGTCTGGCCGACTACTTCGCCGTCGACGAGCTCGACTGCCTGCGTCTCGGGCGTCAGATCGTGGCCGACCTCAACTGGCGCAAGCTTGGGCCGGGGCCGTCGAAGCCGGCTGACCCACCGCTCTACGACCCCGACGAGCTCCTCGGCATCGTCTCCTCGGACCTCCGGGTGCCGTTCGACCCGCGACTCGTGATCGCCCGGGTCGTCGACGGCTCGCGCTTCGACGAGTACAAACCCCTCTACGGCCCGAGCCTCGTCACCGGCTGGGCCACGCTCCACGGCTACCCGATCGGCATCCTGGCCAACGCCCGCGGCGTCCTCTTCATGGAGGAGTCGAAGAAGGCCACCGAGTTCATCCTCCTGGCCAACCAGACCGACACCCCGCTCCTCTTCCTCCAGAACACGACGGGCTACATGGTGGGCCGCGACTACGAGCAGGCCGGGATCGTGAAGGACGGGGCCAAGATGATCAACGCCGTCACCAACAGCACTGTGCCCCACCTCACCCTGATCATGGGCGCCTCCTACGGGGCCGGGAACTACGGCATGTGCGGCCGGGCCTACCGCCCCCGGTTCCTCTTCACGTGGCCCAACGCCAAGGTGGCGGTCATGGGACCCCAACAGCTCGCCGGGGTGCTGTCGATCGTGGCCCGCCAGTCGGCGGCGGCCTCGGGCCAGCCGTTCGACGAAGCGGCAGACGACGTTCGGCGCCGGGCGGTCGAGGACCAGATCGAAAGGGAGTCCCGGGCCCTCTTCATGACCGGAAAGCTGTACGACGACGGGATCATCGACCCGAGGGAGACCCGGACGGTCCTCGGCATCGCCCTGTCCGCGGTGCACGCCAACGTGGTGGAGGGCCGCCGCGGCTACGGGGTCTTCCGGATGTGAGGCCGGCACGGTGAGCGCGCCATCGTGAGGACCATCGAGAAGCTGCTCGTGGCCAACCGGGCCGAGATCGCAGCACGCATCGTCCGCACCGCTCGGTCGATGGGCATCGCCACCGTGGCCGTGCACTCAGACGCCGACGCCGACCTGCCCTACGTGCGCCTGGCCGACGAGGCCGTCCGCCTGCCGGGCGCGTCGCCGACCGAGACCTACCTCGACGTGGAACGGGTCGTGGAGGCCGCCCGGCGGAGCGGGGCCGACGCCGTGCACCCGGGCTACGGGTTCCTGGCCGAGCGGGCCGGCTTCGCCCGCGCCTGCGCCGAGGCCGGCCTCTGCTTCGTCGGGCCGTCGCCCGAGGTCATCGAGGCGATGGGCTCGAAGGTGGCGGCCCGCTCCCTCATGGCCGATGCCGGCGTCCCCGTGCTCGCTGGCGAGACCGTGCACGCCGGCCAGGACCTCGACAAGGCGGCCGACCGGGTGGGCTTCCCCCTCCTCGTGAAGGCGGTCTTCGGCGGCGGCGGGCGGGGGATGCGGGTCGTGCGGGCGCCCGACCAGCTCGCCGAGGCGGTGGCCTCGGCCGGGCGGGAGGCGGCTGCGGCGTTCGGTGACGGCGCGGTGTTCCTCGAGCGCTACGTGGAGCACCCCCGCCACGTCGAGGTGCAGGTTGTGGGGGACACCCACGGCCACGTCGTGCACCTCTTCGAGCGGGACTGCTCGGTGCAGCGCCGCTTCCAGAAGGTCATCGAGGAGGCGCCGGCGCCCGGCCTCGACGACGCCGTCCGCCGGCGCTTGGGCGAGGCCGCGGTGACCGCGGCCCGGGCCATCGCCTACGTCGGGGCGGGCACCGTCGAGTTCGTGGTCGACCGGGAGGACCGGTTCTTCTTCCTCGAGGTCAACACGAGGCTCCAGGTCGAGCACCCGGTGACCGAGCTCGTGACCGGCCTCGACCTGGTCGAGGTGCAGCTGCGAGTGGCGATGGGCGAGGCCCTGCCGCCGGTCGTCACCGACGCCGCCGTGCATGGCCACGCCGTCGAGGCCCGGCTCTACGCCGAGGACGCCGCCGCCGGTTTCGTCCCGACGAGCGGGGTGATCGACCGGCTCGCCGTGGCCCCGGGTCCCGGCCTCCGGGTCGACGCCGGCTACGAAGCCGGGTCGGCGGTCACGACGCACTACGACGCCATGCTGGGCAAGGTGGTGGCCTGGGCCCCGACCCGGGACGAGGCGATCCACCGGCTCACCCGGGCGCTGCGGGGGGCGGAGCTCCACGGACCGCCGACCAACCGCGACCTCCTCGTGGCCGTCCTCGAGCACGCCGAGTTCCGCGCCGGCCGGGCCGACACCGGGTTCTTGGACCGTCACCCGCCGGACCAGCTGGTCGCCCCGGTGGCCGGCGGGACCCGCCGGCTGCACGCCCTGGCCGGCGCCCTCGCCCGGCAGGCCGACCGGCGCGGGCGGGCCGCCGTGCAGGGGACCGTGCCCTCCGGCTGGCGCAACGTGCGCTCCGGGCTGGCCCACGAGGTGCTGGCCGACCGGGAGGGCGCGCTCATCGTGGGCTACGCCCTCCTGCCCGACGGTCTCGTGGCCGAGGTGGGCGGCGAGGCGGTCGCCGGGACGCGGCTCGAGCAGGCCGAGCCGTCCCTCGTGGTGCTCGTCACCGACGGGGTGGCCCGTCGCTTCCGGGTGCAGCTCGTCGACGAGCGCGTCCATGTCGACAGCCCGCTCGGCGCGTCGAGCTTCCGGGCCGTGGCCCGGTTCCCCCTCCCGGGGGTGGCGGAGGACCACGGCTCGCTCCACGCCCCGCTGCCCGGGACCATCCGGAGCGTCCTCGTCGCCCCGGGTGACGCCGTGCGCGCCGGCGACCCGCTCGTCGTGCTCGAGGCGATGAAGATGGAGCACGAGGTGCGGGCGCCCCACGAGGGCGTGGTGCGGGCGGTGATGGTGGCCGAGGCCGACCAGGTGGAAGAAGGCGCCGTCCTCGTCGTCCTCGAGGAGGTCGAAGGTGGCTGAGGCAACGGCCCGCCGCCCACTCTTCGTCGCCAACTGCTCGGGCTTCTACGGCGACCGCCTGGCCGCGGCGCGCGAGGTGCTCGAGGGCGACGTGCCCGTCGACGTCCTCACCGGCGACTACTTGGCCGAGCTCACGATGCTCCTCCTGTGGAAGGCCCGCCAGCGGGACCCGTCGACCGGCTTCGCCACCACGTTCCTGCGGCAGATGGAGGACGTCCTCGGGCTCTGCCTCGAACGGGGCGTGCGGGTCGTCGCGAACGCCGGCGGGCTCAACCCGAGGGGCCTGGCGGAGCGGCTCGTCGAGCTCGGGGACAGTCTGGGCCTCTCGCCGAGGGTGGCGTTCATCGAGGGCGACGACCTGAGCGGGCGCCTGGCCGAGCTGCAGGCCACCGGCCACCCCTTCCTCCACGTCGACACGGGTCACGCGCTCGCCGATCGCCACGTGACCCCGCTCACGGCCAACGCCTATCTCGGGGGCTGGGGGATCGCCGAGGCCCTCGGCGCGGGCGCCGACGTCGTCGTGTGCCCCCGCGTCACCGACGCCGCGCTCGTCGTCGGCCCGGCCGCCTGGTGGCACGGCTGGTCCCCCGGCGACTGGGACCGCTTGGCCGGCGCGGTCGTGGTCGGGCACATCCTCGAGTGCGGCACCCAGGCCACCGGGGGCAATTACTCCCTGGCTCACGAGCTGCCCGACCACCGCCGCCCCGGCTTCCCGATCGCCGAGGTGGCGGCGGACGCCAGCGCGGTGATCACGAAGCAGCCCGGCTCGGGCGGGACCGTCACGGTGGGGACGGTCACCGCCCAGCTCCTCTACGAGATCGCCGAGCCGGCCTACATCAACCCCGACGTGGTGACCCGGTTCGACACGATCGCCCTCGAGCAGGTGGGCCCGGACCGGGTGGCGGTCAGCGGCGTGCGGGGCGAGCCGGCACCCGACCGGTTGAAGGTGGCCATCAACTTCGACGGCGGGTACCGCAACTCGATGACCATGGTGCTCACGGGCCTCGACATCGAAGCCAAGGCGGCCCAGGCGACCGACGAGCTCTTCGAGGTCCTCGGCGGCCCGGCGCAGTTCGACAAGGTCGACGTGCGCCTCGTCCGGAGCGACCGCCCCGACGCGCCGACCAACGAGCAGGCCACGGCCCAGCTTCGGGTGACGGTCGAGGACCGGGACCCGGCCAAGGTGGGCCGGCGGTTCTCGGGGGCGGTGGTGGAGCTCCTCCTCGCCAGCTACGCCGGGGCTTTCACGACCACTCCCCCCACCGACGCCCACGCCTTCGGCGTGTACTGGCCCACGCTCATCCCGGCTGATCTCGTGGCGCAGGTGGTCACCCTGCCCGACGGGTCACTTCGGACCGTGCCCGAGCCGCCCGGCGCCGGGGCCTCGCTGGCGACCCCGATCGTGCCCCCGGCCTTCGGCCTCCCGACCCCCGACGGGGCGACGGAGCGGGTGGCCCTCGGCGAGCTCTGCGGCGCCCGATCGGGCGACAAGGGGGGCAACGCCAACGTGGGCCTCTGGACCTGGGACGAGGAGGCCTATGCCTGGCTGGTCGAAGAGCTCACGCCGGGGCGCTTCACCGAGCTCGTGGGGGAGGCGGTGGGCCTCCCGGTCCACCGCTACCTCCTCCCGAACCTTCTCGCCCTGAACTTCGTGGTGGTGGGCCTCCTCGGCGAGGGGGTGGCCTCGTCGGCCCGGGCCGACCCCCAGGCCAAGGGCCTGGGCGAATACCTCCGGTCCCGCCTGCTCGACGCGCCGGCCTCGGTCGTCCGCCGGGCCCGCCGGCCGGCCGTCGCCGGTCCGGCCGGCCCCCCCGGGGGGGTCCGATAAACCGTGGCCGGCCGGGCCTACACTTTGCGCCGACGACCGAGCGATACGTGGACGAAGCGACGTCGAGCGACCAGTTGCCGATGCAGCCCCCTCGTTCATGCCCCCTCCACGGGCGGGCCGGGAGAGCCGGACCCGCCCGACGCAGTAGCCGTAGGTGATGGCGCGCCGCCCGTGCGGTGCGCCGGTGGGCAGGTCCCGGCGGACAGATGGGTGGACCACCTGGCGGCCGGTCGAGATGGGGAGCGTGCCGGAGGGGTCCCGGGTCGGTCCGGGAGGCGGAGGAGGCTGAGGAGTTTGTGAGGCTGGTCAGCGTTCAGGTCGAGAAGTTCCGCAACGTCATCGACTCCGACGTCTTCACCATCGAGCCCGACGTCACCTGCCTCGTCGGCAAGAACGAATCGGGCAAGACCGCTCTCCTCCAGGCCGTCTACCGGCTGAGCCCGTCCCACCGGGGCGACCTCTTCGAGCCGCTCAGCCACTACCCCCGGAGCCTCCTCATCAAGGACCGCCGCCAGGGGGTCATCGAGGACACCGCGCCGGTCACCGCTGCTTTCGAGCTCGAGGCGGCCGACCACAACGCCTTCGAGGAGCGCTTCGGCCCGGGCTCGGTGACCGCCAGCCGCGTGGTCGCCCAGCGCCTCTACGACAACCAGCTCTTCGCCGACCTCGACGACGGCGCGCTGAACGAGGCCAACGCGGTGCGCTACGTCGTCGAGCAGGCCAGCGTGAGCCCGCTCACCGCGCCGAGGCTGACCGGCGCGGGATCGTTCGACGCCGTCCGCTCGGTCGTGGCCGACCTCGAGCAGGCGGTCAAGCACCCCCCCGAGGGCGAGACCGCCCCGCCCGAGCTGGTCGACGACCTCCGCAAGCTGCGCGACGCCCTCGTCGGCGCCCTCGGGACCGAGACCGGCTTTCTGGCCGACGCCGTGGCCTCGGTCCTGAAGGAGCGGCTGCCGACGATCTTCTACTTCGGCGAGTACGACTTCTTGGAGGGCCGGGTCGACCTCGACCGGCTCTTCGGTGTCCCCGACACTCAGCTCTCCGGGGGCGAGCGCACGGCCAAGGCCCTCCTCGAGCTCTCCGGTGACGACGTCGAGTCGCTCCTCAACGAGGAGTACGAGGAGCGCAAGGCCCAGCTCGAGCTGGTGAGCAACATGCTGACGGGGGAGATCGCCGAGTACTGGACCCAGACGGGCGACCTCGCGGTCACGATCGACATCGACCGTCGGACCGACGACGCGGTCGACGGCCAGACGAAGGTGACGAACTGGTTGGAGCTGCGGGTCCAGGACCGGCGCAACGGCCACACCACGAACTTCGACGAGCGCTCGGGCGGGTTCCGCTGGTTCTTCTCGTTCCTCGCGTCCTTCGCCCGCTACGACAACAACAAGGCCGAGCGGGTGGTGATCCTCCTCGACGAGCCCGCCCTCACGCTCCATGCCACCGCCCAGCGGGACTTCCTGCGCTTCATCGAGGACCGGTTGGCCCCCAAGCACCAGGTGGTGTTCACGACGCACTCGCCCTTCATGATCGAGCCGGGCCACCTCGAGCGGGTGCGCTTCGTCGAGGACCGGGGGGGCGACGACGGTTCCAAGGTCACGCGGGACCCCACGCACCTCTCGAGCGACTCGCTCTTCCCGCTCCAGGGGGCCATCGGCTTCGGCATCGCCAAGGACCTGCTCGACAGCCCGAACCTGATCCTCGTCGAGACCATCTCGGACTACACCTACCTGCGGGTGCTGAGCGACCACCTGCGGGCGGTCGGGCGGACCGGGCTCGACGACCAGTGGAAGGTGGTCCCGGTCGGCAGCGCGGCCCGGGTGGGGATCTTCGTGGCTCTCATGGGCCAGGGCGTGAACGCCACCGTCGTCTTCGAGGCCAACGACGAGAACGCGCAGCTGTCGGCGCTCGTGGCCCAGGGGGCGATCGAGAGCGGCAACCTCGTGACGCCGGCCCAGGTGACGTCGACGGCGGAGGCCAGCCTGGAGGACCTCTTCGACCTCGGCGACTACCTCGCCATCTTCAACGTGGCCTTCCGGGACACGGGCGCGGCCCTCACCCCGGCCGAGCTCGGGCCGGGCGACCGGGTCGTGCAGCGGATCGAGGACCTGCGCGGCGCCTACGACCGGGACCGCCCGGCCGAGGTGCTGCTGCGCCACCGCGACCAGATCATGGGGGCGCTTTCGGAGGTCACCCTCTTCAACTTCGAGCAACTCTTCCGCCGGGTGAACGCCGGGCTCACCTGAGCCCGCCCGCCCAGCGGGTGATCGCCGCGGCGAAGCGGTCGGCCGAGCCGTCCTCGTACGCCAAGGCCAGCCACGGCTCGGTGAGCTCGACCTCGAGCACGACCGGGTGCCCGTCGGCACCGGGCACGACGTCGACCCGGCCGTAGAGGAGAGGTGGGTTGCCGGGCACCGCGCCGAGGGCCCGGACGGCCAGCTCGACCTCGGCCGGGGTGGCCCTCCGGGGCTCGACCGCCGGCAACCCGGGCGGGGCGACGCCGTCGGTCAGCGAGGCGGCCTTCCTCATGGCGTGGCTGTAAACGCCGCCGAGAAAGACGAGATCGGTCTCGCCCACCGCGTCGACGCCGGCCAGGTAGGGCTGCACCATGGCCACCTGGCCCGCCTCGTGGAGCCGTCGCACGTGGTCGAGCGCCGCCGCCTCGTCGCCCGGCGGATGGCGGGCGGCGTCCCTGCTCCCGAGGCCGACGGCCGGTTTGACCACGCACCCGCCGGCGGGCACCGCGACGGCCTGCCCGGGCTCGAGCCAGGTCGTCGGGACGACGGGCACGCCGGCCGCGGCGAGGTCGGCCAGGTAGCGCTTGTCGGTGTTCCAGCGGAGCACCGGGCCCGGGTTGGCGAGCCGCGGCACCGAGGCCGTCCAGGCGAGGAAGTCGCCGCGCCGGTCGACGTAGTCGAAGGTGCAGCGGACGACCACGAGGTCGTAGCGGGCCCAGTCCGCCGACTCGTCGTCCCAGCGGGCCGGACCGGCGTCGACCCCGAGGTGGTCGAGTGCGGCGACGAGGAGCCGGCCGTCGTCGTCCAGCTCCGGCCACTCGGCCGAGGTGGCGAGGGCGACGAGAGGGCGGGCCACGGGCCGATGGTGGTGGGCGGCCGTCCCCGGTGGCAAGGTGACCGGTCGGACGAGGAGGAGCGATGGCCGAGGTGGCGCTCAGCGGGAAGACGATCGTGGTGACCGGGGTGACCGGGCAGGTGGCCGAGCCGCTGGCCCTCGGCCTGGCGAAGGACAACGAGGTGGTCGGCGCGGCCCGGTTCTCGGACCCGCAGGCCCGGCGACGGCTCGAGGAGGGCGGCGTCCGCTGCGTGCCGGTCAACCTCGTCCGGGGAGAGGTGGGCGAGCTACCGGCCGACGCCGACTACGTGATCCACATGGCGGTGGCCAAGAGCAACCGCTGGGGGGTCGACCTCGACGCCAACTGCGGCGGGCTGGCCGCGCTCATGGAACACCACCGTGAGGCCGCCGCTTTCCTCCACTGCTCCACGGCCGCCGTCTACCGGCCCGACGGCCACCGGGCGCTCGTTGAGGACGACGAGCTCGGTGACAACCACGGCGTCTGGCCGTTCCTCCGCACGTACAGCATCACGAAGATCGCCGCCGAGGCGGTGGCCCGTTACGCCGCCCGTCGCTTCGAGCTGCCGACGACGATCGCCCGGCTCTCGGTCCCCTACGGCGACAACGGCGGTTGGCCGGCCCTCCACCTCGAGATGCTCCTCGGCGGCCAGCCCATCGAGGTGCACGTCGACGCGCCGAGCGTCTTCAGCCCCATCCACGAGGCCGACATCGCTGCCACCTTGCCCGGGCTCCTCGGTGCGGCCGCCGTGCCGGCCACCGTCGTCAACTGGGGCGGGCCGGCGCTCTCGATCGAGGAGTGGTGCGCCTACCTCGGCGACCTCGTCGGGGAGCCACCGCGGTTCCAGCCGACCGAGGCCACGATCGAGAGCACCACGCTCGACCTCACCCGTCTCCACGGGCTCGTCGGGCCGACCCGGGTCGACTGGCGCGAGGGGATGGCGGCGATGGTCGCCCACCGGCATCCCGAGGCCGTCCGCCGCTGAAAAAAAGGTCGGCGACCCCAAGTTTCTTGCACCTCTGGGCGGTCACGAGGTCAGACTTGGGGGGTGGTCCAGGCGGAATGGGGGACCGGCGGGGCGGGGGTCCGGCCGATGTGGGCGAGCGCGAGCGCCACCGCGCTCCTGGACGGGATTGCCGACGCCGTCATCGTGGCGGACGAGGAGAGCCGGATCGTCTACGCGAACCGGGCCACCGAGCACCTCGTCGGTTGGGACCGCCGGCTCCTGCAGGGTACCGAGCTCGTGCAGCTCATCCCCGAACGGCTCCGCCACGCCCACTTGTCGGGGTACTACCGGCTGGTGGCCGGGGGCGAGCCGACACTCCTCGGCCGGCCGGTCGAGGTGCCGGTCCTCCGGATCGACGGGAGCGAGATCACCGTCGAGATGGTGCTCTCCGTGATGCCGCTCGAGGGCGGGCGGCGGGTGGTCGTGGCGTCGCTCCGCGATGTGCGGGAGCGCACGGCGATCGAGCGCCACGGCCTCGTGGCCGAGGAGCTCCTGCTCCTCCTGGCCCGGGGTCTCTCGGGCGACGACGCCCTCGGCCAGATGCTGGCCGCCATCGGCGAGACGCTCGGCTGGGACGTGGCCGCCCTCTGGTCGGTCGAGTCCGACGACATGCTCCGCTGCCGTCGGGTGTGGCGGTCGGACCCGGACGGCTTCGCCCACTTCGAAGCGGCCTGCCTCGGGGCCCGCCTCGGCCGGGGAGAGGAGCTCCCGGGCCGGGTGCTCGCCTACGGCAAGCCCGCCTGGGTGGTGCACCTCGGGCCTGACCGCTCCGTGACTCGTACCTCGGCCGCGCTGGCCGACGGCCTGCGGTGCGCCTTCGCCTTCCCGCTCCACGCCGGCGAGGACCTCACCGCCGTCGTCGAGCTCCTCACGGGCGAGCCCCTCCAGCCCGACTCGCCCCTGGTCGAGACGATGGCGGCCATCGGCGGCCAGCTCGGGTCCTACCTGCGCAAGCTCGAGGCCGAACAGGAGCGGGAGCGGCTGGCCGTCGAGCTCGAGAAGGCCCAGCGGCTGCAGGCCTTCCTCCTCCGGGCCAACCGGGTGCTGGCCGAGTCGGCCGACTACCGGGAGACCCTCGAGCGTCTGGCGGCGACCGCCGTGCCGCTCCTGGGCGACGTCTGCCTGATCGACGTCCTCGACGAGCGCGACACGCTGCAGCGACTGGCGGCCCGGCACGCCGACTCGGGCAGCCAGGCCCTCCTCGACGAGCTGGCCCACGACTTCGTCCCCGACACCGAGGGTCGCCATCCGAGCCTGGTGGCTGTGCACACCGGCGCCTCGAGCTGGTCGCCAATCCTCTCCGAGGAGTTCCTCGACGCGGTGGCCCCGGGCGAACGCCAGCGCGAGCTCGTCGAGAAGCTCGGGCTCCGGGCCTACGCCTGCGTGCCGCTGGTCGTGCGGGGCCGCACGCTCGGTGCGGTGACCCTCCTCACGGCCGGGCGCCCCTTCGGCGCCGAGGACCTCGAGCTCGCCGACGAGCTGGCCGGGCAGGTGGCCGCGGTCGTGGACAAGGCCCGGCTCCACGAGGGGGAGCACCAACTGGCCCAGGTGCTCCAGCAGGGCCTCCTCCCGCAGCGCCTGCCGCGGGTGAACGGCATGGCCATGACCGCGCGCTACCTGCCGGCCACCTCGGCCGACGAGGCCGGCGGCGACTGGTACGACGTCGTGGCGCTGCCCGACGGCAAGGTGGGCCTGGCGGTGGGCGACGTGCAGGGCCACGATGGCGCGGCGGCCCTCGTCATGGGACAGCTGCGCAACGCCCTCCGGGCCTACGCCTTCGACGGCAGCGGACCCGACGACGTGCTCGACCGGCTGAGCCGCTTCGCCGACGGCCTCGGCCTCGAGCTCATGGCGACGGTGGCCTACGTCGTGCTCGACCCGGAGACCGGCGCGTTCGTCGCCGCTTCGGCCGGCCACCTCGCCCCCCTCGTCGTGCCGGCCCACGCCGTGCCCGCCGTGCTCGACGTGACGCCGGGTCCGCCGATCGGCCTCGGCGCCACCGACTACGCCGCCCAGCGCGGGACGCTGCGGCGCGGTGACGCCCTCGTGCTGTTCACCGACGGGCTCGTCGAGGACCGGACGACCGACATGGCCGAGGGCCTCGCCGCGCTGCGCGAGGCCCTCGCCAAGGGCTCGCGCGACCCGGCGGCCCTCGCCGCCCGCCTCGAGGAGCGGGTGCTCGGCGCCTCGGGGCGCGAGGACGACGTGGCGTTCCTGGTGGCCCGCCGGCTCCCGGCGGAGAAGCGCTGAACGCCGGCCGACCGGAGGAGACGGTGGCCGACCAGCAACCGGCGAGCCGCGTCACGGTGGTCGACGTCCCGGCCAAGCACCGCTACGAGGCCACGGTCGACGGCCAGCTGGCCGGTTTCGTCCGGTACCGGGAGCTGCCGGGGGCGGTCGAGCTCATCCACACCGAGGTCGACCCGGCTTTCGAGCACCACGGCGTGGGCACCGCGCTCGCCGTCTTCGCCCTCGACGACGTGCGGGCCAAGGGTCGGGCCGTCGTGGCCACGTGCCCGTTCATCGCCAGCTACGTCAAGCACCACCCCGAGTACCAGGACCTGTTGGCCCGCTGAGCAACCCGTCGAGGACGGCCCGCAGGGCCTCCTCGTCGCCCGCCACTTCGACCGTCTTGTGCCGGGCGGAACTGCCGGCCACGAGGGTCACTGCGCCGTGGGGTACACCGAAGGCCCGGGCGACCGCCCGCCGGACCGCCTCGTTGGCCCGCCCGTCGACCGGGGGCTCGGTCACCGCCACCACGAGCGCGCCGTCGCGGTGCCCGCCGACGGCGCTCTTCGCGGCGCGGGGGCGGGCGAAGACCCGGAAGCGCAGCCGGCCCGGGGCTGGACCGGGGCCGCTCAGCCGGCGAAGTCCCAGGAGTCGCCCTTCTCGTAGCGGTGCAGGACGTGCTTGGCGATGAGGATCTTGTGCACCTCGTCGGGACCGTCGGCCAGGCGGAGCGTCCGGGCGCCGAGGTACATGCCCGACAGGGGCAGGTCGCTCGAGACCCCGGCCGCTCCCCAGACCTGGATGGCCCGGTCGACGACACGGGCGTAGGCCGCCGGCACGAAGATCTTGATGGCCGAGATGTCGGTCCGGGCCTCGGGGTCGCCCCGGTCCACCTTCTCGGCGGCGTGGATGGTCATGAGCCGGGCCGAGAGGACGTCGAGGTAGCTGTCGGCGATGAAGCCCTGGATGAACTGCTTGTCCTTCAGGAGCCCACCGTGGACCTCGCGGGTGAGCGTGCGCTCAACCATGAGGTCGAACGCCCGCCACATCTGGCCCACCGAGTTCATGCAGTGGAAGATGCGTCCGGCCCCGAGGCGGTGCTGGGCCGCCTGGTGACCCTCGCCCACCTGACCGAGGGCATTGTCGAGGGGCACCCGGACGTCGTGGTACCGGACCTCGCAGTGGTCGGAGGTGGGGGCACCCCAGATGCCGATGCCCCGGACGATCTCGACGCCCGGGGTGTCGGTCGGCACGATCATCTGGACCATCTGCCCGCTGCGGCCGAGCTCGCCGGTCTCGTCCTCGGCCCGGCACATCACGATGAAGAAGTCCGCCCGCTTCCCGTTGCTCGTGAACCACTTGTGGCCGTCGATCACCCACTCGTCCCCCTCCCGACGGGCGGTGGTGGCGATCGAGCGGGGGTCCGAGCCGGCGTGCTCGGGCTCGGTCATCGAGAAGCCGGACTCCATCGTCCCCTCGACGAGAGGGAGCAGCCACTTGCGCTTCTGCTCCTCGGTCCCGTAGCGGACGAGCACGGTCTGGTTACCCGAGTTCGGGGCCACCACGCCGAAGAGGGCGGCCGCCCCGACCGCGTAGGCCAGGATCTCGTTCATGTAGGCGTGGGCCAGGAAGTCGAGGCCCATGCCGCCGTACTCGGTCGGGAGGTGGGGGGCCCAGAGCCCGGCCGCCTTCACCTTGGCCTTGATGGCCTCCCGCCGTTCACGGCCTCGCCCGGCGACGGCCGGGTCGGACGAGCGGCGGGCCCCGAAGAGCTCGTCCTCGTAGGGGAGGATCTCCTCGTTGACCAGCTGGGCCGTCCGCAGCCTGATGTCGTTGATGCGGTCGTCGAGGACCGGGACCGGGCTCACGTTGATGGGCATGGGACCTTCCTACTCCGGCCGGCCCCGAGGCGCACGGCCCGCGGTGGACAAATCGAAACGAATCGGTAACATTCGCCCGCACGCCACGGCGTCAGCATGGTCGTGTCCCGGGTGAGGGTTAGGTCTACCGGGTCACGGTCGGCGGGCGCCGTGACGCTGGCCGCAGCACGGCGAGACAGCAGGACGAACAGGGGGGATTGCCGATGAAGGTCGGTACACGATGAGCGCGGGCGACCCGTCGCCGCCCGAGGGCAACGGCTTCGACCGACGATCGTTCCTCCGCCTCGGCGCGGGGGCCGGAGCCGCCCTGGCCGGCGTCTCGGGTCTGGCCGCGCTGGCCGGCAACGAGCCGGCCTTCGCGGCCAGCGCCCCGAAGCACGGGGGGAGCCTCCAGGTCGCCACCGAGGCCGAAGAGGACGGCTTCGACCCGGGTCTCGTCACCTGGGACACGAGCGGGGTGATCTACGCCCGCACCGTCTACGACTCGCTCGCCGTGCTCGGGGCGAACGGGTCGGTCCAGCCGTACCTGGCCCAGTCCATCAAGCACAACGCCGACTACACGAGCTGGACGATCACCGTCCGCCCGAACATCACGTTCCACAACGGGGCCCCGCTCAACGGGGCGGCCCTCTACGCCAACGCCGAGCACCTGGTGGCCTCGCCCATCGTCGGTCCGGCCCTGTCGCCGATCGCCGACATCGCGGTGAGCGGCCCGTACTCGATCACGTTCACGATGAAGCAGCCCTGGGTGGCCTTCCCCTACGGGCTGACGGGCCAGGCGGGGATGGTGGCCGAGCCGGGCTCCCTCAAGAACGGCACGGCCATGCGCAACCCCATCGGCACCGGGCCTTTCGTCTTCAAGGAGTGGGTGCCCGGTGACCACTTCACGGCCACCCGCAACCCCCACTACTGGCGCCCGGGCCTGCCCTACCTGAACAGCATCACCTACCGGCCGATCCCGGACATCGCCTCGCGTGACGACAGCCTCAAGTCGGGCACGGTGAGCCTGCTCATCTCGAGCGACGTGCAGTCGATCGTCGACTTCCGGGGCAACAGCCAGTACGTGATCACGACCGACTTGCACAAGGTGACGGGGGAGACCGACCAGATCTTCCTGATGCTCAATGCTGCGTCCCCTCCGCTCGACGATGTCCGGGTCCGGACGGCCTTGGCCTACGCCATCAGCCCGAAGGTCATCAACGACACGCTCGGCTACGGCATCGCGCCGCTCTCGACGGGGCCGTTCACCGCCGGTACCCCGCTCTACGCGCCGACCGGCTACCCCCAGTACAACCCGGCGAAGGCCAAGGCCCTCCTGCGCCAGGTCGCGGCGGAGAAGGGGCCGATCTCCTTCGCCATGGGCTGCACCAACGTAGGCCGCAACCTGCAGACCATGGAGCTGGTCCAAGCCGAACTCCAGAGCGTCGGCGTGAAGACGACGATCAACCAGGTGCTGCAGTCCTCCTACATCACGAACGCCCTCTTCGGGAAGTACCAGCTCTACTTGTGGCGCCAGTTCGGCACGCCCGACCCCGACTCGAACTTCATCTTCTGGAGCTCGACGACGACGGGGGCCATCGGGTCGGAGTCGCTCAACTTCGCCCGCAACAAGGACTCGCTCATCGACGCGGCGCTCACCGTCGGGCGGGAGAACCCGAACCCGAGGCTCCGCATCAAGGCCTACCAGCAGGTGGCTCGCCGCTTCGCCGCCGACATTCCGTACCTGTGGCTGACCCGGGCCGTGTGGACGGTCGTCCACGCGCAGAACGTGACCGGCCTCTTGAATCCGACGGTCCCCGGGGGTACGCCGGCCCTCCCGATCATCTCGGGGGTCTTCTTCCCCTCCAACCTGTCCCTGACCTGACGAACGGAGGGGGCGAGGGTGGCGCTCATGATCCTTCGCCGCCTGGGGCAGCTCGTGGGCGTGCTGCTCGTCGTCACGTTCGTCTCCTACCTCCTCCTCAACTTCCTGCCGGGCAACACGGCCGCCGTCATCGCCGGCCCCTACGGGACGAAGGCGTCCATCGCCCACATCAGCGCCCAGCTCCACCTGAACGATCCCCTGCCGGTGCGCTACTTCGATTGGCTCCGCCAGCTCCTCCAGGGGAACCTCGGCCAGTCGGCCTTCACCCACCAGCCGGTGGGCCAGGCGCTCGCCCAGCGGCTGCCGTGCACGCTCGAGCTGATCCTTCTGTCGCAGCTGATCGCGCTGGCTGTGGCCGTGCCGCTCGGCATCGCCGCGGCCCTCCGCCCAGGCGGCTGGCTCGACAACGTGGCGAGCACGACGGCCTTCGGCCTCCTCTCGATGCCGGCCTACGTTCTCGGCTACGTCCTCGTGATCATCTTCGCCGTGAACCTCCACCTGTTCCCGGCCACCGGCTACGTGCCGTTCAACCAGGCGCCCCTCACGAACCTCCACGACATGGTCCTGCCCAGCATCACGCTCGCCGTCGGCTCGCTCGCCGTCTACCTCCGGGTGCTGCGGGCGGAGATGATCGCCACCCTCTCGGAGGACTACATCACGATGGCCGTAGCCAAGGGCATGCCGACCTGGCGCATCCTCACCCGCCACGCCCTCCGCCCCTCGACGATCGCCCTCGTCACGGTGGCCGCCCTCAACGTCGGCGCCCTCTTCGTCGGGGCGTTCCTGGCTGAGTACATCTTCCAGTTGCCCGGGGTGGGCTCGCTCTTCATCCAGTCGATCGAGTCGAAGGACTACCTCGTGATCCAGGGCATCGTGGTCGTGGTGGCGGTGGCCTACGTCGTCCTCAACTTCTTGGCCGACGTGGCCCAGCCGCTCATCGACCCGCGGCTGCGGGGGGTGCGCCGCCTTGGCTGACCTGGTCGTCGAGCCGATCCTCGCCGCCGACGAGGTCCGGGCCGAGGCGGCCGGGGCCCGGCCCCGCCGGTTCAAGCTGACCTTCTGGCTGGCCGCCGGTTGGATGGCCGCCATCACGTTCGTGGCGGTCTTCGCCAACCTGCTCCCGCTGCCCCCGCCGAACAAGCCGCTGGTCGGCCCGCCCTACAGCCTCCCGAGCTGGCAGTATCCCCTCGGCACCGACGAGCTCGGCCGGAGCATGCTCTCCCGGGTGGTCTTCGGCGCCCGCGTCTCCCTCGAGGTGGGCGTCGCCGCCATCGTGATCGGTCTCCTGGTCGGCGGCTTCTTCGGCCTCGTGGCCGGCTACTACCGGGGCAAGCTCGACGCGGTCATCAGTGCGGTGGCCAACGTCATGCTGGCCTTCCCGGCGCTCATCTTCGCCGCCGCTCTCGTGGCCTTCCTCGGTCCCAGCCTCGAGGTGGTGATCCTCGTCATCGGGGTCCTCTCGATCGCCCCGCTCACCCGGCTGGTCCGGGCCACGACGCTCACCCACGCCGGACGGGAGTTCGTGCTCGCGGCACGCATGATGGGCTACTCCAGCCGGCGCATCCTCTTCCGCGAGGTCATGCCGAACGTCATCCCGTCGGCGATCTCCTTCGCCCTCGTGGGCATGGCCCTCGCCATCGTCCTCGAAGGAGCCCTCTCCTTCCTGGGGCTCTCGATCCGTCCGCCCCAGCCCTCCTGGGGCAACATGATCGCTGAGGCCACCCAGTATCTGACCCAGGACGCCTGGCTCGTGATCTGCCCGTCGCTCTTCCTGTTTTTCACGGTGCTCGCGCTCAACCTGGGCGGCGACACGTTCCGCGCCGTCTTCGACGTGAAGGAATCAGCCCTGTGAGCCCCCGCCGCCGGGTGGCCACCGACTACCCCGTCGACGACGGTGGGCCGCTGCTCGAGGTCGAGGACCTGACCACGGCGTTCCGCACCCCGCGGGGCCGGCTCGTGGCCGTGGACGGCGTCTCGCTCACGCTGCAGCCGGGGACGACCCTCGGCGTCGTCGGGGAGTCGGGTTCGGGTAAGACCGTGCTCTCCCGATCGATCATGCGGCTCCTCCCGCAGAAGGGCACCGAGACCGGGGGAAGGGTGGTCTTCCGCGGCCGCGAGCTCACCCCGCTCTCGAGGAAGGAGCTCCGCCAGATCTGGGGGGCGGAGATGGCCATGATCTTCCAGGACCCCATGACCTCGCTCAACCCGACGATGAAGCTCGGGCGCCAGATCACCGAGTCCCTCCGCTACCACCTCGACATGAGCCGGAACGAGGCCCGGGAGCACGCCGTCGCCCTGCTGCGCTCGGTGGGTATCCCCACCCCGGAGCGGCGGCTGGGTGAGTACCCGCACCAGCTCTCGGGGGGCCTCCGCCAGCGGGTCACGATCGCCATCGCCCTAGCCTGCGGGCCGAGGCTCCTCTTCGCCGACGAGCCCACCACGGCGCTCGACGTGACCGTCCAGGCCCAGATCCTCGACCTCCTCGCCGCCCAGCAGCGGGAGCGCTCCATGACGATGGTCCTCGTGACCCACGACCTCTCCGTGGTGGCCGGCCGGACCGACGAGATCGCCGTCATGTACGCCGGGCGGATCGTCGAACGCGCCCCGACGAAGGTCCTCTTCTCGAAGATGAAGATGCCCTACACCGAGGCCCTCCTCGCGTCACTGCCGCGGGCGGACCGACCGAGCCACACGCCGCTCAAGGTGATCCCCGGCCGCCCGCCCGACCTCGTCGACCCGCCCAAGGGCTGCCGTTTCGCGCCGCGCTGCAGCTACGCCCAGGACAAGTGCCTGGCCGAGGACCCACCCCTGCGCGAGGCGTCACCCGGCCACGTCTACGCCTGCTGGTTCCCCGTCGGCACCCCCGCTGGCCGGGGAGCGCTCACCGCCAACGGTCGGGCCGCCGGAGCGGCTCCAGCCGACCCGACCCTGGCCCGCTCGTCACCGTGACGGCCGAGACCGCCGTATCGCTCCTCGACGTCGAGCACCTCGTCGTCGAGTACCCGCTCGGGCACGGGCGCAAGGTGCACGCCGTCTCCGACCTCTCGCTCAGCGTGGCCGAGGGCGAGACGCTCGGTCTGGTCGGCGAGTCGGGCTGCGGGAAGTCGACGACGGGACGGGCGATCGTCCAGCTGCCCCGGCCGACGTCGGGCGCGGTGCGCTTCGAGGGGACCGACCTCACGAAGCTCGGGGGCGACGACTTACGCCGCCTGCGGCCGCGCCTGCAGATGATCTTCCAGGACCCGATCTCCTCGCTCAACCCGAGGCGGCGCATCGAAGACATCGTGGGGGACCCCCTCACCGTGTGGGCCCCCCGAGGTGAGGAGAAGGGGGAGGCGGCCAGCCGGCGCAAGGCGAAGGTGGCCGAGGTGCTCGACGCGGTCGGCCTCGACCCCGTGGCGGTCGGCGGTCGGCGGCCCCACGAGTTCTCGGGGGGCCAGTGCCAGCGCATCAGCATCGCCCGGGCCCTCGTGCTCGAGCCCCGGCTCCTCATCTGCGACGAGCCGGTCTCGGCCCTCGACGTGTCGGTGCAGGCCCAGATCATCAACCTGCTCGAGGCGACGAAGGCCCGCTACGGCCTGACGCTCATCTTCATCTCGCACGACCTGGCCGTGGTGCGCAACATCAGCGACCGGGTGGCGGTCATGTACCTGGGCAAGATCTGCGAGGTCGGGCCGGCCGACGAGCTCTACAACGAGCCGCTCCACCACTACACGGCGGCGCTCCTGGCGGCCATCCCCGAGCCCGACCCCGACGTCGACCCGTCGAAGCACGTCGCCCTGGAGGGGGAGCTCCCGTCGGCCGTCGAGCCGCCCTCCGGCTGCCGGTTCCGCACCCGGTGCCCGCGGGCCGAGGGCCGCTGCGCCCAGGAGGAGCCCGAGCTGCGCGAGCTGCGACCCGGCCACACCGTGGCCTGTCACTTCCCGATCGAGGCCCCGGTGGTCGAGGTGGCCGCTTCAGCCGGCTAGGTCCGCTTCCTCGTCGTCGGCCGAGCCCTCTCGGTGGGCTTTGATCATCTGGCGGGCGATGACCTGCTGCTCGGTGATCACCCGCTCGGCCCGATTGCGGCCCATGAAGCTGATCGCCCAGTGGGCGAGGGCCCCGAGGCGGTTCTTGAAGCCGGTCAGGAACGTGATGTGGACGACGAGCCACAGCAGCCAACCGAGCACGCCACCGATCTGGAACCACCCGATCTTGGCGACCGCCCGGAAGCGTGAGACCACGGCCAGCTGGCCGAGGTCGACGTAGTGGAAGGGTCGGCGGCCCTCCTCGCCCCGCAGGTGCCGCTCGATCTCGTGCGCCGCGTGCCGGCCCGACTGCATGGCTCCCTCGGCCATGCCGGGCACGCCGTCGAGGGCCATGAGGTCGCCCACCACGAACACCTCGGGGTGGCCCGGGAGGCTGCAGTCGGGCAGCACCCCGACCCGTCCCTGCCGGTCCACCTGGGCCCCGATCTGCTCGGCCAAGCGGTGGCCGAGGAACGAGGCGGTCATGCCCGCCGCCCAGACCTTGGTCCTCGCCTCGATCCGTTCGGTGTGGCCGTCGGCGAAGCGCACCTCGACCGTCTCGTCGTCCATGTCGGTCACGAAGGCTCCGCAGTGCACCTCGACGCCCAACTGCTCGAGCACCTTGCGGGCGCTCTTCGAGTTGTGCCGGCCGAACGGGGCCAGGATCTCCTCACCGCCCTCGTAGAGGATGACCCGGGCCTGGCTCGGGTCGATGTGGCGGAAGTTCCGCCGCAGGGAGTGGTGCGACAGCTCAGCGATCTGTCCGGCCATCTCGACGCCCGTCGGACCGCCGCCCACGACCACGAACGTCAGCCAGGCCCGTTGCACCGCCTCGTCCGGCTCGGCCTCGGCCGACTCGAAGGCCCCGAAGATCCGCCCCCGGAGCTCGAGGGCGTCGTCGATGCTCTTCATCCCCGCCGCGTAGTGGCTGAACTCGTCGTGGCCGAAGTAGGAGGTGTGGACGCCGGCCGAGACGATCAGGCTGTCGTAGGGCACGGTGATCGTGCGGTCCATCTGGTTGGCCGCGACGGTGCGCGCCGTCAGGTCGATGTCGTCCACCTCGGCCAGGAGGATCTCGAGGTTGCGCTGGCGACGGAGCACGTCGCGGGTGGCCGGGGCGATCTCGCCCTCGGAGAGGATGCCGGTGGCCACCTGGTAGAGGAGCGGCTGGAACAGGTGGTGGTTGGTGCGGTCGATGAGCGTCACGTCGACCGGTGCCCGCCGCAGGGCCTTGGCCGCGAAGAGGCCGCCGAACCCCGAGCCGATGATCACGACCCGGTGCCGGGCTGGCCGCTTGCCGTCCGGTCCTTCACCGTCGGGCGCCATGCTTGCAGGCTACGACGGACCGGCGGTCGACGGCGCGGGGCGTCGCGGGCGGCCGGGTAGCGTGGCGGGCCCGACCGACGGACGATGAGGAGGTCAGCGCGCCGTGGGCCGTGTCGAGGTGCCGGAACTGACCGGCGGGCGCGTCCGCCTCGAGCCACTGTCGCTCGACCACGCGGCCGACCTGGCCGAGGCCGGGCGCGAGGACCGGGCCACCTACGCCTTCACCTGGGTGCCCGACGGCCCGGCCGGCGTCGACGCCTACCTCGCTTCGGTCCTCGGGCAGGCCGAGGCCGGTGAGCTCGTGCCGTTCGCCCAGGTGCGGCTGGTCGACGGCCGGGCGGTGGGCGCCACGTCCTACGGCAACCTCCGCCCGTGGCCCGACGGCTCGGGGCTCTCGGCCGTCGAGGTGGGTTGGACCTGGCTGGCCGGCTCGGCCCAGCGCACCGGCATCAACCTCGAGGCGAAGCTCCTCCTCCTCACCCACGCCTTCGAGGTCTTCGGCGTGGCCCGGGTGGACCTCAAGACCGACGCCCGCAACGAGCGGTCCCGGCGGGCCATCGAGGGCCTCGGTGCCCGGTTCGAAGGTGTGCTGCGCAGTTGGTCACCGTCGTGGGCGGCCGGCGAGGAGGGGCGGCTGCGCGACTCGGCGATGTTCTCGGTGGTGGCCGACGAGTGGCCGGCGGTCGCGGCCAACCTGCGCGACCGGCTCGCCCGGAGGGACGAGGAGCCGGCCGCGCCACGCTGAGCGGGGCCGTCGCGGCCTCGCGCGAACATGTGCCATGTACGTCCGGATGGCCACGGCCGACGACGCGGCGGCAATGCTCGCCATCTACGGACCGGTCGTCGAGTCGACGGCCATCTCCTTCGAGGTCGAGGTGCCATCCATCGAGGAGATGGCCGCCCGGATCACGAAGCGCCAGCCCGCCTACCCGTGGCTGGTGGGCGAGGCGGGCGACCGGGTCACCGGCTACGCCTACGCCGGGCCCTTCTCGGGCCGGGCGGCCTACGACTGGTCGGTCGAGACGAGCGTCTACGTGGCCGAGGACTGGCGGGGGCGGGGCGTCGGCCGGGCCCTCTACCGCGCGCTGTTCGAGCTCCTCGGGCTCCAGGGGTTCCGGCGGGCCATGGCCGGGGTGACCCTGCCCAACCCGGCCAGCGTGGCCCTCCACGAGGGGGCCGGCTTCACCCCGGTCGGCGTCTACCGCTCGGTGGGCTGGAAGTTCGGCGACTGGCACGACGTGGGCTGGTGGCAGCGGGGGATCGGGGCGGCCGAGGGCCGGCCGACGCCCCCCCGGCCCCTCACCGAGGTCCCGGCCGGCACCCTCGAGGCCGCCCTGGCCCGGGGCCACCTCCCCGCTGCCTGAGTGCTCGCCCGGGCCGGGTGGAGGCCGAATCCACCCGGTCTCCACCCTGGGGCCGATGCCGGCGAGGGGGTCGCGGGCGGACACTCAAGGCATGACCACTACCGCTTACCTCGTCAACATCGCCCTCATCGGCCTCGTGCTCCTCCAGATCCGGGGACGCCGGCTGACCCGGGCCGCGCTGCTCGTCCCGGTGATGATCACCGTCTGGGTGGCCTCGCAGTACCTCCACGGCATCCCGACCGCCGGCAACGACGTCCTGCTCGAGGTGGGCCTGGCGCTCACCGGGGCGACGCTCGGCGTGCTGGCCGGGCTGACCACCCGCATCCGCCTCGACGGCGGCGTCGGCGTGGCCAAGGCCGGCCTCGTGGCCGCGGTGCTCTGGGTCGTCGGCGTCGGCTCCCGGATGGCCTTCTCGGTCTGGGCCAGCCACGGCGGGGCCCCGGCCATCGTCCGGTTCAGCATGGCCCACCACATCACGTCGTCGGCCACCTGGACCGCGGCGTTCGTCCTTATGGCCCTGGCCGAGGTGCTCGGCCGAACCGGCGTCCTCTACGTGAAGACCCGCCGGACCGGCGCCGTCATCCCCCGCGGCGGGCTGCTCCGGCCGGCGGCGGCCTGAGGCCCTCGGCCTCCCGGCCGCAGCGGTGCGTGCGATCATGTCGGCCATGGAGCTGGCTTCCCAGCTTCGGGCGCACCTCGGGTCCCAGACGGCCCGGATGCTGACGGCGGCCCGCCTGGCCGGCCTGGGGGTGCTCCTCTGGGCCGTCGCCAACCAGCGGCAGTCCGACGTCGGCGGCGGGCGGGTGGCGGTGCCCCTGCTCATGGCGGGCGCCGTGGTCGGTTGGACGGGCTGGATGGCCTGCCGCCGGTTCGGGGCACCCGAAGCTGCGACCTGGGGGTGCCTCGCCCTCCTGGCCGCGACGGGAGGGGCCCTTGCCGGTTTTGCGCCGGTGGCCGTCGCCTTCGTCGCCGTGGCCTCCCTCGGCGCGGGGATCGCCTTCGAGCCCCTGCCCGCATCGGCCGTCGGGGCCATCGGCGTCGGCGCGGTGGCGCTCTCGGTGCTCGCCGTCGGCACGCCGGTCCCGGCCGAGGTGGTGGCCGAGGCGGCGCTGTCCGCCGCCGCCGGCCTGATGGCCGGGACCAGCCGTCGGCAGTACCTGGAGCGGGCCCACCAGGCCGAGCTGCTCCTGGCCGAGCGGGTGCGGGCCGACGCCGAGCGGGACCGGGCCGCCGCGCTGGCCGAGCGCAACCGCGTGGGTCGGGAGCTCCACGACGTGCTGGCCCACTCGCTCGGGGCGCTCTCGGTCCAGCTCGACGCGGCCGACGCCGTGCTCGAGCAGGGCGAGGACCCGACCAAGGCCCGTCGGCTCGTCCAGCAGGCGAGGCGGCTGGCCGTCCAGGGGTTGGAGGAGACCCGCGAGGCCGTCCGGGCGCTCCGTGACGAGCCGGTGGCCTTGGCCGAGCAGCTCGAGCCGCTGGCCTCGCGGGCCGGGGCGGAGCTTTGCGTGACGGGGCACCCGAGGGCCCTCGACCCCGATGCCGGCCTGGCCCTCTACCGGGCGGCCCAGGAGGCCGTGACCAACGCCGGCAAGCACGCGCCGGGGGCGCCGGTGTCGATCCATCTCGACTTCGGTGCCCGCTCGACGACGCTGGTCGTGTCGAACGGGGCGTCGCCCACCGGCCGTCCGCCGACGGATCTCTCGTCCACGGGCGGGGGCTTCGGCCTCCAGGGCATGCGCGAGCGGGTGGCACTGCTCGGGGGCCAGGTCATGGCCGCGCCGAGCAACGACGGATGGACCGTCGAGGTGGCCGTGCCGGCATGAGGGTCGTCGTCGCTGACGACCAGACCGTCGTGCGCGAGGGCCTGGTCACGCTCCTCGGGACCATGACCGGCGTCGAGGTGGTCGGCGCGGCGGCCGACGGGGAAGAGGCGGTCGCCCTGGCCGCCACGGCGGCGCCCGACGTGGTGCTCATGGACCTGCGGATGCCCCGAGTCGACGGGGTCGAGGCGACGAGGCGCATCCGCGCCGCGCACCCCGGGACCCAGGTGGTCGTGCTCACCACCTTCGCCGACGACGAGTCGATCGTGGGGGCCCTGCGGGCCGGGGCGATCGGCTATCTCACGAAGGACGCCAGCCGGGACCAGATCGGCCGGGCCCTCGAGGCGGCCGCCTCGGGCCAGGCCATCCTCGACCCCGTGGTGCAGGCCCGACTGGTCGACGTCGCCGCGGTGCCGCCGGCGGCGCCGCTCGGCGGGCCGCTGCCCGACGGTCTGACCCCTCGCGAGGCCGAGGTGCTCCGGCTCATCGCCGCCGGTCTGTCCAACTCGGAGATCGCGAGACAGCTCTTCGTGAGTGAGGTGACGGTGAAGACGCACGTCAACCACATCTTCACGAAGACCCAGAGCCGGGACCGGTCGCAGGCCGTGGCCTACGCCCACCGTCACGGCCTCGTCGACTGATTCCCTCAGACGAGCGGGGCGGTTGGACGTCGAGGTTCTGCCCTACGCCGCGGCCCGGGTCGTCGGCCAGGGCCGAGCGGTGCTCCGGACGCGACCGACTCGAGCGGTTCGGGCAAGATGTCGTGCTGACGGACGTCTTTGGGGGGGCGATGAGTGATGTTCCGCAAGGGCCTGGATGGTGGCAGGCATCGGACGGCAGGTGGTATCCACCAGAGCTGCATCCGGGCTCTCAGGCTCCGCCGGTCGTCCAGCCGCCCGTAGCGCAGGGACCGCCGCCCACGGCGCCCGGCTCTTGGCCGCCCGCTGCCACTGAGGCAGCGACGAGCGGTGTTCCGCAAGGGCCTGGATGGTGGCAGGCGGCGGACGGCAGGTGGTACCCACCAGAGCTGCATCCGCGATATCAGGCCCCGTCGGTCGTCCAGCGGCCGGTGGCAGAGGGGGCGCCGCCGACCACGCCCGGTGTTTGGCCGACGCCTGCTGCCTCGGCACCCAAGCGCTCCCGAGGTCGGCTGCTCGTGCTCGGTGCCGGGGTCGCCGTCGTGGCCGTCGTCGCGGTGTTCGCCGTGTTGGCGATAGTGAAGAACAACGGGATCGGTTCGGTGCCCACCGGGCCCGGCACCGCCACCATCACTTGGCACTCTGCCGGTGGGGGTGTGAACTCGCTGCCGCAACCGTTCTCCGGGACCGTTGCCGGGCTGTCACTCTCGGGCACGGCGACGGGCGCCAATCCTTCAAATGTCACGAACACGACGGCGACTCCGGGAGCGCCCGTCACGTTCCCGTCCCATCTCCACGTGGCCACGTGGACCGGAACGCTGGGAGGGACGCAGTTCGACCTCGATGTCTCCTTGTCGATCGGTCGCGGCGCGTCCGCGCCGGCTGCGACGACCCCAGGGTCGGCACCGGGGATCACGGCCACCTTTCTGGTGACGGGAAGCTTCGGCACCCAGCCCGTGCACGTCACTGCCACCATCGATCCGCAGCACCCCGATGAGCTTGCGTTCTCCGGCACGGTGGGGAACCTCAACGTGACAGGCACCGTCAACGAGCTGCAGGAGAAGGGCACGACGGGAACGGCGACCGCCTCCTTCAACGTGACGAAGTGACCGCCACGCTGATCCCCCCGAGCGGACGGATCGCTGCGAGCCAAGCGATCGACGACGCAACCTCGTCCCGGTCGAGGACACGACTCATGTTGCTCGGAGTAGTCGGCCTCAATGTGGCACTGCTCGCGACGCTGTTCCTCCCTTGGCGGCACGTCTCGATCACGACGTCGCCCGCTCTGGCCCGGCACGTACTGAGCGTCACCGCGACCAGGCGGGCCATCGACGCGGTGCATCGGGCCCTGGCGATCCAATCCGTGCTTCGAGCGGTCATCGAGCTGACGACGCTCGCGGCCGTCTCGGCCGTCGTGATGCTCGCCGCCAGGCGCCTGCTCGATGGGCAACGGGGTGGAGGGAGCAGCCTCGTCGTGCTCGCTGCCGTCGGGGTCGGGCTGACGGGCATCGCCTGTTTCGGGTTGCCCCTGGTCAACAATCCAGCGGGACTCACGGTCCGTCTGGTGGCGACGACGTCGCCCGCCGCCTATGGCGCCTTCGGCATGACGGTGGCCTCGCTGGCCCTGCTGATCGTGGCCCGTCGGCACGACCGGGGCCCCGATCGACGGTGACACCCCGGCGATCCGGGGTTCGGGCTCGACGAACGGGTGGGGCGCCGACGAGCCGGCCGGGGCTCTGACGGCCCCTGGCCCGGTCGACGACGACCTGCCCCTTCACTCCTCGCCTGAGAAGCGCTCCCAAGCCGACTGCCTGGTGATGCCCAACGCCCCACCGACGGCGGCCCAGGTGGCGCCGAGCGTGCGGGCCTGGCGCACCAACGCCGCCAGGCTCACCTCCACCTGGGCGCCCGCCGCGGCGACCCGGGGCAAGCTGGCGAGCGCCTCGTCCACGTCGGTGAGGAGCTCCCACGGGGTCACCTGGGGGAGGCCGGCCGGCTTGTTCTCGATGAGCGTGACGCAGAGGCCCACGCACTCGTCGCAGATGTAGACGCCCGGTCCGGCGACGAGCGTGCCCACCTCGTCGTCGGGCCGCAGACAGAAGGAACACGCCGCAATCAACCGAGCTCCCGTCTTGTCAGGGCTGACCTTACAGCGTCAGGGACAGCCTGACAAGGGTGGATCAGGTGGGCGGCGGTGCCAGGGCGGCGAGGGCCTCCTCGAGCCGGGTCGTCGCCAGGCGGGCCAGGCCCGATCCGAAGCTGATGCGGGCCGCTCCCAGCCTGGTGAGCCGCTCGACGTCGGCGGCCAGCGGCCGGGCGAGGAAGTTGACCGGGGCGCCGGCTCCGGCGACGAGCCCCCGCACGGTCGGCTCGTCGTGCACGGTGATGGGGTAGACGCAGACGGCCCCGGCCCCGGCGTAGAGGCGGGCCCGGCGGAGGGCCTCGTCGAGCCGCTCCTCGGGTTGGCCCCACCCGCGCAGATGGACGTCGACCCGGGCGTTCACGACCACGTCGACGCCCGACGAGCGGCCGGCCTCGACGACCGCGGCCAGCCGCTCGGCCTGGGCCTCGGCCGGCACCAGGGCCGCGCCGCCGCTCCTGTAGTCGGTGTCCTCGAGGTTGCAGCCGACGGCGCCGGCCGAGAGCAGCCGGGCCACGAACTCCTCGGGGGAGAGGCCGTAGCCGTCCTCGAGATCGGCGGTCACGGGCACCTGGACGGCGCGGGCGACGCGGCTCACCGCGGCGAAGACCTCGTCGGGCGGGGCCAGGCTGGCGTCGCCCCACCCGAGCGAGGCGTTGAGGGCCCCGCTCGACGTGGCCACGACGGGGAAGCCGGCCGCCTCGACCAGCCGGGCCGAGGCGGCGTCCCAGGCGTTCGGGAGGACGAGGGGCGCGGGTCCGTGGTGGAGCTCGCGGAGCCGCTCCGCCTTCAGCTGCAGGGACGAGGACACAGCGCCACGGTAGGGGTCGGGCCGCGCCGACTGTGCGGCCCCACGCCCGGCGAACGGCTCAACGGGTCCGCGGGAACCCGAGGTCGACCGAGGACGTGGCCGGGTCCGGCCAGCGGGACGTGACGACCTTGGCGCGGGTGTAGAAGTCGATGCCCGCCGGCCCGTACATGTGGGCGTCGCCGAACAGCGAGTCCTTCCAGCCGCCGAAGCTGTAGTAGGAGACGGGCACCGGGATGGCCACGTTCACGCCGACCATGCCGCACTGCACGTCCACCTCGAAGGCCCGGGCCGCGCCCCCGTCGCGGGTGAAGATGGCCGTGCCGTTGCCGTAAGGGTTGTCGTTGACGAGGGCCACCGCCTCGTCGTAGGTGTCGACCCGCACGACCGAGAGCACCGGGCCGAAGATCTCGTCGTCGTAGACGGCCATGCCCGGACGGACCCGGTCCACGATCGTCGGTCCGAGGAAGAACCCCTGCTCGAGGCCCTGGCCGACCGGCGTCGTCGTGCGCCCGTCGACCACGACCGACGCCCCCTCGGCGCTCGCCCCTTCGACGTAGGAGGCCACCTTGTCGCGGTGCTGGCCGGTGACGAGCGGGCCCACGTCGGTGTCGGGGTCGGTGCCCGGCCCGAGCCTCAGCTTGGCCACCCGGGCGGCCACCGCCTCGACGAGCGGGTCGGCCACGGGCCCCACCGCCACGAGGACCGAGACGGCCATGCAACGCTCGCCGGCCGAGCCGTAGGCCGCGCCGACGACGGCGTCGGCCGCCAGGTCGAGGTCGGCGTCGGGGAGGACGATCATGTGGTTCTTCGCCCCGCCGAGGGCCTGGACCCGCTTCCCCCGCTCGGTGCCGTGCTGGTAGATGGACCGGGCCACCGGCGTCGAGCCCACGAAGCTCACCGCGGCCACCTCCGGGTGGTCGAGGAGGGCCACGACGGCCTCCTGGTCGCCCTGGAGGACGTTCATCACGCCGTCGGGCAGGCCGGCCCGCTGGAGGAGGTCGGCGAGGAGGAGCGAAGGTGACGGGTCCTTCTCGCTCGGCTTCAAGACGAACGTGTTCCCGCAGGCGATGGCGTTGGCCAGCATCCAGAGCGGCACCATCGCCGGGAAGTTGAACGGCGTGATCCCGGCGACCACGCCGAGTGGCTGGCGGGCCGAGTGCACGTCGACCCCGGTCGAGGCCTGCTGGCTGAACTCGCCCTTCAACAGCTGGGGGAGGCCGCAGGCGAACTCCACGTTCTCGAGGCCCCGGGACACCTCGCCGACCGCGTCGCTGTGCACCTTGCCGTGCTCGGCCGTGATGAGGTCGGCCAGCTCGTCCACGTGGTCCCGGAGGAGCTGGCGGAAGGCGAACAGCACCTCGGCCCGGGCCGAGAGGGACGTGGCCCGCCAGGGTGAGAAGGCCTCGAGGGCCGCCTGGACCGCCATGTCGACCTCAGCCGCCGACGCCAGGCCCACCTCGGCCTGCACCTCGCCGGTGGCTGGGTCGTAGACCGGTCCGCGCCGTCCCGAGCTGGACGGCACCGACCGGCCGGCGATCCAGTGGTCGACCTGTCGCATGCGGGCCCCTTCGCGTTCGTCTCGCCCCGACGGGCGACACCGCGAAACTACCGGCCCCCGCCGAGGGGGCGACACGCGGCCCGTGACTACACTGCGGCCGCCCGGGCGCCCGCCCCGGCCTCGAGGGAGACGGCGTGGACCAGGACGTGGCGGCCATCGAGCAGGTGAAGTACGCCTACTTCCGCCTGCTCGACCTGAAGCGCTTCGTCGAGCTCGGCGAGCTGCTCACCGAGGACGCCACCGCCGCCTACGAGGACGGGCGTCGCTCCTTCGCCGGCCGGGCGGCCATCGTGGCCTTCCTCACCGAGGCGCTGGGCGACCCTGGGATCGTCTCGGCCCACCACGGCCACCACCCCGAGATCACCGTCGACGGCGACCGGGCGACGGGCGTGTGGTACCTGACCGACCGGGTCATCGTGCCGGCCTTCGACGTCGAGATCGGCGGCACCGCCTTCTACAACGACGAGTACGTGCGCCGCGACGGGCGGTGGTACATCAGCCACACCGGCTACGAGCGGGTGTTCGAGGAGCGGCGTCGGCACACGACCGGTGAGCTCCTGTCGCTCCGCACCCGTTTCGGCGACGACTGAAGGGCTTACTCCTCGAAGTCGGGGCGGCTCTCGGGGCTGAAGATGAAGGCCGGGTCGCGCAGGATCGTCGGCTCGAGCACCTCGTCGATGGCCCGCAGGAGGTCGGCCTCGAGCACGATGTCGACCGCCTTCACGTTCTCCTTCACCTGTTCGGGCCGGGTGGCGCCGATGATGGCGGACGAGACGTTCTCGTTCTCGAGGATCCAGGCCAGCGCCACCTCGGCCGGGGTGAAGCCGGCCTCCTTGGCCAGGGCGGCGAACTCGGCCACCGGCTCCAGCACCTCGTCGCGGAGCAGCCAGCTGATGAAACCCTGGCCGCTCGCCTCGTCGGTGGCCCGCGAGTCGGCCAGCGGTGCCGCCCCGGGCTTGTACTTGCCGGTGAGCACCCCCTGGGCGAGGGGCGAGAACACGACCTGACCGATGCCGTGCTCGAAGCAGAAGGGCACGACGTCGGTTTCGATGACCCGCCACAGCAGGTTGTACTGGGGCTGGTTCGACACGATGCGGTCGAACCCCATGTCGTCGGCGATGCGCAGGGCCTCGGCGATCTGCTCGGCCGTCCACTCGGAGACCCCGACGTAGTTGACCTTGCCCTGGCGGACCAGGTCGTCGAAGGCCCGCATGGTCTCCTCGAGCGGGGCCTCGAAGTCGTAGCGGTGGGCCTGGTAGAGGTCGATGTGGTCCGTCCCGAGCCGGCGCAGCGACGCGTGGCAGGACTCCATGATGTGCTTGCGGGACAGGCCCTTCTCGTTGGGGTTCGGTCCTGTCGGCCAGTAGACCTTGGAGAAGATCTCGATGGATTCGCGCCGCACCCCGGCGAGGGCCCGTCCGAGCACCTCTTCGGCCTTCCCGATGGCGTAGACGTCGGCCGTGTCGAACGTGGTGATACCGACGTCGAGCGCGGCGCGCACACAGGCCGCGGCAGCCTCCTCTTCGATCTGGCTCCCGTGGGTGATCCAGTTGCCGTAGGAGATGGCCGAGACGACCATCCCGCTGTTGCCGAGGTGCCGGTGCTCCATGGGCCGGACTGTAGTGGTGGGCCAGGCCGCTCGGACAAACGATGCCTACGCTCCTTCCGTGCACGACAGCGCGGACCGCTGATGCCCGCCGATCCCGACGACGACCTGGCGACCAAGGGCGGCCTCCGTCTGCCGGCCGCCGCCCTGCAGTGGCGTTTCTCGCGGAGCGGCGGTCCCGGCGGTCAGCACGTCAACACGTCGGACACCCGGGTCGAGCTCGTCGCCGACCTGACCCAGCTGGAGGGTCGTCCCTCGGCCGTCGAACGCGTGCGCAAGAAGCTGGGCGAGCACGCCCGCGTCGTCTCGGCGTCGGAGCGCTCCCAGCACCAGAACCGGCTGTCGGCGCGCCGCCGGCTGGCCGGAAGGCTCGACGCCGCGGCCGCCCGCCCCAAGCCCCGCCGGCCCACTTCGCCCTCGAGGGGCGCGGTGGAGGCGAGGTTGCGGGAGAAGCGCGAGGCCAAGGAACGCAAGACCCGGCGCCGCCGGCCGGGCGCGGACGACTGACCGTCAGGCCGAGATCCGGGCCCGCCCGTCGCCGGCCCAGACCGAGTCGAGGAACTCGGCGATGGCCGTCGTCAGGCGGCGGGGGAGCACCCGCAGCTCCCACAGCGTGTGGGCCTCCAGCAGCTCGGCCCGGGGGAGCAACTTGGTGAGGCGGGCGGCATCACCGAACGGGTGCAGCCGGTCCGATCGGTGCCCGATGACGATGGTGGGCATGGTCATGGCCCGTCGCTGCTCCACCGTGGGCACGACCGGCCCGACGAGGACACCGTGCAGGACCGCCGTTATCTCCTCGGGGCTCAGTCGGAGGGTGCCGAGGATCATGTCGAGCGGCCCGAAGCGGTCCTGGGGCACCCGCTGGGCGACCGAGGAGACCCAGCGGATGAGCGGGCGGGCGTAGTGGGCCGCCATGAGGAGGGGGACGAAGATGGCGGCGGCGGCCGGTGTGGCCTGCTCGAGCACCGGCATCTCGAGGATCATGCCCTTCACCCGCTCGGGGGCGGCCAGCGCCACCTGCAGGGTGACGTCGGCCCCGAGGGAGACGCCGCCGATCACCGCCTGGTCCACGCCGAGCTCATCGAGCAACCGGATGACGTGTTGGGCGTAGGCGTCCATGCGGTGGGCGCTGGCGTGGCGGGGCTTGTCGGAGTTCCCGTGGCCCGGCAGGTCGAGGAGGACCACCCGGTTGCCCGCCGCGGCCAGGTCGTTGGCCAGCCGGCGGTTGACATGGGCGTCGAGGAGGATCCCGTGCAGGTAGACGAGGACCCGGTCGCCGGAGCCGTGGGCCTCGTAGGAGAGGCTCACGTCACCGTGGGTGAAGCGGCGGAGCTCGAAAGGCGTCACTGGGGTGCCGATCGTACCGGTGCCGCTCGGGCCCGTGGGCGCATGGGGGCGGAGCTGGGCGCCCGCCGACGGCGCGGCGTGGGTACGCACCGGTGGGCGGCGGTGGCCCCCCGAGTAACGTGCCTCTCGGTGACGGGGTTCCCCGCCTCGCAAGACCGGTGACGGCCGAGCGCTGCGCCTGCTGCGGCGAGCCGGCCGGCACCGACGCCGTGGCCCTCCTCCACGCCCGCGACGTCACCATCTGCTCCCGCTGCCTCGACTGGCTCGTGGCCAAGCGGGACAAGCACGTGGCGGCCCGGGGTGGCGCCGTGCGGCTCCTCGCCTACGACCCCTGCTTCAGCGTGGCCGACGTGGCCCGGGCGGCCCGGCACTACGAGCTCCTCGGCTTCGACATCTCGTCCCACGACGACACCTATGCCTTCGCCGACCGGGGCGACCTCACGATCCACCTGGCCCTCCGGGAGGGCGACGGTGCCCCGCAGACGAGCGTCGTGTACCTCCACGTCGACGACGCCGACGAGCTGGCCGCCGACTGGCGCAAGGCCGGCCTCGAGGTCAGCGGGCCCGAGGACGACGACGACGGCAAGCGCGAGGGGACGCACACCGACCCCGACGGCAACGTGCTCCGCTTCGGGTCGCCCCTGCGCCGAAGCGCCGACTGACCACCCGCAGCTGGCCCGCGACACCCGGGCCGGCGGGCCGCGGGGTGTCGCGGGTCAAGGCGGTGCTCAGAGGCCGAGCTTGGCCGAGCAGGCGGGCCACTGCCCCCAGCCCGCCCGGGCCTGGAGCTCCTGGGCCGCCTGGTCCTGGACGGCCGGCGGAGCGTCGCTCGGCAGGCCGCCGTAGCCGAGGGCCTGCCAGGTGCCGAGGGCGAACTGGTAGGCGCCGTAGTAGCCGTTACCGGTGTTCTCGCCGTAGTTGCCGCCCGACTCGCACTGGCGGAGCTCGGCCCACACGTCGCCCGAGGCGACGGGCACGGCCGGTGCCGGCGCGGGAGGCGTCGCCGCAGCGACCGCGGCCTCGTTGGCCGCCACGGCTGCCACGTAGCGCCGAAGCAGCAGGGCGGTGAAGAACCGCCGCAGCTGGCGCTCGTGCGCCGCCCGCCGACGCCGGTCGGTCCGGTCGACCTCGGAACGCCGGGTGCCGGTCGGGGTGCCGCGGTGGTACGCGGTGCCATGTCGGCGGTGGCGGTCGTGGGGGACCGGCCGGGGGTCGCTGCCGACTGCCGGGTGGGCTGCACTGGTGTGGACTGCACTGGTGTGACCGCTCGCCACAGCGGCGGCCACGTTGGAGTTCTCACTGCCCGGTTGGATGACCATGCCACCAACGCTCAGCAGTACGAGCACGATGCCGTAATGGCGGTGCTTGCGCATCTTGCGCCTCCTCGAAGTCGCGGAGAGCCCGGAGGGCTCGAGTTGGCTGGGAATGCGGGCAACCGTCGTTCGCGCATTCATCTCGCGAGCCGACGCCGGGGAGGGCGGACGACCCTGGACTGACCGTTGGTCCGTACGAGGTGCAGACGGAGGGTCCCTGGGCTCAGCCTGAGGCGGCTCCTCGGGTCCGGGCGGGGGCGAGGCGAAGGGTCGGCATGAGGGGGTCGGTCCGGGGGCGCGCCGGGGCGCGGCCGAAGGACGGGAGCGGGAGCGGGGACGGCCCACGAAGGACCCGACTGGGCAGGTACGGCGGGGGGTCCGCCTGCTCGCCGTGGCGAAGTGTTACGGGACTATAACGCGTTCGTCACGCGAGTGCAAACAACGAGCTGGGCCTTCGTCGAAAAGGGCCCTTCCCCGACCGGAAACGGGCACCCTACACGCTCGGACCGGGCAGTCCGAGTACCCCGGGAAGATCGGCCAGCGCACTGCGGAGGAGCTCGTCGACCGCCGTGCCGGTGTCCTCGCGGATCCCGAGGAGCGGAGTCACCGAGGCGAAGCCGGCGGCCACGACCGAGGCGTCGTCCTCGGGTTCCTCGTCGGTCACGTCGCCGAGGGCCGGGACGGCGGAGCCGAGCCGGAGGTGCACCTCGCCCACCTCGTCGCCGCCCGAGCGCTCCGCCGTCGAAGCGGCGCCGATCGGGTCGGCGCTGGCCGAGCGGATGATGCCGGCGGGGCCCACCCGGCCCCGTCGGATGCCGCGCAGCTCGGCGAGCGGCACCGAGGGGACGTTCAGGTTGAGGACCGTGCGCGCCGGTGCCTCGGCGAGGGCGGGGAGCAGGCCCACCGCCACGGCCGCGGCCGTCTCCCAGTGGAGGGGCTCCTGCCCGGTTCGGAGCGAGACGGCCAAGCCGCTCACCCCGAGTTGCGCCCCGGTGAGCACCGCGCCGACGGTGCCCGAGTGGAGGACCGAGCGACCCACGTTCACCCCGTGGTTGATTCCCGAGACGACGAGGTCCGGCGGCGGGCCGAAGGCCCCGCGAATCCCGACGATGGTCGACAGCGCGGGGGACGCGTCGAGGCCATAGATGACGACGTCGTCGAGGCCGTCCAGGCGCACGGCGCGATACGCGATGCCTTCCCGCTCGTAGACCGTGCCGACCGCGGCGGCGGCCCCACTGTGGTTGGCGAGCGGGGCCACCACCACGACCTCGCGTGCTTCGTCGCTTGCGGCGCGGGCCCACGCGGCGAGGGCGGAGGTGATGGCGAAGAGCCCCGGCGCGTGCACCCCGTCGTCGTTGGTCACCAGGATGCGCACGTCGCCAGTACGATACCGCCCACCTCCGCCAGGTCGGCAGATCGGTGAGTTCATGAACGACGGCGAACGCCACGACCCGATGAGTTCGCCCACCGGCGAGCAGTGGGCGATCGCGCACGGACAGCAGACCGCCGTTGTGACCGAGATGGGTGCAACGCTCCGCGTCTACTCGCTCGCCGACGACGAGATCCTCGACGGTTTCGGGGCCGACGAGTGGAGCCACGCCGGCCGGGGCCAGGTCCTCGCCCCGTGGCCCAACCGCCTCGGCGACGGCCGCTACGAGTTCGGCGGACAGCGGATCCAGGCGGCGCTCAACGAGCCGGAGCACGGCAACGCCATCCACGGCCTCGTGCGCTGGCTGCCCTGGCGCCTCGAGGCCCACGCCCAGAACGTGGTGTCGCTGCGCTGCTCGCTGTACCCGACACCGGGCTACCCGTTCTTGCTCGAGCTGCGGGTCGAGTACCGCCTCGCCCGGGACGGCCTCGTCGTGACCACGACGGCGGCCAACCCGGGTCCGGCGACGCTCCCCTTCGGGCTGGGCTTCCACCCCTACCTCAAGGTGGGCACCGACCACATCGACACGGCCGTCCTGCGGTTACCCGCCCGGGCCCGGCTCGTCGTGGACGGCCGTGGCCTCCCGACCGGCGAGGTCCGTCCGGTCGCCGGCACGGAGTTCGACTTCACCACCGCTCGGGCCGTCGGCCCCACGCGGATGGACACGGCCTTCACCGCGCTCGAGCGCGACGACGACGGGCGGGCCGTCGCCTCGCTCGACCATCCCGACGGCGGGCGAGGCGTGGACGTGTGGATGGACGACCGGTTCTCCCACCTCATGTGCTACACGGGCGACACGCTCGCCGCGGTCCCACAACGCCGTCGGGCCATCTCCCTCGAACCGATGACCTGTCCCCCCGACGCCCTGCGCTCGGGCAAGGAGCTCGTCGTCCTCGAACCGGGACAGGAGTGGGTGGCCGTCTGGGGCGTGTCGCCGCGCACCGACGTGGCCGACGGCCCCGGCTGACGCGCCCTCCTCAGCCGGTCTTTGGCCCCGGTGCCGAGGAGGAAGCCGGCGGCGTGACGGCCCAGCGCAGGCCGGCGCACATGATCCTCGTCCACGGCGTGACGACGAGGCGGTCGAAGAGGGGCGGCGACGGGAGGCCGAGGGTCGAGCGGGCCCAACCGGGGAGCACGCCGATCGCCGCGGCGACGATGGCCGTGTAGACGATGCGGTCCTCGGGCCGACGGGCGACGCCCCGGAGGAGCCAGTCCCGGGCCGCCCGGGCCTGCGGACCGCAATAGAGCTCGGGCTGCAACCGCTGGAGATAGGCGGTGACCTCGTCGCTCGAGCGGGGCACCCAGGTGGCGCCGAGGTCGATGGCCACCTTGGCCGTCTCGTCGTAGTAGCGGTCGCACTCCTCGCTGGTGAAGCGCTCCGGCCCGTAGCGCTGCACGGCGTGCAGGAAGCACCACGACCCCGCCACGTGGATCCACGTCACCAGGTCCGGGTCGTCCGCCGAGTAGTGCCGGCCGTCGGGGGCCACGCCGTGCACCCGCCGGTGCACCCGGCGCACCTGCTCGATGGCCTCCTCGGCCTCCTCCACCGTGCCGAACGTGGTGGTCCCCATGAAGGCGGCGGTCCGGCGAAGGCGGCCGGAGGGGTCTTCCTGGTAGCTCGAGTGATCGGCCACCCCGGCCATGGCGAGGGGGTGGAGGCTCTGGAGGAACAGCGCCGCCACCCCGCCGATCACCATGGCCGGCAAGTCGGCGTGCACCCGGCGGGCCACGCCGTCGGGCGGCTGGTAGGCGCGGGACGGGTCGGCGGCCCTCGGGCGGGGTTGCTCCGGGATGCCGAACGAGCGGCGGACGTCGCGCCGCAGTCCCGCCCGGGCGGGCTCGGCCAACGTGCCGAGCGCCCGTAGCGGCGTCCGTCCCAGCCCGGGGAGCCCGCCGACCCACAGGCGGGGATCGGCCACGCTCGGGAGTGACGCGCCCGACCGGCCGGCCCGTCCGTGGGCGTCGGCGCCCGGGCCGGCCGTCCGGCTCCGGTGGGCGGCGTCTCGGGGGGAGGGGGTCGTCCCGGTCATCTCCACCGAGGCTACGGCGCCGACTTGCCCGTGCGGCCGCGCCCGGGAGCACCGGTGCGGTGACGTGCCAACATCGGATGATGCGCTACGTGGTGATGGGCGCCGGGGCCGTCGGCGGCGTGGTCGGCGGACGGTTGCACGAGAGCGGCCACGACGTGGTCCTGGTCGCCCGGGGCGCCCACTTCGAGGCCCTGCGTGACCACGGGCTCGTGCTCGAGTCGCCGACCGACGTCGTCCATCTCGACGTCGAGGTCGTCGACCGCCCGGCCGCGCTCACCTGGCGCGACCCCACCGTCGTCTTCCTCTCGGTGAAGGGCCAGGACACCGAGGAGGCCCTCGACTCCCTGGCCGCCGCGGCACCACCCGAGACGGCCATCGTGTGCCTGCAGAACGGTGTCGAGAACGAACGACGGGCGCTCCGCCGGTTCGCCCACACCTACGGGATGTGCGTGATGCTGCCGGCCACCCATCTCCGGCCGGGGCTCGTGCAGGCGCACAACGCGCCGTTCAACGGGTTGCTCGACGTGGGCTGCTACCCGTCCGGCCTCGACGAGGTGGCCGAGGAGATCGCCGGCGCGCTCAGCGCCTCGAGGTTCGATGCCCACGCGGTGCCCGACGTGATGCGCTGGAAGTACCGCAAGCTGTTGAAGAACCTGGCCAACGCAGTCGACAGCCTGTGCGGGGTGCGGACGGCCGGGGCGTTCGAGCTGGTGCAGATGGCCCAAGAGGAGGGGGAGGCGGTCCTCGCCGCTGCCGGCGTCGAGGTCGCCACCCCCGAAGAGGACGACGCGCGGCGGCTGGTCCAGTCGTCCCTCCAGCCCACGGCCAGCGGACCGCACCAGGGCGGCTCGTCGTGGCAGAGCGTGGCTCGGGGCACGGGCCGGGTGGAGGCGGACTTCCTGAACGGCGAGATCGCCCTCGTTGGTCGGCTCGTCGGTGTCCCGACGCCGGTCAACGAGCTCCTGCAGCGGCTGGCCGGCGAGGCGGCGGCCCGGGGGGCGGCGCCCGGTTCGTACCCGCTGGAGGAGCTGCGCCAGGCCGTGGCCCACGCCGCGGGCTGACCGCTCGACGTGGGCGGCCACTGGGCAAGCGGAGGACCCGCTTGTACGATCGCCGGCCAGGGCGAGCGAGCGGACGAGATGGCCATTCCCTATGACGACGAGCTCCACCGGGCGGCCGACGGCATCCTCGAGTCGGCCATGCGCCGTGAGACGTGGCGAGCCCGCCGCGCCCGCTTCGGCCCGCGACTCGTGCGACTGGCCGTCCTCCTGGCGCTGGTGGTCGCCGGCTCGCTGGTCCTGACCGGGACCGTGCTCCTCGTCGAGGTCCTCTTCTTCGCGGTGCTCGGGGCGTCGGCCATCTTCCGGGCCGAGCCCTCGCCGACGAGGACCGGGCCGCCCAACCGCACGAGGGCGATCGGCCGCACCGAGGACTGACTGTCGCCTCGCGAGGACGAACGGGCTCGCTGACGGTCAGTCGCCGTGGAGCGCGGCCCGCACCTCGGCCGCCGGGTCGGGTGGCGGTGCCCCCGGGGTCTCGATGCGGACCTCGCGCAAGCCGCCCGTCCAACGGTGCGGTGGCCGGTAGCGCTCGCTCACCGGGAAGCCGGTGTCGTAGCCGATCCTGAGGCTCGTGCCGCCGTGCTGGAGGGTGAGGGGGAGGGGCCCGCCGACCGGGCCGGTGGCCACGGCTTCGTCCCCGTGCAGCAGGGTGAACGTCCCGTGCTCGCCGGCGGCCGGGACGTAGGCCACGCCGAGTGAGTGCGTGCCCGTCGGGAGGTCCCGCTCGGCCACCACCTCGTCGAGGAGCCCGGCCCGCGAGAACGAGAACGCCAGCCGTCCGTCCACGACGTACAGGGCGTAGCCGCCGTGCCAGTCGCCGAGGGCGCACAGCACACCCTCGGCGCCTGACGCCGGGACGTCGACCTCGGCCGTGATGCGGAAGCCCCCGAAGAGGAACGGCACCGACTCGTCGCACACCGGTCCGGCGTCGGGCCGGTAGGTCCGGGCGCGGCCGGCCGGGTAGGCCGGGCCGATCAGGGCGTTGAAGCGGTGGATGAAGGAGTCGTCGACCGGCAGCACGTTGTAGCGCCCCGCCTCGGCCAGCCAGAGGTCCTGGAGCTGGCGTACGAGCTCGGGATGGTCACCCGACACGTCGTCGGCCTCGGAGAAGTCCTGGGCCAGCTCGAAGAGGCCCCAGTGGTCCGCCGCCAGGTCGCGGCTGCCCTCGGCCAGCTCCTCCTCGTCGACCACGCCCATCGAGATGTGGTCGGTCGTGGCCTTCCAGCCCTGGTGGACGATCGAGCGTGAACCGAGCATCTCGAAGTACTGCGTGTCACGGGGGTCGGGGGCCGCGGCGTCGGTGAAGGTCGGCACGATCGAGGCGCCGTCGACGGGCTGCTGGGTCACGCCGTCGACGGTGGCCGGCGGTGTGAGGCCGACGGCCTCGAGCACCGTGGGCATCAAGTCGATGACGTGGACGAACTGATCGCGGACCGCGCCGCCGCCGTTCACTCGGCTCGGCCAGTGCACGATGAGCGGGGTGCGGGTCCCGCCGAGCCAGGCGTAGCGCTTCCAGAGGCGCAGCGGCGTGTTGCCGGCCCACGCCCAGGCCCACGAGTAGTGGTTGTAGGTGCGGAAGCCGCCCCAGCCGTCGAGAGCAGCCATGTTGTCCTCGGCCGACTCGTGGATCCGGTAGGTGAAGCGGTGCTCGTTGACGCTGCCCTCCTTGCCGCCCTCGGCGCTGGCGCCGTTGTCGGAGAAAAGGAGGACGAGCGTGTCCTCGAGGAGGCCGAGCTCCTCGAGCCGGCCGACGAGCTTGCCGATCTGGGCGTCGGTGTGGGTGAGGAAGCCGGCGAAGACCTCCTGCTGGCGGGCGTGCATCCGGCGCTCGTCGTCGCTCAGGTCGGCCCAGGACTGCACCCACGAGGGCCGCGGCGTGAGCACCGTGCCCTCCGGCACGATCCCCGACGCCAGCTGGCGGGCGAAGATCTCCTCGCGCCAGGCGTCCCAGCCGAGGTCGAACCGACCGCGGTAGGGGTCCACCCACGCCTCGGTCACGTGGTGGGGCGCGTGCATGGCACCCGGCGCGAAGTAGAGGAAGAAGGGCTTGCCCGGGGCGGCCTGTTGCTGGTCGGTGAGGTACCGGCAGGCCGTCTCGGCGAGGTCCTCGGTCAGGTGGTAGCCGTCCTCGGGCCGGGCCGGCGGCTCGACGTAGTGGTTGTCGCAGACGAGGTTGGGCGTCCACTGGTTGGTGTCGCCCTGGAGGAAGCCGTAGTAGCGCTCGAAGCCGAGACCGAGCGGCCAGCTGTCGAACGGGCCGGCGTCGGACCGCTCGAAGCGGGGCGTGAGGTGCCACTTGCCGACGGCCATCGTGTTGTAGCCGGCGTCCCGCAGGAGCCGGGGCAGGGTGGCCGCCGACTTGGGCAGGCGGGCCGTGTAGCCCGGGTAGCCGAGCGGGATGTCGGCGAGGAAGCCCATCCCCACCGCGTGGTGGTTGCGCCCGGTGAAGAAGGCCGCCCGGGTCGGGGAGCAGAGCGACGTGACGTGGAAGCGCCGGTAGCGCAGGCCGTCGGCCGCCAGACCGTCCATGGCCGGTGTGGCGATGTCCGAGCCGAACGACCCGAGATGGGAGAAGCCGGTGTCGTCGAGCACGATGGCCACGACGTGAGGAGCGCCATCGGGCGGCCGGACCACGGGCGGGCGGACCGGGGTCGACTCCTGGGGCGTGAGACCCAGGCGGACGGGGCCGCTCATCGGGCGACGGCGCCAGCCGGACGGTCGTCGAGGCAGGTCGGAGCGCGCATTCGCCCAGCATGCTCGCTCGAACGGACCCATGCCCAACCCGTCGGCGCCGTCGGGCGGCGGTGCGGGGACAGGCCGCCCGCCAACCATTTAGGGTCGGTGCGTGGACCCGGACGACCCGCAGCCCGCGCCAGGATCGGCCGGGGAGGGCGGGTCCGGTCCGTGGGTCGAAGGTGACGACCCGCTCACCATGTTCGGCTGGACGCCCGCCCACGGGGAGCGCGGTCCGGGCCGCCCCGTCGGCCCGTTCGGGCCCTTCGACCCGTTCGAGCCGCCGGTGCCCTACGACGACGAGTTCGACGACGAGCCGATGCGGCGTCGGTGGCCCCTGCCCGTGCGGGCGATGGCCGCGGTGGTGGCCGGGTCGCTCATCCTCGCCGCGGTGGCCAGCGGTGTCGG
Source organism: Acidimicrobiales bacterium (assembly GCA_035297265.1). GTDB lineage: Bacteria > Actinomycetota > Acidimicrobiia > Acidimicrobiales > RAAP-2 > DATGZH01. The sequence continues at coordinate 70,388 of DATGZH010000029.1, read as the reverse complement.
CATCTTCATCGACGGCTCGCACGCCTCGTTCGCCACGACCGTGACCCGCATGTCCCTGGCCCCCGTGAAGGGCAAAGTGCCGTACGAGCAGTTGGCCATCAACGTGACCAACACGGGTGACGCAGTCGGTCGCCCGGTCTGCATGGTCCAGGTGCTCCACACCGGCCGGGTCATCGGCGCCGCTGCCGTGCCCATCTCGGAGATCGTGGCCCCGTCAGCCGTGGTGACGCTGACGGTCGACATCCCGGTGCAGGGCACGGACTTCGCCGGGACTGCGCCCCAGGCCGACGTGGTCTGCCGCCCCGGGTGACCTCGCCGGTCAGCGGAGCGAGTCGAGCACGACGTCGATGTCGTCTTCGGTCGTGAGGGGGTTCAGGATCGCCAGACGGAGACCGACCTCGCCGCCGAAGGTTGTCGGCGTGACGAACGCCGTGCCCTCGGCCAGTAGGCGGCTCGACCACTCGGCGTAGTCGTTGGCCGCCCAGCCCCGTCTCGTGAAGCCGACGATGGAGAGCTGGGGGGCCATGACGAGGACGAGCTCGTCGCGGTCCTCCACCGCGGCCGCCGCGTACCGCGTCACCTCGAGCGTCCGTTCGACGGCCCGTTCGTAGGCCTTCCAGCCGTGGGTGGCGAGGGAGAACCAGAAGGGCAGGCCTCGGGCCCGCCGCGTGAGCTGGATGGCGTAGTCCGACGGGTTCCAGTCACCTTCGGTGTGCAGGACCTCGAGGTACCCGGCGTGCTGGGTGTGGGCCGCCCGGGCGAGCTCGGGCTCCCGGTACAGGAGGGCGGCACAGTCGTACGGGGCGAAGAGCCACTTGTGGGGGTCGATGGCGAGGGAGTCGGCCCGTTCGATGCCGGCGAAGAGCCGCCGCACGCTCGGCGCGGCGAGCCCCGCGCCGCCGTAAGCCGCGTCGACGTGGAACCACAGGTCGCGCCGGGCGGCCACGTCGGCCACCGTGGTGAGGTCGTCCACGACGCCGAGGTTGGTCGTCCCGGCGCTGGCCACCACGGCGAAGACCTGGCGCCCGGCCCCGGCGGCCTCCTCGTCGAGCGCCGTGGCCAACCGGTCGCCGGTCAGGCGGCCGGCGCCGTCGGTGGCGACCGGCACGAGGTCGACGTCCATCACGAGGGCCGAGCTCGTGACCGAGGAGTGCACCTCGGAGCTGACGGCGATGGCGAACCGGCGGCCTTCGCCCTTGCTGGCCGTCCGGGCGGCGTGGCGCGCCGTCACCAGGGCCGACAGGTTGGCCTGCGTCCCGCCCTGGACGAACACGCCCCCCGCCGAGTCGGGGAGCCCCGCCAGGTCGGCCAGCCACCGCAGCGCCTGGTTCTCGGCGAAGACGGCGCCGGCCGCCTCGAGCCAGCTGCCGGCGTAGATGGACGACGCCCCGACGACGAGGTCGAAGAGCGAGCTGGCGTGGGTCGGGGCGCAGGGGATGAACGAGAAGTGGCGCGGGTGGTCGGTGGAGATGCAGGCGGGCGCGAGGAACTCGGCGAACAGCCGGAGCGCCTCTTCGCCGCCGAGGCCTTCGGGGGTGACGGTCTGACCTACCGCCCGTTGGAGGTCGTCGAAGGTGGCCGGCCCGTCGAGCGGCACCGGTTCGAGATCGAGACGGCCCCTCGTGTAACGGAGCACCGACTCGGCGAGGCGCTCGGTGTCCTCCGTCCAACGGTGCACGACGAGAGTATGACGCTCCGCCCACGGGCCCCGAGGGACACGTGGGCGCCGGCGGTCAGTCCTTCAACTCGATGAGGATCTCGTAGTAGGTCTTCTCGCCGGTGTTGCGGGCCGTCTCGATGCCGCCCTTCTTCATGTAGAAGATCTGTCCCGGGTAGACCTCGGACTCGATGTACTTGTCGTGGCCCTTGGTGTCGGGCTCGGGCACCCCGGCGATGCGGTCACCCTCGACGATGACGAGGATGTAGTCCATGGTGTGCTCGTGTATGTCGGACTCCTCACCCGGCGCCAGCCGCATCTCCCAGATCTTCACCCGATCGTTCTCGGACAGGACGGCCGTCCCGACACCCCCGAGCACGCGCTCCTTCTCGGCCATGGTTCCTCCTCGTCCCGTCGCGGGTCAGCTCGGTAGCAGGTGGTACTGCAGCTCGACGTGCTGGCCGAGGGCCAGGAGGCCCGAGGCCACCACGTCGGTCCGCACGAACGCCTGGATCATCGTGTCGGTGAGCGCGCCCGGATCGCCGGGACGGAAGACGCCGCTCACGCCGATGCGGCCTTTCAGCTCGGGATCGTGCTCGCCGGCCTCCTGCACCGCGGTGATCGTGCCCTCGTAGGTCGCCTCGTCGGCGAAGTGGATCCCGAAGTGCACCGACCGTTGCGGCTCGCGGACGAGACGCCCGAAGTAGTCGTGCGCCGACTCGGCCAGCGCGCCGGACCCCTCGATGGCCCCGGCCAGCTCCTGCTCCAGGCGCCACTGCTCGGGGACAACCTCGGAGGCGTAGAGGACGTTGTTGACAATGTCGCGCGTCGCCGGATCGAACTGGACGATCAGGAACGGGCCGTCCGGGTCGATGACCCGAGCCCCGAGGAGTTCGAAGACCCGCTTGGCGAGGGCCCGCTCACCGGGGCGGTAGACGAGTTCGACGTGGTTCAGGTGGCCGACGAGCCGACGCTCGGTGGTGGTCATCGGGGCCATTCTCCCGCGTCGGCGCCGGCTCTGCTCGTCCGACGCCCGCCTTTTTCGCCGGCCCGGCGGCGGCGTAGTGTCGACGGCTGGCGATGACCAGGAGACCTGTGGGACCCGAATTGCGCCAGGTGGTGCCCTAATGCCCGGCATGGGGCGGGCGCTGCAGGCCAACAACCCCGTCATCCTGTCGGCCTTCCGCACCGCCCTCTTCCACCAGTTCCTCTTCATCCTGCTGGTGCTGTTCGTCGGGGCCGTCGGGTGGAACGTCGTCCGCACGGTCCAGTACCGCAGGGCGGTCGCCGCCGGCACGACGACGGGGGACACCGGGGCGGCCGTACCGCTCGGCCCCGAGCCGCTGGCCCGGCGAGTGCTGCGCATCGGTTTCGGCGTGCTCTGGCTGTTCGATGGGTTGTTGCAGGTGCAGCCGAACATGCCGCTCGGGCTGACGGGCAACGTCTTGCAACCGGCGGCCCACGGCTCCCCGAGCTGGGTGCAGCACGTGGTGAACGCGGGCGTGGGGATCTGGACGCGTCACCCCGTGCAGGCCGCGGCGTCGGCCGTGTGGATCCAGGTCGGGATCGGCGTGCTCCTCCTGGTGGCGCCGCGTGGTCGGTGGTCGCGCTTCGCCGGCCTGGCCAGCGTGGGCTGGGGGCTCGTGGTCTGGGTGTTCGGCGAGGCCTTCGGCGGCCTCTTCGCCCCCGGCTACACGTTGCTCTTCGGCGCCCCGGGCGCCGTCTTGTTCTACGTGGTCGCCGGGGCCCTGGTGGCCCTCCCTGACCGGGCATGGGCGACCCGCAAGCTCGGGCGCAGCCTCCTCGCCGGGCTCGGGGGCTTCTTCATCGCCATGGCCGTGCTCCAGGCCTGGCCCGGGCGGGGCTTCTGGCAGGGGACGAGCCATGGGCGGTCGGGCACCCTCACCTCCATGGTCAGTCAGATGGCGTCGACCTCGCAGCCCCACGCCATCTCCGCCACCGTCGCCGCCTTCGGGCGCTTCGACGGGGCGCACGGCTGGGGCGTGAACCTGTTCGTGGTCGTGGCCCTGGCGGTGATCGGCGTGCTCCTCGTCCGGGGCCGTCCCACCGAGGTGCGGGTCGCCCTGGTCGCCGCCGCGGTACTCGGCCTGTCCGACTGGCTGCTGGTGGAGGACGTCGGGTTCCTCGGGGGCACCGGGACGGACCCGAACTCGATGCTGCCGCTGCTGCTGCTCCTTTTCGGGGGCTACCTGGCCCTCGTCCGGCTACCTGTCCCGGCCGAGGCCCCGGCGGCGGCGGCCGCGCCAGTGGCCACGGCCGCCGGCAGCTGGTGGGAGCGGGCCACCCCGGGCTATCTCGCCCGGTGGATCGGCGCCCTTTGCGCCTTCGCCGTGGTGCTCGTCGGCGCAGCGCCGATGGCCGCGGCCTCGATCAACCCCAACGCCGACCCGATCATCGCCGAGGCCAACGACGGCACCCCGAACGTGCTCAACGCCCCGGCTCCGCCATTCAGCCTTGTGGACCAGCGCGGCGAGCCGGTGTCCCTCGCCACGCTCCACGGCAAGATCGTGGCCCTCACCTTCCTCGACCCGGTCTGCACGACCGACTGCCCGGTGATCGCCCAGGAGTTCCGGGAGGCGGACTCGATGCTCGGCTCCCAGCGCAGCCGGGTGGACTTCGTGGCGGTCGTGGCCAACCCGTTGTACCGGTCCGTGCCGGTGGTCAACGCCTTCGACCGCCAGGAGTCGCTGAACCACATACCGAACTGGCTCTTCCTCACCGGCTCGCTCCCCGAGCTGACCCACGTGTGGGACTCGTACGGCATCCAGACCCAGGTCGAGCCGGCGGGAGCGATGGTGGCCCACGGCGAGCTCGCCTATCTCATCGACGCCAACGGCCATACCCGGGTCGTGCTCAACACGGCCCCCACCCCCGGGGCGGCGGGGAACTCGTCGTTCACGGTCCTCCTCACGACCCAGCTCGAGCACCTGCTCGCCTCGTGACCCCGCGTCACGCCGGCGGCGGGACCGGTCCGGGCGCTCTGGTACGGTTGGCGGCCGCGGTCGCCGCTCTCCTCGCGGCGTCGACCGTCGTGTCGCCGGTGGCCTCTGGTGCCTCGACCGGTGGGCCCAGCATCCCGCTCGCCACCGCGGCCGCTGACAGCACCGGCGCCCAATGGGCCATCGTGGCGATGGGCCACCTCAGCGATCCGGCCAATACGTTCTGGCAGCTCCTCTACCGGGCAAGTGGTGGTCGTTGGGAGCTCCGGACGCCGCCCGGTGTCGCGGACAACGGTGGGCTCGTGGCGGCGCCGGGGGCCGTACCCGGGACCCTCACGAGCGGCTTCGTCCCGACGGCCGAGCTGACCTTCTCGCCCCTCGCGTCGACGGCCGACGCCGGGGCCACCTGGTCGACGGGCAGCGTGCTGCCGTTCGGCCTCGAAGACGTACCCGACGCCCTGTCGGGCCCGAGCCCATCGTCCCTCTGGGCCCTCGTTACCGGCGGGCGGAGCACGGCTCCGTTGCCTGCAGGCGGTGCCGTGGTGAGCGGCGGGACCGTCAGCGGTCGATGGAGGGCCATCGTCACGCGCACCTCGCTGGCCCGCTCGGCCGCCGGCCGTCGTTGCGGGCTGCAGGCGCTCACCGCGGTGGCGCTCACGGGGCCCTCCGCCGGCGTCTTGGGCGCCGCCTGCACGGCGACCGGCATCGTCGGCCTCTTCTCGGTCGGTCAGGGCCGCTGGCGCCTCGTCGGTCCCCGGCTGCGGGCTGGGGCGGTCACGGTGCTCCGCCTCGTGGTCGTCGGTACGGCGGCCGACGTGCTCCTCGCCGTCCGCCTGCGCGGGTCGACACGGCTCGTCGCCGCCTGGGGGCACACCACCGGTGGGCCCTGGCGTCTCTCCCCGGAGCTCGCTGCTCCCGCGTCGGGCGCGCTCTGCTCCTCGAGCACCACGGCGGCCGGCGGCTTCGTGGTGCTCGTACGGACCTCGACCGGCTGCCGGACCCTCGTTGCCAACCCGGCGACGGCCTCCTGGCGGCAGCTACCCGACCCGCCGGCCTTGACCGCGGTCGTGGTGGCCGGGCCGGGGACGCTCGACGCGCTCACCGTGCGCTCTACCGTCTTCTCGGACTTCCGCCTCACGTCGGGTGGGACCTGGCGGCTGGCGCAGACCATCAACGTGCCGATCCAGTTCGGCTCGTCGAGTTGAGCGGCGGCAGAGCGAGCCGAGCCCGGCCCGCTCGTCGGCCCACCGGTAGGCTGGGCGGGCGCGGCCACGTCACCGGGCCGCGAGCAGAGGGAAGGTACGGGCGCCCATGAACTACGTGCTCGACCACTGGTCGTTCGACCCGTTCGTCATCGTCGTCGCGGTCGTGGTGGTCCTGCACGAGATCGGCCTGGCCCGCCTGGCCCGTCGTTCGGACCCCTCGCGCACGCGACGCCGTCGCTGGCGGTCGCTGGCCTTCTATAGCGGGCTGTTGCTGCTGCTCGTCACGGTGACATCGCCGATCGACTACTGGTCCGACGACTACTTCTTCGTCCACATGATCGAGCACATCCTCATCGCCTTCTACGCCACGTTCCTCGTGGTGTTGGGGGCGCCGTGGCTGCCGCTGCTCTTCGCCCTGCCGGTGGTGGCCCGCCGGCGGGTGCTGCGGTCGCTCCTCCTCGGGGACTGGGCGGCCCCGCTCCGGGCCGTCGGCCGCTTCGCGCTGGCCCCCTGGACCGGGGTGGTGGCTCTCAACGTCGTCATGGTGATCTGGCACATACCCGCGCTGTTCGACCTGGCCGAGAACAACCAGTTCGTGCACATCTGGTTGATGCACGGCAGCTTCTTCGTCACGGGCCTGCTCTTCTGGCTCCAGATCGTCCCCTCGTACCCGGTCCGGCCGAAGCTCGCGGCCTTCGAGCAGATCGGTGCGCTGCTCGGCACGAACGTCGTCATGTTCGTGCTCGCCATGTCGCTCAGCATCTTCACGACCAGTTCGTGGTACCCGGTGTACGCGCACGTGCCAGGGGTCACGCTGAGCCCCTACGCCGACCAGCAGATCGGCGCGGCGATCCTCTGGGTCTGCGGGGATCTCTGGGCCCTCCCGGCCCTCATCGTCGTGCTGCGCCGGGCCATCCACGACGAGGGCGGGTTCTCCCGGCTGGCCGACCGGGCCCTCGGTCGGCTGCCGTCGGTCGACGTCGAAGCGTTTCGCACCGGTGGCAGCGCGGTGAGCCAGGCGGCCGAAGAGCCCTGACCTGGGCGAACGCCGAGGTCTGGGAGCCCCCTGGGAAGATTGCTTGACCGCAGGTCCTGACCGATTTACGGTCCGTCCTGTCGGGAGGGCCCCGCCCCGGCAGTACGGAGTAGGCCCTCGCGGTTCGGCTGCCTGGTCGGAGGCGGTTCGGGCCGCTCGTGACGGTGGTCGGGACACCCCGCCCCGGCCGTCGGTGGGGAGGTGCGAGATGGCCAAGGGTGGGCGCATCGGGTTGACCCTGGGCCTCCTCGCGGTCGCCCTCGTCGTGATCATCTACACGGTGATCGCACTGCTGTCCGAGCCCCAGACCATCGACTTCACGGCCAATCACCAGCCGGGTCAGCCGGTCAACATCACGCTCCAGACGGTCGGCAGCGTCGGGCCCAACTACTCCAACCCGACCTGGGTCTCCTACATGACGCTCTCGCCGCAGGGGCAGTGGGAGCACACAACGCTCTGGGACGTGCCGCCGAACACGCGGATCAACATGACGATCATCCAGTACGACTCGGGGAGCCCGCTGCGCAACCAGCAGATCGGCCAGGTGACGGGGACCTTCGGCAACGTGGCCACCATCAACGGCCGACCGTTCCGGGTGATCAACTCCAACTCCAGCACCGGCAACGGCGTGGCCCACACGTTCAGCATGCCGTCGCTCGGTGTGAACGTCCCGCTCTACGGCAACAGCGGCAACGCCAACCTCTGTGGGGCGGCACCGTGCACGTTGAAGTCGCCGCACAACATCATCCGCTTCTCGTTCGTCAGTCCGAGCTCGGGCAACGTCCGCTGGCAGTGCTTCGTCCCCTGCGGTCTGGCCTGGCTCTACGGCAACGGTGGCCCGATGAGCACGATCGGCTACATGGGTGGCTTCATGAAGGTGGTCTCGTGAGCGACGAGACAGAGGCGACCGTCCCAGGGGCCGGCGGGCCGCCGGCGGAGGCGGCCACAGGTGGAGGGGCGACCGGATCGTCGTCGGCGGCGAGCAGCCATACCCACGAGCCACACCACTGGTGGCGGCTGATCGCCATCTGGCTCGTCCTCTCCGTCGTCCTCGACATTCTCTTCCTCGTCTTCGTCGGGCCCCACGTACCGCCGGGGCGGATGTCCTCGACCGCCGGCGGTGCCGTCTTCGACTTCAACGTGCTGATCGTGATGGCGCTCCCGGTGCTCCTCGCCGTCTGGATCTACATGGTGTACGCCATCGTCATGTGGCGGGCCTCCAAGGGGGGTCCCGAGCCCGTCGGGGGCGAGCAGGCCCGCAGCAACATGGCCATCTCGACCGCCTGGATAGCGATCACGACGGTCGTGGTGCTCTTCCTCGCCGGCTTCGGTACCTACGAGCTCGTCCAGCCGGAGGGGGCCGGTGGCGGGCAGGGTCCCGCCCCGATCTGGACACCCACCTCCCACACGGTGCTCCCCATCCAGGTCATCGGCCAGCAGTGGAAGTTCACCTACCGCTACCCGACGTTCGGCGGCTTCGAGACGAACGAGCTCGTGCTGCCGGTCGGGACGACGGTGGCCTTCCACGTCACGTCGCTCGACGTCATCCACAGCTTCTGGGCGTACCAGCTGGGCGTGAAGGCCGACGCCAACCCGGGCCAGGACAACGTGGCCTTCTCGACGCCCCAGCACACCGGGGTCTTCACCGTGCGGTGCTCCGAGCTCTGCGGCATCTGGCACGGGGCCATGTTCAACAAGGGCGCCGTCGTTTCGCCGGCGGCCTTCTTCGTCTGGGCCAGGACGACCCAGCAGCGACTCAGGCACAACACGGCGCTGCTGCCTCCGTTCAGCTTCACCTACACGCCGGACGCCAACGGGGCGGACGGTGGGTACTACCCGGACAACGTGGACCCCTACTCGAAGCAAGAGCAGTACGGCTACAAGGGACGGACGTCGTCGTGAGCACGCGTCCCGGTCATTCCGGCGAGATTGGGGGCGACTGAATGGCAGTCGACACGTCCGAGCCCACCGCGCAGTACCCCGGCGAGGTTGAGAGGTCGTGGATCGACACGCGCTCGGAGTGGATGCGCCCCAACGTCATCTGGGCCATCGTCGGGGCGGTCGGCGGCTACCTGATCGGCCACTGGCTGGGCAACGTCATCGGCGGGAACTACCCGGTCGCGCAGAACAGCGGCACCAACAACATCGCCATCTGCATGGGCCTCGGCTTCGGTGTGCTCGGCTGGATGATCGGGATCGGTGCCCTCACCTATCCGGTGCTCAAGATGCTGGGGAAAGAGCCGGCACCCCAGGTGGAGGAGCGGAGCTGGGGCCGGTACTTCCGCATGACCGACGACCACAAGGTGGTCGGCATGCAGTACCTCGTGGGCGTGCTGCTCTTCCTTTTCACCGGGGGCCTCCTGGCCATGGCGGTGCGGACCGAGCTGCTCAGCCCGACGAACCACGTCTTCGGCCCAGGCACCTACATCGCTCTCGTGAGCGAGCACGGCACGGTCATGATGATGATGGCCTCCTCGGTCGTCGTGGGACCCCTCGGGAACTGGGTCGTGCCGCTGATGATCGGGTCACGCCGCATGGCCTATCCGCGGGTCGAGGCCTTCTCCTTCTGGATCTTCATGGCCGGCTACTTCGTCATCCTGGCGGCCATCCCGTTGGGTGGGTTCCCGACCGGCTGGACGGCCTACGCACCGCTGCAGACCCAGGCCGGCGGGGGTATGGACGCCTACCTCATCGGCTTCGCGGTCATCGGGATCGGCATGATCCTGGCCGGCTTCAACCTGGGCGTGACGATCATCAACTACCGCTGCCCGGGGATGACCTGGAGCCGGGTGCCGATCTTCGTCTGGTCGATCCTCGCCACCTGCGCCCTCTTGACCCTGGCCACGCCCACCCTGATCGTGGCCGGCTATGTCGGCATCCTTGACCGCACCGCCCAGACGGCCTTCTTCGTGACCGAACACGGGGGCAGCAACTTCTTGTGGCAGAACCTCTTCTGGTTCTTCGGTCACCCCGAGGTCTACATCATGGCGCTGCCCGGCTTCGGCCTCGTCATGGAGATGATCCCGGTCTTCACGAGAAAACCGTTGTTCGGGTACAAGGTGGCGGCGGCCGGCATGATCGGCGTGGCCCTGCTCTCGTTCTTCGTGTGGCAGCACCACCTCTTCCAGAGCGGCATCAACCCCGACATGCGGCCGCTCTTCATGCTCACCACCGAGCTGATCTCGATCCCGACCGGCTTCCTCTTCCTCGTCACACTGGGGACGCTCTGGAAGGCCAAGATCCGGTTCGACGCGCCGATGCTCTTCTGTCTCGGCATGCTCTTCAATTTCCTCATCGGCGGGGTGACCGGGGTCTTCCTCTCCGACGTCCCGGTGAACGTGACCGTGCACGGGAGCTTCTTCGTGATGGCCCACTTCCACTACACGATCATGGGTGGCCTCATCTTCGCCTTCTTCGGCGCGCTCTACTTCTACCTGCCCAAGATCACCGGCAAGCAGCTGAACAAGAAACTCAGCAAGTGGCACTTCTGGACGTTCTTCATCTTCTTCAACTTGACGTTCTTCCCGCTGTTCTTCGTCGGCCTGCTGGGCCAGCCTCGTCGGGTCTTCGAGTACGCGCAGAACCTCCAGACCTGGAACGATTTCTCGACGATCAGCGCCTATTGCCTGGGCGCCTCGTTCCTGATCTTCATCGTCAACTTCGTCTGGTCCATCTACATCAACCCGAAGCGCTCGATCGACAACCCGTGGGAATCGAGGGGTTTGGAGTGGATGACGGCGACACCCGTGCCCTGGTTCAACTTCGAGCGCATCCCCGTCGTGCTCACCGACCCCTACCGCTACGGCGAGCCCGACGCCCCGCCCACGGCGGACATCGGACCGGCCCCACCCCTGGTCGGGGTGGGCAGCGCAGGGGGTCCGAGCGATGCTTGAGCGCGCCCGCGTCCCCTCGCTCACCATGGTGAGCCCCGTCCCGGAGGCCAAGAGCAGTGGCTGAGAACACGGCGGCCCACGAGCAGTTCGAGTCGTTCCCGGAGCTCCACGAGACCCCTGAGGAGCTCGCCTACGAGCTACGGGCCCAGGAGGGGGCCCTCTGGACCGGCGGTCGGCTCGTCATCGGGGTCGCGGCCTTCGCCTTCGCCGCCCTGGCGTTCGCCTACTTCTACCTACGGTCGGCCAACAACGACGGCCTCTGGCGCCCGAACGGGGTCACGGCTCCGACGGGGGCCGGGGCGGCGATCTGGGCCCTCACGGTGGCCGCCGGGCTGCTCGCCATCTTCGGCACCGGGCGCTTCCGCAAGGACGAGGTCCTCGACTGGCAGGTGGCCGGTTGGACGGCGGTGCTCGGCGCCCTCATCGTCGTCGGGCTCCAGATCTGGCAGCTGACCGAGCTCCCCTTCTTCCCAGGCTCGAGCGGTTACGCCTCGTGCTTCATCGGCTGGGCCCCCATGAACATCGTGCTCGTGCTGGCCGGTGCCTACTGGACCGAGACCCTGCTCGCCCGGGAGATGCGCATGCGACGGGCGGTCATCGAAGACGGGGGCGCACTGACGTCCACCATGCCCACGGCGCGCCTCTTCCGGGTGAACCTCGATGGCAGCACCTTCTTCTGGGGCTTCATCATCTTCGTCGCCACGTTTTTCTGGGTACTCTTCTACGTACTGTGATCCGAAGGCCCCTCATGAGTGGGATCGAGCGGGAGGTCGAGGCCTGAGATGAACCCCTGGTACGCCACCCAGGCGCTGACCTTCGCCATCCCCCTCGGGGTGTTCACGATCGTGCTCATTCTCGGCTTCTTCCAGCGTCGACCCTCGGAATGAGCGACGGGGTCGCCGAGGCGCGGCGGCCCCCTGTCGTGTCCCCCCGGGCGCGGCTCGTGTCCGCCCTCTTGGGCTTGGTCCTGCTCGTCCTCTTCCTGGTGCCGCCGCTCGCCAGCCTGGCCCGCCACTACGAGCTCTTCGAGGCCCTCCAGTTCTCGGTCTTCGCCCTCGTGATCCCGGCGCTCTTCGTGCTGGGCGCCCCGTGGTGGCGGCTCGGTCTGGCCACGCTGCCCGGGGAAGACGGTCCACCCCGCTTGTTGGACCGGCTGGCCACGGCCCGCCGGCGTCACCGGGATTTCGTGCGGGGTGCCGGCTTCGTCCTCTTCGACCTGGCGGTCATCATCTTCTGGCGGACCTCGGTGGCCGTCGACCACCTCGTGACCTATGGCTGGCTGAGCCTGGTCGAGGCGGCCACCCTCGGGGCCGTCGGCATCCTCCTCTGGCTGGAGCTCGTCGCGTCGCCGCCCCTCGTGCCTCGGTGCACCCGGCCCGAGCGGGTGGCCCTGGCGGCGGTGAGCATGTGGACCGTCTGGACGATCGCCTACTTCCTCGGCTTCTCCCGCTCGTCCTGGTACCAGGCCTTCCACCACGGCGCCAGCTCGGCCCTGAGCGGCCCGGCCGACCAGCAGCTCTCGACGGTGATCCTCTGGTTCGTGGCGGCCGCCGTCTTCGTCCCGGTCATCTTCTGGAACCTCGTGCTCTGGCTGCGCAGCGAGGAGGACCCCGACGACGAGCTCCAACGGCTCGTGCGTGAGTCGAAGCGCCGGGGCTGGTACTCGCCGCCGCCGCTCCACCGCCCACCGCGCTGAAGCGCGCGGCCGCCCGTCCCCGGAGGCCGAGGCTCAGCGGCCGGTCGGCGTGGGGAGCGCCGGCAGGTCGGGCGGGGGCAGATTGGTGTCGAGGACCCGGTCGGCCTCCGCCACCTCAGCGTCGGCCGATCGCCGGTCGGCGGCGAGCGTGCGCTCGCGCCTGCCCAGGTCGGTGAGCGCCCGGTTGTTCGTCGGCTGCGTCGACAGGGTCTGGATGTCCTCGACGGCGCCGAGGGCGTCCGACGTGGCCCAGAGCGTCGTGGTGCCCACGAGGGCGCCGAGGTGCTTGCCGGCGGGCGAGCCCGGCACCTCGATGTTGGCCAGGTTGAAGATGGCCTCGTTGGTGAACGAGCAGGCGGCCTGGTCGTCGCGGAGGAGCCCCGGGACCTGCCCCCGCTCGGTCAGCGTGAGCGAGCCCGACGACTCCTTCTGGTAGATGAGGAAGGCCTCGTGCACGGCGTAGGCACAGCCGCCGAGGTCCGTGTTGACCTCCTTCATCACGCTCCGCTCGGCCGAGATGTCGGCAGCCCGGGAGCTGTGCACCGGGAGGTCGGTGATGACCGTGACGGCGAGAATGAGGGCCACGACGGCCCCCACGAGTACCGCCCGCCGCCGGTACCAGGCCACCGGGCCGACCTCGGGCGGCGGGGCGGGCGGGTCCGCCGTCGCTCGGGCCCCGTCGTCGGTCATCGGGCCGCCAGGGTGGCGTACGTGGCGATGCCGTGCCCGAAGCGGTCGATCAGCGGCGGCGACAGCGTGTAGGAGCCGGCGCCCCGGTTCTCGTCGGCGAACGGGGTCACCGAGTACCGGAGCTCGCCGCCCGGACCGATGAAGTAGATGACGTCGGTGTGACTGACGGCCTGGTTGACCCGGCTGACGTCCACGGTCACCTTGTAGTTCCGCCACACGTTGTTCAAGGTGGCGAGCGGTCCGGTGAGGATCCGCCAGTTCGGGAGGGACCCGAGGCCCGTCGCCGCCGCGTTGGAGAGCGAGGAGACCGCAGTGGCGAGCGGATCGGTGTTGACGGTCACGAAGTCGACCCGGTCGGCCGCCGTGCCGAGGTCGGTCTCGGCCGCCTGCAGCTCGGCCGCCACCACCGGGCAGATGTCGTCGCAGCGCCCGTCGAAGAAGGTGAGCACGACGACGGCCGGGCGCGCCGAGGCGAGCGACGTCGGCTGGCCGGCCTGGTCGACGAGGCTGAAGGCCGGGGCCGGCCTCGGTGACAGGCGCGCCGCGCCCATGAAGGCCGGCAGCGGCGCGGCGAGCGTCGGCGGGGCGGAGGGCGAGGCGCGGTGGTGGACCACCACGGGCTTCGTGGTCGGGGTGACCGACGGGGCGTTCAGCCCGCTGGCCGAGAACACCCGTTCGAGGAGTGAGCCGCCGAGGCCGAGCACGGCCACGAAGGCGATCGCCCAGTACCAGAACTTGCGCGGGATGCGGGCCGGGCCCGCGGCGAAGGCCGCCGCCCGGTCGACGGGCTCGTGGTCGGGGTCGGCGTCGCGGTCGTCGCGCGACGGTGCGTCAGGGGAGATCACGTCGCCCCGCCCGTGAGGGTGCTGACCCAGCGGTCGAGCGAGGCCACGGTCTGGGCGCCGAAGGCCTCCCCCTCCACCTGGCCCCGGCGGTTCAAGAAGTAGGTCACGGGCAGGACGGAGATCCGCCAGCGGCTGGCCAAGGCGCCCGCCGGGTCGACGCCGACCGGGAACGTGGCCCCGGCCCCCAGAAGGAGGTGCTCGGCGCTCGTCGAGCTCGTGTCGCTCGTGTCGACGCCCACCACGGCCACCCGCCCGCTGGCCGACCTCGCCACGGTGGCCACGGCGGCGAGCTCGGCCCGGCAGTTGTCGCACCACGAGGCGAAGAAGTTGACGATGACCGGGGTGCCCCGGGTCGAGGCCAGGGCCACCGGGGCGCCCCCGCCGAGGCGGGTGAGCGTGAAGGCCGGCGCGACCGAGCCATGGGGCAGGACGGCCGGGGCGGCCGAGGGGAACGTGGCCGGGGGCGGCCGCTTGACCGAGGTGCCGCGCACCGCCACGACGACGATGAACGCCACGAGGCAGACGCCGGCCACCAGGGAGATGAGCTTGAAGAGGCGGTCGTTGCGACCCGGCGATGCGGCGCTCCCGGCGTCGGCCCCCCAGCTCACCGGCCCACCCTATCGGCGGCCCCGCCGGCTCGGCGGGCCCTGGTCAGGGCGGTCGGCGGGCCGCGGCCCACACGAGCGCCGCCCGGTGGCGGGCCAGCCAGGCCCCGTCGGCCGCCGCCCGCTCCTCCCCCCGGCTCTCGCGCCAGTGCTCCTCGAGGCGGGGGTGGCCCCGCGCCAGCTCGTCGCGGACGTGGCGGAGCGTGACCCGGCGGACGGCGGCGACCAACGCCAGGAGCTCGTCGGCCTGTTCCGGGTCGAGGCCGTAGGCCCGGGTGAAGCGGCCGAACCGGGCCGTGGCGTCGAGGCCCTCGGGGTAGCCCGGACGGGCGCCCGGGGCCATGAGCGGAGCCCACTGCTGGGCCGCCCGGGCCACGTCCCAGAGCGGACGGCCCGGGGCGGCCAGGTCGAAGTCGATGAGGGCGACCGCCCGGCCGTCGCAGAAGACGACGTTCTCCGGGCTCACGTCGTCGTGGCAGACCACCGGTCCGCCCTCGGGGTCGGCGAACCCGGTGGCCCAGCCGGCGAGGGCGGTGCGGTCGAGCGTGGCACTCGCCTGGTGGAAGTCCGCCAGCAACCGGGCCACCGAGGCCAGCGCCTCGTCGGTCATGTAGGCCGCCGGATAGGGCGGGTGCGCCGCCTCGCCGTCGACGTAGGAGAGGACGTCGCGGCCGAGCTCGTCGGTGCCGAGGTGGCGGGGCGCACCGTCGAAGCCGACCGCCTCGAGGTGGAGGAGCAAGGCCCGGACCGGGGCCGAGGCCGGCCCCGGCGGCCGGCGTACGGTGTCACCCACCCGCACGACCTGACCGGCGCTGCCCATCCCGCCGGCGAGGGGCTGCTCGATGGTCACCGCGCCCCCGACGCTCCTCTCCGGCCCGGTGGGCCGGGCGCGCCCGTTACGATGCCCTCGATGGGTTGTTTCCTCGTCATCGTGCTCGTGATCGGCCTCATCTTCGTCGGTTTCGGCTTCCTGGTGCACCTGCTCTGGATCGCCGCCCTCATCTTCCTCCTCGCTTGGATCGCCGGGATGGCCTTCGGGCGCGGCCGGCGACACACCGACCGGCCGGAATAGACGCCCGAACGCGACGAACGCCGCAGCTGCGCTGCGGCGTTCGTCTGTGATGGTCCGGGCCGCCGGGGGGACGGGCCCGCCCGGACCTCGTCAGGCGGCGAGGGGGAGCGCCTCCTCGCCGACCGCCGGGGCCTGCGTGACCGGCGCCGGCACGGTGAGCGCCTGACGGCGGTGCTCCGCGTTGAGGCCGATCACGAGCGGCACGACGGCGACGGCGAGGCCCATGAGCATGAGGGGGAGGAGGGTGATCCAGAGCATGGTGGTCTCTCTTTCGTGCGTGGTGGGGGTCCGGGGGGATCCGGCTCCTTCATCACCACCATGGTGCAGCACCCAGCTGGGAGCGCCCTGCGAACGGGCTGCCCGGCGCCTCGGAGTGTCGGTGCTCAGCCGAGCGGGACCGAGGTCGCGGCACCGGTGGTGGGCGACGTGAGGTCGTAGATGGTGACGCCGTCGACGGTCCGGGAGCTGAAGTGCTCCGCGACCCAGCTGGCGATCTGCGAGGCGTCGGCGCCTCCGCCACCGGCGCCGAACCCGCCGAAGCCCGAGGCGATGTAGTAGTGGATCTCGCCGTGGGCCACGTCCGTCTCGAACTGGGCGAGCGTGGGCGCCGGGTCGGTGCCGTTGAAGCCGCCGATGGCCATGATCGGCTGGCCCGAGGCCAGCTGGTAGCCGGCGGCCGAGTTCGAGTTGATCGTGGCCGCCGCCCACCTGTACTTCGACGCCCCGGCCTCGAGGAGGGCCACGAGCTGCTTGCCCGGCGTCGAGGCGTTGAGGAAGCCCCCGCCCGGACCGCCGCCACCCGGGAACGTCCCGCCGCCAGCGTTGCCGGGGAACCCACCGAAGCCGCCCCGGCCGAAGCGGGGGAGCGCGCCGCCGTTGGGTGCGCCGCCCCCGCCGAAGGCGCCGGGCGGTGGGCCGCCGAAGCCCGGGGAGCGTCCGGTGACGCCCCGCCCCGGCGTGAAGAAGGGCGAGCGGAAACCCCCGGGGCCGCCGGGCACGAACCCGAACCGGACCCCTGAGGTCACCGCCGGTCCGGCCGACGGGATGGCTCCGGCGTGGGGGGTGCTCACGGTGTCGAGGGTGTAGAAGAGCGGCCCGGCGAGGAGCACGCCGACGCCGGCCACGGCGACGATGCGGCCGGACTTGCGGGCGGCCGGCCAGACGGCGATGGCCACCGCGGCGACGATGCCGCCGACGAGCACCACGGTACGCAGGAGCGGCATCCACGTGGGGGAGCGGTCGAGGAGGACGTAAGCCCAGATCCCGCTGGCCGCCACGCCGGCGGCGAGGAAGAGCCGGGCGACGAGCTCGGCCCGGCGGTGCCACAGGAAGGTGGCGCTGATGCCGACGAGGGCGCCGATCGCCGGGGCCAGGGCGACGGTGTAGTAGGGGTGGATGATGCCCTCGGCCAGGCTGAAGACCGCGCCGGTCACGAGGAGCCAGCCGCCGAAGAGGAGGACCGCGGCCCGTGTGCGGTCGGTGCGCGGCGCCCGGCGGGTGAACCACAGCACGGCCACGAGACCGATGAGGGCGGCCGGGATCAGCCAGGAGATCTGGCCGCCCATGTCGGTCTCGAAGAGCCGGAACCAGCCGGTCGGCCCCCACCGGGAGCCCACCGCCCCGGTGCCGCCGACGCTGCCGGTCTCGTTGCCGGTGAGGCGGCCGAAGCCGTTGTAGCCGAAGATGAGATTGAGCAGGTTGTTGTCGGCCGAGCCGCCGACATAGGGGCGGTCGGCGGCCGGCGTCAGCTGGACGGCGGCCACCCACCAGCCGGCGGACACCACGAGGGCCAGCCCGGCCAGCACCAGCTGACCCAGGCGTCGCCAGAAGCGGGTCGGGGCGGCGAGCAGGTAGACGAGGGCGAGCACCGGGACCACCGTGAAGGCCTGGAGCATCTTCGTGATGAACCCGAAGCCGACGAGGCTCGCCGCGAGGACGAGCCACCAGGTGCCCGCCCGCTCGAGCGCCCGCACGGTGGCGTAGGCCGCGAGGGCCAGCAGCAGTGTCAACAGGGCGTCGGGGTTGTTGTAGCGGAACATGAGGGCGGCCACGGGCGTTAGCGCCACCACCGCACCCGAGAGGAGGGCGGCCCCCGGGGTGAACCAGCGGCGCACCGTGGCGTAGACCACGCCGACCGTGGCCACGCCCTCCAAGGCCTGGGGCACGAGGATGCTCCAGCTGTTCACGCCGAACATGCGGGCCGAGAGCTCCATCACCCATAGCGACGCCGGCGGCTTGTCGACGGTGATGAAGTTGGAGGCGTCCGAGGACCCGAAGAAGAAGGCCTTCCAGCTCTTCGTCCCCGCCTGGACGGCGCCCGAGTAGAAGGCGTTGCCCCACCCCGACGCCCCGAGGTCCCAGAGATAGAGGCCGGCCGTCCCGGCCAGGAGCACGAGGAGGGCTGGGCGCACCCACCAGGGGTCGTCGGGCTTGCCGCGCCAGAGGCGGCTCACGCCGCGGCGCGCCGGCGCGCCGCCCGGCGCGTCGAGCTCCCCCGGCTCGACCGGGGGCGCTCCGGGCTCGTCGAGGACGGCCGTCGGGTACATGACCAAGCGGTCCTTTCGTTGGTGGGCCGGGCCGGGCCCTGGTCTCGGTGGCCTCTCGCCTCAGTCGCCGGCCGGGGCCGCCGGCTCGGGCACCGCCCCGGGGCCGAGGTGGGGTCGGAACACCCAGGCCCGCAGCAGGCTGAAACGGACGATGGCGGCGAGGGCGTTGGCGAGGGCGATGGCCACGAGCTCGACGGCGAGGCCGCCGTCGGTGAGGGCGGTCATGGTCACGAGGGCGGCCGTCGTGAGACCGAGGCTCACCCCGAGGAGGGCGAGGGCGGAGAGCACGAGGCCCCGCCGGTCGAGCCGCTGGCGGGCGTCGGCGGCCAGCCGCCAGTGGACCGCCGTGTTGGCCAGGCTAGAGAGCACGATGGCCACAGCGTTCGCGGCGAGGGCTCCGAGCGGGTAGCGCAGGGCGACGAACAGCAGGAGGTAGACGACGGTGCTGGCCACCCCGACCCCGGCGAAGCGCAGGAGCTCGTCGGCCGGGGCGTCCTCGGGCCGTTCCCGGCGGTCGAGGTGACCGTCGTCCTTCGGCGGCGGCTCCCGGAAGAGCCGCCAGACGCCACGCAGGTCGTCGAGGGCGGTCCGCACGAGGTCCACCCGGGAGTCCGGGTCGTCGACCCAGTCCACAGGGACCTCGTGGATGCGCAGGCCGCGCCGCTCGGCCTGCACGAGGAGCTCGGTGTCGAAGAACCAGGCATCGTCGGCGACCGACGGGAGCAGCTCCGCCGCGGCCTCCCGGCGCAGGGCCTTGAAGCCGCACTGGGCGTCGCTGAAGCGGCCCTGGAGCGTCACGCGGAGGAGGAGGTTGTAGCAGCGCGAGATGAGCTCGCGCTTGGCCCCCCGCACCACGTGGGCCCCGTGGGCCAGGCGGCTGCCGATCGCCACGTCGCTGTGGCCCGAGAGGAGCGGGGCGACGAGCGGGAGGAGCGCGTCGAGGCCGGTCGAGAGGTCGACGTCCATGTAGGCCACGACCTCGGCCGTGCTCGTGGACCAGGCGGCCCGGAGGGCCCGGCCCCGGCCCTTCTCCCCGAGGTGCACCGCTCGGACGCCCGGCAGGCTGGCCGCCAGGTGCTCGGCGACGGTCCAGGTGTCGTCGGTGCTGGCGTTGTCCACCACCGTGACCAGGCTCGTGAACGGGAAGGCCTCGTCGAGGTAGCGCCGGAGCTTCGTCACGCTGGGCTCGAGCTGGGTCGCCTCGTTGTACACGGGCAGCACGATCTCGACGTCGGCTGCCTGCGGCTGGCGGTCGTCCTCGGTGCCGGCCAGCTGGAGCACGCTCATGGGGGCCGATGATGCTGGACCGACCTGTTGGCCCCGTGAAGCCCACCTGTGGGCCAGTTGTGAATCCGGGGTGCCCGCGGGGAGGGCGGTCACGTCGCGGGCCACGTCAGATCTTGGCCCCGTCGGCCGGCTCGGTGGCCGCGGCCTCGACCGGCCCGTCGTCGTCGACCTCGACCGGGGCGAGCGGCAGCCGCACCTCGAACACCGCCCCTTCGCCCGGGGCCGAGCTCGCCCGCACCGTGCCGCCGTGGGCGGCGACGATGGCCGCCACGATGGAGAGCCCCAGGCCCGCGCCGCCGTGGGCCCGCGAACGGGACCGGTCGGCCCGGTAGAAGCGCTCGAACACGTGGCGGGCGTCCTCGGGGTCCATGCCCGGCCCGGCGTCGGCCACCGAGATCACCGCCTGCTGGCCCTCTTCGCTGAGGGTGACCGTGGCCGGCGTGCCGGGCGGCGTGTGGGCCCGCACGTTGGCCAGGAGGTTGTCGACCACCTGCCGCAGACGGACGGGGTCGCCGACCACCTCGACGGGGCGGTCCGCCCGCAGCTGGACGGGCCATCCCGGGCCGACCGCGGCGGCCGTGCGCACGGACGCCGCGCAGAGCTCGACGAGCTCCACCCGCTGGCGCTCGAGCGGACGTCCCTCGTCCATCCGGGCCAGGGTGAGGAGGTCCTCGACGAGGTCGCTCATCCGGGCCGTCTCGGTCTGGATGCCCGACATCACCCGTCCAAGGTCGGCCTCCTGCTGCGAGGCACCGCGGTCGAAGAGCTCGGCGTAGGCCGAGACCGCGGCGATGGGCGTGCGCAGCTCGTGGGAGGCGTCGGCCACGAACTGGCGCAGGCGGCGGTCGGACTCGCGGAGCTGGGCCTCGGTGGCGTCGCGCTGGGCGAAGGCGGCCTGGATCCGCCCGAGCATGACGTTCAGCGCCCGGGCCAGCCGGCCCACCTCGGTGCGGTCGTTCTCCCCCGGGACCCGTTGCTCGAGCTTGCCGGCGGCGATCTCCTCGGCCGTCTGCTCGGCGTCGGCGAGCGGGCGGAGCCCCACCCGTACCAGCCACCAGCCGAGGGCGAGGGCGACCACGATGGCGCTCGCCGTGACCGCCAGCTCGATCAGGACCAGCTGGTGGAGGGTGCCGCCCGCGTCGTTCAGCGGGAGGGCCAGGACGAGCTGGTCCCCGTTCTGGAGGAGCGAGGCCCGGACCCGGAACGCCGGGCCCCCGGCCTCGGTCGATGGAGCGGTGAGGTAGGCGACCTGCTCGCCGTTGGGCTCGGGCGAGAAGCCGGTGATGTGGTCGGGGAGGTCCGGGGTGTAGGCCTTCGATCCCACGTAGGCCGCGCACTGCTGGTCGTCGACGACGCGGCCCGCCGACGTGCGGACCTCGAAGAAGAGCGTGCCGACCAGGTTCGGCGGCGGCCCGGCCTGGCCGCCGCCGCCCCCTGGCCCGCCGAAGGCGCCGGTGGCCGGGAAGCCGCAGGTGAGCGTCTGCCCGCTGTTGGCGGCCTGCTCGAGGTTCGGGTGGTACTGCTCCAGGCTCTGGTCGACCCGGTTGTAGAGGAAGGAGCGCAGCGCCGAGTACGTGGCGAAGTCCGCGGCGATCAGGGCCACGACGGCGATGGCCCCGACGGCGAGGAGGAGCCGGGTCCGCAGTGACATCTAGGCGGCCTGCTCGGGCTCGCGCAGGGCGTAGCCCACGAGGCGGACCGTGTGGATGAGCGGCGGGCCGTGGCGCTCGAGCTTCTTGCGCAGGTAGCTCACGTACGTCTCGACCACGTTGGCCTCGCCCCCGAAGTCGTAGTGCCACACGTGGTCGAGGATCTGGGACTTCGACAGCACGTGGCGGGGGTTCAAGAGGAAGTAGCGGAGGAGGTTGAACTCGGTGGCCGTGAGCTGGATGAGCTGCCCGGCCCGGCGGACCTCGTGGGCGTTCTCGTCCATCTCGACGTCGGCGAAGCGCAAGATGCCCTCTTCATCTGGTTCGCCCCCGGCCCGCCGGAGGATGGCCCGGGTCCGGGCGATGATCTCGGCCAGGGCGAAGGGCTTGGTGACGTAGTCGTCGCCGCCCACGGTCAGGCCGGCCACCTTGTCCTCGAGCGAGTCGCGGGCGGTGAGGAAGAGGACCGGGACCCGGATGCCGTCGGCCCGGAGCCGTCGGGTGACCTCCAGGCCGTCGAGGTCGGGCAGCATCACGTCGAGGATGATGAGGTCGGGCGGGTGCTCCTGCGCCGAAGCCAGGGCCTTGCGGCCGGTGGTCGCCTCGTCGACCTCGAAGCCCTCGTAGCGCAGGGACGTGGCGACGGCGTCCACGATGGACGGCTCGTCGTCGACGACGAGGACACGCTGTTGGTCTGCCATGGCGGCTACCTCCTGGTGCCACCTTGGCACCGGCAGCTCCCGGGCTTCTGTGCGCCCTCTGTGGGCCAGCTGTGAAAGCGGGGCCTTGGGGCCGGGTCGACCCCGGCTAGACCCCTGACCAGGGATGTCGCTGTGAGCGCGGCGAGCCGTCGTCGCCGGCGCGCCGTTCACAGGAGGGGCACAGGCGGTTCCCGGTTGGGCCCGAGGCCGGCGGGTTTGACTGCACCTGTCACCACCGACAGGAGAACCACCGTGCAGCACGCCCAGCGAAAGAGCGATCCCCGTCTCGCCCGGGACCGGGCCGTCACCCGGGTCCGTCGGGCCACGACCGCCTCGGCCGTCTTGGCCGGCGTGGCCGCCTGTGCCATCGGCCTCGTGGCCGCCTCGGAGGACCCCGGCCACGCCACGGCCACGTCCAGCGCGAGCACCGGCGGCTCGACGGCCAAGGCCACGAGCTCCACCGCCACGACCTCCCCGTCGTCAGGCACGGCGACGAGCTCGTCGTCGAGCACGAGCGGGACGAGCACGAACGCCTCGAGCTCGGGCACGAGCGCCTCATCGCAGTCGTCGTCCTCTTCGCCGTCGTCGACGAGCAGCTCGGCCACGACCGTCTCGGGACAGTCGTGAGCGGGGCCGCCCTCCTCGAAGAGCCGCCGGTGCTCCGCTCGATGCGGGCCATCGGGACGACGGCGGTCGTCGCCGTCACCCGGGCCGACGCGGCCGACGCGGCCGCCGAGCTCCTGGCGACCGACCTGGCCGACATCGACGCCGCCGCTAGCCGCTTCCGCCCCGACTCGGAGATCCGCCGGCTCGAGCGCCACGCCGGCACCGAGGTGCCCGTGAGCCGCCTCCTCTACGAAGCCCTCGAGGTCGCCCTCGTCGTGGCCGAGCGGACGTCGGGCACGGTCGACCCGACCGTGGGCGAGGCCATGGTCGGCCTCGGTTACGACCGCGACTTCGAGCGGCTGGCCGGCGGTGTCGCCGCTGCCGCCTCGACGCCGCGTCCCGCTCCCGGTTGGTGGTGCGTCGAGCTCGACCCCTTCGACCGCACGGTCCGGGTGCCCCGGGCCGTCCATCTCGACCTCGGAGCCACGGCCAAGGCGCTCGTCGCCGACCGCAGCGCCCGGCGCATCGCGGCCGAGCTGGGCGGCGGGGTGCTCGTGAACCTGGGCGGCGACGTCTCGGTGGCCGGCCCGCCCCCCGAAGGTGGCTGGGCCGTGGGCATCGCCCCGGACTGCCGCACCGCCACGGCCGAGGTCGACCAGGTGGTCGCCATCATCGAGGGCGGCCTGGCCTCGTCGGGGACCTCGGCCCGCTCCTGGCGCCAGGGCGACCGTCTGGTACACCACATCGTCGACCCGGTCACCGGGGAACCGGCCCCGCCGGTGTGGTCGCTCGTCTCGGTGGCCGCGCCGAGCTGCGTGGAGGCCAACGCCGCCAGCACCGCCGCCGTCGTCTGGGGCCACGACGCCCCGGGCAATCTCGCCTACCTCGACGTGGCGGCCCGCCTCGTGCGGGCCGACGGCAAGGTCGTCCTCGTCGGCTCCTGGCCGGCGTCGTCCACCCCCTCCGCTGACAGGACGGTCACCTGATGCTCGCCACCTCGTCCACCACCCTCTGGTACGCCACCCGGGCCACCGGCGTGGTCGCCCTCTTGCTGCTCACCATCACCGTGGTGCTCGGCGTGCTCACCGCCGGTCGGCTGCGCACGAAGCGGTGGCCGGCTTTCGCCAACGCCGAGCTCCACAAGCGACTGTCGATCATCACCGTCGTGTTCCTGGCGATCCACATCCTCACGTCGGTCCTCGACACCTACGTCCACATCGGCTGGGCCTCCGTCGTCGTCCCGTTCACCTCCTCCTACCAACCGTTCTGGACGGGCCTCGGGACCGTGGGGGTCGACCTGCTCCTCGCCGTCATGATCTCGAGCGCGCTGCGCCAGCGGATCAGCCCCCGTCTGTGGCGGGGTCTCCACTGGCTGGCCTACGGGTCCTGGCCGGTGGCCCTGGCCCACGCCCTCGGCATGGGGAGCGACGCCAAGTACGCCTGGCTCCAGGCTCTGGCCGCGGCCTGCATCGCCGCCGTCGCCGCCGCCGTGGTCTGGCGGGTGCGCGACGCCCGACGGGCGGCCGACCTCGCCCGGCGTTCCGGTGCGCTGACGCGCACCCTCACCCCCGTCGGCACCCCGAGCCGCTGAACAGAGAGAAGGAGTCCACCGTGAGCACCCTGACCGCCCCAGCGCTGGCCAGCCGGCTGCTGTCCCCGGAGCTGGACGGCCGGGACCCGACCAGCCTCGCCGACCACCTGGCCCTCCGGGGCGAGTTGCCCCCGCTGCGGGGCGACGACGCCGCCTGGGTGGCGGCGATGCTCCAGGCCGTCGCCGACTCGGGCCTCTCGGGCCGGGGCGGGGCCGGTTTCCCCTCGGCGAGGAAGCTGGCGGGCATCCGCCGGGCGGGCGGGACACCCCTCGTGGTCGTGAACGCCATGGAGGGAGAGCCCGAAAGTCTGAAGGACAAGGTCCTCCTCACCGCGGTGCTCCATCTCGTCCTCGACGGGGCCGCGGTGGCCGCCGCGCTGCTCGGCGCCCGCCGGGTCGTCGTCTGCCTCCCCGCCGACGACCCGAGCGGCACGGCCGAGGTGCTCCGCCGAGCCGTGGCCGAGCGGGCCCGGGCCGGCCGGTCCGGCGTCGAGGTCGTCGTGGCCGCCCGGCCCGGCGGCTACGCGGCCGGCGAGGAGTCGGCCCTCGTGGAGGGGCTGAACGACCGCCCCGGCCTCCCGATCTTCCGGGCCGACAAGGCCACGCCGCTCCGGGTCGGGCGGGCTCCGGCGCTCGTGCACAACGCCGAGACCCTGGCCCACCTGGCGCTCATCGCCCGCCACGGCGCGGCCTGGTTCCGGAGCGCCGGGACCGCCGCCTCGCCAGGCACCACGCTCGTGACTGTGGCCGGCGCCGTGGTCCGGCCGGGCGTGTTCGAGGTGGAGCTCGGGTGCCCGATCGACGTGATCTGCGCCGCGGCCGGCGCCCCTGACGACGTGGCCGGCGTGCTCGTCGGCGGCTACGCCGGGACGTGGCTCGGCCCGCAGCACCTCGGCACGCCGTTCGAGCGGGGGGCCCTCGCCGAGCTCGGGGCCACGACGGGCGTCGGCGTGCTCGTCGTCCTGGCCGCCTCGTCGTGTGGGATCACCGAGACGGCGCGCATCGCCCGCTACATGGCGGGGGAGAGCGCCGGCCAGTGCGGGCCCTGCGTCTTCGGCCTGCCGGCGCTGGCCGAGGACCTCGAGCTGCTCGCCGTCGGTCGGGCCGGCCCCACCACCATGGATCGGCTCCGTGGCCGGGCATCGCTCATCGCCGGTCGCGGCGCCTGTCGCCACCCCGACGGCGTCGTCCGTCTCGTCGAGAGCGCGCTGGTGGCGTTCGCCGACGACCTCGAGCGGCACGCCCGTGGCCACGCCTGCCGCGGCACGGCGGCACCGAGCGTCCTCAACATCCCCCGCAACGCCCGCCCAGGAAGGAGGGCCGCATGAGTACCCACCGCCTCCGGGTCGACCCCGTGGCCTGTGACGCCTACGGCTTCTGCGCCGAGCTCCTGCCCGAGCGCATCACGCTCGACGAATGGGGCTATCCCGTCGTCGACGGCACCCCGGTCGACCGGGGCCTCGTCGAACTGGCCCGCCGGGCCGTCGCCGAGTGCCCGCGTCGGGCCCTCCTGCTCGAGGCGGCCGAGGCCTGAGCCGCCGACCGAGCGGGTCCTGCGGGGTGCGGCGGCGCCTTCGGTAGGGTCGCCGACGTGCCTCGCACGGAGCCCTGGGAGGAGGAGGCCGAGCACTGGGTCCGTTGGGTGCGCACACCGGGCCACGACATCTACGGGCAGTACCGGGACGGGTTCTTCGACGAGATCGTCCCGCCGGCCGGCGGGCGGACCGTCGAGATCGGCTGCGGCGAGGGCCGGGTCACCCGCGACCTTCGGGCCCGGGGCCACCGGGTGGTCTCGGTGGACCTCTTGCCGACCCTCCTCCGCTACGCCAGGGCGGCCGACAGCGGCGGCGCCTACGCCGCGGGCCGACGCGGCGGTGCTCCCGATCGCCCTGGCGAACTGCGCGACGGTGGTGGCGTACAACTCGTGCCCCTTCAGGCAACTTCGTCTGCACGGTTGCCTGATCCTCGCCGTCGGCCGGTGAAGGCGGCAACCGTCTCTTGGTCAGAGACGGTTGCACGGCGAGCGACTCCCTCGGCTCGAGGGCGGCCCGGTGCCGGGCAGGACCGGTGCACGTCCATCAGGTGACGGCGCCGGTCACGTCGGGCCGGCGGGGAGCCGGCTCGGCGGTGCGTGACGACGGCCGGTGCCGTCGTAGGTCCGCCGCCCCGGGCGGCGATGTTGCGGGCGCCCACGATGTCGCGGTGCTCGGTGTGCCCGCAGTGCGGACAGCTGAACTGGCGGCCCTTGGGTTTGGGGGTGCGCTGGTGGCACTCCGGACAGGTCGACGACGTCCCCCGTTCGTCGACGAGGAGAAGGGTGATCCCGGCCACCTCGGCCTTGTCGCCGAGCGCCCCGAGGAGATGGGTCCGCCGCCAGGCGGTGCCCACCCGGCGGTTCTGGACCCGGCCGGTCTTTTGCCGGGTGATGCCTCGCAGGTCGCCCACCACCAGGGTGGCGATCCCGGTGCTCTTCGCCCACTCGACGAGGGTCTTGGCCGCCTGGTGCTGCATCTGATGTACCCGGCGACGGTGCTTCGCCTCGGCCCGGCGTTGGGCGGCCCGGAGCTTGCGCCAGCGCCTCGAGCCCCGCTGGCCCCGTCGGGGGGTCTTCGGGGCCAACTTCTGCTGCCGGGCCTTGGTGTCGGCCAGGTGGAGGCGTTCTTCGGCCCGGATGGCCCTTCCCGAGACGAGGAGGGCCTCGTTCCCAGAGGTCGCGGCGAAGGGGTGGATGATGCCGAGGTCCACCCCGGCCACGCCCCCGCCTTCGGTCGCACCGGCGAGGGGCACCTCGGCCGTCACGTCGAGAAGGAGCCGCCCGGCCTCGGTGAGGAGGGTCACCGAGCGCACGTCGGCCTCGGGATAGGGGAGGGCCCGGGCCAGGCGGAGGCAGAGCTCGGGGGTCCCCTGGGCCGTCGAGAGCCGCACCCGCTTCCCCTCGAGACAGAACGTGCCGGCGTAGTAGCGGAGGGGCATCAGGCGACGCCGGCGTCTCGGGTAGCGGGCGGCCTCGCCCCGGCGTTTGCGCTTGGCCGTCTCCATAGAGGCGTCGGCGTAGCGCCGGACGACCGAGCGGAGGGCGGTCGCCGAGAGCTCGCCGACGCGCACCCCGGCCACCTCCCGGCAGAGCTCCTGATAGTTGAGGAGCGGCGGGCCACCTCGGCTGAAGCGGTAGCGGTTGAGCTCGATCAGCCCGGCCCACACGTCGCCGCCGGCCACGAGCATGGCCCAGCAGCGCCTCGCCTGGCCCGGGGTGACCCGCAGCCTGACCCGGGCCGTCCGGTAGACGACCGGGACGCTGTCACCGGTCCGTTTCCTGGGCACCTCGGCAGCATCGCAGCGGGGTGTGACACCCCGAACGTTGTCGGTCGCGGCACTAGCCTCGCCCGATGACCACGTTCATCACCCGTTTCGACACCAAGGGCGACGGCGTGCGCCTCGCCGTCAAGGACCTCCTCGACATGGAGGGCGTGCCGACCACCGCCGGCTCGCGGTCCCTCGCCGACGTGGCGCAGCCGGCCGAGCGCGACGCCCCCTGCCTGGCCGGGGCCCGGGCCGCCGGGGCCCGCATCGTCGGGCGCACCAACCTCCACGAGCTCGCGCTCGGCGGGACCGGCGTCAACCCGTGGTTCGGGACGCCGGTCAACCCCCTCGACCCTCGTCGTGTCCCGGGCGGGTCGTCGAGCGGGTCGGCCGTGGCGGTGGCCACCGACGAAGCGGACGTGGCCATCGGGAGCGACACGGGCGGGTCGGTCCGCATCCCCTCGGCCTGCTGCGGCACGGCTGGGCTCAAGACCACGTGGGGCCGGGTCTCGACCGAAGGGGTGTGGCCCCTCGCGCCGTCCCTCGACACGATTGGTCCGATGGCCCGGGACGTGGCCGGCCTGACGACCGGCATGGCGCTCCTCGAGCCGGGCTTCACCGTCACGGCCGCCGCGCCGAGCGTGGTCGGCTACTTGGCCGATCCGTCCGCCGACCCCGAGGTCAGCGCGGCCGTCGAACGGGCCCTCGCCGCCACCGGTTGGGAGGTCGTCGAGGTGGAGCTGGCGGCCTGGGAGGAGGTCCCCCCACTCGCCGCGGTGATCGTGATCAAGGAGGCGTTCGCCTCCGACGGGGCCCTCCTCGCCGCCCGCCCCGACGGGATCAGCCCAGCCGTGGCCGAGCTCATCCGGGGCGGCGAGCACGTGACCGAGGCCCAGCTGGCCGCGGCCAAGGCCGCGGCCGATCGGCTGCGGGCCGCGCTCAGCGACCTGTTCTCCCGGGTCGAGCTCCTGGCGACGCCGACCCTGCCCCGTTTCGCCCCGCTCCTCGACGACGAGGAGGACCTCGACATCTTCCGGCACATGCTGCCGGTCAACCTGGCCGGGGTGCCGGCCCTCGCCCTCCCGGTCCCGACGCCCGGGGCGCTGCCGGCCAGCCTGCAGCTCGTCGGGCCGTGGGAGGCCGAGGCGGCGCTGCTCGCCGCCGGGGCGGTGGTCGAGGCGGCGGTGGCCTGACCGGACGCCGCCTCCGCCCTGGTCGGGGCACCGTGGCAACATGGTGAGCGGTGCGCTCGCCGTCGCTTCCGGGTGCCGGCGGGCCGGCCGGCGACGAGGGGCCGGGCTCGTCCACTGGCGAGCGGACCCGGGAGCGCATCCTGTCGGCCGCTGTGACCCTCGCCTGCCACCGGGCGCCGTGGTCCCTCGGCGGGCTCACCTTCGCCGAGGTGGCCAGGGCCGCCGGGGTCAGCGAGCGGACCATCTACCGTTACTTCCCAACCCAGGTCGACCTGCAGGAGGCCGTGGCCGGCCGGTGGCCCGACGAGGTGGCGCTCGAGGAGCACCCGGTCACCGAGGCCATGCTCCCCGACGTCACCCGGCGCCTCTTCGAAGCGATGGCCGCCCGCCGGGCGGCGACCCGCGAGCTTCCCTCCGAGCCCCGGCGCAAGGCCTGCCTCGGGCAGGCCCTCCGCCCCATCACCGAGGGCCTCGACGACCGCTCGGCCGCCCGGATGGCCGGGCTGGTCGACGCCCTCTGGGGCCAGTCGACCTACCTGCGCCTGGCCGACTGGGGCCTCGACGACGACGAGGCGGTGAGCGCCGTCACCTGGTGCCTGGAACTGCTGGCCGCGGCCTCCCGGCGGGGCCGACCGACGGGGCCCCACCCCGGACCCGGCTGAGAAAGTTCACGCAGAGGAAGTTCCAACTTCACGCGGCGACGACTACCGTATGAGGCCGGCGGAACTCTCTGCCGTGCTTTGACACCCCGGGGCGACGCTGTCAGGCTTTTCTGACACGTTGGGGCTCTGCGGCCGCAGAGGAACACGGAACGGGACGGAGAGAGACGACAGGGGGAGTAGATGGGCGCCGTAACGGGGCCGCTGGAGCTTTCCAACCTGAAGGCGCTCGAAGCCGAGTCCGTGCACATCCTGCGGGAGGTCGCGGCCGAGTTCGACCGCCCCGTCCTTCTCTTCTCCGGGGGGAAGGACTCGATCGTCATGCTCCACCTGGCGGCCAAGGCCTTCTGGCCAGCCGCCATCCCCTTCCCGGTCCTCCACGTCGACACCGGCCACAACTTCGAGGAGGTGCTCGAGACCCGGGACCGCTGGACCGAGCGGCTGGGGCTCCAGCTGCTCGTGGCCTCGGTCCAGGACGACATCGACGCCGGCCGGGTGAAGGAGCGCACTGGGCCGGGCGCCAGCCGCAACCCCCTCCAGACCACGACGCTCCTGCGGGCCATCCGCGAGCAGCGCTTCGACGCCGTCTTCGGCGGTGCCCGCCGGGACGAGGAGAAGGCCCGGGCCAAGGAGCGGGTGTTCTCGTTCCGGGACGAGTTCGGCCAGTGGGACCCGAAGACGCAGCGGCCCGAGCTCTGGTCGCTCTACAACGGGCGGCACCACCAGGGCGAGCACATCCGGGTCTTCCCGCTGTCCAACTGGACCGAGCTCGACATCTGGCAGTACATCGAGGCCGAGCGCCTGGAGATCCCCCCCATCTACTACGCGCACCACCGCGAGGTCGTAGTGCGCGACGGGATGCTCCTCGCCGTGAGCCCCTACCTGGCGCTGGCCGAGGGCGAGCAGCCTTTCGTGGCCCAGGTCCGCTTCCGCACGGTGGGCGACGCCACGTGCACGGGGTGCGTCGAGTCGGCGGCCGTGACGATCGACGAGGTCGTGGCCGAGGTGGCCGCCACCCGCCGGACCGAGCGAGGGGCCACCCGGGCCGACGACCGCATCTCGGAGACCGGCATGGAGGACAGGAAGCGGGAGGGGTACTTCTGATGCAGCGCCTCCTCCGCCTGGCCACCGCCGGTTCCGTCGACGACGGCAAGTCGACCCTCATCGGGCGGCTCCTCTACGACTCGAAGGCCATCTTCGAGGACCAACTCGAGTCGATCGAGCGGACGAGCCGGGACAAGGGCGACGAGTACACGAACCTCGCCCTCCTGACCGACGGCCTACGGGCGGAGCGCGAGCAGGGCATCACGATCGACGTGGCCTACCGCTACTTCGCCACTCCGAAGCGCAAGTTCATCATCGCCGACACCCCCGGCCACGTGCAGTACACGAGGAACATGGTGACCGGGGCCTCGACGGCGGACCTCGCCCTCATCCTCATCGACGCCCGCAAGGGGGTGCTCGAACAGAGCCGACGCCACGCCCTCCTGTCGACGATCCTCGGCATCCCCCACCTCGTGGCCTGCGTCAACAAGATGGACCTCGTCGACTACTCGGTGTCGCACTTCGAGGCCATCCGCGAGGAGTTCTCGAACTTCGTGGCCCGCCAGGACGTGCGGGATCTGACGTTCATCCCGATCTCGGCCCTGCACGGGGACAACGTGGTCACCCGCTCGCCCAACATGTCCTGGTACGAGGGACCGCCGCTCCTCGCCTACCTGGAGGACCTCCACATCGCGAGCGACCGCAACCTCACCGACGCCCGGTTCCCCGTCCAGTACGTGGTGCGGCCCCAGGCCAGGGACTGGCACGACTACCGGGGCTACGCCGGCACCGTGGCGAGCGGGGTGTTCCGGGCGGGCGACGATGTGGTCGTCCTGCCGTCGGGCATGGCCTCGACGATCCGCTCGATCGACACCTACGACGGGCCGGTGGCCGAGGCCTTCGCCTCGATGGCCGTCGTGATCACCCTCGACGACGACATCGACATCTCCCGGGGCGACATGATGGTGCGGCCGACGAACCGTCCCGTGGTGGGCCAGGACCTCGACGCCACCATCTGCTGGATGGACGACGGGGCGGCGCTCGAGACGGGTGCCACCTACCTCTTGAAGCACACGACACGGGCGGTGAAGGCCGTGGTGAAGGCGGTGAACTACCGGCTCGACATCGTGACGCTCCACCGGGACCAGACGGCCGAGTCGCTGCGCCTGAACGAGATCGGGCGGGTGACGCTGCGGACCACCGAGCCGCTCCTCTACGACGAGTACCAGATGAACCGGGCGACCGGCAGCTTCATCCTCATCGATCCCCACTCCTACAGCACGGTCGGGGCGGGCATGTTGCGGCGGCCCCAGTCGTGAGCACCTCGGGCCGGTTGGCGGGCTCGAGCCCGAACGTCGAGTGGCAGAGCTCGGCCATCTCGTGCGCCGACCGACGGGCCAGCCGCTCCTCGGGCGGCGCCACGGTGTGGTTCACCGGTCTGTCGGGCTGCGGCAAGTCCTCGCTCGCCCGCTCGGTCGAGCTGCTGCTCGTCACCCGGCACCGGCGGGCGGCCTACGTCCTCGACGGCGACAACCTGCGCCACGGGCTGAACGGCGACCTCGGCTTCGGCCCCGGGGACCGCTCGGAGAACGTGCGGCGGGTGGGGGAGGTGGCGGCCCTGTTCGCCGACGCCGGTGTCGTGGCCATCGTGTCGCTCATCAGCCCCTACGCCGCCGACCGCCAGCTCGTGCGGGCGCGCCACGCCGAGGCCGGGCTGGCGTTCTTCGAGATCTTCGTGAACACGCCGCTCGAGGTCTGCGAGCGCCGGGACACGAAGGGCCTCTACGCCCGGGCGAGGGCCGGCGAGATCACCGGGTTCACCGGGGTCGACGACCCCTACGAGCCGCCGGTGTGCCCCGAGCTCGAGCTCTGTCCCGACGACGGGTTGCCGGCCGAGCAGGCCGAGCGGGTGGCCGCCCTCCTGCTGCCGTCCCCCCGCCTGGGACGGGCCGGCGCATCCATCGCACCCCGTCGTCCGTGACCACCGGGCCGGCGGACCACCGCCTGGCGGCCGACCTGGCCGAGGGGGCCGGGCAGCTCCTCGTGGCGCTCCGTGACGAGCTCGTCGCCGCCGGGGCGGCCGCCGACACGCTCCGCGCCGAGGGCGACCAACGCTCGCACCGCTACCTCATGGACCAGCTCTCGGCCCGCGCCCCCGAGGACGCCGTCCGCTCGGAGGAGGGTGGGCCGGTCGGGGACCTGGCCGGGCCGCGCCTTTGGATCGTGGACCCGCTCGACGGGACCCGGGAGTTCGGCGAGCCGCCGCGCCGCGACTGGGCGGTCCACGTGGCCCTCGCCACCGGCGGCGTGGCCGGCGTCGGGGCGGTGGCCCTCCCGGCCCGAGGGTTGAACCTCACCACCGCCGACCCGCCGACGCTCCCGCCGGCCGCGGCCGGCCGACGGCGGGTGGTCGTGAGCCGCACGAGGCCCCCGGCCGCCGCGGCACCGCTCGCCGAACGGCTCGGGGCCGACCTCGTCCCTCTCGGTTCGGCCGGGGCCAAGGCCATGGCCGTCGTGCTCGGCGAGGCCGAGGTCTACGTGCACGGCGGTGGGCAGTACGAGTGGGACTCGGCCGCGCCCGCCGCGGTGGCCGCGGCCGCGGGGTGCCACGTCTCCCGGCTCGACGGCAGCCCCCTCCGCTACGGCAAACCAGATCCCTACCAGCCCGACCTGCTCGTCTGCCGGCCCGAGATGGCCGACGAGGTGCTGGCCCTCCTGGCGGAGCTCGTTCCGTCGCCCCCGGCGTAGTCGTCGGCACGACGGCCGACCGGGGAGAAGCCCCGGAAACTTGACCATTGTGGCCGAACTTGGTCAAGTTATCGTCGGTAGACCGTCCTTGCGGCGCCTTTCTCTACAGAAACTTGACCAATAGAGGGTAGTCTGGTCAAGTTTCCGCGGACGAGAGGGTGAGATCGTGAAGGCGGCCTGGCCGGACCTGGTGTTCAGCGGCGAGGCCTCCCCGTCCGTCCTCAGTCGGGCCGTGGCCCGTGGGACGCTCCAGCGGATCGTCCGCGGGGTCTATAGCGGCGCGGTGGAAGCCGCTCCGGCCGAGGTGGTTCGTCGCCACCTGTGGCAGATCGTCGGCCATGTGCTGCCGGGCGCCGTCGTCGTCGACCGGTCCGCCCGGCGCGCCGGGCCGGTGGACGGCCGTCTGACGGTGGACCATGCCCGGACGCGGCCGCTGTCGTTGCCCGGGCTCACCGTCCTGCCTCGTCGAGGCCCCGGTCCCGTACTTGGCGACATGGAGATGCCGGACGGTCTGTGGATCGCCTCGACCGCCCGACAGTTACTGGACGATCTCGACCGATCGAGAGGTTGGAGGCTGCGCACGCTCACCGATGCGGAGGTCGAGGAGTGGATCGACACGCTGCTCAATGAACGAGGCGAGCCGGGTCTGAACCGACTTCGGGATCAGGCTCGAAGCCTTGCGCCGGCGCTCGGACGACAGCAGGAGCTGCGCCGGCTCGAAGAGATGATCCGGGCGGCCTTGGCCACGGGCAGCGCCGCCGGTCTCCGATCGGAGCGACTTCGAGCTCGGGCCGCCGGCCAGCCGTTCGACCACCGCCGAATCGCGGCGTTTGAGGCACTCGCCGCCGACCTTGCGCAGCGTGCCCCTGACGTCGTACCCGCGTTGCCCGTCGATGACTCCCGCCGCCGTTTGCTGCCGTTCTATGAGGCCTACTTCTCCAACTACATCGAAGGCACCGAGTTCACGTTGGATGAGGCGGCATCAATCGTCTTCGAGGCAGTCGTCCCTGCCGACCGGCCTGTTGATGCCCACGACATCCTGGGCACCTACGAAATCGTCTCGGATCCTGACGAGATGCGACGAGTCCCGAGGTCACCCGACGACTTCCTGGATCTGCTCCGATCGAGGCACGCCCGGCTCATGGCCGAGCGACCCAACGTCTTGCCGGGCCAGTTCAAGACCCAGGCCAACCGGGCCGGCGGTACCGAATTCGTCCGCCCAGAGCTCGTGCTCGGCACGCTGCAACGCGGGTTCCTCATCGGGGACGGGTTGCGAGATCCGTTCGCCCGAGCGCTCTACGTCATGTTCGTCACGACCGAAGTGCATCCTTTTGCGGACGGGAACGGTCGCGTGGCCAGGATCATGATGAACGCAGAACTCGTCGCGGCCGGAGAGGTGCGCATCATCATTCCGACGGTCTACCGCTCCAACTACCTCTCCTCGCTGCGTGGTGCCACCCACAACGGCAGCTACGGAGCGCTGTCGGCGGTGCTGGCCTTCGCTCGGCGCTTCACGGCGCAAGTCGACTTCTCGACCCGTGAACGGGCTGAAGCCGACCTCGTCCGTACCAACGCCCTGCGGGACGCCACCGAAGCCGAGCTGGCCGGCATCCGCCTCGTCCTCCCCCGTTCACGTGAGGCGGGGGGACACGAATAGCCACCCCCGGCAAGGGTACGGTGTAGCAGTAGGGCTGCTATGCGACCAGGGCTTTCGCGAGTGCCTGAGCGAGGGGGAGGGATGCGGAGAGTGGTGCTCGCCGTGGTGGCCGCCGTGGCGCTGGGTGGCCTGGCGATCGGACTGAACGCGGCGACCCAGGCAAGGGGCCGCAGCGGCCTGGACCATTCGGCCCAGAGCGATCTGACGAACGCCATCATCTCGGGTAAGACGATCTTCACGAACCGCGGGGCTTACCCGACGGAGCTCTCGACGCTGAGTGGGCTACAGAGCTCGGAGCCGGAGCTGAACTTCACGAACGCCCTCGTGTCGACGAGCGGTAAGGTGCTGGCCATCAACGTCCAGGTGAGCCTGGACGGCCAGATCGTCCTCCTGGCCGACGGGTCGGCTGACGGCCGGTGCTGGTACGCCGAGGACAACGAAGAGGCCCAGCCTGGCCAGGTCGGTGGTCTGGCCGCCGCCAAGGTCACCACGGCGCAGGGCATTTCGTATAACGGGACGAAGTCGGGCGTCGAGGCCACGGACTGCGGCTACACCGACGCCTACCTGGGCACGGCGAAGGCCGGCGGCTGGGGGTCGACCTTCCCGAGCTGAGCCGCCGCCAGGTCCACTTCACCTGGCGAGTACCAGCTACACCGACGGCAGGCCGCCACGGTGCGTTTGGAGGCCCTGGATCGGCGTGGCCAAGCACGACGGCCCAGGGCTGGCGCTTGCGCCCCCACCGTGACGGCCGACGCAGCGGCCCCCGGCTACTCCCCCTCGGCCCGGGGCTGGGCCGCTCTCGACCGGAGCCGCTCAGACGAACGCCGTCCCCGTCTCGTCGTCGTCGACCACGCGTTCACAGGTCGGGCAGTACCACCGGGCTTCGAGCGGGGTGCCGCAGGCCGCGTGGCCCGGTGTCTCGACGGGTGAGCCGCCGTGCTCGGCGCCCCACTGGGTGAGCAGGCGAACGGCGCCGGCCAGCTCCCGCCCGGAGGTGGTGAGGGAGTAGGCGAAACGGGGCGGCCGGTCCGTGTAGGGCCGGGCCACCACGAGGCCCTCCCGCTCCAGCGACTTGAGGCGCTGCGACAGCACGTTGCTGGCGATGCCCGGGAGGGCCTCGGCCAGTTCGTTGAAACGCCGAGGCTCGTCGAGGAGTGCCGAGACCACGAGGAGCGACCACCGGTCGCCGATGCGCTCGAGGGCCAGGTCGAGGCCGTCGGCCGGTGGGGCGTCGGTCCGTCGAGTCGCCGGGCTCATCACCCCATTGTCCCGCATCGGCCGCCGCCTCTCCTTGACCTGGGCCCTCAGGTCTGACTTGCCACTTGCAATCTACAAGCTACACTCCCCGTCCAGCGACGAGAGGAGCATGAGATGGCGTTCGCAGCGGAATTGGAGACGGCCCACGCCAAGGTGGCCGAGACGGCCGGGGCATCGGTGGTCCGGATCGGTCGGGGCCCCGGTCGGGGCGCGGGCATCGTGGTCGGTGAGGGTCAGGTCCTGACCAACGCCCACAACCTGCGGGGAGCCGAGGTCACCGTGACGTTCGCCGACGGTCGCAGCACCAAGGGCACCGTGTCGGCCGAGGACCACGACGGGGACCTCGCCGTGGTCGCCGTGGACACAGAAGGGGTCCCGGCCCTCGCCTGGTCGGAGCGGGACGTTGTCCTTGGGTCGCCGGTCTTCGCCGTCACCGTGCCGGCGGGGTCCGGGCCCCGCGTCACCTTCGGGACGGTGTCGGGCGCCGGCCGGGCCTTCCGTGGCCCCGGTGGGCGGCTCATCGGTGGTGGCATCGAGCACACCGCCCCGTTGGCCCGGGGCTCGTCGGGTGGGCCCATCGTGGACGCCGAGGGCCGGCTCCTCGGCGTGAACACGCACCGGCTGGGCGAGGGGTTCTACCTCGCCGTCCCGGCCGACGCCGAACTGCGGCGCCGGGTGGACGCGCTGGCCAAGGGCGAGGCGCCCCGCCGGCGGTACCTCGGGGTGGCGCTGGCCCCGGCCCGGGCGGCCCGCCGCCTGCGGGCCTCCGTGGGATTGCCCGAGGCCGACGGCCTCCTCGTGACCGGCGTGGACGAGGACAGCCCGGCCGGACGGGCCGGTGTGCGCCGGGGCGACCTGATCGTCGCCGCTGGTGGCCATGACGTCCGGCAGGCCGACGACCTGTTCGCCGCGCTCGACGGCCTGGCCGACGACGCACCGTTGGCCCTCCGCCTCCTGCGCGGCGCCGACGAGGTGCAGCTGCACGTGTCGTTCGGCGACGGCGGGACCGAAGGCTCGGCGTGAGCACGGCGTCCCCGAACGGGGCCTCGGTGCTCGACGCGCAACGTGACGAGGAGCGCGAGGCGCTCGATGCCTACTCGACGGTGGTGTCGGAGGTGGCCCGTCGCCTCGCCCTGTCGGTGGCCAGCCTCCGGGTCGAGGGTCGGGACGGGCGCCGGCCGACCGGCGCCGGCTCGGCCGTGGTCGTCGCCCCCGACGGGCTGCTCCTCACGTCGGCCCACGTGGTGGCGGGGGCCGCCACCGGGCGGGCCGCCTTCACCGACGGCAGCGAGCGCGATTTCGAGGTGGTGGGGGCGGACCCGCTCTCCGACCTGGCGGTGGTGCGGGTGGGCGCGCCGGCCGGCGCGCCGGTGCTCGTCGCCGCGGTGCTGGGCGACGCCGACCGGCTCGTCGTGGGCCAGCTGGTGGTGGCCGTCGGCAACCCGCTCGGGTTCGCCGGCTCGGTCAGCGCCGGCGTCGTGAGCGGGCTCGGTCGCTCGCTCCCGACCCGCTCCGGCCACGCCAGCCGGGTGGTCGACAACGTGATCCAGACCGACGCGGCGCTCCACCCCGGCAACTCCGGCGGGGCGCTCGCCGACAGCCGGGCCGAGGTGGTCGGGATCAACACCGCGGTTGTCGGGCCGGGGATCGGCCAGGGGCTCGGGTTGGCCGTCCCGATCAACGGGGCCAGCCGCCAGATCATCGGCGCCCTCATCGCCGAGGGCCGTGTGCGCCGCGCCTACCTCGGCATCGGCGGCGCGGGGCGCCCGCTGCCGCCCAACGCCCGGGTCGACGGACAGTCGTCGGGCGTCGAGGCCACGAGCGTGGTCACGGACTCGCCGGCCGGCCGGGCCGGCCTGCGCCCGGGCGACGTCGTGCTCTCGGTCGACGGCGAGCGCGTGGAGAGCGTCGGTGCCCTCCAGGGGCTCATGACCGGGGCCCGGATCGGCCGCACCGTGGCGGTCACCGTGTGGCGCGAGGGCCGGGTGGTCGACCTGGCCGTGGCCCTGACCGAGCTCGCTGACTGACCCACCGGCCGATTGTTGCGTCGGCCGCGGGGCGCCGGTCGGACTCCGCTGTCGCCGTCACCGCCGGCGCCGACGCCCGGAGGGGCTTTCGACTGCTGCCCAGTAAGTAGCTGGTAGTAGGCGAACCTGTCCTGACCGGTCCGGCCCCGGCGGCGCCGTCCGCCGGGGCAGTATCTCGTCGGTGGGAGGAGAGCGGGACGTGCCGTCGGTGAGCCACGGGCTGCGCCGGCGCGCCCCGCGTCTCGCGCTGTACGCCGCCTGCGGCATCGAGTCGATGAGCTACGGCGCGGTCTACGCGCTCTTGGCCCAGCTCCAGAAGCACTACGGGCTGCCCACGTGGGGCCTCGGGACGATCGCCGGGGCGACGTTCGCCGCCCAGCTCGTGGCCCAGCTCACCGTGGCCCGCTACGCCGACCGGGGACGCTGCCGGCGGATGCTCCAGCTCGGCGTGGTCATGGCGGCGCTCGGCATCCTCGGCTTCGGGGCCTCGAGCCACCTCTGGCAGTTCATCGCCTCCCGGGCCCTCCTCGGCTTCGGCTCGGGCACCTTCATCCCGGCCGCCCTCCGGGTCGTGGTGGCCGAGGCGGGCGACGACACCGGCCAGGCCCTCGGCCGGCTGATGTCGGTGCAGGTCGGGGGGTTCGTGGTCGGGCCGCCGGTGGGCGCCCTCCTCTACAGCCTCTTCGGGCTCCGGGTGCCGTTCTTCGCCCAGGCCGTGCTGCTCGCCCTGTGCCTGCCGCTCCTCCGGATGGTGGTCGAGCCGCCGGTCGTGGCCGCGCACGCGGCGAAAGGCGCCATCCGGCGGCTGGTCGCCCTCCGGCCGGCCCGGGCCGCGCTGGCCCTCGCCGCGGGGACCTTCGTCACGATGGGCGCCTTCGAGGCCACCTGGGCCCGCTTCCTCACCGACCGCGGCGCGACGTCGGTCACGATCGCCATCAGCGTCTCGTTGTTCGCGCTGCCGCTCGTCTTCCTCGCCCCCGCCGGCGGGCGGCTGGCCGACCGGGCCGGCCCGCTCCGGGCGGCCATCGTCTCGCTCCTCCTCCTCGGCGCGCTGCAGTCGCTGTACGCCATCCCCGTGCCCTACTGGTTCGCCTTCGTCTTCTCGGTCGGCCAGTCCCTCGTCATCGCGGTGTGCCTCCCGGCGGGCCAGGCGGCGATGGCCGCCGCCTCCCCCGAGGACCTCGTCGGCGCGGGCCAGGGCCTCTACGGCGCCACCGGCGCAGCGATGGCCGCGGTGGCGAGCGTCGGCGCCGCCTCGGTCTACGGGTCCCTCGGCCCGAGCGCCATGTGGCTGATGGTCGGGGTGGCCACGGCCTCGGGCGGCCTGCTCGCCCGGGGCCTGACCGGGCCGCTCCGCCGCGGCGCGCCCGGGGCTGCGCCGGTGGTGGCCGATGCGCTGGCCCCGGCCGAGGCCCTACTCCTTGTGTCCGGGCCGGCCGAGACGCCGGC
Organism: Acidimicrobiales bacterium; assembly: GCA_035297265.1. Classification (GTDB taxonomy): domain Bacteria; phylum Actinomycetota; class Acidimicrobiia; order Acidimicrobiales; family RAAP-2; genus DATGZH01. Next base: position 31,015 of record DATGZH010000029.1, on the reverse strand, counting down.
TCCGGCCGAGGGTGACTGATCCCCCGGGCTCAGCTCCCCTCGTCGCCCGGGTCGCGGACGATCACGACCGGGCAGGGCGCGTGGCCGGCGCAGTACTCGCTCACCGACCCGAGGAACACGTTGGCCACCGCGCCGTGGCCGCGGCTGCCGACGACGAGGAGATCGGCCCCCTTGGCCGCCTCGACGAGGGCATGGCGGGCGTCGCTCTCGGCGAAGACCTCCTGCACCTCGACCGGTCCGTCGGCGGGGAGGGTGGCGGCCAGGACCGAGCGGAACTCGGCCCGGGCATCGCCCTCGGGGTTCCAACCCTCGGGGATCCCCGGGGCCAGCCCGAGCGAGGCCGGGAACTCCCAGGCCCAGACGATGCGGAGGGTGGCCCCGGTCAGCTCGGCCTGGTGGTGGGCCCAGTGGAGGGCCCGGCGCGAGGAGCTCGACCCGTCGAGGCCGACGACGACCGTGCCGGCCATCAGGGTTGGCGGCCGAGGAACCCGGCCAGCCGGTCGGCCGCCGGGGCGCTCTCGTCCACGGTCACCTCGGGGCCGAACGGGGCCTGGCCGTCGGGACCCCGCATGCCGTCGGGCAGCATGGGCCGCAGCTGCGTCAGGAGTTCGCCGGCGAGCGCCGGGTCGAGGTCCGTCGACTGTCCCGTGGCCTTGGCGAGGTCCCAGCCGTGGGTGAACGTGTCGCCGGTGGCGATCCACAGGAAGGCCGAGCCGGGAAGGTCGCCGAACGGCAGATGGATCACCTTCTCCATGACGCCGTCGGCCGAGAAGGCGCTCAGCGCCCGGGCGGCGCCGGCGTCGTAGGCGGCCAGCGGCTCGCCCTCGGGCGCCTGATCGGCCGAAGGGTCACCGCCCTCGGCCGCCACGGCGAAGAACGTGGCGCTGCTCACGATGTGGTCGACGAGCTCGCGCACGTGCCAGGAGGCGCACGGCGTGGGGCGGTCCATGTCCTCCGGCGTGATGTTGGCCAACACGGCGTGGGTGGAGGCGAAGGCCTGCTCGAGGGATGCTGTGCCCATGGGGTCTCCTTCAGCTCGACGACGAGCGCTCGACCGAGACTAGTCAGTGCCGTCACCGCAATCGTCTGCCCGGTGGCGATCGAGGCGCAACGACGTTCCGGGAGGACCGGAGCGGGCCCACCGCCGCGCCCGTTCGGCGACGGCTCAGAGGTGCGAGAAGCCGCTCGCCTCCTCGGGCGTCATCGGCACGGACACCGGGTGCTTGGCGTAGTGGGCGACCGCCGCCTGCAGGTCGTCGAGGAGGAGCGAGGCGAGGTCCCGGCTCACGCCCTGGCGCACGAGGATCCGCTGGACGGCCACGTCCGACAGGCTGCCGGTCAGGGGGTAGGCCGGCACCTGCCACCCGCGGACCCGGAGGCGGTCGGCCAGGTCGTAGAGCGTGTACCCGGGGTCCTCCCCCTCCTTGATCCGCCAGGCCACCGAGGGGATGCCGGTCTCGGGCTCGCTCCGGCACAGGAGCTCGAACGGCCCGAGCCGCTCGATCTCGTGGGCCAGGTAGCGGCCGGTGTCGTAGGTGGCCATGTGCACGCGCCGGTAGCCCTCGCGGCCGAGCCGGATGAAGTCGTAGTACTGCGCCACGATCTGGCCGGCCGGCCGTGAGAAGTTGATCTGGAAGACGGGCATGTCGCCGCCCAGGTAGCTCACGTGGAAGATGAGGTCCTCGGGTAGCTCGGCCGCGTCGCGCCAGAGCACCCAGCCCACGCCGAGGGGGGCGAGCCCGAACTTGTGGCCCGAGGTGCTGATCGACTTGACCCGGGGGAGGCGGAAGTCGAAGACCACGTCGGGCGCGCAGAACGGGGCGAGGAAGGCCCCGCTCGCCCCGTCGACGTGGAGGTCGACGTCGAGGCCCCGCTCCTCCTGCAGCTGGTCGAGGGCCGCCGCCAGCTCGGCCACCGGCTCGTAGACGCCCGTGTAGGTGACCCCGAACGTGGGGACGACCATGATCGTGTTCTCGTCCACCCGCTCGAGCATCTGCTCTGCGTCCATGCAGTAGCGCCCCGGCGCCATCGGGATCTCGCGCATCTCGACGTCCCAGTAGCGGGCGAACTTGTGCCAGACGACCTGGACCGGCCCGCACACCATGTTGGGCTGGTCGGTCGGCTTCCCCTCGGCCCGCCGCTTGGCCCGCCAGCGCCACTTGGCCGCCATGCCGCCGAGCATGCAGGCCTCCGACGAGCCGATGCAGGAGGCCCCGACGGAGTTGGCCGCCTCCGGGGCGTTCCAGAGGTCGCCCAGCATGTGCACGCAGCGTTGCTCGAGCTCGGCCGTCTGCGGGTACTCGTCCTTGTCGATCATGTTCTTGTCGATCGCCAGGTCCATGAGCTCGTGGACCTGGGGTTCCTCCCACGTCTGGCAGAACGTGGCCAGGTTCTGGCGGGCGTTGCCGTCGAGCATGAGCTCGTCCTTCACCACGGCGAACGCGTCGTCGGCCCGCATCTCACCCGGGGGGAACTGGTACTTCGGGATGGCCTTGGCCAGGTCCTGCCCGGCGTAGCACGAGTCGAGCAGCTGGTCCCGAACGGTGTCTCGATGGTGCAGCGCCACGGCGCTCCTCCTGTGCTCGGCGGGGTGGGACGGCTCAGTCTTCTCCCCCGGACCCCGGGGGGACCAGCTCCGCCCCCGACGGTCGCCGACCGGCCCCGAGCGCGCCATCGACCGAGCCGGTGTCGAACACCCGGCCGGTCACCTCCTCGGCGCAGTCGCAGAGGGCGACGATGGCCTCGACCACCGCCTCCAGTGGCTCCAGCTGGCCGGGCCCGATGCCCTCGAGGCCCCGGGCCACCGTCTCCTCGGTGGCCACCGCAGCCCGCGGGGCCAGCGCGTTCACCCGCACCCCGGTCCCGTCGAGCTCGGCCCCGAGGGCGCTCGTCACCCGCTCGAGTGCCGCCTTGGCCGCCCCGTAGAGACCCATGGGGGCGAGCTCGGCCCCGGGGAAGGTCCGCTCGAGCGGGGCCCGGGCCAACGACGACGACACGTTCACGATCCAGCCGGCCCGGCGCTCGCGCATGGCAGGGAGCACCGCCTGCATGAGCTCGAGGGGGGCCTCGAAGTTCACCGCGAAGAGGGTCCGCCGCCGGGGGGCGGCGAACGTGGCGATGGGCCCGACCATGTTGGCCGCGGCGTTGTTGACGAGGATGTCGATCGGACCGCCCAGGCCCTCGGTCGCCGCGGCGACGAGGCCGGCCCGCGACGACGGGTCGGCCAGGTCGGCGGGGACCACGACCGCCCGGCGGCCGGCCCGCTCGACGGCCGCCGCGGTGGTCGCCAGGCAGGCGGGGGAGCGACTCACCTTCCCCTTCGGGGCGTCGCCCGCCTCGACCGTGCGGGCGGTGACCGCCACGTCGGCGCCGCAGGCGGCGAGGCGAACGGCGACGGCCGCCCCGATGCCCCGGCTGGCCCCGGTCACGAGGGCCCGTCGGCCGGTCAGCCGGCGGTCGTCGGGCGGTGCGCTCACCGGGAGAGTCTCGCAAATCGGGCGGCGACGCCCGCCGCTCAGACGGCCGGTCTGACCGGGACCTGGAGCAGGAGGGCCATGGCCCCGAGCACCGCGACGCACGTGCCGATGTCGACGAGCCAGCGGCGGGCCGCCGGCTCCCGGCGGTCGAGCCGGTAGCCGAAGGCGACGACCGAGCCGACGATCAGTCCGCCCACGTGGGCCTGCCAGCCGATGCCGGGTACCACGAACCCGTAGACGAGGTTGATGACGATGATCGTGACGATGGGCGTCGTGTTCCAGCGGTTGCGCCGGGCCAGCACGAAGAAGGCCCCGAAGAGGCCGAAGATGGCCCCGGAGGCGCCGGCGCCGACGACGTTGACCGGAGCGATCAGGTACCAGGCGACCGAGCCGCCGAGCGCGCTCAGGAGATACAGCGCGAGGAAGCGGATCTTCCCGACGAGCTGCTCCACCGGCGGCCCCACGATGTAGAGCGAGAACATGTTGAGCGCGATGTGGAAGAAGCTCAGGTGGATGAAGGCCGAGGTGATCAGCCGGTAGAGCTCGTGGTGGGTGTGAGGCGAGATCATGCCGAAGCGGTTGACGTAGACGAGCTTCCCGCCCCGGGTGAGGACGAAGCAGATCACGTTGGCGATGATCAGGCCGAGCGTGACCGGCGTGATCCGGGTTCCGCCGAACTGACCGGCGGCTCGCGGCTGGTAGCGGACGGTCGGGGACTTGCGGGCCCCGGCCCGCACGCACTCCCGGCACTGCCAGCCGACGGGTGCCTCGACCATGCAGTCCGGGCACATCGGCCGGTTGCAGCGGCCGCACCGGGCGCCGGCCGGCCGGCCGGGGTGGCGCTCGCAGACGAGGTCGAGGGCGTGCTGGCCGTGCAGCGCGGCGTCGAGCTCGGGCAAGAAGCGCGAGCCCGGGTCGAGCTCGCGCACCTGGGCCTCGAGCGCCGTGGCGTTGCTCACCTGGCCCCGGCCCGCCTGGGCGAGGGCCTCGAGGCTGAGGCTCACCGCCCGCTGGGGCGGGCTCAGCGTGCCTTCGGGCGAGGTGTCGAGCTGGTGGGCGAGGCCGAAGGCTTCGTCGAAGCGGCCCTGTCGCAGGCGGACGAGGGAGAGGGAGGCCAGGTCGACCTGGCCCTCGGGCAGGAAGGCGGTCGACCGCTCCAGCCAGCGCTCGGCCTCGGCCAAGTCGGCGGGGCTGGCCGTCGACGGCAGCACCAGGTGGAGGGCGACCGCCCGGGCGAGCTCGGCCCGCCGGCCGCCGGTGAGGTCGGGGGCGTCCACGAGGCGCGTGGCGAGCTCGACGCCGTCGCGCTGGTCGGTGGGGTCGTCGAGTCCGAGGAGGGCGAGGGCGAGAGCGGCGTCGAGGTCGGCCGAGCGCCCAGGGGTCGACCGGAGCAGGTCGACCAGCTCGCGGTGCCGCCCGGCCGCCGAGAGGGAGCGGACCCGCTCGAGGAGGTCCCCGTCGTCGTGCCCGTCCACGGCCCCATTCAAGCCGAGACCGGGCGGCGCTCCGGGCCGGCCGGTCCGGCGCTCAGGAGGAGACGAGTGAGGTGAGCTCGCCGGCCAGTTCGTTCAGCGTGTCGCGCTCGACGGCGAGCTCGAGGCGCATCCCGACCCGCTGGGCGGAGACGAGGCCGGCCTCCCGCAGCTGCTTCACGTGGGCGCTCACGGTGGGCTGGGCGAGGCCGAAGGCGTCCGCCAGCTCGCCGACCGAGGCCGGCCGCTCGTTCAGGTGGTCGACGATGGCGAGACGGGTGGGGTCAGAGAGGATGCGCAGCCGCCGGGCGAGGTCCTCCGTCCGCTCGCGGGCCCCGGCGGCGGCCCGGTCGGCCCCGACGCCCACGAGGATGGCCTCGGGCACGTCGAGGTACATGCCCTTGCCGAAGAGGGCGCAGGTCACGAGGGCCACCGGATGGCCCGCCGCCCAGCGCTCGATGATCGCCGGCAGATGCTCGACGAACACGCTGCAGCAAGAGGTCGTGACCCGGTGCCAGGGCGTGCCCCGGTCGAGCTCGCGCTGCAGCTGCTCGGCCGCCCGGGCGGCCAGCGGCGCCCCGTCCTCCTGCCACCAACCGTCGATGGGCCGCCAGAGGTCGGCGAACACCGCGAAGTACTTCTCCCGCCGGGCCTTGGAGCGTTGCAGCTGCTCCAGGCGCCGGATGATGACGAGGCGGTCCTCCTCGGTCTCCGAGGGAAGGGCCAGCGGGGTGTCGAGCACCGTGGGCAGGAGCGCCTCGACCGCCCGCCGCACCTCGCCGAAGTCCTTGGCGCCGAGGGCCCCGCTTCTCGCCACGAGGACTTCGAACTCGGGGAAGCAGCTGAGTCCGTCGTCCCAGAGACCTTGCACCCGCCGCTCGAGGGTCGGGTCGTCGCCGTAGACCCGGGCCAGCACGGCGTGCTTCTCCCGGAGGTCGGTGTGGGTGGCGCCGAAGGCCGCCCAGCTGAGGTCGAGGGCGAGTGACGGTCCGATCACGGTCACCTGCCCCGGACCAGCCTGCTCGGTGTCTGAGATCTGCATAGGTACCTAACTATATAGATTCTTCGTTGATTTGTCTACTCTTTTCAGTTATGATCATCGCATGGGATTCGGACTGACACCCGAGCTGGCGCACCCGATCGTCGAGGCTCGCCAGGCCGAGCTGGGCAAGCTCGTCGGGCACCGTCGGCCCCCGGGCGACGTTGCGCCCCGCCCGGGGCGGCCGCGCGCCGTGCCGCGGCGGGTCGGCATCCTGCTGATCCTGGCGGGTCGCCGCCTGGCCCGGCCCGAGGACCTGGGACGCCTCCTCGCCGACGAGCGTCGCGCCGGGGCCTGGCACTCGATCGCCCGCACCTGAGCGCCGGCCGCCCGTCGTCGCACTGACCCCGGCCGCCGCTGGCGACCCTCCACTACCGTCGCGGCGGCGGCGGCCCTCGTTCCGGACCCCCCGTCCGGACCGGCCGTCGTGAAGGGAGGCCGCAGTGGGCGCGCTGGACGGCATCGTCGTCATCGAGGCAGGGCTCCTCGTGCAGGGACCGCAGGCGGCGGCCACGCTCGGTGCCTGGGGCGCCGAGGTGGTGAAGGTGGAGCTGCCCGGCTTCGGCGACCAGGGTCGCTGGATGACCGTCGCCCCCGGTGACCGGCGCTCGGCCTTCTTCACGGCGTGCAACCGGGGGAAGCGCAGCGTCACCGCCGACCTCCGGACGCCGGCCGGCCGGGAGATCTTCCTCCGTCTGGCCGAGCGGGCCGACGTCGTCATCACGAACTTCAAGGGCGGGACGATGGACGCCTGGGGCCTCGGCTACGAGGAGCTGGCGGCCCGCAACCCCCGCATCGTCTTCGCCGCCGGCACCACCTTCGGCCACGTCGGGCCGGACGCCGGCCGGGAGGGCGCCGACCTCGCCGGCCAGGCGGCCGGTGGCCTCATCAGCACGACCGGCGTCGACGGGGGCGACCCGACACCGGTCGCCACCACCATCGCCGACCACGTGGCCGCCCAGAACCTGGTGGCCGGGATTCTGGCCGCCCTCTTCGTCCGGGAGCGCACGGGGCGGGGCCAACTGGTCGAGACGTCACTCCTCGGTGGGCAGATCTGGGCCCAGGCCTGCGAGTACACGGCCTACCTCCTCACGGGCAAGGTGGCCGGTCGGGCCAACCGGGGCAACCCCATGGTCCCGGGCCTCTACGGCATCTTCCCCACCGCCGACGGCTGGCTGGCCATCGTCGGCGTGGTGGGCCCGGTACGCGAGGTCTTCTTCGAGGTCCTCGGCCGGCCCGAGCTGAGCGAGCAGTTCCCCCAGCTCCTCTACACCGAGGAGGACAAGGGCCGCCTGTTCCCCCTGCTCGACGAGGTCTTCGTCACCCGCACCACCGCGGCGTGGTGCGAGCTCCTGAGCGCGGTCGGCGTGCGCTTCGCCCCGGTGCGCGGCCACGACGAGGTCGTGGCGGACCCGGCGGTGTGGGAGAACGGCTACCTCGCCCGGCTCGACGGACCCTCGGGTGAGGTGCAGGCCGTCGTGCCGCCGGTGCGCTTCAGCGACACCCCCGCCGCGCCGGGTGCGCTCCCCCCCGAGCTCGGCCAGCACACCGAGGAGGTGTTGGTGGAGCTGGGCTACTCCTGGGAGGAGATCGCCGAGCTCGGCGAGGCCGGCGTCACCTGAACGGCCCCGCTCGGGTCGGGCCCGGCGGGCGCGTCGTCGCCGGCCGGCAGGGCGAAGCAGATCCTCGTCCCTCCGGCCACCGGGGGCTCCGCCCAGATGCGCCCGCCCTGGGCCTCGAGGAGCCCACGGGCGATGGCCAGGCCCAGCCCGGTCGTGCCCTGGGTCGGGGTGCGAGCCTGGTCGATCCGGTAGAAGGGGTCGAAGACCCGTTCGAAGGCCTCCGGGGCGATGCCGACGCCCGTGTCCTCGACCGAGACGAAGACCGACCCCGCGCCCTTGGTCACCGAGACCGTGACCCGGCCACCGGCCGGGGTGTGGCGGAGGGCGTTGGTGAGGAGGTTGTTGAGGACCCGTTCGACCTCGGCCGCCGAGCAGCGGGCCGTCGCGCCGGGGTCCCGAACGACGGTGCGGAGCTCGAGGTGCTTGGCTCGGGCCTCGACGTCGAACCTGGTGACGCAGGCCGACACGAGCTCGGCCACGTCGCGCTCCACGGGGTCGATGACGAGCGCCCCGGCGTCGATCGCCGCCAGCTGGAAGAGGTCCTCGACGAGCGCCGTCAGCAGGCGCACCTGTCCCTGCAGGGCCTCGAGGTAGTCGGCCGGCTCGACGACCCCGTCCTCGATGGCCTCGAGCATGGCTTGCAGTGAGGTGACGGGCGCCCGGAGGTCGTGGCTGGCCCAGGCGACCAGCTGGCGTCGGGCGTCGAACACCTCCTCCAGGTGCTCGGCCATCGCGTTGAACGACGACGCCAGCTCGGCGATCTCGGTCGGACCGCCGGTCGGGGCCCGCTCCCCGAGCTCGCCGGCGGCCAGGCGGACGGAGGCGTCTCGTACGCCGTCGAGGCGGCGGGTGATGTTGTGGGCGAGCGCGAGCGCGCCGATGAGCACGACGACGCCGGTCGTGACCGAGACGGCCACGACGCCGAGCTCCGAGCCCATGTGGAACATCACGAGGCCGGAAAGGAGCACGGCGCCCAGCGGGAGGGCGACGGCGACGACGGCGAGCGCGGCGAGCTGCATTCGCACCGAGGGCAGCCGGCGGAGCACCGCTGCGGCGAGGAGGCCGACGACGAGCGTCAGCCCGCCGGCGATGAGCACGTCGGCGATCACGGCTCGAACCGGTAGCCCACGCCCCACACCGTGCTCACGAGGCGCGGCTGTGACGGGTCGGCCTCGATCTTCTCCCGGAGCCGGCGCACGTGGACGGTGACCGTGCTCGTCCCGCCGTCGAGGCCGGCGTCGTATCCCCAGACCTGGGAGAGCAGCTGGGCCCGCGAGAAGACGACCCGCGGGTGGGAGGCGAGGCACCACAGCAGGTCGAACTCGATGGCGGTGAGCGGCAGCACCTCGCCGTCGCGCACCACCTCTCGGGTCGCCCGGTCGATCTCGAGACCGCCGGTACTGATCCGGGCCGGTGGGGTCGCCGTCCTCGGGGCCGATCGGCGGAGCACGGTCTTCACCCGCACGACCAGCTCGCGGGGTGAGAACGGCTTGACCACGTAGTCGTCGGCGCCGAGTTCGAGGCCCACGATGCGGTCGGCCTCCTCGCCCCGGGCCGTGAGGAGGATCACCGGGAGGTCGTCGTGCGAGGCCCGGATCCACCGGCACAGCTCGAGCCCGTCGACCTCGGGCAGCATGACGTCGAGCACTACGAGGTCGGGCGGCTCTTCCTCGATCACCCGCCGGGCCTCGGCCCCGTCGGCGGCCTCCCGCCACTCGAAGCCCTCGTGTTCGAGGTAGCGGCCGACGACGTCGCGCACGACGTCCTCGTCGTCGACGACGAGCACTGTCGGCATGGGCGCAGCGTACTGCGCCTTCTCCGCCCCGAACCGGGCGAGCGTGGCCACCCGAACAGCGTAGGAACGGCCCCACCGAGCCATGGGGTCGGGTCCGCGCATGTTCTCCTTTCGTAAGGATCTCCCCGCCATCGGGAGGAAACCCGGGGATACCGTCGGACGATGGCCGCCGAGCCGCCGGTCGAGGCCGAGGAGGGTGAAGAAGCGCTGCCCCGGGCGGCCACGCTCGTCCTCGGGCGTTCCAAGGCGGCCAGCGAGCGGGTGGCGGCGCGCTTCGAGAGCCCGCTCCACGACGAGTGGGTCGCCTCGTGGCTGGGTATCGCCCTCGGCGTGGCGTTCACCGTCTGCTTCCTGACGGGCCTCCTCGACTACCTGGCCCAGCACCCGCCGTCCTGGTTCCACCTGCCGGCGAGACCGGTCAACCTCTACCGCGTCACCGAGGGCACCCACGTGGTGACGGGCATCGCCACGATCCCGCTCCTCCTCGCCAAGCTCTGGTCGGTCTGGCCGAAGCTCTTCGCCTGGCCGCCGCTCCACGACGTGGCCCAGGCGCTCGAGCGCCTCAGCCTCATCCCGCTCGTGGGCGGATCGCTCTTCCTGCTCTTCACCGGCGTCGCCGACATCGACTACTGGTACTCGCCGATGCCGTTCTTCTTCCCGACCGCCCACTTCTGGACGGCCTGGATGGTCGTCGGCGCGCTCATCGTCCACATCGGGGCCAAGGCGGCCACGGTGCGCACCGCCCTCGCCCGCGGCGCCGCCGACTCCCCACCGGCGGCGGCCGCCGCCGGGACCGCACCGAGGGTCGGCTTGAGCCGTCGCGGCTTCCTCGGCGCCGTGTTCGCCGCGGCCGGGGTCCTCGTCCTGACGGTGGCCGGCGAGACGGTGGCCCCGCTGCGCAAGCTGGCGCTCCTGGCGCCGCGCAACCCGACGGTCGGGCCGGCGCACGTCCCCGTCAACCAGACGGCCGTCCAGGCTGGCGTGACGCGTGCCGCGGTCCACCCGGGCTACCGCCTGGCCGTCGAGGGCAACTGCGCGTCGCCGCGCTCGTTCACGCTGGACGAGCTGCGGGCGCTGCCCCAGCGCGAGGCGGGCCTCCCGATCACCTGCGTCGAGGGTTGGAGCGCCGCCGCGAGCTGGCGGGGGGTGCCGCTGCGGCTCCTCCTCGACCGGGTGGCGGCACCGCAGGGGGTGGCCGTGCGGGTGGTCTCGCTGGAGTCGGCGGAGCGGCTCTACTCGAGCTCGGTCGTCGACGGCGCCCACGTCGCCGACCCCGACACGCTGCTGGCGCTCGAGCTGAACGGCGAGCCGCTCGACCTCGACCACGGGTACCCGGTCCGGCTCATCGCTCCGGACCGGCCCGGCGTCCTCCAGACGAAGTGGGTGGCCAAGGTGGTCGTGCTGTGACCACGGCGCACCCGCCGGACCCTCCGCCGGCCGGCGAGCCGCCGGTGGCCGAGCGCCGGGGGTTCTTCTTCTGGGTCGGCCTCGTGGTCGGCTGGGGCCTGATCGTCTTCGCCCTGCACGGCCTCCTCACCGAGCACGGCACGAACCCACCCGCCCTCTTCCGACTCCTCATCGGCCTCAACGTGGTGAACGACGCTCTCGTCGTGCCGCTGCTCGTCGTGCTCGCGCTCGTCGTCCGCCGGGTGGTGCCCCGCTTCGCCATCGTGGCGGTGGACGTCGGGCTCATCGCCTCGGCGGTCGTGCTCCTCTACGCCTATCCGCTGCTCGGCGACTGGACCCGCACGACGAGAGCCGGTGACAGCCGGCTCCCGTGGGACTACGCCCACAACGTGGCCGTCGTCCTGGCGGCCATCTGGTTCGTGTGCGCCCTGCTGGCGCTCCTCTCGTGGCGACGCGGACGCTCGAACGCCCGCTGAGCGGCGGGACGACCGACGGCCGCCCGGCCATCGAACGGGCGGCCCGGGTGGTCGTGGTGGTGGCCTCGGTCCTCCCGATCGTCACCTACCTCTGGGTCGCGCTGCAGCAGCTCGGCTATCCCTACGAGCTCGAGTGGATGGAGGGCGGTTCGGTCGAGATCGTGAACCGGGTGGTCCACGGTCAGGCCATCTACGTCGCCCCCTCGCTCCACTACGTGCCGTACGCCTACCCGCCCCTCTACTTCTGGGTCAGCGCCGCCGTGGCCCACGTCACCGGGGTGGGCTTCCTCCCGCTCCGCCTCGTCTCGTTCACCGCGTCGCTCGGCTGCCTGGCCCTCCTGTACTCGATGGTCCGGCGGGAGACCGCCGACCCGGTGGCCGGCCTGCTGGCGGCGGGGCTCTTCGCCGCCACCTACGAGGTCGGCGGGGCCTGGCTCGACATCGGCCGGGTCGACTCGCTGTACCTCCTCTTCCTCCTGGCGGCGGTGGCGGTGGCCCGTCGGGCGACCGGCGTGCGGGGCGGTCTCCTCGTCGGCGGCCTCGTGGCGGCGGCGTTCCTCACCAAACAGAGCGCCCTCCTGGCCGCGGCGCCCCTCCTCGGCCTGCTCGTCGTCACCCGACGGCGGGTCGGCCTCGCCGCGGTGGCCACCGTGGCCGCCCTCGTGGTCGGGACGACCCTCGTCCTCGATGCCACGAGTCACGGCTGGTACGGGTACTACGTGCTGAGCGAGCTCGTGCACCAGGGCGTCGACCGGACGGCGGCCGTCCGGTTCCCGGTCAAGGACCTCGGGCCGGCGGTGTGGGCGCTCGCTCTCGGCGTCGTCGGTGCCGCCGTCGGTTGGCACCGGCGATCCGCCACGAACTGGCCCTTCTGGCTGGCGGTGGTGGCGGGGTTCGTGGCCTCGTCGTGGGTGGCCCGGGCCCACTCGGGCGGTGGGCGGGACGTCCTCATCCCGGCCTACGCCGCGGTGGCCCTCCTCGCCGGCCTGGGCTACGACGCGCTGCGTCGCTCCCCGGGCCGGGCCCGGGCCGTCGTCGGGGCGGCGCTCGCCCTCGTCGTCGTGGTCCAGGTCGGCCATCTGGCCGACCATCCCTCGCACCTCGTGCCCACGGCGGCCAGCGCGGCCACCGGCCGCCACTTCGTGGCCGAGCTCCGGGCGACCCCGGGCGAGGTGATCGTGATCGACCACCCGTGGTACGCCACGCTGGCCGGCAAGGGCTCGTGGGCCCAGGGCGAGGCCCTGCACGACGTCCTCCGGGCGGGCGACGGCCCGGCCCGCCGCGACCTCCTCCGGAGCATCGACGCCGCGTTGGCCTCGCCCCGGGTGACGACGGTCTACGTGGACACCCCGGTCGACACCGGTCCGTTCGCCACGGCCCTGCGGCGCTACTTCGTCCCGGCCGCCGGCCGGAGGGTGTTCCCGTGCTACCGCTGCTTCTTCCCCGTCACCGACGTGGCGACGCGTCCTTACCTCCGTTACGTGCGGCGTTCGTCCCACGGCGCAGCATCGTGAAGTGACGGTCGTCGAGGACGAAGCTCTCGAGCTCCTCGTAGCCGCAGTCGGTGGCGAGCACGCTGGCGTCGTCCGCGCCGACCCGGGCCCAGGCGAACCACGGACCGGTCCCGCGCGACGTCTCCAGACGGACCCGGAGCTGCTCGGTGGCCGAACCCGGCGCCTCGGTCTCGATCAGCACCAGCCCGTGGGGATGGAGGAGGTCCCGCAGGCGCCCGAGGAGCGCCCTCGGGTCCCCGCCGATGCCGATGCTCCCGTCGAGGAGGAGCGCGGAGCGCCACCGCCCCCGACCCGGGAGGTGGTCGAACACCGACCGCTGGAGCACCCGGGCGCCCCGCCGTCGGGCGAGGGCCACGGCGGTCGGCGAGATCTCCACGCCGAGCGCGGCCACGCCGCGGCGGCGGAGGGAGCCGACGTGGCGCCCCGGGCCGCACCCGACGTCGAGGACCGGGCCGACGACCCGGTCGAGCAGTCGTTCGTCGACCTCGTCGGCCGGCGCCATCCAACGGGCGACGTCGAGCTCGAAGACGCGGCCGTCTTCGGCCCGCAGCCGTGAGGTGGCGGTGAGCGTCCTACTCATCGAACGCTCCGACGCCCGCAACGTGGCGTGACCGGATGGCGGCGAAGGCCGCGGCGAACTGTGTGTCGGGGGCGACGTGGGCCACCGCGACGGCGTCGTCGAGCTCGTCGACGTCGCGCCGGACGGGGCCGACGCGCCAACGCAGTCCGAGATGGGCGAGGCGGCCCGAGAGCGCCTCCCCGGTGGTCGCCCGGCTCATCGGCACCCCGTCGAAGAGGCCCGGGACCGGCTGTCGCAGTCCGAGGAGCCAGAACCCCCCGTCGGCCGCCGGACCGACGACCGCATCGGTCCCGCCCGAGGCCAGGGCGGCTGCGGCCTCCTCCAGCAGGTGGGGGGTGAGCTGCGGCGTGTCCATGCCGACGAGAACCATGGGGAGTGGCGATGTGGCGTAGGCGTCCTCGAAGGCACCGGCGAGGCGGGCCCCGAGATCGCCCGGGCGTTGGGAGAGGTGGTCGCAGCCCGGCGGGACGACTCCGGTGGGGTCGCCATCGACGACGAGCACCCGCCGTCTGGCCGAGGAGCGACCGACGGCGACCATCGTGTCGGCGAGCGCTGCCGCGGCGAGGTCGGCCGCCTCCTCGGGGCTGAGCGGCGGGCACAACCGGGTCTTCACCCGTCCGGGCACCGGTGCCTTGGCCAGCACCAGGGCCTGCCAGGCGAGCGGGCTCACCGCAGGAGGGCGGCCATGTCGCCGACCGCCTGCACGGTGCCCCTGACCGTGCCCGTGACCTTCGACTTGCCGACGCGGGGACGGTAGGGGACGGGCACCTCGTCGATGCGCCAGCCGGCGCGCCAGGCGGCGAGCACCATCTCGAGCGGCCAACCCGACCGCCGGTCCTGGAGGGCGAGGGCGAGGAGTGCGCGACGGTCGGCTGCTCGCATCGGACCGAGGTCACGGAGCCGCAGTCCGGTACGTCGGCGCACCTCGGCCATGAGCACGCGGTTGGCCAGGCGGGCGTGCAGGGGCCAGGCGGCCGGTGCGGCGTGGCGGGCGCCGAGCACGAGGTCGGCCCGGTCGTCGAGCACAGGCTCGGCGACCGTAGGGAGGTCGCCGGGGTCGAGCGAACCGTCGGCGTCCATGAAGCAGACGACGTCGTCCACGGCCGCCACCAGGCCGGCCCAGCACGCCGCGCCGAAGCCGCGGACCGGCTCTTCGACCACCCGGGCGCCGCGGTCGCGGGCGACGTCCGCCGAACCGTCGCTCGACCCGTTGTCGACGACGAGGGGGTGGTAGCCGGGTGGCATCGCGTCGAGGAGGGCCGGGAGCGCGGCGACCTCGTTCAGGACCGGCAGGATCACCTCGGGCACCCTGGCAACGTATCGATGACCTGCGGTGACGCGACGGGGAAAGCGCTTACGAATCGCTAACTTCGCAAAGGGCGGTGACCGGCTCGCGGCGCGGTTCGCTACCCTGCGGCGGTGAGGGTGCTCGTGACCGGCGGCGCCGGCTTCGTCGGCTCCCACGTCGTCGACGGGCTCGTCGCCGGGGGCCACGACGTGGTCGTCGTGGACCGCCGACCTGGCACCTTCGCCAACGCCGAGGCCCGTTACGTCGTCGCCGATCTCGCCGACGAGGCGGCCTGGTCCGAGGTGCTCGGCGGCGTCGACGCGGTCAGCCACCAGGCCGCCCGGGTCGGGCTCGGCACGGGGTTCGGCGACGTCCAGGGCTACGTGACCGACAACGACAGCGCCACCGCCGTCCTCCTGGCCGCGCTCGACCGGACCGGCTTCGCCGGCCGACTGGTCCTGGCGAGCAGCATGGTGGTCTACGGCGAGGGGGCCTATCGCTGCGCGACGTGCGGACCGGTGCGGGCCGGGCCGAGGACCGAGGCTCGCCTGTCGGCCGGGCTCTTCGAGCCGCCGTGCCCGAACTGTCGGGACTCCCTCGTGGCGGAGGAGGTGAGCGAGGACGCGCCACTCGACCCGCGCAATGTCTACGCCGCCACGAAGGTCCACCAGGAGCACCTGGTGGCGGTCTTCGGACGCGAACGGGGCCTGCCGGTCACGATCCTGAGGTACCACAACGTCTACGGTCCGCGGTCGCCCGAGGACACCCCGTATGCCGGCGTGGCCAGCCTCTTTCTGGCCGCGCTGCGCCGGGGTGGGGTCCCACAGGTCTTCGAGGACGGGGGCCAGCGCCGCGACTTCGTCCACGTCCGTGACGTGGCCCGGGCCAACCTCCTCGCCCTGACGGCGGACGATGCCGGCGGCGTCTGCAACGTGGCGAGCGGCCGTCCCACGACGGTGCTCGAGCTGGCCACCGCACTGTCGCAGTGCGTCGGGGACGGTGGCCGCCGGCCGGTCGTGACCGGGGGGTACCGGCTCGGCGACGTACGCCACGTGATGGGTTCCACGGCCCGAGCGGCCCGGGAGCTGGGCTTCACCGCCTCGGTCCCCCTGGACGAGGGGTTGGCCGAGCTGG
The DNA here is from genome assembly GCA_035297265.1 of Acidimicrobiales bacterium. Lineage (GTDB taxonomy): Bacteria > Actinomycetota > Acidimicrobiia > Acidimicrobiales > RAAP-2 > DATGZH01. The sequence goes on along the minus strand of DATGZH010000029.1, from coordinate 15,212 downwards.
CGGATCAGGGCGAGCCCGTGGCCGCCGCGGAACCTTGAGCGGGCCTCGGCACCGGACGCTGTTCGCCGACATCGGGCGGTTCGCCGTCCGTCGGCGTTGGTTCTTGGTCATCGGATGGCCGCTCGCCACGGTCGTCGCGGTCGTGCTCCTGCCGTCACTCGGCTCGATCGTGAAGAACGACAACGCCGCCTTCCTCCCGGCCTCCTCGCCGAGTGTCGTGGCGGCGCGCCTCGCCGCCCCGTTCCTCGTGGGCGACCAGCAGGTCGGGACGATCATCGTCGCTCGGCACGACGAGCGGCTGTCCCCCCCCGACCAGGCCTACATCGACGGGCTCGAGGCCCGGCTCCGGCAGGTGCGGAACGTCGTCTCGGTGCGCGACGGCGCGGTGTCGGTCGACGGATCGGCCCGCACGGCCATCGTCGAGTTCGCCCCGGCCACGGCGGGCGGGGGAGCCGCCGGCTCGAACGCCGTCGCCGCGGTGCGCGCCGCCTTCGGTTCGGGCGTCCCTCCGGGCCTCTTCGTGCACCTCACCGGCCCCCTGCCCGAGCTCGTCGACCAGCAGCACGCCGGGAACCGGACGGCCAACCACGTCCAGATCATCTCGGCCATCCTCATCATCTTCCTCCTGCTCGTGGCCTTCCGGTCCCCGCTCGCGCCGCTCGCCACGCTGGCGCCTGCCCTCCTTGCCTTGTTCTTCGCCGAACCGCTGATCGCCGCGTCGGCCCATCTCGGCGTGCAGATCTCGTCGCTGCTCCAGCTGGTACTGACCGCCCTCGTGCTGGGCGCGGGCACGGACTACGGGCTCTTCCTCGTCTTCCGTTACCGGGAGAACCTTCGCCGGGGCCTCGAACCCCAGGCGGCCATCGAGGCGGCCGTCGAGAAGGTGGGGGAGTCGATCACCTTCTCGGCGGCCACCGTGATCGGTGCCCTGCTCACGCTGCTCCTGGCCGGCTTCGGCCTGTACCGGGGCGTCGGTCCTGGTCTCGCCATCGGGGTGGCCGTGGTCCTCGTGGTCGAGCTCACCTTCTTCCCGGCTCTCCTCGCCGTCCTCGGCCGGGCCGTGTTCTGGCCCGCCGTACCGGAGCCGGGCCCGGTCCGGCCCGGCCGCTGGGGCGCGGTGGCCGCCCGGGTCTCGGGCCAGCCGGTGACGGCGCTCGCCGTCGGCGTGACCGTGCTCGGGGCCCTCGCCCTGTCACTGCTCGCCTACGCCCCGTCGGGCTTCGACCCCGGTGGCTTCATCGTCGGCTCCGATTCAGGGATCGGCCAGGACGTCCTCGTCGCCCACTTCGGCCCGGCCTCGGTGGACGCCACCTACGTGCTCTTCCGCTACGCCGACCCGGTCTGGTCCGACCCCCAGGTGCTCGACCAGGCGAGCGACGGGCTGTTCTCGTCGCGCGAGTTCACATCGGTCACGGGCGCCCTGCAGGCGAACGAGGTCGGGCTACCGCCCGAGTTCCTGGGCGACCTCTACCGCCGGCTCGGCCCGCCGGGCGAGCTGCCCGCCGTCCAGCCCCCGCACACGGGCGTCGCACCTTTCGCCTACAACACCTACCGGGCGGTGGCCGGCTTCGTGAGCGACGACGGGCGCACCGTCCTCTACCGGGTGTCCCTGCGGGCCGGGTCGCCGGGCTCGACCGCCGCCCTGCAGGCCGTGCCGTCGATCCGGCGGGCGGTGGCGTCCGTCGGCAGCTCGGTCGGTGCCTTCACCACCGGCGTGGCCGGTCAGGCGGCGGCCGCGGCCGACGTGAGCAGCATCAGCGGCGCCGACATCGTGCGGATCGCTCCGGTGGTGTTCGTCGTCCTGGCCCTCCTGCTCGCCCTCGTCCTCAGGTCGCTCGTGGCGCCGCTCTACCTGGTGGCCAGTGTGGCGCTGTCGTACCTGGCGTCGCTCGGGCTGGCCGTGCTGATCTTCGTGGTGTTCGGCCACCAGCTCGGCATCAACTTCACGCTGCCGTTCTTCATGTTCGTCTTCATCATGGCGCTCGGTGAGGACTACAACATCCTCGTCATGAGCCGTATTCGTGAGGAGGCCGTCCGGCTCCCCCTCCGACCGGCAGTGGCCGCCGCGATCTCGACCACGGGGACCACGGTGACCTCGGCCGGACTCGTGCTGGCCGGGACCTTCGGCGTGCTCGCCGTGGCGACGTCCGGCCAGATCCGCCAGATCGGCACGGGGTTGGCGCTCGGCATACTCCTCGACACCTTCGTCGTGCGGACGCTCCTCGTCCCGTCGACCGTCGTCCTGCTCGGTCCCTGGAACTGGTGGCCGTCGCGGCTGTTCAGTGCGCCACCGCCGGCCGACGGACCATCGGCGGACACCGTGGCCCGCCTCGCCGCGGTGCCCACGGGGTCCGGCGGAACCTGACGGCGGCGCCGCCGGGCCGGCGCTCCTCTGCGTTTAACGCCAGCGCCAGCTGCTCGCGATCTCGCCCGCCTCGGCGCGGGCGGAGGCGGCCGTCGGGCCACTGACGGTGACGTTCACGATGAGATGGTGTCGCGAGACGTACAGCTGGACCCCGTGCACGGTGAGGGTCTTCTCGTGCAGGGTGTAGGAGGCAAGGAGGGCGGGCGCCGAGTTCAACGTGCCGGCCTTGGTGACGATGCCCGTCGCGCCGATGGACCCCAGCTCCTGGTGCACCGTGGCCGGTGCGAGCGCCACGAAGGCCTGGCCACTCGGGAGGTCCTGGGCCGGCGTGACGATGACGTTCACGTTGGGCAGGAACGAGCTGGCCGGGTCCAGCGGTCCGACGGCGAAGACCTTGACGCTGTGGCTCGAGGCGGCCTCCTGGAGCAGCGACGACAGCGACGACTTCACCTGCGGGGACAGCTTGGCCGCCTCCTTGAGGAGCGCGCTCACCCGGCTCTTCGTCAGAGCAACCTGTTGCCACCCGCTCGGCAAGCGGAACGAGTAGCCGTCGTGGGCGTCGGTCACCGTTGGCCCGCCGGCGAGGGCGGTGCTCGGCGTCATCGCCACGACCACCACGGCCAGCCCGACCGCTCCGAACCATCGCGCCCGGCGTCGTCCCATCCGGATCATCCTCCCCCTCGTGGCCGGCCACCCTAGTCTCGGGGCCAGCCGGACAGGGCCCGCCCGGGGCGTGCCTTGTCGACCGCTACCAGCCGCGCAGGTCGACGGGCCAGACGTCGAGCACCTCGTCGTCCTCGACGAGGAAGAGGCGCTCGTGGTAGGCGACCGTCGGGTCGACGTGGGCCGGCACGAGGAGCACCCGGTCACCGACCGGGCGCGGCGGGTCGAACGTCACGTGCTCGTCGGAGCAGAACCAGACGTTGCTCCCCGGGAGCGAAGGGTCGCCGTGGTCCATGCCGAAGGCCTTCAGTCCGGCGTCGGCCACCGACCACCCCTTCGGGGACGTCGAGATCACGGTGGCCAGGACGAACAGCGCCTGGCGGAAGGGGAGCCCGAGGCGCCCGTAGGCCGTGTCCATGAGCGCGTAGGAGCCGGCCTGCAACTCGGTGACCCAGGGGTTGCAGTCGTAGGTCCCCGTGCCGCCGCCCGAGACCACCTCGCCCCCGACCGCTTCGCGGGCGGCGGTGAGGATCTCCATCGAGGCCCGGCACTGGCTCTCCCGCTCGGCTCGGTCGGCGAGGCCGACGACGTGGCCCTCGTAGCCCATGACGCCCCGCACCGAGAGGCCCCGCTCTCGAGCCAGTGCGGCGAGCGCCGGCGCGTCCTCGGGTTGACAGCCGCACCGGGGCAGACCCACGTCCACGTCGATCAGGACCTCCCGCAGCCCGCCGCCGGCCGCCGCGGCGATGGTGGCCGCGGAGTCGACGGCGACCGTGACCCGGGAGCCCGAGGCGACGAGCCGACCGAGGCGCCGGGCGTCGAGCACCTCGTTCGCCAGCAACAGGTCCTCGCCGAGACCGGCCGCGGCCAGGCCCTCGCACTCGGCCACGGTGGCGCAGGTGAAGGCCCGGTGCCCGGCCGCCCACTGCCGGCGGGCCAACTGCGTCGACTTGTGCGCCTTCACGTGGGGCCGTAGCCGGTCGCCCGGCAGCGCCTCGGCCATCACCGCGAGGTTGTGGTCGAGGGCGGCCCGGTCGACGACGAGCGCCGGTGTCGTGAGCTCGCCGAGGTGCACCCGGCGAGCGTAGGACGGTCAGGTCGGCCGCTGGCGGGTCAGTCGCCTCCGTTGCCGACCGAGAAGCTCAACTGGTCGGTCGACTTGGCGTAGAGCCCCTTCTGGCCGCTGTACTTGATCGTCACGGTGTAGTTCCCCTGGGCGAGGTTTGCCGTGCAGCTCGACGTGGCATCGGAGCCCGACGGGCTGAGCGCCGTACAGGTGAACTTCTTCACCTTCACGGTGCCCGACGGCGCCGCCTGACCGCTCACCCCGACGACCGTCACCGAGATCGTGATCGGCCAGGTGTTGCCGGACTGGGACCCCTGACTCTCGTTCGCCTGGACCGACGTGGTGAAGGGCGGCTTGGCGTTCATCGTCAACGTGTTGCTGTCGGTCTCCTGGTAGGGCGGGCTGGCATTCGGGAGGAAGACCGCCTGGACGCTCGATGAGCCTGGCGGCAGGCTGAACGTCGCGGTGGCCGTCCCGCTGCTGTCGAGGCTGTTGTCGGCCACGCTGCTCCCGTTGACCTCGAACTCGATGTCGCCCGAGGCCACGCCGTCGCTGCCGCTCACGGTGGCCGTGAAGAGGACCGGCTTGTCCTGGTGGACGGTGGTCTTGGCCGTGGTCAACGTGACCGTCACGGGGAGGTACGACACGGTGAACGGCAAGGTGTTGGACACCGCTGGTGCGTCGGCGCCGTCGCCGAGGTAGAAGGCGGTGACGTTGTCCGTGTCGGGCCCGGGCTGCGCGCCGCCCGGCAGCGTCGTCGTCAGCGAGGCCGTGCCGCCGCTCAGGGCCACCGGGCTCCCGACGGCGCCGCCGTTCGACTCGAACTGGACCCAACCGGTCGGCGACCCCGACGACGTCACCGTCGCGGTCAGGTCGACGGACTGGGTGACGCTCACGCTCGAGGGTGACGTCGTCGAGAGCGTGACGGTGCTGGCCACCCGAGCGGGGGTGACCGGCGGTGGCCACACGGCGAGGCCGGAGGGATCGTCGAGCCCGCTGAGCAGGGTGGTCTGTACTCCGCCCGCCACCTTCACCACGTCACTCGAGCCGTCGGAGATGAAGACGTCACCGCTCGAGTCGACCACCGTCCCCTTGGCGTAGGAGACGGACCCGAATGTGCCCGTCAGGCTCGGCGAGCCCGAGTACTGCTCGTCGACGTCGCCGCCGAAGGTCGTGGCGTAGTAGAGGTCCCCGGCGCTGTCGAGCCGCAGGGCGAGCGGGGCCACGTTCTCGCCCAACGGCAGGGACTCGGAGGTGGTGGCGCCGGGCACGTCGACGTGGACGAAGGGGTCGATGGAGCCGTCGGTGAAGTAGATGTCGTTCTGCGAGTCGACGGCGATGCCCGCCGGCGTACCCGCGACCGGCAGGGCGGTCGGCGACCCGCCACCGAGCGGCACGCTCAACAGGTGCTCGTTGGTCGTGAACGAGCCGACCAGGAGGTTGCCCGAGTTGTCGAGGGCGACCGAGTCCGGGCAGAGGAGTCCCGAGATGACGACCCTCGAGCCACCGCCGGCGAGCTCCTCGGTGACGTTGCCGTTGTTGCAGTCGGGGACGAAGACGTCACCGGCGGCGTCGGTCGTGACGTCGTAGGGCTCGCCGAAGTAGACGTCCGACGTGGAGCCGTTCGGGGCGACCGCTTCGACGTAGCCGACGTCGCCCTGGATGCGGTCACCGGCCACGGCGACGAAGATCGTGCCGGGTGCCCAGGGTGAACCGGTCGCCCCGGCGGCGCCGCTCTCGGCGAGCAGGCCGGTCAGGAGACCCCCGGCGAGGATCGTGGCGGACACCAGCGTCAACGCGCGCGACTTCATGTCGTTCCCCTTGGTTCGAAGTTGGCCGTCTCCACGGGGCCCCGCCAACCTCGCGGGCGAGACGCTACGTCCGGGGGCCTCCTGCCGCAACCGCTCCGGGGTCAGGCGGGACGGCCGCCGGCGACCGCGGCAGCCGCTTCGAGGTAGGGCCAGGCGAGATCGGGCGGGATGCCGCCGGCCAACGGCTGGAGGGCCAGCGGCCGGCCGGCGGTGACGTAGCCCGCCGCCTCGTCAGGGGTGAGGATCTGGTACGGACCCCGCTCGGCCTTGAGCTCGGCCACCGTCGTGGCCCGCGACACCGAGGCGCTCAGCTCGCGCCCGACGAACCAGCGGCCGTAGCCCACCGCGTCGACGAGCAGGTACTGGCCGATCTCCGCCCAGGCCCGATCGGGATCGTCGGCCACGAACATCGTCGTCGGCAGGTCCTCGGACGGGAAGGCGCAACCGGGCGCCTCGATGCCGGCGGCCGCGGCGGCTTCCCGGTAGAGCTCCTCGAGCTCAGGGCGCGACTTCTCGGCCACGAAGAAGAGGCCGAGTCGGCCGGCCCGCCGGGCGGCGGCCGCGGTCCGGCCGCCATACAGGAGCGGCGGACCACCGGGCGTGAACGGCCTGGGCCGCACGAGGACCCGACGCCCGTCGAGCTCGACGGGCTCCCCTGACCAGGCCCGCCGGAGGAACCCGATGCGCTCCTCGACGAGGTCGCCTCGCCCCGACGGCTCGACGCCGAACATCGCGAGCTCCTCGGGGCGGTAGCCGACGCCGATGATGTAGGTGACGCGGCCCCGACTCAGCAGGTCGACGACGGCCAGGTCCTCGGCCAGCTTGACCGGCTCGTAGAAGGGGAGGATGAGCGCCCCGACCGAGATCGGCAGGGTCGTCGTCCGGGCGGCCATCGCCGCCGCGACGGGGACCGGGGAGGGGAGATAGCCGTCCTCGCTGGCGTGGTGCTCGGACACGACGGCGCTGAGGCAGCCGTGGCCCTCGGCCCAGGCGGCCATCTCGAGGAGCGCGCCGTACTGCTCGGCCCGCACCTGCGGGTCGTCGGTCGCCGCCCGCATGGCGAAGCGCATGAAGAACATCTCGTCACGCTACCGAGCGCCGCGGCGGACGGCGATGGCCCGCCTCCCGGCCGGGGCGGCTCGAAGGGCTCGGGTGTACGGTCCTCCTTCGTGCGCGAACTCGTGCATCCCGAGCTGGTCCGACGGCTCAACCTCTTCGGCGACGCGCTCGGCGATCCCCGCTCGGTCGTCGGGCTCGACGCCGACGAGCTCCTGGCGGTGGCCCGAGCCACGACCGGCCTCGACGACCTCGGTGAGTCGGCCTGGCCCGGCTGGACCGAAACGTACGAACGCCAGCTGCGGGCGATCGACGCCGAGTCCCGCCTCCACCTCCTCGGCCGGGTGCTCACGAGGAGCGAGGTGCTCCGGGTGCTCCAGACCTGGTTGCGGTTGCAGGCCGCCTGGCAGGGGACCCCGCAGGTGGCGGCCATCCCGGTCGACGCGCCCGTGTTCATCGTCGGTCCGCCGCGCACGGGCACGACCATCCTGCTCGAGCTGATGGCCCTCGACCCGCAGCTGCGGGCGCCCATGGCCTACGAGGCGCTCTATCCGCTGGCCTCGACGGGCTCCGTCGAGCGCCGCCTCGCCCTCTCCCAGTCCGAGCAGGAGCTGTGGTCGGACATCCACCCGCCGTTCCAGACGATGCACGAGCTGGCGAGCGACCTGCCCTGCGAGTGCGTCCACTTCCTCATGTACGACTTCTCCGGGCCGTACTGGCCGATGATCTACGACGCGCCGTCGTTCACCGGTTGGCAGCTCGAGCACCTCGAGACGCTCGGGCGGGTCTACCGTCTCCACCGACGGATGCTGCAGACCTTCGAGCACGAGGCCCCGCAGGCCGACGGGGTCCGATGGCTGCTCAAGTCGCCCTTCCACGTGTCGACGCTGCCCGCGCTCTTCGCCGAGTACCCCGACGCCCGGGTGGTCCACACCCACCGGGATCCCCGCAAGTTCATGCCCTCGCTCGTCAGCATCCTCTCGGCGCTCCGGTTCATACGGAGCGACCACGTCGACGTGGGCGAACTGGCCACCATCATGACGATGACCTACGAGATGTTCCTCGACGGCGCCATCGCGGCACGCGCTGACGGGAGCGTCCCCGCCGACCGGATCGTCGACTCCCACTTCACCGACCTCATGGGCGATCCCGTCGGCTCGCTCCGGGCCCTCTACGAGCGGCTGGACCTCGCGTGGCCCGAGGGCCACGACAAGGTCGTGCTCGACTACCTGGTCGCCAAGCCCAAGGACAAGCACGGGGCGCACGCCTATTCGCTGGCCGACGTGGGCCTCGACGAGTCGAGCGTCCGTGAGCACTTCCGCCACTACGTCGACCACTACGGGGTCGTCGAGGAATGACGGTCAGAGCTCGTCCAGCTTGACCACCGCGGCCTGGGGCGTCTCGATCTCGCCCTCGGGGAGGAAGTACCGCCAGAAGACCAGCCCGAAGGCCCGGCCCTCCGTGTCGAGCCAGTTCGGCCGGCCCGGGTCAGCGTGGGCGAGGACCATCGTGAAGCGGCCGTCGGGCCCGGTCGTCGTCTGGGCCCGGTTCAGCGACACCCTCCGGTGGAGGTAGTCGTAGGTCTGGAGATGACGGTTCCAGAGCGACACGCTGGCGCAGCGGCACACCGGCCACCGTCCCGTCATGACGAGGGCCTCGTCCGGCCCGAGCAGGTAGGGAGCCAGGCTGTAGCTGGCGTCGGCCGCGGCGAGCGCGTGGTCGCCGGGCGGCACGGGCTTCGAGAACACGTTGGGCTCCCGGGAGACGAAGCCCGGTTGGTCGGCCTCGCCCGGTTTGGCCTGCTCGAGGGAGCGGGAGCGGACGTAGCGGGCCACCCGGCGCAGGCCCTCGGCCACGGATGCGTCGGACGGCGGGGGTGGCGGCGGCAGCGGGTCGACGAGCTCGATCTCGAGCGCCGGGTCGGGTGACGGCGGCACGGCCGGCGAGCGCTCCTGTTCGAAGTAGTGCCGGGTCGTCACCCGTGAGGCGTCGGAGTCGAGGGCGAGCCAGTTGCGCTCCCGGGGCGGGCCACCGAGGTAGATCTCGAAGCGGCCGTCGGCGTCGACGTCGAAACCGGTGTCGTTGAGCACCCCCGCCGTTCGCTGCGGGAAGCGTCCCACGGCCCCGCCCGCCTCCACCGTGAACGACACGTAGACCGCCCCGGCCGTGCGGCCGCGAACCCGATAGGCGTACTGCGAGGACACGGGGGCGTCGAAGTAGAGGGCGTCGGCGTTGTCCCCGAGGCTCTTGCGGGTCGCCGTCACGATCTGGCGGAACAGCGGTTGACGGGCGTCGTCCTCGAAGTAGCCGACCAGGCCGCCTTCGAGGAGGTTGGCGACGACCCGCAGGCCCCCGGCCACGTCGTCGGGGGCCAGGAGGCCCCACTCCGCCCCGGCGAAGCGGGTGCCCGCTTCCTGCAGCGTGTCGAGCAGCTCGGCGAAGGCGACCCGGGCCTCGCTCACGTCGTCGGTCATCGCTCGGCCTCCTCGGTGTCCACTCGGCGGCCCTCGGGTCAGGGGGTGACGACCGGGAGGTGCTCCCAGCCACGCACGGTGGACGTGTGGGTCCGCTCGGCGTGCTCCCAGTCCACCTCCCATTCGGGGAACCGCTGCAGCACCTCGTCGAGAGCGACGCGCCCCTCGAGGCGGGCGAGCGCCGCCCCGAGGCAGAAGTGGATCCCGTAGCCGAACGTGAGGTGGTGCCCGATGGTCCGGTGGATGTCGAAGCGGTCGGCGTCGGGGAACTCGCGCTCGTCGCGGTTGGCCGATGCCGTCAGCAGCACCATGACCGAGCCCTCGGGCACCTTGGTGCCGTAGTGCTCGACGTCCTCGGCGACGTAGCGGCTCTGGACGGGCGACGGCGCCTCGTAACGGAGCAGCTCCTCGATGGCCGCCGGGACGAGCGATCGGTCCTCGACCAGCTCCCGCCGCTGGTCGGGGTGCTCGGCCAGGACCTTGCCGGTCCAGCCGATGAGGCGGGTGGTCGTCTCGTTCCCGGCGGCGGCGACCAGGCCGACGTAGCCGAGCACCTCGTCGCGCCGGAGCTTTCGTACCGTCCCGGTCTCGTCCTCGAACTCCGCGTTCAAGAGGTCCGTCATGAGGTCGTCGGAGGGGTGCTCGGCCCGCCAGTCGATGTAGTCGCCGAAGGAGTCCCCGCTGGTCGGGTTGAACGACCGGTCCTCCGGCTGGGGCATCGTCCCCTCGTCGAGGCGGAGTCCGGCGTCGATGCGGTCGCGGATGGCCTCCTGGTCCTCCTCGGGTATGCCGAGCAGCATCCCGATGGTGCGCATGGGCATCTGGGCGCCGAGATCGGTGATGAAGTCGAAACCGCCCGACCCGACCAGTCCGTCGAGGCTGCGGGCACAGAATGCCCGGACCTGGGGCTCGATTGCCTGCATGCGTCGAGGGGTGAAGACCCGGCTCAGCAGACTGCGGTGCAGGTCGTGGGCGGGCGGGTCCTCGAAGAGGATGTTCCCGGGCGGGATGTCGAGCCCGCTCTTGATGAGCTCGAGCACGGACCCCCGGCCCGACTGGTAGGTCCGCCAGGCGACCGAGGCCTTCTCGACGTCGTCGAAGCGACTGAGCGCCCAGAACTCGTACTTCTCGTTCCAGTAGATGGGGGCCTCGTCGCGCAGGCGCCGCCAGACCGGATACGGGTCGGCGTCGATCTCGAAGTCGTAGGGGTCGTAATAGATGTCGCGGCCGAGATCGGTCATGGCGGCTCCTCGTCTCCGTCGACCGCATGGTAGGCCGCGCCATCTCGAACCGCAGATGGGCGGGCGACTCCGAGTTGCACCGTTGATCCGCCGACGGTCCTGGTGCAGGACGGCGACGTGGCCGACCTCCCGGACCCAGGGACCGGCTCCCGTTGGCCAAGGGTCCCACGGGTGGAGGCGTCGGCCGCGGGGGCGTAGCGTCCGGGGCGGATGGTGGATTACGGCGTGGGTGAGGCCGCAGGCGTCCTCGGCGTGAGCTCGGACACCGTGCGCCGTTTGATCGATGCAGGCGCTTGGAGGCGACCCGTAGCGCGTCGGGCCGCCGTCGGGTCAAAGGGACAGCGCTCGCCAAGTTCGCGCGGTCCCACTACCAGGTTGCCCAGCACGGCCTCACCCGGGACTCGGCTCGCAACCACCTCTACGGCATCGTGACCCGGGTGGTGAAGGACAAGGTGATGGCGCACGTGGAGGTGCAGGCTGGACCATTCCGAATGGTGGCGCTCATCAGTCGTGAAGCAGCCGACGACATGGACCTGACACCCGGCGTGATCGTCAACGCCGTCGTCAAGGCGACGAACGTCTCCATCGAGCGGACGACCCGTCCGCCCATCCCGGTGAAACTCGCCCGAACTGCTGCTGACGACGTCTCATCGTTTTAGCGCCGACACTCGTGACCGGCAGCCTGGTTGCCCGGTATGGTTTCGGCGTGTCCCAGACCGTTGCTCGGAGCTCGCACGATCAGTCGCCCGGATCCGGCCCGCGTCGGCGCGACCTGTTCGCCGAGTACGCGCGGAACCAGGGTCCCGTTGGCGTCGCCCTGGCCGTCTTCTGGTCGTTGCTCGCGGTCGCCCTGGTTATCCTCCTGGTGCTCTTCGACACCGCGCAGCTCATGTACGGACAACGGGGCGGGGAGGCCATCCTCCTCACGATCCTCATCATCGGTCTGCTCTGGCTGCTTTCCGTGGTCGAGGGCTCCGAGTTGGCCGTCGCCCGCCTCTTGCACACCGATCCCCGCCATCTCCCGGCCACGTCGGCGGGTCAGACGCTCGAGCGGGTCCAGCGAGAGCCCAAGACGTTCTTCAACGGCCGCCAAGCCCTGGTCGTCACGAGCATCGTGGTGCTGACGTTGTCAGTCGCCCAGATCGCCAAACTGCATCGGCCGCCCGTCGGGCCGGGCGACCACCTGGTGTGGTTTCTCCGTTCTTGGCCGATTCAGCTGCTCTTCGTCTTCGGGTTCCCGAACTTCATCGTCCTCTGGATCTCGCAGCTCTACCCGAAGCTCCGGGCGGCCAGCGACGCCCCCGGCCGCTTCATGCTCGCCTCCTACCAAGCCGTCGTCCGGGCCTGCATGTGGATCGAACGCACGACCCGTCTGGGTGCACCGACGAGCGTGCTCGGGATCGTGCGCGACCGGGAGCTCTTGACCGGGGTGGCCGCGGACGCGGTGGCGATGGAGCCGCTCCCCGACGACCAGGTCCCGGACGGGCCCCCTCCGGCGAAGGAGTCCCTGCCCACCAACGGGGACGCTGCGGGGTAACCCGCGGCCGCGGGGGAAGATCAGGAGTTGGCCCGGGGGGCCGGCGGGCTCCCGGCCTTGAATCGGCCGCCGCCGCGACCCGTCCCTCCGCCACCGCCCCGGCCCCCGCCAGGGGCGGCGATCTCGGCGGGCTCGGGCTCGTCCGGCGAGACGGCATCGTGCGCGGGGCTCCTTCGGCCGTCGGCCTTCCGGTCATGCTCGGCGAACTGGGTCCGGTAGAGGTCCGCGTAGAGCCCTCCTTGAGCCAGTAGCTCGGCGTGGGTGCCACGGGCCACGATGCGGCCGCTGTCGATCACCAGTAGCTGATCCGCCTCACGAATCGTGGAGAGTCGGTGGGCGATGACGAGCGAGGTCCGGCCGGCGAGGGCGACGCGCAAGGCGGCCTGGACGGCTGCTTCAGATTCCGAATCCAGATGTGCGGTGGCCTCGTCGAGCACCACGACGTCAGGTGCCTTGAGCAAGAGCCGGGCCAACGCCACCCGCTGCTTCTCGCCACCCGACAGCCGGTAGCCGCGCTCGCCGACGACGGTGTCGAGGCCGTTGGGCAGTTGCGCGATCATGGGCATGATCTGGGCTTTTTCGAGCGCCGCGGTGAGCTCGTCCTCCGTGGCGCCCGGCCGGGCGTAGAGCAGGTTGGCCCTGAGGGAGTCGTGGAAGAGATGGGGGTCCTGGCTGACCACGCCGACCGCGTCCCTGAGGGAAGCCTTTGTCGCCTCGCGGACATCGACACCGTGGATCCTCACGGCACCTGCGGTGGTGTCGTAGAGCCGAGGTACGAGGTTGGAGATAGTCGTCTTGCCGGCGCCCGACGGCCCGACGAGGGCCACGAGCTGTCCCGGCTCGACGCGGAACGAGACATCGTGGAGTACCTGGGACGGCGTGTCCTTCTCCAGCTCGGCAACGATCTCGAGCGAGGCGAGGGAGACGTCCTCAGGCCTCGGATAGGTGAAGTCCACCAGGTCGAACTCGATCGAAGCCGGGCCCCGGGGGATGGTGACCGCGGCCGGGCGCTCCGGGATGGACGGGACGAGATCGAGCACTTCGAAGATCCGCTCGAAGGAGACGAGCGTCGTCACGACGTCCAGGTTCACATTGGAGAGCTGGGTCAATGGGGAGTACAACCGGGCGAGATAGGCGGTTATCGCCACGACCGTGCCCACCGACAACGTGCCGTTGACGGCTGCGATCCCGCCGAAGCCGTAGGCGAAGGCCGTCGCCAAGGCCGCGGTCAAGGTCAAGGCGACGACGAACAACCGTGAATACAAGGCCGTGGCGACGCCGATATCGCGTACGCGAGCGGCCTTCTCGTCGAAGTGGGACACCTCGGTCTCAGGATCGCCGAACAGCTTCACCAGCATGGCCCCGGACACGTTGAACCGCTCGCTCATGACCGTGTTCATCTCGGCGCTCAAGTCGTAGGACTCCCGCGTCATGGAACCGAGTCGTCTGCCGACGTAGTGCGCGGGGATCAGAAAGACCGGGAGCAGGATCAGGGCGACGAGCGTGATCTGCCAGCTGAGGATGAACATCGCGATCAGCACGATCAGGACCGTCACGGCGTTCCCCAGCATGTTGGAGAGAAGATCGGTGAAGGCCTGTTGCGCACCGATCACGTCGTTGTTCAGACGGCTGATGAGGGCGCCGGTCTGAGTCCGAGTGAAGAACGCGAGGGGCATCTCTTGGATGTGGCGGAAGACCTTGGAACGCAGATCGAAGATGAGGGCTTCGCCGATGTACGCCGAAGCTCGTCGTTCGTAGAGCGAGAGGCCCGCATCGACGAGGGCGAGGCCGGCGGCGAGCAGGGCGAGCCCCACGACGAGCTGGGAGTTGTGGCCGAGGATGCCGTTGTTGATGAGGGAACGAAGGATCAGTGGGTTGATGGCCACGACCGCGGCGTCCAGCACCACGACCGGCAGGAAGACGGCCAGGATCCGCCGGTAGGGGACGGCGAAGCGGAGCATCCGCCGAGCCGTCCCTTGCTTGATCTGGTGCTGGAGGACGGAGCGGTCCTGGCGGAAGGAGCGCATCCCCGTCCACCCGAGCCCACCCATCCCCATACCGGCCCGACCGGGCGGGGGCATGGCGCATCTCCTCGTGAAGGGTCTTCGATCGAGCCTACCGTCGAGTCGTTCGGTCCCCCGGGCCCCAGGTGGCGGGGCCGGGGGACCCACCGTGCACAGGCGTGGGTTCTGTCCCGGCGTCGCCACCAAAGGTGGAGGCCGACGAACGGCGCAAGCACCACTTGCGGAAGGCAATGAAAAGGCACCATATGCAGGGAGAATGGTTGACACCACCGGTGGCGCCCGACTAGCACATCGACTATGCGCGCCTCTCGACTGGTTTCACTCAGCCTCGTCACCCTGGTCCTCGCCGGCAGCATCACCGGTGTCGGCATGGCTCTCGTCAGCACGACGGCCACCTCGTCGCCCCCGCCGCCGCCCAAGGCCGGCAACTGGCGGGTGGTCCAGTCACCCGACTCGTGGACGTACAACTACACGGGCGCGACGTGTGAACCCGGTACCCAGACGTGCTTCCTCAGCGGCGGCACCTTCGGCGGGGTGGCACGTCTGACCGAGACCACCGATGGCGGCACCAGCTGGAGCTCATTGAGCAACGGCCTTCCGTCGCTGCAGGCCGGCATGGACACGATCGTCTGCCCGAGCGCCAGCACGTGCTTCGGTGGCGGCGGCGCCATGAACAACACGACCGGCACCATCGTGCCCTCAATCCTCGTCTCGACCAATGGCGCCGCCACGTGGTCCAACCAGACCCTGCCAGCAGGGATCATCAACGGTACTGACAAGGTGATCCGGGCTGTGGCCTGTGGCAACACCAGCGACTGCTTCGCCTTCACGAATGGCGGCTCGATCGTGGCGACGACCAACGGCGGAGGAACATGGAGCACGCAGACCTCGCCGACGGGGAACGCCTTCCACGGCGCCGCCTGTCCGAGCGCAACGAACTGCTTCGCCGTCGCCGACTCCGGCACGATCGTCGCT